>JAJYQN010000151.1 GCA_021794595.1 Pseudomonadota bacterium
GGCCCTGGGTCTTTCGGATGACCAGGCCTTCGCCGAGGCGCTCCTTGAAAAGACCGGCATCGCCGCGGTTCCGGGCTCGGCGTTCGGATCCCCGGGCCATCTGCGCTTCTCCTACGCGACGAGCGATCAGACCCTGAAGGAGGCCGTTACGCGCCTGCGACGGTTCCTGGAACCCCAAGAAAGGGCCTGGGCGCACGGCGATCGACCATAAATATGGGCTGGGTCCTTGACGTCGGGACCCGGCCTTCGTAGCATAGCGGGCCTTGCGTTCCCCGGTAGCTCAGTCGGTAGAGCAGGTGACTGTTAATCACCGGGTCGGAGGTTCAAGTCCTTCCCGGGGAGCCAATTAAAACAAGGATTTACGCAACATTTCCCGTTGCCGCCTTGCTTCACTTTCCCGTCAGTATCGACTAGGTATCAACTTCGATACCAGTCGCGGCCTTCAGTCATCCCACCCGTCATACGCTCGTCAG
The DNA here is from genome assembly GCA_021794595.1 of Pseudomonadota bacterium. Lineage (GTDB taxonomy): Bacteria > Pseudomonadota > Gammaproteobacteria > Acidiferrobacterales > Acidiferrobacteraceae > Acidiferrobacter. The sequence goes on from JAJYQN010000151.1 coordinate 474, forward strand.
CTTGTATCTTGGGGGTCGTCCAGACCCATGTCTTTGAGATCGTCGTTATCCACCTCGAACTCGGAGCTCTTGTTAGACTGAGGTTGCCTCCCTAAACCCCCCAAAAAAGCTCCCTAACGCCCAGGAAATCAAGCGCTTGGGCGTTTTCTGGTCTGTCGGAATGTAGGCATGTAATAGTTGTATATATGCTTGCAATGCGCTGTTGTATGTGCTATGTAGTAGGCATGCATATCCATATCGTACCCAATCGCGGCGCACGCCCCACCATCCTGTTGCGGGAGTCCTACCGCGAAGGCAAGAAGGTCAAGAAGCGCACCATCGCCAATCTCTCGCATCTGCCGATGCATCAGATCGAGCTTCTGCGCGCGGTCTTTCAGGGCGCGGATCTGCAACCGGCGGGGCTGGGGTTCGTGGTGGAGCGCTCGCAGCCCGCGGGGCACGTGGACGCGGTGCACCGGATGATGGAACGCTTAGGGCTGCCGGCGCTCATTGCGAGTAAGCCCTGCCCCGAGCGGGACCTCGTGCTGGCGCTGATCACCGCACGCATCCTCGACCCGAGACCCAAGCTCGCCACGACCCGCTCCTGGGCGGCCACCACGCTCGCCGATACCTTCGGGGTGACCTTGGCCGATGAGCAGGACTGCTACGCGGCCATGGACTGGCTCTTGGCCCGTCAGGACCGCATCCAGGCGAAGTTGGCGGCCCGCCACCTGAAGGCCGATGGCCTGGTGCTCTATGATTTGAGTTCCAGTTACTTCGAAGGGACTACTTGTCCGCTCGCGCGACGTGGCTACTCACGCGACGGCCGACGCGGGACCCTGCAGGTGAACTATGGCTTGATGACCGACGACCGGGGGTGTCCGGTGGCGGTCACGGTGCACGAAGGCAATACGGCCGACCCCACCACGTTGATGCCCGAGATCACCCGCATCAAAGACGAATTCGGTATCGCGCAGTTCGTGATGGTCGGCGACCGCGGCATGATCAGTAGTGCCGCGATTGCGACGCTCCGCGAGCACGGCGGCATCGACTGGATCACGGCCTTGAAGAGTACCTCGATCCGTGCGCTCGTGGAGGACAAATCCCTGCAACCCGATCTTTTTGATGACACCAACCTCTGCGAGATCACCCACCCCGACTATCCCGGGGAGCGGCTCGTGGCCTGTCGTAACCCCGAGCTTGCCAAGCTTAGGCGCCATAAGCGCGAGGATTTGCTCAGTGCCACCGAAGAGGCGTTGCGCACGATCCAGACCCGTATCGAAGCCGGACGTCTTACGGGGCAGGACAAGATCGGGCTTACGGTGGGCCGTGTGATCAACCGCTATAAGATGGCGAAGCACTTCACCCTCACCATCACCGACACGACGTTCACCTTCGCCCGCAAGGAGGACGCCATTGCTGCGGAGGCGGCCCTCGATGGGCTCTATATCATCCGCACCTCGGTCAGCCCAGAGCGCCTGGATAGCGCGAGTTGCGTCCGCCATTACAAATCCTTGTCTCAGGTCGAGCGGGCGTTTCGCTCAATGAAGACCGTAGACATCAAAGTTCGTCCCATCCATCACCGTTTGAGTGATCGTGTCCGCGCCCACATCTTCCTCTGTATGCTCGCCTACTACGTTGAGTGGCACCTGAAGGAGGCCTGGCGCGCACTGCTCTTCGCTGATGAAGATCAGGTGGCCCGGGCCACCCGCGATCCGGTGGCGCCGGCCGAACGCTCGTCGGAAGCAAAGGCCAAGGTCGCGCGCCGACACCACGAGGATGGCACCCCCATCCACAGCTTCCCGACGCTCCTCACGGAGCTCGCCACCATCGTGCGTAACACCTGCCGCACCTCCGCGGAAGCCGATGCCCCGACCTTCTCCGTGACGACGCAACCCAATCCGCTGCAAGCGCGCGCCATGGTTCTCATTGACGCCCTCGCCGTGTAGGCAGGGCGCGGACCAGAGATGCTCTCACAACGTCTTGAAAGGCCGCAGGAAAATGTCTTTCGTTCGGGGCAACTTGAGGTTAGAAGAGAAGAGGCCGCTACGCTCCAGCGCTTCCTCGACTCTCAGCTGCTCAGGCGACATTGGCTTGGCATCCGAAGCCTCTTGTGGTCCAGGTCGATGTAAGCGTTTACGACTTCAGTTTACGGTCGAGCTCCGCTTGGGCGAAAAAAGCGCTGGCGGTCTTGAGGATCTCGTTGGCTCGACGCAATTCCTTCACCTCGCGCTCAAGCTCCTTGATGCGCGCCATCTCCGCGGTGGTGACACCCGGACGCGTCCCGGCATCGATCTCCGTGCGCTTGACCCACTCCAGCAGGGTCTGGGGCACGCAACCGATCTTCGGCGCAACGGATTCGACCGCCGCCCACAGCGACGGATACTCGCCGCAGTGTTCCAGTACCATGCGCACTGCACGTTCACGGACTTCAGGGGAAACCTTGTTTGACTTGTTCATGGGCTCCATTTTCTCAGATGTTGGAGCCTCCTCAAAACCCGGGGCGATTCAGTTCGCCAGGACCCGATGTCGCGCCTCAGATCGATCTGGACAAATGGCCGGCTGTGAAATGTGTAGACCCTAATCCGCCAGAGCCTCCCGCTGGTGCTACTTGTTAATCGCACGCCGCTGCCACCGATCCGCCTGATGCAATGAGGTCCCGGCAAATCTGTTTCGCAGACACCTTAAGCATCCCCCGGAACTTTTCACACTCTTCAACCGCGCCTCGCAGACCGACCACGTTAAATGCGCTTCTGATGCTCTCACACGCCTCCTTAATCCCTCCATGAAGTGTGGTTCCACCCATCTCCAGCACCTTGGATTCCAAGCGCAGGACTTGCCGACGACGAGCCTTCCCTGAATCCATTTCCTGTTGAATAAACTCTTCGTATTGCCCAAATGCCCGATCGATCCCCTTTTCAATAGCTTTCCACACATCTTGCTGATAGTTATACGATCTAAGAAAGCTTTTTAAAGCCGCACCTTTGTACTTATAACTTTCCTTTTTTCTGGACGAATAAGCACAGATCCCGGCTACGTCCAATCCCTCTGACTCCAGGCTTTCCGCCACGGTCCGCACAATTTCCTCAATGCTTTCGCGGGACTTGAGATCGGCCTTGTTCAAGACGACGTACAGCGATTCTCCTTGGAAGCCTGCCGCCCTTATGAAGTCCACGTCCGAGCGAGCGATAGTCCCGGCCGTGTCTAGGCCGATTACCCAGATCATGGCCTGCGCCCGTCCGGCGAGTTCCGCGGCGACCGCATTGTCGGAGGCTATTACAATGTCACTATCGCCAGGGTTGTATCCGGGCGTGTCTATTAAGCACAGATTCTCAAACAGGTCGCGATCCATAGGTACGTGTACGCTGAGAAACGGCATGATGTCGCGGAGGTCGAAGCCTAGGGATTGAAGCATTTCATGCCCAAGGCTTCTGTACAATTTCTCACTCAGCCTGACCGACCCTCCATCCACGGAATGCGCCTTTACGTACGCTTCTTTAGCGCATATCACGTAACCTGGGACAGCCGTGACCGGATTGATGCCCACTGGTAAAAGTATCTCGGAGTGTGCCAAGAAGCTATTTATGAATTGTGATTTTCCGCTACTGAATCCACCGGCTATAGCGATAACAGCTCTGCCAAAAATATCGGGAAACGCAGCCACGCGTTCCAGTTCCCCCTGAATTCCGCTCAATGCATGCAGAAATCCCGCCGACGGGGCGCATGTAACGCCGCCGGTAACAAAGGGCGTGATCCCCTCTTTCATAATCTTCTGAAACTGGCACAGGGCCCCATTAGCTGGCGGCCGTGAAGAGAGGACAGCCTCCATCAATCCAAGCTTTTCGCCAAGAAACGGGTACTGCTCCTTCATGTACTCGTTCTCTTCTTGCAGGGCGGCGCAAGACAGCCGCACCTCCTCAATCTCATCTTCCAGGGCACCAACTCTGCGTTGTCGTTCTTCGAGTTCGCGACCCTGGTCTAACACTCGCTGCGCGAGTTCGTGGGCCTTACCCGCCGCGGCCGCATAACGCCTTTCAAGCGTCTGGATCTTTGACTCCGCCAATTTCAGCTGCGCGACTGCTTGCTGGAGGTTTCTACCCTGCTCGTCATAGAGCCCGGAGGTGCGAGCGTGCCGAATCTTCTCCTCCGCCAACTCCTCGCCGGTGGCTTCCATCTGCCGCGCCAAACCATAGCATTGGTCCGCGAGGTTATTGACCTCCTGCGCCCGCTCAGTCAGTTTACGCACAAGCATCGCGTGCGATCCTTGACTCTCCTGAATCTGCTCCTGCAAGTCCACAATATAAGTCCGCAGCTCAGCTACAAGAGCCTTCCGCCTCCACTGCCAGAACCGAGAAATGCGGCTGAGGATTTCCGCGAGGCCCCCGGCCTCCATTACTTAGCATCCATTAGAACGCCACGTCCCGAACCTGACGCTGTAACTGTTCTAGGCGGTGAAGGGTCTGGGACGCGTTGCTCACTTGATCCTCAAGTCCCTTAATCTGCTCCTCCATCTCTTTTATAAACACTCCCGAAATACTTTCAGGAAGGTCATTCTGAAGAGCGTCAATAAAAGACCCTATCCTACGATTAACCTGTCCGCCCAGCCCTGCCATAAAGTGTACCGCCTTGTCCTGGTAGCCACTAGCAACATCACCATGCAAAGTCCCCTGAGCCCGCAACTCAGCCGGCAAGTCAACATGGAGAGAAAAATCTTCGACATTACACGCATTCACGACCGCCTGAATGGCCTGAGCCACCTGGTCCGGCTCGCAGTCATCCTCGAGGACACCATCAACCACCGGCATAAGCTCACGGCTCAGTTGCCGATCCATGTCGAACTTTGCCTTGGCGGCAGCGTCCTTCATCAGCCGCTCAATGGCCTCCAAAATCGCCTCGATCCCGGCTGCCACCTGGCTTGTCATGATCGAGCGCTTAGTCACTGACACCGACTCCTTGCCGCCGCCCCACAATTGTCGTGCAAACCAATTACTAAAGCCGTATTTTTTTCGGGTCTCGAATTCAGTGTAGGTGTGGGCGGCATCCGTCACCGTTTCGCTAAACTTACCTAACTCTTTCTCACTCTCTCGTCGCAAACCGTCGCGCAGATGGGTGCGATAAGTAAGGAGTGCCTCCTGGTAGGTACGGTCCACCTCGCGGGTCAGCCGCGCCGCCTTTGACCCTAGCGTCTTAAGCTGATTTTTTAACTCCGCAAGGTCGCTGGTTTTTACTAAATCGATCTGCTTTCGTACGGACTCAGCAAGACCCGCTTTCATGTCCCTCAGGCTTCGCTCTTTGCTGTTGACATAGGCAGAGATCTTCTTCTCAGCAATACCTTTTTTCTTCAGCCGCACATGTGCGATCGCGTGGTCGAGCGCAGCGACATTCGCGAGCAGCGCGAGGCTGCCCTTCGATAAATCGGGCTTATCTAAGCAAAAATAATCCGGGTAACTTTCGGCTAGGTTCTCCCAGGCGTTCCTTTCGTCGTCTCCCCAGCACTTAGGCTTTTCGAAGTTTTTACTTAGGGAGACGCAAATGCCTGAGCTATACAACAGGCTCGCCTTCACCGACAGTAAAAGAGAATCAAAGACGTGGCCTACCTCTCCGTGGCTTTTCCCAAGCCCGGTCAAGACCGTTTTCGCGCGGCTCGTGAGGCTCCCAGTTATCACACCAATCGCGTCCTCCAGGCGAGCTCGCTTCTCGCTGCCGTGGAGCTGCTGATCGGCTTGGCTCGCCACCAACACCAACTCCTGCACCCCCTCCTTCAACGTAATGCGGCCCATGAGCTCCAAATCCTGTCCATTAAGAAAGCTTCCTGCCGGGCTTACGATAAAAACTACGTCACAAGTCTTGAGCAAAGCGACCGTTCGCTCTTCCCGGGACACCACGGGGTCGTTAGTGCCCGGTGTATCGATAACCCGGATATCACGGAGGGCATCGAGCGGCATCTGGATGTGTACGGTTTTGGTAAAGGGCATAAAGCGCCCCTTTGCGCCCACATACTCTTCCAACAAGCCCGCCAACTCTTCGGGAGACGCGGCGCAAATGGTTTCCCTCTCCAAGTGGGCTCTTAAATCCAAAGGCACAGCCTTCATGCGCTGGGCTTGGTCATAAACTCCATATAGGGGCGTGCTGCGCAACTGGACGCTCGCCTCTTTGTCAGCACGTCCTCGAAGCGCGGCCGTATCGTGCCCTCCGGCGCCCCCTTGATTCCGCTCTTTTGTCCGCCGGACGAGATCCAAATACACTCGCTCACTGAGGTCTCGTAACTCCCTCTCATAACGTGCCGCTTGGCTACCGATATGCGCGAGATCTTCCTCAGTAAAAAACTCTACCTCCGCGGTAAACCTTTCCCCGTAAGTGAGCGTGGTGAGGGCCGCGGTCATGGGGGTCGCCGCCTTTGGCAAGACGGCCTTACCATCAAAAAACAGTGCGTTCAACAGGGACGACTTGCCCGCCTTGACACGGCCCACAATACCCACGTTCAACAGGCGATTTTCGTTGGACAATTCCTCTAGTGAACGCTTTAAGTCTCGCGGGTCATCGACGCCGTGCTGACGCTGCAGCGCTTCAATCTGGCCTCCGAGCAAATCGGCACCGCGTTCGGCGATCTGGTGCAGCTTCTCGCTCAAATTCAGGAGTCTGTCATGATCCATGGTGGTATGGTTCTCAGACATAAAGATACAGGCTGGCGAGCGCCTTTAGGGCCCTCGATAGCGTTTCAAGTGCCTTGACGTTCTCCTCCGCCCTGGCCCCGTGCTCGGCGCGCTCCTGTCTCTGGGCGTCGATGATGTCTTTTTGCTTACTTATTTGCCCCTCAAAACTCTTATTGACCCTTCCCAACATGACCGCAAGTTGCTCATTAAGGATCTCAGGAAGCTTGGCCCGAACCTCTGCCTTAATTCCTGGGAACACCTGAGACTGCAGACTCTCTCGGATACGCTGACGTTCGCGGCCCGCATTGATGTTCTGCAGAAGATCGGGCAAAAAAACAATGATCGCCTCCAGCAACGGCGCAACGACTCCTGTGCCGACTGCCAGGATCGAGCCGATACCCTGAGCTAGTCGCGTCTTTGCACGTTTGGACGCCTGACGGCTCGCCATGTGGTCTGCCCATTTGCTCATAACGTTTGTGGCCATCGCAAGGGAAGTCTTGGCCTTATCCGAAACGGCGGCCGCCCAATCTTCGCGCGGGTTAAATGCAGCCATACTAGCGCCTAAAGAGGACAAGCTCTGAGCCATTTCCTCGATCAGTAACGATGAAGCGTCCTCCATTTCCGCTTGGATATTGCGACTTAAGGTGGCGCGAACGATTTCTGAGACCGCGTTGCCAAGCGCAGCACTATTGCCGCCGGCCACGAGGCCGACAAGTTCGTCCGTTGCTGCATCAAGATCGTCATCTATAGCCTTAAGGCACCGAGTCAACATCCGTCCCGAATAGCGGTCTCGTAGCTCTGTACCCAGGCCCTCCTTTTTTGCCTCGAGGGCCGCGAGCCCCGCCTCGAGTTCGCGCAACAGACCTTCATTTTCCGCCCCCGTGCGTCCGGCGGCGCGCGCGGCAAGATTGACTTGCGCGATCAGATTAATATTTTCGTCCCGAAGAACCTCAATAAAGAGCCGGGAAAACAATTCCTCTGGGTCGATGGCCTCAAAGGCGCGGGTAAGGGGTTCTGTGTCACTTTTGCCGACGGGAACCGACTTGCGGTCCGGCCCAAAATGAACCGCCAGCTGCTCATCAACATATTCTACTACTGCCTGCACCTGCTGCGGCCCCTTGAGGTTGCATTTACTAAGCACAAACGTGAATTCAGCGGCGTAGGTCTTTACTTCATCTAAGCGCCGCAGCATGGACTGGGTGAGGTTCCCATCCTCGACGCTCGTGACGACAACGAAATGGCTGCCACGGGGTAAATAGTATAGAAGGGCCTTATTATGACTTTCAAGAGAAGAACCGTACCCCGGCATGTCGACCAACACCAGCGGAGCGATCCTCTTGAGCGGCGCGCTATCGAGATAGAGGCACAAATAGAGAAATTCCGATGAACGCCGGTTAATAGAGACCAAAGCATCAACCGGAAACCGCTTCTCTTCCCCGCTTGCAGTAATTGCTATCAAATAGGGTTCCGGCGAGTAGCGTAGCTCAGTGGCCAGTTCCGTCTCCGGCGCGATTCCGACCGGCAGTACGTCCGTGCCCATAAAGGTGTTAAGCAAAGTGCTCTTACCGGCGCTAAACGCGCCGATAACAGGGACAAGCAATTCAGTCTGCGTGACCTTCCCCAGCAAATCTTGGTCGTTGGTAAAGCCGGATCCCGCAAGCAACTTGCTCAAACTTTCAATGTAAGAGGCAAACTGTTTTTGGCATTCTAACATTCGGACGTACTCCCCATGATATTCCGTTGACCTCGTTTTTTCTTAAACTCCGTTAATCTTACTGTGTCATAAAGTGCACCCTGGGCTTAGGGACCCGCAGCAAGGACGGCGCGCGAGTGCACGAGCGATGGCGCGGGCCAACAGAAAGCGCAGCGTGGCGATCGAGTCGGGAACGTAGCGCTGCATTCTTCCGGCGGCCACGCGGCGTGTAGGCTTTGGGTAAGAGAGACACTTG
>JAJYQN010000120.1 GCA_021794595.1 Pseudomonadota bacterium
CGTCCGCGAATCGAAGAACAACGCGCCATCGCCCACATTCTCGGCACGCTGGACGACAAGATCGAACTGAACCGGCGCATGAACGAAACGCTGGAGGCCATGGCCCGGGCGCTCTTCAAGTCGTGGTTTGTGGATTTTGATCCGGTACGGGCCAAGATGGAGGGACGCTGGCGTAAAGGGGAATCCCTTCCGGGTCTTCCGGCCCATCTCTACGATTTGTTCCCGGATTCCTTTGAAGAGTCGGAGTTGGGGGAGATTCCGAAGGGGTGGGAATTGGGCAGTTTCGGGGGCGTGGTCGAACACCTTCGCGGCCAGGAGAACCCGCTCTCGTCGCCGGAAGCGCTCTACCACCACTTCAGCCTTCCGGCCTTCGACGAAGGACAAAGTCCGAAGGCCGAGTACGGCGAAAGCATCAAGAGTCAGAAGTCGCGCGTACCGGCCGGGGTAGTCCTGCTCTCCAAGCTCAACCCAGAGATCGAGCGTGTCTGGCTGGTTGACGTGCGCCCAGCCGAGCGAGCGGTTTGCTCCACGGAGTTTCTCGTGCTCCGCGCACAGTTTCCATTTACGCGAAGCTTTGTCTATTGCCTCGCGCGCTCGCCGTTGTTTCGGCAGCAGATCGAAGGTCTTGTGACGGGAACCTCGAAGAGCCATCAACGCGCCCAAGTCGACTCGATTCTCCACCTCGCAGTTGTCGTGCCCCCTTCGTCCATCGCTGCGGCGTTCGATCGCTCGGCGGAGGGCCTGCTCGCGCGAACTCTCAAATGTCGGCGTGAATCCTGTACCCTCGCCGCCCTGCGCGACGCGTTGCTGCCTAAGCTCATTTCCGGTGATTTGCGCGCGACGGACACTAGGCGGCGAATCGGGAGGCGAGTACCGTGAAGAGGGAACCTCGGCTTCTGTTAGAAAAGGGCTGCGACTCGCTATTGCTCAGCATCGAGATCTTCAACAGACCGCATGATCGTGGACGGGTCAGCAGCACACTGATTCTTCTCAACCATGCTTTTGAGATGTTCCTTAAGGCAGCTCTGATTCATAGAGGTGGGCGCATACGAGAGGCGCGCGCCAATCAGACGATCGGATTTGATACATGCGTTAGGCGCGGCCTCACAGCAGGCGGACAGAAGTTCTTGACCGAAGAACAGGCGCTTCTCCTGCAATCGATAAATGGACTGCGTGACGCTGCCCAGCACGATCTTCTGGAAATCTCGGAAGGCCAACTCTACATGCACGCACAAGCCGGTATTACGCTCTTTCGTGATCTTCTGAAGGATGTGTTTGGTCAGGATTTGGTCGATCGCTTGCCTGAACGAGTGCTTCCGATTTCTACATCACCTCCCAAAAATCTCACTGCACTCTTTGAGTCCGAAGTGAGCGAGATCAAAAAGCTCTTACGGCCTGGTAAACGCCGCAATATCGAGGCAGAAGCTAGGATACGACCTCTCGTGATTCTGGATTCGGCGATCAGAGGTGAAAAGGGGCAACCAAGCGCGGCTGACTTGAGACGTATCAAGGCAGATCTCTCTAGCGGGAAAAGCTGGCAAAATATCTTTAAAGGTGTCTCCGCAATTGAGATCACTGCTGATCCTGCTGGACCTGCCTTATCGCTTCGTTTGACCAAAAGAGAGGGAATTCCGATTCAACTTGTTCCGGAAGGCACGCCCGACGCATCTGTTGTGGCTGTCAAGCGTGTGGATGAACTCGGGTACTACAGCCTCGGTGCCAAACAGCTTGCGGAAAAGGTTGGATTGACCACCCCAAAAGCTCTCGCCGTTGTGAATCACTGTGACATCAGGGCCAATGCCGAGTATTACAGGGAATTCAAAATCGGGAAGTCCTTGTTCAAGCGGTATTCGCCGAAAGCTGTGGAAGCGGTGAAATCCGCCCTAAAAAAGGAGACTATAGAGGAAATCTGGTCGAAGCAGCACGTCAATGCCTGTAGGGTCGGTACGTGAGGGCAACTTTCACAGAGTCGGTCGTCGAAGACGCCGCCCTCGCTTGGCTTGAGTCCCTTGGCTATACCGTCCTCCATGGCCCCGACATGGCCGTCGGCCTACCGGGTGCCGAACGTAACGACCAGAATTACCGCGATGCCCTACTTGAAAGCCGTTTATATCAAGCCCTTGCCCGCCTCAATCCCGACCTACCCACAGAAGCCATTGAAGGCGCCTACCGAAAGCTGACCCGTACCGATGCGGCTACCCTTTTGGAACATAATCGCGCTCTGCACCGAATGCTCGTGGACGGGGTGACGGTGGAGTACCGCCGTAAGGACGGCTCCATCGCGGGCGCCCAGGCGCGGGTGATCGATTTCGAGAAGCCTGATAATAACGACTGGCTGGCCGTCAATCAATTTACGGTATCCGAAGGACAGCACACCCGTCGCCCGGACGTGGTGGTGTTCGTAAACGGCTTGCCGCTGGCCGTGATTGAGCTGAAGAATCCGGCGGATGAAAACGCCACCCTCAAAAGCGCCTGGCAACAGTTGCAGACCTATCAGGCGCAGATCCCCGCGCTTTTTGCGACCAATGCCGCCCTCATCCTCTCCGATGGCACCCAGGCCCGTATCGGCGCAGTCGGTGCCGGCCAGGAATGGTTCAAGCCCTGGCGCACTATTACCGGATATGAAGATGCGCCCCCCGCGTTACCGGAGTTACAGGTGGTGCTGGAGGGAGTGTTTGCCAAACGTCGCTTTCTCGACCTGCTGCGCTACTTTATCGTGTTCGAGGACGAGGGCGGTGGGCGGCTCGTCAAGAAGATGGCGGGTTATCATCAGTTTCACGCGGTGAACGTCGCCATCGACGAGACGATACGGGCCGCCCAGATCCCCATACCACAGGTGGCCGAGACCCGGGGCCACTATGGGACGACGGACCATCCGGGCGGAGATCCGGGGGATCGGCGGGTCGGCGTGGTGTGGCACACGCAGGGCTCCGGCAAGAGCCTGACCATGGCCTTCTATGCCGGGCGCGTCATCCTCCATCCGGCCATGGAGAACCCCACCATCGTCGTGCTCACCGACCGCAATGATCTGGATGATCAGCTCTTCGCCACCTTCGCCCGTTGCCGCGATTTGTTGCGCCAACCGCCGGTCCAAGCCAGTGATCGCGCGGATTTGCGCGAGAAACTGAAGGTCGCCGCCGGCGGCGTGGTCTTTACGACCATCCAGAAGTTCTTTCCCGAGGAGAAGGGTGACCGCCACGCGGTGCTCTCGAAGCGGCACAATATCGTCGTGATCGCCGATGAGGCTCACCGTAGTCAGTACGATTTTCTGGACGGCTATGCCCGCCATATGCGCGACGCCCTGCCGCATGCCTCCTTCATTGGCTTCACCGGCACCCCCATCGAGAAGACCGACGCCAATACCCGCGCCGTTTTTGGGGATTACATCAGCATCTATGACATCCAACGGGCCGTCACCGATGGCGCCACAGTCCCCATCTACTATGAAAGCCGGCTCGCACAGCTCGCCCTGAAGGCCTCTGAACGTCCGCAGATCGACTCTCGGTTTGAGGAGATCACCGAGGGCGAGGAGGTCGAGCGCAAGGAGCGCTTAAAGACCCAGTGGGCGCGGCTCGAAGCCGTTGTCGGCGCCAAGGCCCGTGTCCGTCTCGTTGCGCGCGATCTCGTGGAGCACTTCGAAAACCGCCTCACGGTTATGAATGGCAAGGCCATGGTGGTGTGCATGAGCCGGCGCATCTGTATTGAGCTCTATCAGGAGATCGCAAAGCTGCGCCCCGCTTGGGTAGGTGAGGCCGATGATCAGGGCCGTATGAAGATCGTCATGACGGGTAACGCCACCGACCCCCTGGGCTGGCAGGCCCATATCCGCAATAAACCCCGGCGCGAGGCCTTGGCTCAGCGCTTTCGCGACCCCAAAGATCCCTTTCAGATCGTGCTCGTACGCGATATGTGGCTCACAGGCTTTGATGCCCCGAGTCTCCATACGCTCTATATGGACAAACCCATGCGGGGGCATGGTCTCATGCAGGCCATCGCCCGCGTGAACCGGGTCTTCAAGGATAAGCCGGGCGGCCTGGTGGTGGACTACCTGGGGTTGGCCGACGAACTGAAGGCCGCTTTGGCCACCTACACCGAAAGCGGCGGCCAGGGACAAACCGCCCTTGATCAGGACGAAGCCGTCAGCGCGCTTCTGAAGCACTACGAGATCTGCCGGGGCCTCTTCCACCCCTTTGATTGGTCGAAATGGGTCACCGGCACCCCGCAGGAGCGGCTCTCGTTACTGCCGGCCGCCCAGGAACATATCCTCGCCCAGCCTGATGGCAAGGCGCGGCTCTTGCGGGTCGTCACCGATGTGTCAAAGGCCTTTGCGCTGCGGTACCCAACGAGCAAGCGTTGAAAATCCGGGAGGATGTGGGTTTCTTTCAGGCGGTGCGCGCGGTGCTGGCGAAGAACACCCCGGGGGAACACCAGAGCGATGAGGATCTGAATCACGCCATCCGCCAGATCATCGCGCAGGCCGTGGCATCCGATGGCGTCATCGATATCTTCGCGGCCGCGGGCCTCCCCAAGCCCGACCTCTCCATCCTGTCCGATGAATTCTTGTCCGAGGTGCGCGCCATGCCGCAGCGCCATCTCGCGGTGGAGCTCTTGCAGAAGCTCCTGAAGGGCGAGATCAAAAACCGCGCCCGGCGCAACATCGTCCAGGGCCGCTCCTTTGCCGACCTCCTCGAGCAGGCGATCCGCAAATACCAGAACCGCGCCATCGAAACCGCCCAGGTGATCGAGGACCTGATCGCGCTCGCGAAAGACCTGCGTCAGGCCCACGCCCGCGGCGAGGCCTTGCATCTCACGGAGGACGAACTGGCCTTTTACGATGCGCTCGAGGTCAATGACAGCGCGGTCAAGGTCTTGGGGGAACCGACCCTCGTCGATATCGCCCGGGAGCTCGTCGCGACCGTCAAAAAGAACGTCACCATCGACTGGACCGTGCGCGAGAACGTCCGCGCCAACCTGCGCGTGATCGTCAAGCGCATCCTGCGCAAGTACGGCTACCCGCCCGACAAGCAGGAGCGGGCGACCCAGACGGTCCTGGAGCAGGCAGAGGTGCTGTCGCGGGAATGGGCGGTGGCCTAGGCGGTACGGACGAAACAGCGAATGCGTTATTGGTGGGTCAACCAGAACCAGACCTTCCGCCAAGAAATCGACGGCGGCTATCTCTGGTCGCCGAAGTGCAATCGGAACGGTCGCCGCAACCCCTTCTACGAATTCATGCGCGAGGTTGCCCCCGGAGACATCGTCTTCTCGTTTAGCGACACCCGCATCGCGGCGCTCGGCATCGTCAGCGGCTATTGCCGGGAGAGCCCGAAGCCGGAGGAATTCGTCTCGGTCGGCACGAACTGGAGCCGGATTGGCTGGAAGGCCGGCGTCCAACGGCAGCGGCTCACCAAGGCCATCCGCCCCAAGGACCATATAGACCGGCTGCGGCCGAATTTGGCGAGCAAGTACGCCCCATTGACCGCGGACGGCAACGGTCTGCAAGGCATCTATCTGACGCCCATCGGCACGAGGCTCGCAGCGACCCTCTTGGCGCTGATCGGCACCGAGGCCAACCGGGTAGCCGAGATCGGGCACCAAGTCTGCGAGAGCGAGCGCGATTCGCCGGCACCGGAACGGGACATCGAGGACTGGGAGCAGCGGGTCGAGATCGCGATCGCCACGGACACCGCCCTCCGGGAGACCGAGAGGACCGCACTCGTCCAAGCGCGCCGCGGCCAAGGGCCCTTTCGGGACCATGTGCATGCGATCGAGCGCGCCTGTCGCATCACCGGGGTCGAGCGTCTGGAGCACCTCATCGCCAGCCACATCCAGCCCTGGCGCGACAGCAGCAACGAGCAGCGGCTGGACGGCGGAACGGGCTCCTGCTGACGCCGACGGTCGATCATCTGTTGGACAAGGGCTTCATTTCCTTCGAGGACTCGGGGCGTCTGATCGTATCGCCCGTTGCCGATCAGAGGTCGCTGGCGCAGATGGGCATCGAGGCTGCGCATAACATAAACGTCGGCCGCTTTTCGGAAGGTCAACGGCAGTACCTGGACTATCACCGCGACAACGTATTGCGCATGGCCCGCGGGGTGCAGGCGGCTCAAGGGTAGCAGATAGATCGATGCTCCACCGACCGGAACGCCGCAAACGGTTGCGTAGGGGCTAGAGGGCAATCAGGATCCGCGCGTCGGTGTCCCGGGATCAAGCCGCGGCCATTAAGCCTCTGCGCCGTTTGCTTCTTCTTGGTGAAACTTCTGAATGTGGACGTCCCCTTCGGGAAAGCGGGCCACGATGTCGAGATCCCCGCCCATGGCCTCGATGTAGCTGCGCAAGGTGCTGATGTCCATATCCGTCCGACTCTCGAGCTTCGAGATCGCTGCCTGATTCACCTTCAAGAGGCCCGCGAGGCGCTCCTGGGTGAGCGAACGCGCGACGCAACTCTGTGAGGGCATTTCACGCGCAATTGTTTGGCCATCCCCTGGGTGCGCGCTCGCGACTCCGGCGACATCCGATCGCGCAATTGCTGATAAGGTTTGCTCATGATCGTCTTGCTCCTTCCGTAAGCTAACGAGGCGCTCGTCATAGCGCCGGTCCGCTTGGGGGTACCTACACCGCATACCAGCGGTCTGCACCTGTTTTGTCGCCCCCTATCACAAAGAATGGCCATGCGCCTTGGGTCAAACGCGTACAACACCCGATCAAGGAAAACGCCACTGCCGTTCGTCCTCCATGAGAAGCTGGATGGTAGCGTCCAGTCGAGGCAGCGTATTCCATCATGCCTCAAAATCCTCGGTGCACTCGACCTCTCACATGGCGCCATTATTCCCTCTGCGCAAATATGGCTACCCGCCCGACAAGCAGGAGCGGGCGACCCAGACGGTCCTGGAGCAGGCGGCCTTATTGTCCGCGCAATGGGCGGCGCAGGGCCCGCCGTTGTGGATTCCGCGACGCGGCCGCCTCCATTGGGGACAAAACGTGGCAGTTTAACTTAAAGGCGGGAAACGGCCCTCGATGCGCGACAAAAACGCCCACGGCCTTGAATAATGATGCGTATTCGGCCAGGTTCCTAGCCATCGCACGCCGATGCCTTGGCGCGGATCGCCACACTTGCGCCCACTGCCTGTCGGGTCCATTCTGTAGTATGGCGGTTGAGGAGTTCTCTCTATGCATAACACGTGGATTGTGGTCGCCCATCGCGGCGGCGCCCGGATATTCGAAACCGCAAAATCGGATCAAGGTCTGAAGATGCTGCACGATATCGCGCACGCGCAAGGCAGGCTCAAGGACAAGGATCTCGGGACGGACCGGCCGGGTCGCGGTATCGACAGCCACGGCGCGCGCACTTCCTTTGAGCAGGAACAGGGGTTGGCCGCCCACGTCACCGAACAGTTCGCCCGCGAGCTTGGTGCGCTGCTTGATGCCGGGCGCATTCAAAACCGTTATGACAAATTGGTGCTGGTCGCGGAACCCCATTTCCTCGGTATCCTGCGCGCCGCGCAGTCGCACGAGACCGCCGCCCTCGTGACCGCCGTCAATAAAGATCTGGGTCACCTGGATCCGCGCGAGCTGGCAAGGCACCTCGAAGGTATTGTGCGAATCCGGCCCGGGGCGTGAGCCGCGGGCGGCCCCTGTGCTGCGTGTTCGGCCGCCGGCGCGGCGCACGATCGCAAGCGGCATTCGGCCTGCGCCGGGATTTCGGGTGACGGGACGGTCCCGGCAGGGAGGACTTGGGCTGCGTCCTCTGGTTGCCGAACGCAAACGCGTTTTACGGCAGGTCAATGCATGATGCTTAGCCCGTGGCCGCGCCGCCCTTCTCCCAATAATGATGAATCAGGACGGCAACGGCTGCGGCAGCAAGGCGCGCGGCCGGGGGGCGGACCGCGAAGGCAGCATGATGGGTACGCGGGCGCCCACGACGATGCCCGCCAAGGCCGCTCCTGCGAGGTATTCGAGGTCTTTTGCCAGGATGTTGCCGGAATCGAGATCGGGCGCCAGGAGTATGTCGACCTCGCCGGCCACTTTGCTGTCGATCCGTTTTGTCTGTGCGGCCCCTTTCGAGATGGCGTTATCAAAGTGGTTCTTCAGGGAATCGTGTGGGTCGGGCCGCTCTTGCCTGAATCCCGTTTCCAGGCGAGGATCGCATCCCCATGCGCGATACCGAACTTTATCAAACGCTTCTTGGCCTTAACGCCCCCTGGGAGGTGACGGCTGTGGACGTGACTCAGGCATCGGATGAATGCCCCCTTGGGGAGATCGCCGTGCGTGTCCGCTGGCAGCCTGATGCCCCGCTTAGATGTCCAGCCTGTGGCGCGGTGGCGCCAGGCTATGACACCCGCACCCGGCGCTGGGCGGCAGTGGCCACCGGCCCTACGGCCGGCACAGCCACGGCATGGATGACCTTGGTCTGGCTGTCGACGCCTATATGGCCTTTACCCCCTTCAGGGGGTTCATGCCGAAGTACCACTTCACCCCTTACGCGTTTGATGCCTGTCGGGATCGCGCCCTTTGTCCCGGTTCTTGGTCGACGAAGGGGCGTTGATGAGGGTGGCATCGACCATCGTGCCCTTGGTGACCTTGGTGCCCTTGGTGACCTTGACGCCCCGGGCCTCCCGGTGATGGTGGACCTCCTGGAAGAACTTTTGGCCGGGATGATGCTTCTCGAGGAGAGGGCGGAACTTCAGGATGGTGGTCTCATCCGGCACCGGCTCCCGGCCGAGATCTATGCCGACAAAGCGGCACATGGAGACCGACTCGTACAAGGCCTCCTCGGCCCCGGGATCGGAGAGATTGAACCACTGCTGGAGGAAGTGATCCGTAGCATATGCTCGAGCCCCACCTTAGCTGGCCGTTCTCGCCCTTGGGGTAGTACGGCTCTATGACGGCACAAAGATCCTGCCAGGGCATCCCCTTATCCCTATCCGCCAGGAATCGTGCGCGACGGGTCGGTTTGCGGTAGGTCGCGAAGGGGCTGGCAGCTAAGGTGCACTGGCGCACGCATCGTACCCCTGTGAACTGGCGCCACTGTACCAGAAC
>JAJYQN010000084.1 GCA_021794595.1 Pseudomonadota bacterium
AATGGCCAGGAGAGAGTGGAATGTGGCCCGGAGCGGCCAATTCGGGCGGCTGCCGAAGTCCGCAGTCGTTCGCAGGAACCCGCACGAGTACGCGGGAACCGGCGCGAGTACGCGGGAACCGGCGCGATCGGGCAAGAAAAAACCCCAACCGAGAACGGTTGGGGTTTTGTTATTGGTGGAGACGGCGTCCACCTTAGTAGAGTTTCCGGTCGTGCCGGGATGTTCCTAAAGTCATGTTGTGTAACAGATAGTTACGTCTCAGCTAGTTCCGTGCCGTCCTGTACAATCCCCTGTCATGCGCGTATATTTTGTGGGACAAATTGTGGGACAGATTTCATGCGGAAGCTGTCGAGCTTGAGTGTCGCGGCCCTGTGCCGAAAGCCGGGGGTTCATCGGATTGACCGTGGGCTATATGTTCGGGTCCGGGATGGCGGAGCCTACTGGGTTTTCCGCTATTCGGTAGCGGGGCGCGCTCACGAACTGGGCCTGGGACCGGTCAAGGAAGTGCCCCTGACGGAAGCCCGCGCCAAGGCTTTGGACCTGCGCCGTGATCTTCTCGCTGGGCGCGATCCGATGGCCGAACGCCAGCGGGAGAAGCATGCCTCTTTTCAAGAAGTCGCTGCCGACCTGATAGCTGCGAAGGCCCACGGCTGGCGCAACGCGAAGCACGCTTGGCAATGGACGCGCACCCTGGAAATGTTCGCCTATCCTACGCTAGGCCGTCTGGACGTGGCAAAGATCAGTACCGCGCATGTCCTGGCCGCATTAAAGCCGATCTGGACGGAGAAGCATGAGACCGCGATCCGGGTGCGGCAACGCATAGAAGCCGTCTTGGATGCCGCCACCGCTCGTGGGCTGCGGGTAGGCGACAATCCGGCCCGATGGAAGGGGCATCTGGATAAAATCTTGACGTCCGTCCCGAAGTCGGAACGCGTGACCCACCACCCGGCCTTGCCTTGGCGAGTTATCCCGGCCTTTATGTCCGAGCTTAGGAGCCGGGACGCTATAGCCGCGAGGGCTTTGGAGTTCGCCATCCTGACCGCTGCCCGGACGGGCGAAGTCCTAGGGGCAAAATGGAGTGAGATAGATGGAACCGTCTGGACGGTCCCCGCTAGCCGGATGAAGGCGAAGCGGGAACATCGCGTACCCTTGAGTGATCGAGCTGCTGCGGTTTTACGCGATCTGCCGAGGGAGGATGATTGGGTTTTCCCTGGCCGGGCAGGTAAACCGCTGTCAAACATGTCCCTGCTCATGCTGCTGCGGCGCATGGGGCATGGCGACATAGTCGCCCATGGATTCCGTAGCACCTTCCGCGACTGGGCCGCCGAAACCACGAGCTTTCAAAGTGAGGTGGTAGAAATGGCTTTGGCGCACAGTATAGGAAACGCCGTGGAGGCCGCCTACCGGCGGGGTGACCTCATGGAGCGGAGACGCGAGCTTATGGGGGCCTGGGCCAAGTACTGCGGGGGAGCGGGCAACGTCGTGACCATCGTGAGGGTAAAGGAGGCGTAATGAAGGGACAGAATCTGCAATTTATCACCGACGAAACGGGCCAGCGGGTGGCCGTGGTGTTGTCCTTAGGCGATTACGAGAGGCTGTTGGCGATCCTCCGCCATGAGGCCCACCGCCAAAGCGAGGCGCTGCAAAACGACCCACAAGAACGCGAGGACGCGGAGTTTATCGAGCGTATGGCGGCATGGGACTGAGGCGCGGGGATATCGTCACTGTGGCGGCCCCTGGCGATTTTGGAAAGCCCCGTCCAGCTCTCGTGGTGCAATCTGATGATTTTTCCGAACATCCGACGGTCACGCTTTGCCTTCTCACGAGCGCATTGCGTGATGCGCCCTTGTTCCGTTTGGACGTTGCACCCACATCGGAAAATGGCCTGCGTGTTCCCTCGCAGATTCAAGTCGACAAGCTTTTAACCATCTACCACGCCAAAGTGGGGCCACCCGTCGGGCGGCTGGACGAGCGCACCTTGCTACGCGTAGACAGCGCCTTGGCGCGCTGGCTCGGGCTAGAGTGGGCGCGGCCCTGATGGGGGAAGAAATACCCGAGGGTCTGCGCCAGTCGCTAACACGCTTTAATAGGCGCAATGATCCGAGGTTCCGGCGAACCCTGGAAGTCACAATCCACCGTTTCCGCACAGGATACCGGCAAGCGAGCGAGGACGAGGAGCACCCCGCGCCCGCCTATCTGACACATAACGACTACCTGAAGGCGAGGACCGAGCAGGACTACAAGAGACTGATCAAGGCTGCGCGCACCGCGAGAGGAAAGAAGGCCCTCGCCAAGAAAGGGGGTGAGTTAAGGCTCGCCGAAGCAGAGCAGGTCGCAGAAGCCTTCAATTTCCGCAAACATCAGACGGCCCAATGGCGCGACGCCATCCAAGGGTTGTTTATCGCCTGGATCAACGGCACGGGGGAGATGCCTGCGCCTGACCACACAGGAACCCTGCGCGACCCCAAGGAAAAACCCACCGGAAACACGTTCAACGCTTTCCTGCTCGTTGTGAAAGACCATTTAGACCCACACTCTACGGACATGGCGCTTATCGTGCTCGCCGAACACCTGCTTGACGAACTCGTAATAAAGAAAGGCCAAGAGGGAACTATCCGCTGCGCCCTTAAAGAAAAAGAAGAACCGGACGGGTGCAAAGGGCATCGCTGCCAAGAGGGAACCATCCGCTGCACACTGAGAAACGTTCTTAAAAAAACCCTTGACAACCCCGCTCTGCCACGTGGACCTTTCTTTCCATATCCGTAGCGCCTCTCGAAATTTGTAAAAAATTTAGTGGGTTCAATGTTTACGCTCCTGCGCCTAAATTGTTCGCCAACGTCCCACAGTGTTTTCTGGGGATTACTTAGGCTCACTGGCTTCAAGGAGATTGTCAACTATGGAACCCGCAACACCCCGCATCATTCGTTTTTTAGAGCTTTCCCGAACTACCGGGCTTGCGCGTACGTCGATTTACAGGCTGATAAAAACGGGAGAATTTCCCGCGCCGCTCAAGCTCGGAGAGCGCGCAAGCGGCTGGCGGTCCGATGAAGTTGCCGCCTGGGTCGAATCCCGCCGCCGGGGAGGCCGGTCATGACCGCCGCGCAGTCACATCAGGCCGAGAAACTAGGTCCACGCCCTGCGCCCTTGATGGTGGACCATCATGCAAACACGGATCGCGAAATGGCCGCGCATATTCCCCACACGGCGGCCCAATTGCGGGGCATGCTGGCGTTATTGCCCGCTGACGACCGGGACACCTGGGTGAAGTACGGCATGGCGCTGAAACGATGGGGCACGGCGGCGCCAGGATCACCCGACCAGGCGTTTGCCATCTGGGATGAGTGGTCGCACAAGTCCGCGTCCTACGAAGCGGAGGCGATGCAGACGCAATGGGATTCTTTCGACGTGACGACGCCCGTGCCGTCGCCGGTCACAACGGCCTCGATCCACGCCGCCGCACTGGGTGCCGGGTGGCAAGGCGTAGAGAGCGAGGCCACGCCACTGACCGACGAGGAGTTAGAGGCAGCCGCCAAGGCGCGCGCCGACGCCCTGGCAAAAGAACAACGAAAAGCCGAGCGCCGCGAAGCCGCGCATGATCGGGTTGTCGCATACTTTGATACGAGTATCCGGTCCCTTGATCCGCGCACCGCCCGGCGCGCTTCTGCCGAGCATCCCTATCTTGTGCGCAAGCGCATAGGCGCCGCCGGGGCCTTTGTATTCGAGCGGGCAGTAGAGGAAATTGCCGACCTCTTGGAGTTTCCCCCCAAGGTCGGCGGCGTTCCTCTAGTTGGTCGTTTGCTTGTACTTCCGTTCTTTCGCCTCGATGAGAACGCCCGTTTCGGTGAAAAGCCCGTATTTTCCGGCCTTTCTCTGATCGACGAGGAAGGGCGCAAATATATAACCCCCGGGGCGACGGCGCGGGGGGCGTTCGCCTATGCGGGCGGGAGACTTCCAAGAGACCCCGCTTACGCGGGGCCGCTCTTTATCGGCGAAGGATTCGCCACCGTTCGGTCTGTGTATGAGGCGACTCAGCACTTCGCGGTCTGCGTTCCCGGCGGCAGCGGCCAACTTGGCGCCGTGGCGGAATCATTCCGGGCACGGTACCCCGCCGCTCAGATCGTCGTGTTGGCCGATCTCGGGAACGGCGAAAAAGAGGCGGCGCGCGCTGCGGACTGCGTGGGCGGGCGATGCGCTCGTCCGGACTTCCCTACCGGGACCGACGCTGCACGGAATGATTTTAACGATTTGCATGCTCTCATGGGGCATGACGCCGTCCGCGAGCAGGTAGGGGCGGCTTTGGCGCGGACATTGTCAAAAACTGACACATCGACCGTGCAGGTCAATGGCGGCACAAAAGGGGAATGGCCCGACCCGCAAACCCTTGTCTCTGTCGAACGATGCGAGCCATACCCTATTGATGCACTTCCTGAGCTAATCCGTGCGGCTGTTGCCGAAGTTCAAGGCTTCACCAAGGCCCCTATGCCACTTGTCGTGAGTAGCGCCCTCGGAGCTATCTCTCTGGCAATGCAAGCCCACTACGACGCGCAGCGAGCCGAACGACTGGCCGGGCCGGTAGGGCTATACCTGCTGACGCTCGCGGATAGCGGCGAAAGAAAGTCAACGGTCGACGGATTCTTTACCCAGGCCATCCGCGCCTATGAGGAAAATGAGGCCGAAATAGCGAAGCCCCTGATTGCGAATTTCAAAGCCTTAAGCGAGGCGTGGGAGGCAAAAAGGTTGGGAGTTAAAGACAAACTTCGGCAACTCGCCAAAAAGGGCCAGTCAACCCGTGATTCCGAAACGGCCCTGCGCCGTTTGGAAGATGAGAAGCCCGAAGCGCCTAAAATTCCACGGCTCTTATACAACGACGCAACACCAGAAGCTTTGGGTTTCTCCCTTATGCATCACTGGCCGAGCGGCGGGATTGTCTCAGCCGAGGCGGGGAGCGTCTTTGGCGGACACTCCATGGGCAAGGATTCGATCATGCGGACCCTGTCTCTCCTAAATGTCTTATGGGACGGCGGCACGACGCGGATAGACCGGCGCACGTCGGAAAGCTTCACGGTGAAAGGTGCGCGACTCACTGTATCGCTTCAAATACAGGCGCCGACCTTGCGCGACTTCCTGGCCCGATCCGGCGACCTGGCACGCGGTAGCGGCTTCCTGGCTAGATTCCTGATTGCTTGGCCGGAATCGACACAAGGAACACGCACTTACACGGAAGCCCCGGCGAACTGGCCCGCCCTAGAGGCTTTCAACAAGCGCATGGGGGCAATACTGGACCAATCCGTACCGATCACCCAAGAGGGAACCCTTGAGCCCGCACAGCTCACCTTGAGCCCCGAGGCTAAGGAGTTATGGATCGCCTTTCATGACATGATCGAGGGCGAGCTTGCCAGCGGCGGGGAGCTTCAGACCATCCGGGACGTGGCTTCAAAGGTCGCAGACAACGCGGTACGAGTGTCGGCACTATTTCACGTCTTTGAAGGGGGCGCGGGCCCGATCAGCGCGGAAGCTTTCACGGCGGCATCTTGGATCGTGACGTGGCATCTGAACGAGTCCAAACGTTTCTTTGGAGAACTCGTATTGCCCCAGGAGCAAGCGGACGCGGGGCGGCTGGATGCTTGGCTGATCGAACGATGCCGAAAAACGGCAACGCAGCAAATTTCAACCCGCGATGCTCAACGTCTTAGCCCCGTCCGCGATAAGCAAAGCTTGGCAACCGCTTTGCAGGAATTGGAAGAGCTTGATCGTGTACGAGTGATCCAAGAGACGCGACGGAAAATCGTCACGGTTAACCCTGCGCTTTTGGAGGGCAAATCATGAGTCTAATAGAGACAGTGCTTAAAAAGGGGGGATTGGCCCCGTTACCCAAGCGATCTATACCCGTTGCGACGGCGACACTTGCGACTTCTGTGACACTCGATCACGGAAATAAGGGAAGTGTCGCAAGTGTCGCCGTCGCAAACCCTACAGCCGACTCGACCCACCGATGGGAACAATGGCAAGCGGCCAATCCGTCGCCGGGTAACGTATCCATGACCGAGGATAAGACTTCGGACCTTCGCGTATGGCTTGAACTGATCGGGGAGCATGACAAGGCCACCATAGATGACGTTCTACGGACCTGCGAACGCTTCCCGGAGACTCGCGCCCGCTGCCTGCGTGAGGCGCGCACCACGGAAGCCCGGCAGATCATAGCGACAAGGGCGGCACTGGAAGCCGCCGAGGAGCATGCGGCGCTTTTGAGCGAGGACAGAACGCGCAGCGAGGGCGAGCGAGTCGCCAAGCTGGCTGAGCTTTTCTATAACCACCTATTCGGCCCCGGCATGGCGACCGGGTGCTGCTGGGCATCCGGGGACCGTTACTGTAACGAGGGTGAGCGACTCCGAGACATTTACTATGAGGCCGCCAAGGCGGCAGGGAGACTTTTATGACGCAACAATACTCGGAAGGGGATAAGGAGAAAGCAGAGGAGGCATTGGCGCTTTACGAATGGGTCTGTATGGTCCGGCAGAGGGGTGGCACCGATGAGCAGGTGTTTGCTGCTGTGCGGGGCCTTTGCGACACCCACCCGATCTTTCGCGAACTCATCCTGCGCGAAGCCACGGGCGGCAACGCCGACCGACCGCGCCGACGACGGCCGGTGGGGGAAAAGAATGGCCTGGTGGTGGATGAGTTGCTCCTCGCTCTCTGGGCAGGTACGACCCAGCATCTTGAAGGCCTTGCCGATCCGTTCTTTTCCTCCGATTTACTGTTTATCTGCACCAACTCCCCGGTTCTTCGCGAAGTCATCATGCGCGAGGTTGTGGGCGGCAACATCGGCCCGCTGCGCCGACGGCGGCGAGCGAACAAAAGCGGGTGGCGGCGATGATAGCCGACCCGGGGCGGCTATACACCCGCGCGCAAACTGCCGCGATCCTGGGCTTGCGACGCGCCAATACGTTGACTGACTGGATACGGGCCGGTTACGGCCCACCGTCGGTCCGCATTGGCGGGCGGCGCATGTACAGAGGTGACGATTTGTTGATTTGGGTCTCGGGGCAAACGGAACGCCCACGGCGGACCGATGGGCCGGGCAAACAAAAGTG
Source organism: Pseudomonadota bacterium (assembly GCA_021794595.1). GTDB lineage: Bacteria > Pseudomonadota > Gammaproteobacteria > Acidiferrobacterales > Acidiferrobacteraceae > Acidiferrobacter. The sequence continues at coordinate 7,092 of JAJYQN010000084.1, forward strand.
ATCGCTAACCGGAAGCCCCATTATGCGCCAGCGATGCTGAAAAATTGGCGAGGGGTCAACCCCCACTCCCAGGCTTCGCCCCGACGACGTCCCCACCCCCCGGTTGGTGGCGGCTCTGTTGTTTGATTGTTTGGCATTACACCCCCTCTTTTTTTATACCACCGCCCTCACTGGCATGGCGCGCGGTCAAGCCATATCTTCATGGCTTCCGACGGTAATCTTACATGGTCGCCATCGTGGGACATCCAGAACTTAAATGTGCGTTCCCCGCTGTGAGCGGTACTCAAAACGCTATGCGGCTTCACATTCACTGTCCAGAATATGTTATAGGACCTATACTTGCCCGGCTTCATCGTCAACTTGCCCGGATATAGTCCGCTCCCCTCCATGCTCCCGTCCCCTACAAGGACCTCCATTGTCGAGAGGACAGAACTATGGCAGGCGCCAGACGCAAAACGGAGCAAAGTTTGTTCCGGCTGCGGCAAGCTAGAAACAGTATGTTTACTCACCGCTTTGTGCGCGCTGGCAACGGGCACACTGCCCGGCTCTCTCGTCCATGTCCCGCATCCTTGCGTAGTGAACCCTTTGTCCGTCGGCTCAATCGTGACAACGACATGCCCGGAGGGGTTGCCATTGGCAATAATGCCGCCTATGCCGCCGTTAAGGTTTCGTGTTCTCGCCCAGTAGCAGCTAGTGCCGCCATTAGTGGTGTAGGTGCCGGGCATGATCTCCTTGCCAACTTCCCAGACTCCATTTCCGAAGGTTGTCTTAAGCCCCCCCTGTGCCTGGTGGGGGTTGGGTCCGGACCGACCCACAAACACGCCCGCTAATACCGCTGCGGACAGCGACGCGACCAGTAAGCCATTTTGCATCATCTTGTTCATTGACACCCCCCGTTACTTGCGCGAAGTGTATGCATGCGGTCGCTCAGACTTCAAGGCATACGGCCGCTTAGGGCAGGGGGCAATCGTAACGTATCAATCGTGTCGTATCGCCGGGCACATGTTACGATTAGTAACCGCATATTAACGATGACGCGTCATCGCCCCATAGCAGGCCGATACCAGCACCACAGACGCCACCAATCCTAACCATTTACGAGATCTCATAAACCCCCCCTTATTGTCGCGTCCGTTTGAATAACCCGGTAGCGGCAGGGAGTCAAGGCTTGCATGCCGAGGGCCGGACCGCTCTACCCCCGCGAGAGCTTGGTTATCTATCCGCAGTTTCGCATGGGGCTGGGCCTATGAGCTTGAGGCAGCCCGGCTGGCGCGGGAGATCGAGGAGGCCGAGACGTGATATGCTATTTTGCAACCGTTACGAAATAGGGGGATGCATGGCCGGACGCAAGCCGATATTCAAGACTGCCATGACGGCAGCCGCCCGCATGCGCCGTTCGCGAGACCGTCGCCGCTCGGCCCTGACGCGGATCACCGATGACCTGGCGCAAGCGCCGACTGCACTACTGGCGCAAGCCCTTGTCCGGCAGATCACGCGCCCACACCCCGAGCCCGAAACGCATGCATGGCTTGTGCGGCGATACCTGAAGGAATTGTGCAACCGTTACGAAATACCGGAGGGCGGGGAATGACCGAGCCAACCACTTTTTAGACCGAAGGGGGCGCAAGGCACGATCACGCGCGCCCTGCTTCGGGAAATCGCGCGGCGCATAGCCGTGACAGTAACAGTGGAATAGGTCCCTTTACCCCCCCCGATTTGTGGGACAGATTGTGGGACAAAATGGAATGGAAAGAAAAAAGCCGCCTAAAATCAGCGGCTTACAATTATGTAATGGTGGAGACGGCGGGAATCGAACCCGCGTCCGCAAACCCTCAGCCAGTCAGTTCTACATGCGTAGTCTGTCTATGAAATCGCCCATCGCCCTCCGACAGACAGGATGGCCATGAGTTGAGC
>JAJYQN010000060.1 GCA_021794595.1 Pseudomonadota bacterium
GCAGCAGGATCCGAAAGCCGCGCTCGCGAAGCGCCTTCCCGAGCGTGACCCAGTGCCCGGGGGGCCAGAGCTTCGAGGCCCGGCTGCTGGCATGGAAGGCCACGCACATGGGCTTGCCGGTGTCGCGCGCCGGCGTCATGGTCAATCCATAATCCGGCATGGTCGCAGGTAGCGGGTACCCCAGCGCGCCGGCCCCCAGCATGCGGTTACGCCACACTGCATGCCGATCCCAGCTCATGGGGAGGCCCTGGGCGTAGAGGGCCGCCGCCAGGGGCTCACGCGCCGACCGTCGGTCCGGGCCGTAGAGCGGTCCCCGGGCGAGCCGCGCGACCAGCGCGCTCTTCACCAGACCCTGGGTATCGAGGATCAGGTCATAGCGCGTTTTCGTAAGGCGCGCACGCAAGTCCCGCACCCCTCGCCATGTCTCCCGGTCCCAGGGTGCGCGCAGCCAGCGCCGGATGTCCGCCGGTATCACCGAATGGATCGCCGGGTGCATCGCCGGAATATCGGCGAACGCCGGCTCCACGAGCCAATCGATGACGATACCGGGCCGCATGGCGGCCATATCGGTGACCATCGGGAGATTGTGAACGACGTCGCCGAGCGACGAGGTCTTGACGAGAAGGACATGCATGCGCTTACGTTACCGCCTGCCGACAAGGGTCCGTCACGGCCCCGGTCTTCCGGATGATTCGCCGACCCGATCTCGTTGTTTCAGGAGGAGCCACAGTTTCACGTACTTATAGTAACTGGTCTCGGCGTTGGATAGGGCGAGCATCAGCCCTTCGGCGCCATCCAACCACCCGCCTTTGATGAAGTAGGTGCGCACAAACGACCACAGACCGTGCGCAAGCGCCTGTGCCACACCCCCGCGCCGGCCGTTCCGCGCCGCCATGGCCGCACCGGCCGATGAATAGTGGTCGACCTTGCGAAGCACCTCCTCCAGATCCCGATAGGTCTCGTGGCGGAACGGCTCGCGAAGCGTCTCGATGGGACCGGACACCAGGAGGCGCTCGTGAACGAGATCGTCGCTGAAGCGCGCGCCTCCCCGGCGAAAAAGGCGCGTCGTATAGTCCGGGTACCAGCCGCCATGGCGCATGAAGCGACCGCAATAACTGGACAGCCGCGGCATCTGGAAGGCGTCCGCCCGCGGCTCCGATGCCAGCACCGCCTGAATCTCGGCCTGAGCCTCTTGCGTCAAGTACTCGTCGGCGTCGAGCGACAACACCCATGTGCCCGTGGCGTGATCGAGCGCGCGGTTCTTCTGCGGACCGAAGCCCGGCCAATCCACCACCATGACCCGCGCCCCCGCCTGTTGGCAAAGGGCCACGGTACGGTCAGTGCTCCCCGAATCCAGCACGATGACCTCATCCGCCCACGCCACCGAGGCGAGGCAGCGCTCGATCATGTCCTCTTCGTTGTGCGTGATGACGATGACGCTTAATGACACAGACGACCCCTAGGCGGGCTTCCAGAGCACGGTCCTATTCCCCAACTACACGGCGACACCGTGTTCAAGATCGTTCCTCGGCCATCGCCACGGTCCTTACCGCCTCGCAGGTATTGCGCCAGACACCGCCGACCTTGTCTCGTGCCAGGACCGGGCCAATTGCCGTTCACTCCTTGGCGCGCCACGATCCCCCATCTGTCGTCCGCCGACGGGCGCAAACGCCCGCATTCGTGACCCCGAGACCCCCTATTCTCGCAAGGCGGCGTCTTTTGCTCTCGACAGGAGCCTGACCCAACGCTTGGACACCGACCGTTTAAGTCTCTCGATCCTGAGCTTGGCGCGATGACCAAACCCTTCCTGAATCGTAGCCAACTCTCCGCTATCCCACCGAAAACGACCGTAAGCCTCGATTTCCCGGACGTAGTCGCCCGCCAAGCCCATGGGGGCAAAAAGGCGTTCCAACACCACCTGGGCCTCCTTGCTCATGTTCCAGTAATGGTAAATATAATCCGTCAAACCCTCGACATCGAAGCGTGCCGTGATAAGAGTCGACATCAATGCCTGTTCGATGTAGGTGGTTGCGCGCGCCGTCTTCATGAGGTCATCCAAAAGCCCGAGCGCCTCTTCGAACAGCCCTTCGTTGCCGATCGGAACACCAAGCGCCCCTGCGTTCCACATGACCCATTTTGTTACATCCCCGAGGCCGTGAGCGCGCAGAAGCGGTGCATGCGTTGCAAGCTCCCTGTAATATTGCCCGTGTGCCCCCGGCGTTATCGCCCCCTCGCATGCATGCATGTAGAACGCCACGGCTTTCCCATTGTCCGACCGTTTTCCTAAAACATCCAGGGGTACGTCAGGGATGCGCAACCACTGCGTGTCGCCGTCGACATACAGAAGCGGCAAGCCAAATGCCCCAATCGCGTGATTCAGTACCTCGAGCTTGATGCGATGAACGTATCGGAATGGCCCACTCCAAGCGCGCACTTGCTCGCTGCTCATAAGGATGGTTTGCACGAAGGGGTAATGGCTAAACTCTTCCGGCCGGTCCGCATACACTAAAATCCGAATGTCGTCCCGCCCCTCTTTTTGCAGAAGGTCGACCAGGCTTAGGATTGAAAACCGCGCTTGTCTATAGAAACCGTTATGACCATGGACGTGATAAACTATCGATCTATTCATAAATGATTCGCCAGCCTAACGTACGCTATACGTGCTCGATGGGTCATGCCCGCGTACGTCCAGAAACCGCCCCAGCTTAACCCCACAAAATAGCCACCGCCCATATATCCCCCTATATTTATATATGATGTCCCGCAGCAACTTTCGCAATCTTTTAAGGCCCGTAACTAATGCAATACATGTTTCAATATTGGCTGTTATTATCCCCCATCGGTGCCCTAGTCCCCATTACGACACCCATAACTGCACCATCATTGGCCGAGCGCTCCACTATCTTCGCCGCCGCCAAAGGCATAAGAAGCCCGACAAAATACAGAAATTGCTCCAGAGTATAATTCTGCATATCGTTATCGACGGCCATCCTTACTCCAAACGCCAGGACGACCAAGAAAAGAAAGCGCGCTTCAAACGCGTAGGCGCCCGATAGACGCAGGACGCTAAACCATCCAACAAAGGCGAACATACCTAACCACAAGATTGCTCCTGGTATCCCGGCGCCTATCGCTATCGTAAGCAGCGAGTTGTTTAAACCAATATCATTTGAAAGGGGCCCAAACCTCAACCGCAGGGCATGCCCGAAGGCTGCCCTGCCGTATCCTACACCGAGCGGATGTGCCAAAATCTGCTCAAGGCCCTCCTTGATCCACGCGATCCGTAAGTAATTCGAGGCGCTCACCACTTGGCCGTCGGGCAGGTGAGGCAAGGGGAAGCGTTGCGCGTTCAACCAAGCCAGATGATGGGCGGTATTCAGCGCCACGGGCACCGTGGCCCATAATGATGCCCATCGCGGGTCCGCCACAAGATCCACCCCAACTGCGATCGAAAACAAAAGGCAAATGCCCGCCACTGCCAGCATCGCTTGTCTTGGTGCCCGCCTGGACTGCACTTTGTAAACGGCGGCGCCAATGAAGACTGCAAACACGACGAGATCAAAAATCTCATTGCGCATGGATTCAAAGTATACGCTGAGTCCACATAGCGTTAGTAAAACAGCAAGTGCCCAAGATTCGCCCCGGTAACCCCGTCCTTCTATAGACAAACTCCAGCGGGCTATCGCCGCACTTAAGAGAAAGTTTGTGAGATAACTCATCTTTCCTGGGCCGGCCGTAAGGCCCCCCAGCCGCGCCATTTTCAGCCAGGAACCCGACGACCCTACGCTCCAAAGCCCCTGAATATCGACCGCCACTATCTGTATCATGAGCGCCAGAACGACGCCCGTCATTGCCCAATAAGCGGCCTCCTTGTTCTTTTGAAGCGCGGTGAGACTCCCCAGTATTAATGCCCCGGTCCCCATAAGCCATTGTCCTTCAATTTCCGATAAGCTCCAGTGTGGGAAAGGCGAAATAAAGAAAGCGACAAACAAGATCCAGGCCGTGAATAGACCATATAGCGCAACAAATGGCCGGATTGGCCCCTGCACCAAACACCATCCCGCTCGCCAATTGGCCCCGGCCACTAGCACAATCAAAAGTAACCCCATGAGAACGTTTCGTAGAGCGATCGTATGTGGTATCGGCCAAACGATAAAAAGAACACACGTCAGCGTCGCGATCAGCACCACTCTTCGTGACGACATATTGCACACCTCTTGCTGTACCAAATCGGTCAATTTGCTCGCGCAACACCTCCCTTCCGCAGAGGATGCGGCGTTGGTTCCCATACCCCTTCTTGCACGCCGCGTTGCCGGCCTATTTATCAATCCAATCATCACACTTCTAAACCTTCTGTTCTTTCAGATCTCTGCGATATGAAGGCGGTGTCGATTGTACGATGCCCTGTGCCGGCCCACAAAGTCGGTGATCCAAAGCAATATGCGGCACACGACAACCGAATAGGAAAAATCTCGCACCGAACACGCTGCTCGATCGAATCCCCAAAACACTTTCTCGCGCACCTGCCGCTTTACCAAAACCTCACGCAAAAGGCGCCCCCTTACGCTATAGCGCACCTGACCAATTTCGGGTGCACGCTTCGCGCCTAATCTATCCTAAGAAACTGGAGTGCTGCATCAATAATCTCCATAATCGGTAAATCTACCAGGCACTCGGCCCTTCCAGATCCTCTGCATCCGTTTTCAAGACACGGCTGACACGCAAGATGCTTGCTCAAAAGCACGGTGTTTGATGTGTCTCCTAAAGGCCGAAATGTCACTGGATTTCCGGGGCCGAAAATGGACACGAGGGGAACGCCACAAGCCGCCGCTATATGTCCAGGCCCAGAATCAACTGCTATCACGCAGTGAGACCGCGCAATAGCATCAACAAGAGCATCTAATGACAGGCCGATGCCAGCCGGAAGGCCCAATTCTCTAGCAGCCTGATAGGCAATCCCGCCAGGAAGTCCGACCGTAGAAATATCAAGGTTCCTAGAGGCCTCCCTAAGACCATTGACAATAGCAATAACCTCTTGCAGCGGCAAAGACCTTCCTGTCTCGGAAGCCTCTGGAGCGATCAAGACACGTGGAACTTTCCGGTCGCCTACAAATATTCGGCCATGCGGAGCGCGCTGCAATATCCGGTCCTCTTCGAGCGGTATGTTAATGCCGAGAGGTTTAAGTAGGGCCATATATTGAGCGGCCACATGCGTAGTCCGTCTATTGTTACAGTCATTTCCAAAATCAAGCCGATGCGAGAATATAAAACGCCTAAAAATTCTTTTAAAGGGAGCGCTTTCGCGTCGCTTTTCCGTTACACGAATCGGTATGCCCGCTGCTATGGCCAGCCATGCGCTTAGAGACCCCACTCCACTCATGCAAATCAACGCCTCATAGCGATTACGGCGTACTGATGCTGTAACAGTTAGGCGCTTACGAAGATCGCTTAGAATGGATGTGCGTCTCCATCTCTTCACAGGAAGAGACAGTTCTCTGTTGACCCAGGGCGCATAGAGCCTGCCAAGGCCGGTTGCCGCTTCGTCAATTACCACGTCGCACAGCCATCCCGCTCTAGATATTGCTTCTAGCATGGGCAACGACACAACGATATCGCCGATGGCGTTTGGTAAAATGACAAGAACGCTGTGGGCGCGATTTTTCATATTTAAAGGGGCCGCTAAAAATTCTGGGCATAGATGTCCCCCGGTACAACCAAGGAGATAGGCACCCCTAGGGTGCCGAACAAAGTATAACGCAGACTTCGCTGGAGTGGACCTAATGAACCAGTGGCGTGGGGAGCCCACCGCCCGGCAGTCCCCAGAAACGAGGCTCGCGTTAGCTACTCTCTAAGTCGCTTCGAGCGGCTCGCGAATTAAAGCCCCAGGCGCCGCCGCAGAGTGGGGAATGTTTACCGCGCTCTCGCCTTCAGTTATGGGGTGTAAGAGCATCGCAGCACAATACAGTATCGTGCGATTGGTTTTTGCTAACATCCGAGATGGCCGTTACGACCGAATCGATGCCCAGGTCTTCCATGCACCGCTTGTTGTGCTGGCATTCCTCCAAGGTTCGCATGCATCTGCGCAGTTCTCCCCATACACCCGGCCTGTGGGCAAACCATTGCTGGTCACGACAGAAAAGGTCGCCGATGGTGACGGCCCTGTAGCTCATGTTCGCCCAGAACCTTCCGGGATCGTAAAGCCGCGGATCGCATTGACCGAATAGCACAACCGTAGGCGTCTGCGTGATCTTCGCCATGTGAGCTATTCCGGTGTCAGGCACAACGCAGAGGCGCGCCCCCCTCAAAAGGTGCCACATGCCTGCCGCGGAGAGCGTCCCAGGATATTGTACCCATCTTTGTGTTGGGTCGATTTCCCGAAGAATATAGCCTTGTTCTGGTCCCGCAGTGAGGACTACACAGAGGCCGCTCGACTCGACTATTTCCGCCAAGATCCGCCACTGTCGTGCGCCCCAGAGCCGTGCCGTTGAGCTTGCCCCAGCGTGTAAAACAGCATATCGAGCTTTCGCGGGCAGCTCATCGGCATCACCCTTCTTGGGCGGCGGCCAGTCGTCAACGGAATACCGCTCGTCGGCTAAGGGGCCCGCGAGGCGCGCCCATAGGTCGCTGAAAGGCTCCAGTTGCGCCGGGTATGGGATGAATTCATCCACGGGCAGACGGTATCGCCAATTGCCCCCTTCAAAACCGCGAATCCACCGTGCTCCCACGGCTCGCGCGAGCCACGCCTGTCGGTTTTCTCCAGGAATGACTGCCAGGTCATATGGCCCGCTTCTGCGGATTTGATGGACCGTCTCGCGATCCCTGATATCGAAAGGCATGGGTTCCAAGCCATAGGGTCTGCCTGTGTATAGCGGTAGATGGTCTCTGGGTAATGCAAGCACGAGTTCCGCTTCTGGGTATCGCTGTCGCAATGCGGCAATGAGGGGGGTGAGGAGCAGCGTATCCCCAAGCCCCTTGTAATAAAGACTTACCAAAATACGCCTCGGTGATTCGACCGCGTGTCGCGGGAGTAACAGGTTGCGGGCGACGAGCCATGCCAACAACAATCGGGTTGTCGTTCGTGGGCTTGGGCGGAGTAGGCTTGGCAGCGTGGGCATGGGCACCATCATGTGTTTCCGGCCAGATTATGCGGTACCAGGGGCTCGCCGGAATACCCGCGTATACCGTAGAAGACCTTATGCGTCATAGATTGTTACACCATGCCCACATATCGTTGACAAAAAATTCTCGGTCTCGGGACAGCCGCCGAGTTCGATCTCTTGTTCCGCATTATGACGGATGCGCCTTTAGGCGACACCATAACGCCGGTAGGCTGCGGCGTTGGTCTAGCAGGTGGCGGGTTCGATGGTTCATAGCCCGCACGCTTCGGACACAACGCAAAGCCTGGCGACTGGAAGACCGTGAGTTCATAGCCAGGCGTCACGCTTTTGCGAATCAGGACCACAAAGCGTTCCGGCGCGCCAACTGTTCTTATCTACTCGCACGCTTATGTGGACGCCAATAGCCTGCTTGTATCCATATGCCGCCAAGCCTTCGTGGCTGGCCACGATTGCCTTTGGGGCAAGCGCAAGACGAGACGCGGGCGGCGGGTCTGATATGTTCAAGGTATGAGGCAGGCTATGGGCTTTTTCGGTCTCGCGGGGCCCTTGATCGCGCCCTAAGGCGATATCGATGGCGTCGCGCTTCCCGCTATCCGATGCGAACCCCACGACCTGCGCGTTGGGTAGCCAGCGCGCAAACTCCAGTCCCCGCGCATAGTAGCTCGCGGCTGCCAGCACCACGTAATCGAAGCGCGCCGCGCGTAATTCCCTCACCAGCCGTATCCGGGCCCAGTACGCGCCCGGTCGATGCATGGGCGGTAGATGCTTGGCCTTTGCGTAGATGTAGATGTGGTCGAGGTCCGGATTGCCGGCAACGATCGGGGCGCAATAAGTGTTCGCGAGCAACGCGATATGGGCCTTGGGGTAGCGTGCCCGTAGTGCCGCAAAGAGCGGCATCGTGCATACGAGGTCGCCAATGTTGTCTCGGCGGATGAACAAAATGCGCTTCGGCTCGATCACGCGGATTCTCCGCGCTCGATGGCGGCCAGGACGGTGTCGACCGATATATGGTCGACGCGCGCCGCCTGCAGGACGGCATGGCCCGCGCCCCAGGGGCGCCATTGAACGACTTTGTGGTTGCAATACAGGCTGATGACCGGGGTCCCCACGGCGGCAGCTATATGGACATGGCCGCCGTCGGATCCCACAAGCATGCGGACGGCCGCTAGGGCCACGGCAAGCGCCAAGAGGTCGGGCGTGGGGTAGCCCAGCACCGGCAGGTCTCGGCATTGATCGAGCAATTCCCGCGCTCGCATGTCGTCGCCCGGGTGTTCGGGCCGGGATGCCTCTCCCGGCGACCAAAATAATACAAAGCGATATCCACGCCTGGCGCCTTCGCGGATCAAGGCCGCGAAGTTCTCGAGCGGCCAGCGATTCTCGTTTTCACGAGCGCTGATGTGAAGGCCGATTGCCCGCCCATAGCCGCGGCTTGTCAGGGCGTCACGGGCGCTCGCGAGCGCTTGCGGGGCCAGCGTCAGGCGCGGCGCAGGCGGCGGACTGGAGACGTCCAGTGCGCGAAGCAGTTCGTAGACCCTTTCGACCTCATGGAGTGGCCGGTTGGCGTCTTGATCCACGATCTGTTCGGTGATGCCGGCTAGGCGGGTAAGGTTGCGCATCTCGGAGCGTGGGCGACTACCGGCATGCAGGACCACCTGGTAGCGCTCCTTGCGCAGGCCAGCGATGAGCTTGAATCGGTCGCGTACGAGCGCCAGCGTTCCCGCGCCCGGCCTATGCTTGGATTTGACGTAGACATGGATGCGGTCGAGATAGGGGTTGCCGTCGAGCAGCGGGGCATTGTAGGAGTTGACGAGCGCACCGATATGGGCCCCCGGGTAGCGATGGCGGATTCCCTCGAATACGGGCAAGGTACATATGAGGTCGCC
>JAJYQN010000091.1 GCA_021794595.1 Pseudomonadota bacterium
CGCCTTGGTCGGTGTTGAAGATCTCCGGCGCCCCATAGTGCGCTAGGGCCTCCTCCAGGGCCTCGATACAGAAGTCCGCCTCCATGGTGGTCGAGAGCCGCCAGGACAATACTGCCCGGGTGGCCCAGTCCATGATGGCGACCAAGTAACAAAAGCCCTGGCGCATCGGGATGTAGGTGAGATCTGTACACCAGACCTGATTGGGCTGTTCGATCGCTAAACCTCGCAAAAGATAGGGGAAAATGCGATGCCCCTGACCGGGAGTGCTCGTTTTGCGCTTAGGGTAGAGAGCCTCGAGACCCATCACGCGCATGAGTCGCTGGATGCGCTTGCGATTCACCAGGAGGCCCTCTTGTTCCAGGGCATCCCGTAGCCTGCGAGATCCCAGGAAGGGGTATTGGAGATGGACCTCATCGAGGCGCTTCATCAATCGCAGATCATCCTCCGAGACCAGAGGCCTACGAGGGTAGTAGACCGTGGACCGCGCCACCGCCAAAAGCTCGCACTGACGCGTCACCGGAAGTTCAGGATAATGGGGTTCGACCCTTTGGAGCCGCTTAGGCCCGGGTCCCGCCTGCGCACTCGTGCTAAAAAATCCTTCTCGACTGTCAGCTGTCCGATCTTCGCGAGCAGCATCTCGCGGTCTCCGGTAGCATCGGCGCTGGGCGCGCCCTTGCCAAAGAGGGTCGCCGCCTGATCAATCAGCTGCCGACGCCATTGCGTGACCTGGTTGGGATGGACCTGGTGTTTGGCTGCGATCTCGTGGATCGTTTTTTCTCCCGCTAAAGCCTCCAAAGCCACCTTAGCCTTGAATTGCGGGGCGTGGTTACGACGTATTTTGCTCATGGTATTCCACTCCTTATCTCGCTACTTTAGGGGCGGACGTCCACTTATTCCAGTGTCCAAGAATTGGGGTCCACTTCTATCAGGTGTACCGTTCGGTCGAGTGGATCGTACGCTGGGGCCTCGAACACCGGGTCTTGGGCCCCATCAAGGCCTTCGGGGTCGACGAGATCGCTTAGTGCCGGGGGCACAAATATCTCACGCTCGCAATCACATCGAGGCCGGCATGGTGCGTCTCTTGTGGGTGGGTAAGGAGCGTACCGTGAAGACCTTCGAGGGCTTCTTCACTATGTTGGGACAAGAGACCTGCGCGGGCATTGAGTTCGTCTGCTCAGGTCTGTGGCGACCTTACATCCGGGTGATCCGCGAGCGCTGTTCCCAGGCCATGCATATCCTCGACCGTTTCCACATCGTCGCCAAGATGAACGACGCTTTGGACGAGGTACGCGCCGAGGAGGCTCGGGCGCTTACGCGCAATGGCCGTGAGCCGATTCTAAAGAAAACCCGTTGGTGTCTCTTGAGGCGCTCCGAGAACCTCACCACCCCCCAGAAGGGGCGACTCAAAGAGTTACTGCGCTATAACCTGAAAAGCGTCCGCGCCTACCTGTTGAAGGAAGACTTCCAGCAGTTCTGGACCTACCAGTCCCCCACCTGGGCCGGCAAGTTCCTGGACGCCTGGTGCACAACCGCGTTGCGTTCGCGCATCGAGCCCATGAAGAAGATCGCCCGCATGTGCCGGCGTCATCGGGAGTTGATCCTGAACTGGTTCAAGGCCAAAGGGGCCATCTCCAACGGCATCGTCGAGGGCCTGAACAACAAGGCCAAACTGACCATCAGAAAATCGTACGGATTCCGATCCCCGGAGATCCTGGAAATGGCTTTATATCATGCACTTGGCAAGCTCCCTGAGCCGAAGCTCACCCATGAATTTTACCGACCCGCCCGGCGGACTCTTCCTTCGGGGTCGTGCGCTTATCGAAACAGGGCCTTAGTTCAGGTGCGCTTTAGTCCAAGGCCGGGTAATCGACGTATCCCTTGGGTCCCGGGGTATAGAAGGTGCTCATGTCCGGTGCGTTGAGTGCCGCCCCCGTTTGCCAGCGGGTGACAAGGTCTGGGTTCGCCAGAAATGGGCGCCCGACAGCGATCAGGTCGCACTTGCCAGCTGCCAGGTCGGCCTCGGCGCGGGTGGCATCGTAGCCCCCGGACAGGATCAATTTGCCGTTAAAGGCGCTACGGGCCATCGCTTTAATGGATTCCGGCACCTCTGGGGCGCCCATGGCCGAGTGATCGACCAGATGAAGGTAAACGAGTCCGCGCGTATTCAGTTCGCGTATGAGATAGGTGTAATCGGCAGTCATGTCGTCATAGAGCGGCATGTCATTGAATATCCCAAATGGCGATAGGCGTATGCCGACGCGATCTTTGCCAATGGCTTTGATCGTCGCTTCCGCGACCTCGAGCACGAAACGGGCGCGGTTCTCGATCGGCCCCCCATAGCGGTCGGTGCGTTGATTCGAGTTTGGGCGAATGAACTGCTCGAGCAAGTAGCCGTTGGCACCGTGTAGCTCGACCCCGTCGAATCCTGCGGTCATAGCGTTTTTTGCCGCCTGCGCATACTCCTCAATAGTGGCTTTGATATCCGCTTCGGTCATCGCTTGCGGCGTAGCGTTTGCCTTCATGCCCTCGGCATCCGTGTACATATCGCCTTTCGCCGCCACGACCGATGGCCCTAATACGCGGGCGCCAGCCGGGAGATTTAGGGGGTGACTGATGCGTCCGCAATGCATGAATTGTATGAACATCCGTGCGCCCTTGCGGTGGACGGCATCGGTAACGCGCTTCCAGCCGACGATTTGCTCGGGGGAAAATATTCCCGGTATGCGAGGATAACCAAGACCGTTGGGTGATGGGGACGTGCCCTCGCTAATGATAAGACCGGCGGCGGCACGTTGGGAGTAGTACTCCACCATGAGATCATTCGGGACATTTCCGATTGCGCGATTGCGAGTCAAAGGGGCCATGACCAGGCGATTTTGTAGCGCGAGTGATCCGAGTGTCGCTTGGGAAAATAGCATGGACATGATAAGACTCCTTAAAGGTCGCCAGAAAGTTTATATCATAAGTTTCTTATAGGATGACTGAAGACGAAAGCCCGTTTCCAGACATCGGCAGCCAGCACCAATCATATATCCCCATCAAGGCGCATGGCAGCGTCTTAGCCACCCGCACGCGGGTCTCGCGATTCACGGCAAAAGCCTTGCCACGCGCCGCGTCCACGGCATAGTTATGATATGGCTTTCCCCGGCCCAGCCGTGGTCTATAATAGCGGAAGTGCCGCCAATAAGGCATGTCGCCTCAAACAAAAATGGGAGGATGCGCCGTGAATATGAAAGAGGCTGTTATTTCCGGTTATCGAAAAAGTTTCCAGAAACGAGGTCGTGCGACACGTTCCGAATTCTGGTACTTTTCTCTATGGTTTTTGGTCCTGGACATCGCCGACCAAGTGCTGAATCGGGTCTTTATCGCGCATGGCACCGTCGATCATTCCCCGCTCCCTGTGCTCTTTGTGGGGATGGTGTTTTCCGTGTTCGTACTGATTTCCGCGTACCCCTTGGTGGCGGTTCAAATCCGGCGTCTCCATGACGTCGGCCGGAGTGGTTGGTGGGTGGCCGCGAGCCTGATCGTGAGTGCCGTGACAGAGATCACTGTCGCCTGGGAGATGTTTACGGCCATCAAAGCGCATGCCCTTGTCCCCTTTTTGCGCTCGTTTGCGGCCGGCGATCATGTGGGGCTGCTGGTCGGGATCGTGGCGGTATTCGCTTTGGGGATTACGGTGTTCATCTTTACGGTGTTACCAAGCGAGCCACGGGAAAACGCGTATGGTCCGAACCCCCTCGCGAACGCACGCTGAGCCGGCACAAGAGAGCTAGGTTCCGCCAGCACAGAGGGTGTGCCAGCAGACCGTACGGGAGCGAAACGGGAAGCGCTGCTGTGAGTGCGGAAGGGTTGCGGGGCCGCGAGGATTTTAGCAATGAGAAAGGGATATCTTCCGGGAATCAGAAGGAGGTGTTATGTCAGATAGTGCGCCAGCTGCGACAAGTGCGGGGATACGTGTGGTGATCGTGATCTGCGTGGGTCTCATGGCCTGCGCCATGATCGGTCTCGTTATCGGTGCGGTCTTTTTTACAAAACCCTATTTTTAGGGGGCGAGTGCAGGGGGCCGGTCTCATGCCGCCCGTCTTTGCTGCCCACAAAGGGCGGGGTAGTCTCGGGATGTCTTGATCCCTATTTTTTGGATGCCGGCTCCTTGTCGTAGGAGACAATGAGTCCGGCGGCCGGCCGGCGATTCATGAGGCCAGAACCCCAATCCAGGAGCGCTGCGAATCGGTTCCGAAAACCGACGAGCGCACCGATATGAAAGACTAGCCAAATCACCCAGCCGCTGAATCCGCGCGCGCTGAGACGTCCCATCCAGGGGAGATAGACCACCGCATTCATGGGTCCCAGGGCGACCATTGTTCCCAGGTCACGATAACGAAAGTTTGGATGCGGTCCGGTGCCGAGGGCGGCATTAAGGACGGCGCGCGCCGCAAAGGTCCCGCTTTGGCGCGCGAAGGGCGCATTCTGTGGCCAAAGGGCGTCTTTATGGAAGGTCAGATCTCCCAGGACGTATACCTCGGGGTGGACTGGGATCTGGAGATTGCGGTTCACCTCTATGCGGTTACCCGGTCCTTGGCTGACCCGTAGCTTAGCGATCAGGGGCGCGGCGTGGACGCCAGCCGTCCATATGAGGAGGGGGGCCGCTAGGCATTCACCGTTATCGAGCGTCACGGTCCGGCCATCGAAGTGCTGGACGCGGCTTTTGAGGCGGACATTTACGCCTTGGGCCTCCAAGCGGGCTTGTGCGTAGGCTTGGATCGCGGGCGGGAGTGAAGGGAGAAGGGCGTCACCAGCCTGTAATAGGCTTATGGGAATCCGCTTCGTATCGAGCTCCGGGTAGTCCTTTGGAATCTCGTGTCGTACAAGATGACTGAGGGCTGCCGCGAGTTCCACCCCGGTCGGTCCGCCCCCTACGATCGCAAACGCGAGAGCAGGTATCTGCCCGCGGGGTGTTTCCATAGCCGCACGTTCAAGGGATTCCAGTATTTCAGCGCGCAGTCGAAGGCTCATCGTAAGCCCCTTCATGTCCCAGGCACGGCTTGCAAGCTCACCATTGCCGAAGAAATTGGTTGTGCTGCCGATGGCGAGTAGTAGGTAGTCATAAGCAAAGGAATCGGCGGCCGCCGTTACCGTACGGCCCGTCAGGTCGATGTCGGTGATTTCGCCCAGCACCACTCGCACATTGGGCCACTTCCGGGTACAGAAGCGGAGCGGGATCGCTATCGTCTCCGGGTCGAGTAGGCCCGTCGCCACCTGGTAGAGAAGCGGCTGGAAGACATGGTAGTTTTTCTGATCGATCCACAGGACATCGACCGGTTGGCGCGCCAATTGCTTGACGGCGGCAAGTCCCGCGAAGCCGCCGCCGGCGACAATGACACGCGGCCGCGACTGGGATGGGTTTTTCTGACGGTCGCTAACGGTTCGTTCTCCTCTGTACATGAGGGCCGTGGGGAGAGATCGCGTCGGCTGTGACACGGATCTCAAGTGTACGGACCTCACATAGCTTGCGCAAATGTCTATCGGTGGCACATTTCTAGTGTGGCCAGCCCGCCTTTAAAGTGTCCATGGGATCAGTCTTCGAGCGGCTACGGTAAAGGCCTATGGGGGCGCCGTACGACACCGAGCAGGCGACCGGTCTTTTTATCCGTTACCGGGAGTTCTCCTAGCGTCTCCGTCCGAAGCCGGGCCGTGATCTCGGCGGTCGTGAGAGCATTGTCTAACGCTTTACTTGGTTCCATCAGATCGCCAGCGGCCGCCGTCGCCAGGATCGGAGCGAGAGCTTGCGGATGAATCGCGCTTTCTATGCGGATACGACCAGCCAGTTGTGCGTTCTCGTTGAGTACGTAAAGAAGGCGGGGGCGGCCCGCCCGAATGGCGAGTAGACGCTCCAAGACTTCGGCATAATTGGCCGATACGGAAACGGTTATAAACTCTTGGGATAGGGGGTAGGCCGGGGTGTTCTGGTCATGAGCGGCCGTGGGGTTTGCCCCCCGCCCCTTATGAGTGCGGCCGGAGTAGACGGATCGTCTATCGATGAATCGCGCGGTCACCGAGGCACCCGCCACGATAGCGAGCATAGGAGCCATGATGGTTGTGACGTGGTGGGTAAGTTCGAGTACGAGCACGATGGCCGCTACCGGTGCCTGCATGGTTGCGGCCAGAACGGCAGCGCCCCCGAGGACCGCATAGCTCCCCGGCGCGCCTCCGGGCCAAAGGTTGGACCAGAGATGTCCGGCTAGCGCTCCCAGCAGCGCGCCAAACGTCAAGCTTGGGGTAAATAAGCCTCCAGGAGCGCCGCTTGCCACACAGGCCGAGGTCGCCAGGGGCTTCAATACGACCAGGATCGCAAGAAGCGGCAAGCCGATGCGATCAACAAGGGCGAGCTGTGTCACCCCCTTTCCATTACCCAGTAATTGCGGGAATTTGATCGAGGCGCAGGCTAGGATCGCGAAGACGACTATGGGGGCCGCCATCGCTATTCCGCGATGGGGACGTACTTCTTCGGCGCGAATAATGAGCTTTACAAAGAGCGACGAGGCAAGGCCGGCGATGGGCCCAAAGACCATCGCAAAAATGATCTGGGGCATGCTCAGGGCGTATGTGGGAATGAGATAGGTCGGTTTTGCGGGCATGAACAGCCAGGATACCGCGGTCGCGATAAAGGAGGTCGCGAGTGCCGGAGGAATGAGCGGCAGCGTCAATGAGCCGAGCAAGACCTCTAGCGCAAAGAGCGCCCCCCCGAGGGGGACGTTGTAGACCGCCCCCATGCCGGCCCCGGCGCCGCAGGCGACAAGCAAGCGCGTTTCGGCGGACGACAAAGCCGACCCACCGTGACAGTCGACTTGCGATCGCGGCCCCTGCTTCCTTGGGGGCCGCTTCCCGTCCGAGAGAGGCCCCCATCGCCACGATAATCACCGAGAGAACGGCTTGAGCAAGGGTCTTTGCGCTCGCCATTCGCCCTGACCGAAACCAGATGGCGTCGTCGACTTTACCAATCTTGCCGCCCGGCGTGTGCTTTAAGAGCCAGACCCCTACCGCCGCTATGACCCCTGCGAGCGAGACCATCATGACCCGGCGTAGGGCGCCTGCACGCTCCACCGCCGATTGGAAATCCCCCGTGCGGTAGGAGTAACACAGATGTTGCACTCCGTGCAAAATCACCATAAGGACGCCGGCGGCGACTCCCGTTGCGACGCCAGTCAGTATGACGATGATCCAGAAGCGGAAGGAAAAATTGAAGGGCGGATGGCTCGATGAATCGTTTGGCTGTGGGGAAGGAAAATTCATGATGGGCGTCCGATCTCTGACCTTCCAGTATCGCTGATTGCCTTGCGGCCGGGGAGGTACTCGTGGGTACCGTGGTGAGATGCGGGACGCTGCCGTTTCCTGGAATGGACTCATTCGTTAATCCGGTATCGACGTGCCCGCGTGAACGGATAGGAAAAACAGAGGTCATACTTGTAACCGCTCGTCTTACCGAGAGGTGACCTTGCCCGTGCCCGGGTGATTGTTCGGGATCGGGTCATGGGGCCCTAATCAGAGTAAAGTGTCTTCAGTCGCCGTTCTCTAAGGGGATTTTGACCGCCTATCCTTATGGGAGGCTTGGGTTTATCGGCCGACTTCCCCATCTGCAGCCTGCGCGATGGATAAGTGGTAGCGCGGTGGCAAGCCGCCTCCTTGGGGCCCGCGATGTACGGATGGGCCCGGTGAGGCGTGCAGTAGTGAGGTTTTGCTCGCTCCGGCGCCGTAATATTAGGCCATGATGGTCGTTAAGGAGTATTCGAAAGATGCCAAGGCGCGTGAACGAAGACGGTACGGCCCCCGGTTCTGCGGCGGCGTATCCCACCTGGACTACAGCGGCTAAGGACGTCGTGGGTTGTAGCCTCGGTTCCTCTCGGCTGTGGTTTACTTGTGCCCAAGGCATCGTCACCGAGGTCTATTATCCGCGTGTCGATATTCCGCAAATCAAGGACATCGGATTTATCGTAGCGGATCAAAAGGGGATGTGGATCGAGGTTCGCCGACTCGGCTCTTACACCGTAGAGTGGGAGGAGGGGGTGATCCCGGCTGTGACTGTGGTTCACCGCCATCCCCGCTTTACGCTTAGCTTGCGCCTCTGTACGGATTCTGCGCGTGATGTCTTGCTTGTGGATTACGAACTCTCGGGTGATGAGGACTTGCGGCTTTATGTCTTAGCCACGCCGCGGCCCGGGGACGGCCCGTGCCAGACCATGGCATATGCCCAGGAATGGGAAGGCCATGCGGTGCTGTGGGCCGAACAACCGCCTTATGGCCTAGCCTTCGTGGCCTGTGATCGTGACGGGCGGACGGGGTTTGCCGCGCGTTCGGTTGGCGCGGTCGGCAAAAGCGATCTTTGGCAGGACTTTAATCGCAGCGGCCGGATGACGACATCCTACACCGAGGCCGGCCCAGGCTATGTGGCGCTGGGGGGCGAATTAGTCGGTCGCGGCGGGACGATCGCAGTGGGATTGGGATCGAGTAAGGAGACGGCCGCGACCTTGGCGCTAGCCGCTCTCATGGAGGGCTTTACGACCCTCTGGCGTCGTTACTGCGCGTTGTGGCGGGCCTGGCACGCGGCGATCCCGGGACTTGTGCCCACGGCCACGGCCTCGTCCGAGACCGGGCTCTTTGCGCTTTCGGCCACCGTGATCAAGGTTCATATGGATAAGACCTTCCCCGGGGCGCTGGTTGCGAGCCTCTCTGTTCCTTGGGGGGATGTGAGTCAAAGTCGCGCCGGCTACCATCTCGTGTGGTCGCGCGATCTAGTCGAGACGGCGGGCGCCTTGGTGGCTCTTGGTGCCTTGGCCGAGGCCCGCGACGTTCTCCTTTATCTTATGGCGACCCA
This sequence comes from Pseudomonadota bacterium, assembly GCA_021794595.1. Taxonomy (GTDB): domain Bacteria; phylum Pseudomonadota; class Gammaproteobacteria; order Acidiferrobacterales; family Acidiferrobacteraceae; genus Acidiferrobacter. Next base: position 8,870 of record JAJYQN010000091.1, read on the forward strand.
ACAAAAGGACGGCCACTGGTTGCAGAACCAGTGGTTGGGCGGCAAACCCTTTTGGCAGGGTGTTCAGTTGGACGAGACCGGCTTTCCGGTGCTACTGGCAGCGCTCCTGGCCGACAAAAACGCCTTAGCCGACATCTCCGTGAGCCACATGGTGCGCCAGGCGCTCGCGTTTATCGTCACAAACGGACCGGCCACGGGGCAGGATCGCTGGGAAGAGGATGGCGGTATTAACACCTTTACGCTCGCCACCGCCATCGCGGCGCTGGTGGAAGGTGCCCAGTTTCTCGAGGGGCGGGAGCGACAGTGCGCCCTTCTGGTTGCGGATTACTGGAACAGTTGTCTCGAAGACTGGACCTATGTGCGGGCCACAAAGACCGCTTTGCGGATCGGGGTGGACGGCTATTATATCCGCACGGCACCTCCCGATGTGGCTATGCGGTCAAAAGCGCTTGCCGAGCCTTTGATCGTAAAGAATCGCGGCCATCTACTGGCCCTGCCCGCCGATGAACAGATAGCCACGGATTTCCTGCAGCTATGCCGGATGGGTCTTCGGAATGCCGATGATCCGCACATGGTCTCAAGCATTCGGGTCGTGGATGCGTTGCTAAAAACCGACACCCCGCGCGGTCCTGTGTGGCACCGTTACAATGGGGACGGCTACGGCGAGCACCCCGACGGTGCGCCGTTTGATGGTTGGGGGCGTGGGCGCGGTTGGCCGCTCCTAACGGGGGAGCGTGGGCACTATGAACTCCTGGCGGCTCGAGATGCGACCCCCTATTTGAAGGCCATGGCGACGATGACGGGCCCGGGCGGTCTGTTGCCGGAACAGGTATGGGATAGCCCGCCCCTTCCGGAACGCGATTTGTCTCCCGGACGCCCCACCGGATCGGCCATGCCTTTGGTTTGGGCGCACGGCGAATTCATAAAATTGAGCTTAAGTGTCTCTCAGGGCGTGCCGGTGGATAGGCCGCGGGCCGTGTGGAAGCGTTATGCCGGGGAGCGGCCGCGCCCCACGTTTCAGATATGGCGCTTTCAGCAGCCGATCCCGCGCTGGGATACCCGTAAAGATCTTTATTTTCTTGTCGGAGACGAGGCGCGTCTCCATTTCGGCCACGATCAATGGCATGACGTGAAGGATCTGATGACGGAGGACTGGGGCTTGGCGCATGTCGTGGTCCTGAAAGCTAAAACCTTCGCGGGTCTGTCGCGTCTTGATTTTACCTTTTTTTGGCCGCGGGAATCCCGATGGGAGGGGCGGGATTTCCATATCGATATAGACGTTACCAAGGAGGCGATATGATATCTATCGATTTGTCAGGAAAGCGCGCGCTCGTGACCGGATCCAGCTCGGGCTTGGGCGCAGCTATGGCGCTCATGCTCGCCAAGGCCGGGGCGCATGTTGCCGTCCACTATCGCGAGGAGGCGAAGGCCGCCGATAAGATCGTGCAAGAGATCGCGGCCCTTGGAGGTCGTGCCCAGGCGTTTTCCGCCGACATTGGAGACGGTGATGCCGTAAGCCGACTGTTCGCGGACGTCGATAAGGCCTTAGGGGGCCTTGATATCCTGGTCAATAACGCCGGCATGGACGGGGCGCGCGAGCTCTGTGCCGCAAGCAATCCCGAGCATTGGGAGCGGGTGATTGCCGTGGATCTTCTCGGTCCGTATCGCTGCGCGCGAGAAGCGCTTTTACGTATGATCGAACGAAAGAAGGGTGTGATTTTAAACATTACCTCGGTGCATGAATTCATTCCCTGGGAGGGTTATAGCGCCTATACCTCGGCGAAGGCCGGCCTCTCGATGTTGTCTAAGACCTTGGCGCAAGAGGCCGCCGAGCACAATATTCGGGTACTGGCCTTGGCTCCCGGGGCGATCCGTACTCCCATTAACGCATCCGTATGGCAAGATCCGGTGTCTTTGAAGGACCTCGAAGACAAGATCGCGATGGGGCGCTTAGGCGAGCCGGAGGAGATCGCCCGGGTCGTGGCCTTTTTGGTGAGCGATTTGGCGAGCTATATGACTGGCAGCACGGTGTGCGTCGACGGCGGCATGCTCATTTATCCGAATTTCCGTCACGGGGGCTAGGGTCTGGCAAGACCGGCAAGTCATTTGGTGCCGTTTTTTGAGGATGACGGGGTGCGCTTCATGCTACCGGCCTGAAACCAGATTCCTGTGGGTGTGGCGCGCGGGAATTTGCGCCAACCCGCCTTTATGAGACCTGTTGATTGGCAAACCCGAGCCGGGCCTTACTCAGACAGGCCTAGGATTTGCCCTTGGCGAGGCGTCTGGCTCCGCCTTTTATCCATTCCTCCAGGGCGCCCGCAGGCAAGGGGCGGCTATAGTAGTACCCCTGTATCTCATCGCATTGGGCGGCGCGTAAAAAGGTCATCTGGTCTTCAGTCTCGACCCCTTCGGCAATGACGGTGAGACCGAGGTTATGGCCAAGCGTGACTATGGCCGTCGCAATCGCTGCGTCGTCCGTGTTATTGGCGATATCGCGCACGAAGGATTGGTCGATTTTGAGGGAGTCGATGTGAAAGCGTTTCAGGTAATTGAGGCTCGAGTAGCCGGTACCGAAATCGTCGATCGCAAGACGCACGCCCATTCTGTGCAGGGCTTGAAGAGTCGCTGCCGTCCTCTCCGTGTCCTCCATGAGCATGCTTTCCGTAACCTCCAGTTCCAGACATTGGGCGCTATCGTGAAGATCGGTCTCCCGTAATATTCTCTCCACGGTGGCCGGAAGGCCGGCCTCGGCGAATTGGCGGCCGGCCAAGTTGACCGCAACGCGCAGTACAGGTAGGCCCAGATCCCGCCATGCCCGGCTTTGTTCGCACGCGGTGCGCAATACCCATTCACCAATGGCTACGATGAGGGAGCTTTCCTCGGCAATCGGAATAAATAATCCCGGAGCTACGAGTCCACGATCCGGGTGTTGCCACCGGATCAAGGCTTCAACCCCGACAAGCTCTCCGGATTTGAGGTCGATTTGCGGCTGGTAATGAAGTACAAGCTCCCCATTTTCTATGGCATGGCGAAGGCCGTTCTCGATAGCCCTTTGCTCCTGAATATGGGCGCTCATACTGGCCGTGTAAAATTGGAAGGAATTCTTACCGGCCTGTTTTGCTTTGTACATCGCCACGTCGGCGTTACGTAAAAGGCCGGTGGTATCGGTATCGTCGAACGGGTATACCGTGATGCCCATACTGGCGGTCACGTGGATTTTGTGCCCCCGTACATCGAAGGGCTGCGCGATAGCGGCCAGGATACGCTCGGCTACCTTCGTGGCGGCATGGACCGAGTGGATATTCTGGATGAGGACCATGAACTCATCGCCCCCTTGTCGCGCCACCACATCCTCGGCTCTCGTGATCCAGTCTTCTTTGCGAATAGCGGCCGTCAATCGTTGCGCCAGTTCCTGAAGGAGGGCATCCCCGTACTCATGCCCTAAGGATTCGTTGATGTTCTTAAACGAGTCTATGTCCAGCAACAAAAGGGCGACGAGGGTATCCGCACGCCGAGCGTAGGCCATAGAACGGCTAAGAATTTCGTGAAAGAAGGCCCGATTGGGGAGGCCAGTCAGGGCATCGTGGGTGGACTGGTGTCGCAACTCATCTTCAAACCTCTTGCGTTCGGTCATATCTTGTACGACCGACACGAACACGGAATGCTCTTTTCTTTCCGATAGATGAATCCGCGCCTCGAGCGGGTAGACCGTGCCGTCCTTGCGCCGGTGCTCGGCCTCGACCACTACGAAGGTTTTCTCGCCACGCTTTAGGGGGGCTGTGTGTTCTAAAAACTGTCCGGCGGCGAAGCTCGGCGTGATGTCGGTAGGTCTCAGCCTTTTCAACTCTTCGAGCGAGTAGCCCATGTTTTTGAGGGCCGCGGCGTTGGCAAATTCAAAAAGCAGGGACTGGGCGTCGAAGGTGTAGATTTCATTGGGGGACTCATCAAGGATGCGCCCGAGGCGCGCCAGCGTGTCCTCGTGATGCTTGCGGGACGTGATATCCTCCACGAGCAATACGATGTAATTGAGTCTGTTATCGGCTTCGTGCACAGCGCGGGCGGCAATGCGCGCATAAACGGGGCGCCCCGATTTGTGGATGTAGGTTTTCTCGAAGATCGTTTCGTTTAGTTCCCCCGAGAGCAACATCTCCCAGGTCGAGAGGCTGCGGGGGAGATCATCGGGATCGGTGATCTTATCCCAAGAGAGCTGGAGAAGTTCGGGTCGCGTGTAGCCCAGCATGGCGCAGAGCGCGTCGTTGACTTCAATCCAGGTCTTGGAGGGGCGGGCCGCCGCCATCCCAATCATGGCCCGCTCAAAGTAGGCTCGAAAATGCTGTTCGCTGTGCGCCACCCGCTCTTCCGCCTGGCGGCGTTCGTGTTCGCGATCGGCGTTATCGAGGGCAAACGACAGACTATTGGCCATGTCTTCCAGGATCGCGATCAGATCGCCATCAAAACTGTTGATCTGAGTGTGATACACCGTAAGGACAGCAAAGGACTTTTTTGCGCGGAGAATAGGGAACGAACCGGCGGACCGGAAATGGTAGTGTTGGGCACGGATTTGCCAGGGTTTCATGATCGCGTCGGAGGCGGTGTCGTTGGTGACCACCGAACGGCCTTCCCGAAACGCGATACCGCTCGGACCTTGGCCTTCGGGGATATCGGGATTTGAGGAGACGGTGAGTTCCGCCAAGTAATCCAGGCCATGGCCGTAGCGGGCAATGGGCTTGATGCGACCCTCGCTTCCGCGAATAGCGCCGATCCAGGCCATGGAAACACCACCCAGATCAACTGCCATGCGACATACCTCGTCAAAGAGGTCTTGTTCATTCCAGGGATGTCTGATGACTTGAGTGATGGCACTCAGGGCCTGGTACATTTGGCTTAATCGGAGGATGCGGGCCTCCGCTTGTTGCCGGGCGCCGATATCGCGAATCGTGATGAGGGACAGTTTTTGGCCGCGATCATCAAATGACGAGACGTGGATCTCGACCGGAATATGGGTGGCGTCACGTTTTTGCGCATACTGGGGCGCCTCTTGCGGGTAGTAGGAGGCGGCGGCGATTTCCTGGCCACGCCTCGCAGGAGTGGCCCTATAGTGGGGGAGAAGGAGGGTGATTTCTTGGCCCAAGACCTCGCGGCTCGTATAACCTAGGAGCGTTTCCGCGGCCTCGTTAAAAAGCATGATGCGATGATTTGCCGCGACACCAACCACGGCTTCGCCGATGTGGCGAACTGCCGCCAATGGATCAAGCGCCGACTCGTTCCTGGCGTACGTGCCGAAGCGGCCGCGGCAGCGTGAAAAGAGGCGCAATAGGCGTACGGGTCGATCGGGGGCGTTGGTCATGACGGGGTCTGCTCAAGGGCGCCGGCCCGCGCTCCATAAAAAAGGACGGTCCTCAGGGCGAAGTCATGGCTCCTTAAGGGGTAGCAGGGCTTGCGTGCCCATAGTCCCGACTGTACGGGCGGCATTCTCATGGTGCGGCCCCGGGGTTGCGGCATGGACGAGTTTTCCCCACACGTGGCTTCATGGCGCCCTTATGCCGAGCGGCCATCAGATCAGTAAACAGTCTGGCAGGCGATGGTGTGTTGTCAAGCGCGCGCACGGTCTTGGGGGCCGATGCCGCGGCTTGGCGGGTTTAGATGGGGTCGGCTTGCGCGAACACCTTCAAGTCATCCTCGTTGATCACGGCGCGATCGATCTTTAGGTAGGCCACCCCTTCGTCGGCCGCTATGGCGACATCGGCCACGCCCGGGATGCGGGCGAGAGAGGCCTGAAGGGCGGGTGTGGTGCCCGGTGTCATCGCGGCCTTGAGGCGAAGCACGTAGCTCGCCAGATATTGTGGCTCTTTCATGCCGATCGCCATGGTGAGCCACACAAGGATGAGGCTGACGCTCGCTATGATATTGCCGTCTATGCCCCAGCTGCCGTAAATGGCGCCCCCCGCCGTGCCGCCCACGAAAATGCCGAGGAACTGCGAGGTTGAGTAGACGCCCATGGCCGTCCCTTTCTGATCCGCCGGGGAGGATTTTGCAACCAGGGAGGGCAGGCTTGCCTCCAGGGTATTAAAGGCGGTAAAGAACACCCAGAGACCCACGGCCATGCCGGCCAAGGATTGATCGGTAAAGAGATAGGCGATGTTGGCAAGGGCGAGCACGCCGATAGCCCCCAAGAAAATGGCACGCATCTTGCGGCGTTTTTCGGCGACGATAATGAACGGCACCATGGCCAGAAACGCGATGACCATGATCGGGAGGTAGAGCTCCCAGCTCTTGCTGACGGGGATCCCGGTCAGGTGTGCCAACAGAATGGGCATAACGACAAAGTTGGCGGTGAGCACGAACTGCATGGTGAAGATCCCGAAGTCGAGCCGCAGCAGTTCCGGGTTCTTTAGGACCTTGCCGAAAGACGCGAGGACCACACCGGTATCGCGATGGTGACGCCGGGTCTGGGGGTTTGGCACGATCCATAGCACGATGCCAACGGCTCCTACGCCCAAGATCGCGGTGGCCCAAAATATCCCGGCAACCCCGATCCAGCTGTTGAGAATCGGCCCGAGAACGAGTCCGGCGCTAAAGGCCATGCCTATACTGACGCCTATCGTCGCCATGATCTTCAGACGGTGTTCGTCGCGGGTCAGGTCGGCCGCAAGCGCCATCACGCTAGAGGAGATGGCCCCGGCCCCTTGTATGGCGCGACCGATGATGACGCCCTCGATGGTGTGCGAGAGGGCGGCTACGATGCTGCCGCTGATGAAAAGGGTAAGCCCCATCAGGATCACGGTCTTGCGGCCAATGCGGTCCGACAGCATTCCGAGCGGGATCTGGAACACGGCCTGAGTGAGCCCATAGATACCAAGGGCTAGGCCGATCAGAAGCGGCGTGTGGCCTTTGAGCTCGGCTCCGTACGTGGTAAAGACGGGGAGGATCATAAAAAGACCGAGCATGCGCACGGCGTAGACGCTGGCTAGCGAATAGGCGGTGCGCTTCTCGCGCGGCGACATGGTTTCATCGAATCCTGATCGCGTGTCCGACATTGAAGAGTTTTCCTCCTGAGCAAGACAGGGCTACGTCCAAGGCCTTTACGAGCGTGCCATTTTTGAGTCGTCACTATACCCTAGCGGCCGGATGCCGTCGAAGTCTTGCGGCGACCAAGGCACGAAACTGACGGCCCATGCGCGCTGCTTATTCCGCGCGCTGTGATCGGGTGGGACACGTCTAGTGGGTAGATGATATTCCGAGGTATGATCGATGATAATGCTACCGGTTTCCCTGATGATCGGAAGTCTGCTGAGGGTGGCGCATGAGTAAGGCCACGTTCCCGCCGGAGGCGATGGGCCTGAGGGCTGCGGCGATCGAGGCGATGAAGCAGGCCTATGCCCCGTATTCGCGATTGGCGGTCGGGGCCGCGGTTCTTGTGAACTCGGGCGAGATTTTTGCCGGTTGTAACGTCGAGAACGCGGCTTTTCCGGTGGGTCTGTGTGCCGAGGCCACCGCCCTCGGGGCTATGGTGGCCCGTCTTGGCGGGACACGGGTGCGAGCCGCTTTGGTCGTTGTCGAGGGCCCCGAGAAGGCCTGGCCCTGTGGGGCCTGTCGCCAACGGCTTTGGGAGTTTGCTCTCCCCGACATGGTAGTTTACGCCGCAACGCTCGCGGGCGAGTGGTCCAGTCGTCCGCTCGTTCAGTTGCTGCCCTTGGGCTTTGGTCCCCACAACTTGAAGGCAAGCGAATAGCCGCAGGCGGTCTGCCGGCAGCGTAAAGACCTTGGAAGGGCTGGCGCACGGCGTCTGGGGTCTCCAAGTTCTCGCGTTACCGCTACAGTATCCCGGCCATGACCGATGGCAAGCCCTCTATTGCAAACGACCCGCTCTCACGGTGTTACCATCGTGTTTTTGCTGTGGTCAGAGGTCTTTCGGGCGGTATCCCAGTAGGGAGCCTTAGGCGGCGAGACGCAAAGTCGCATGACGGAAAAAGCCGCACCAGCCCCTGCCGGGATGTGATGGAGGCTTCTTATCACCAGTAGCGTTGAATACAATAAGTCTGCTCGAGCGCTGGCGTAAATAGCGAAAGACGGTTGAGGGAGATCTTGTCTTTAGGAGGAGGCGCGTTATGCATTTCCGGGATTCCCTCACCTTCAGTTTGGCGACCGCAGCCGATGCCGAGGCGCTGGCGGAGCTTGTAAACGCCGCCTACCGTGGGACCAATGGGGAAATGGGGTGGACCAGCGAGGCCCATCTTTTGGGCGGCCAGCGCATTGACCCCGACATGGTCGCAGACCTCTTAAAAGAACCGGACAGCAGCATTGTTCTTCTCCACGTCGCTCGGCGTCTTAAGGGCTGTGTGCATGTAAAAAAGTTGAGCCCCGCGCGCGCCTACCTGGGCCTTTTTGCGATCCGACCCGACTCCCAAGGCCTTGGCCTCGGTGGTCGACTCATGACTTACGCGGAGCGCTGGGCCCGCGACCGCTGGCGGATATCGGCCATCGAGATCACCGTGATTCCCTTGCGCCGGGAACTCGTGGCCTGGTATGGCCGTCTCGCTTACCAAGCCACCGGCGAGAGTCGCCCGTTTCCCTACGGAGATCATCGTTTTGGGGTGGCAAAGCGCGACGATCTGGTGTTGAGTGTTATGCGCAAGACCTTGACCGAAGGTGATGACGGCGGCGCTTAAGAGGGGCCTGCCGTACGCGCCGTCTTTCCGGCCCGGTCTCCAACCCTAGAGGCGCGCCCGCGCCTCGCTGAGGGTTTGGATCAGGGCACTGCCCGTCGCCTCCGCGGTTTCCCCGAAGGCAATGATACCGTTGGTGTGTCCGGCCATGGCCACGATGCTCGTCTTTCGGTCCGAAAGCGTGGCTAGAAGTCTTTGCATCTCCTGCGCCATGGCTGGCGTGCCGTAGGGTATGTGGGCGGCTGTGGTCGGCAGACCCAAACGCGCGGCTTGCGACCAGATGGGGCCTGAGTGGACATGGAAAATAAAGTGCACGTCAGCCGCGATCGCATATATTGCGGCATGGGTGAGGGATTCGGAGGAGGGGGCTGCCGGGCCCTCGGCGTATAGGCGGTTGGCATCGAGATCCCAGGCTGTGACGATGCTGTAATCTTTGGCGGTCAGGACCGGCTTGCCGCCTGTTTGCGTTGCGGTGATGAGAAAGTGTTCGCGGCCTTTCGGACCTTGTCGTAGGCGCTGACTGACGTTACCGAATCCGACCCGGCCGGCGGGTGTCGTCTCTTCTCCCAGAAGCCCGAGATCAAACAGGATGCGCCGCCAGCTATTGAGGGGATCTAGGCGTGCCTTCGGTAGAGGGGGCCGTTTTTCGAAGCACAAATCAAACTTCGTCACACCCTCTTGATCGGTGCCCGGCGTTTTATCCATGGCGGCTTTTTCGTCTAGAATTCCCATCCCGCGCCGAACCCCCAGTAATTACGGTAGCCTCCTAGGGCGCCGCTCAGTCTTTGCCCGAGTTCAGCGTCGACTTCGAGGTGCCGCGTCACAAGGTACTGCACCCCGCCATCTGAATCCCAACCGCTGCCCTGACCATAGCTGGTGTGCGTTTGTCCATAGATCTCACCGTACAATTGCCAGCGGGAGCTGATTAACCAGGTGGCTGTAAAATCGGGATTGATGCTGGTGTAACGTTGTCCGTAGCGATTGTACTGCGCCGTCGCTCCCAGCATGAGTCCGAGCCCGATGTGGGGCGTGACGTTGTAAGCGACGATACCGTTTACCGCTTCGCCCCAGCCGAGGGAGTGTGTGGAGGTCTGCCCGGGGCTTGGTGTGGTCAGAAGCACCTCTCCCGCATAGACCCAGTGCCGGGTGTAAGCCCACTCGTGCTTGAGACCTATGGTTGTGGTGCCGTAGCTTGTATGGCTGGTATGACTATTGGGCATATACGCAATATTGGGGGGGAGGAGCACAAACTCGTTGCCGTGCGCGAGCCCGAAGCGTATCTCCGCCTGGGGCGCATTCTCGCTCGCTCCGGCGCTCGTGTTGCTGTGCGCGTAGCCGCCCTCGACAATGACGCGTCCGGGCTTGACTGCGCAGACGCTGTCGGCAACGGTCGGGCGATCGAGTTCCGCGAGAAGGCCCGAAGGACCGGCGCACGGGTCCGATATCGTGGAGGGCTGTGTTTGGTAGCGGGCTTGCGCTACCCCGGCGATGAAACATAGGCAACCGACGATCAGGGTGCGTCGCATAGGCCTCTCCTTAGGTATTTGGATTCGTGCGACCTGGTCCGGAAGTTTGGAGATTATCATAGATGTGTCATCGGCGCTTTTCATGGCCGTTTGTGGTGGCTTGCCGAGATATAGGGCAGCGCCCCCTGGCTCTGCTACGCCCGAGCCTCTATATTTCGGGGACTAGGGCGCCCGCACCGAGGCCCCGCGTTGCTAGGTTCTCCGGACTATGACCCTGATTCAAAAGACGAGCAGTAGGAGCTGTGACGAGGTCGTGGCGGCCTTGAAGGAGGCGGCCTCAGGCCTAGCTATGGCTGTGGTCGCGCATATTAATGGTCAAGCGAACGCCGCAAAGCGCGGCATTCAGGTTGATTGCGATCAGATTCTCGAGATCTTCCGGCCCGATTGGGCGGTTAAGGTGTGGGCTGCCGACAAGGCCGCCGGGATCGATATTCCGCTGCGCGTTCATGTGTACGCCCAGGGTGGCAAGACCACTGTCAGTTATCGGCCACCTTCTCAGGTGTTTGCGTCCTACGCGCACCCGGATCTAACACGCCTTGGCGTTGAACTGGACGGTATTTTTGCAGCGCTTTGTGACCGGGCCCTGATCGGGGATTAGGGCTGGGCTCGCGGCCTTGGGGCCCGTTTGCCGGATATTTCCGCGCGGGTGTCCTATGCGGATGGGAGTCGCGCTCGGATTCCCGCACAATAAGCCTCTCGTTTGGGGACCACTGCGCCATGATTTTTCCTGTGTTTGTCGCCTTGTACGGCCTCGCGCATGTCTATATTTGGCATGCGATCGTCTCCGGAGTACCTCTTCCGGTTTGGGCTCAAGGACTGCTGGCCTTTGGCTTATTGGCCTTAGGGCTCACGCCGTTTCTTGCCCGGCGCCTAGAGCGTCGGGGCTACGCCCAGCTTGGGCGTCTTTTCGCCTGGGTGGGATATACCTGGGCGGGGCTTGTCCTGTTGTTCGTGCTGGCTCGGTTCGGTACCGATCTTCTCATGGTCGTGGCTGCGGCGGCGGGTTGGTCCATGCCCGAGGGGCTTGTGCGCTCTTTATCGCTCATTGCGACCGGGGTATTGACCGCGACGCTCGCGGTCTACTCCTTTATCGAAAGGTCGCGGGTGCGCGTGGAATTCATCGCTGTCCCCACGGCGAAGGTGACTGGCACGCCGGCCCTTTTGAAGGTCGCGCAGATCTCCGATGTCCATATCGGTTCCATGAACGGACGCCGCCGCATCCGGACGGTGGTTCGGCGGCTAAAGGAGATAGGCCCGGATGTCGTGGTTTCGACCGGAGACCTGATTGATTCCCGGGTCGGACTCGCCGTCCCAGTCACTGGGCTTCTGGCCGGCGTGCAACCACCGCTCGGCAAATTCGCCGTGATCGGCAATCATGAGTGCTATGCCGGCCTCGATTCGTCCTTGGCTTTCATGGAGCGTGCGGGGTTTACCGTGCTCCGTAACCAAGCCGTGTTGGTGCGTGGCATCCGACTCGTCGGTATGGATGACCCGGCCGCCGGTGAGGCGGCGCAGCTTGCGTCCCGAGAGCAGCAATTGTTGCGCGAGCTGCCGGATAAGGTCTTTACTATCCTTTTGAAGCATAGACCGGACTTAGTGCCGGGCTCCCATACACGCTTCGATCTTCAGCTCTCGGGCCATACCCACAAGGGCCAGATGTTTCCGTTTGGCTTTTTGACGCGGCTTTATTATCCGACCCACGCCGGCCTCTTTCGGTTGGCGCAGGCCTCCTACCTTTATGTGAGCCGCGGAACCGGGGCCTGGGGGCCGCCGTTTCGTTTGCTGGCCCCGCCCGAGATCACGGTTTTTACTATTGGTCAGGGGTGTCCCGACCCGGGTGGTCAGGTGGTTCCTCAGGGCCGAGAGGCAGGCGCGGCCAGGACTTCGCCCCCGCCCGCCTCGGTCACAGCTTATGCTGTTCTTAGGAGGCCTTCCCGGCGCTAGTGGGGGTGTGAGTCTCCTCGGCCGTACGTCCCAGTAAATTCTGCGTAATCGGGAGGCGTATCCAGAACGTGGCCCCATTCGGGGTGTTGTTGCGATATCCGATATCGCCGTCGTGCAGGACGATAAGTTCCTTACAGATGGCAAGGCCTAGGCCGGTGCTCTGTTCGTTGCCGGTTGGTTTGTTGCTTAGGGGTTGGTAGGGCTGGAACAGTCGGGCGGCATCGGGCGCCGAGAGCCCGGGCCCCTCGTCGCTTATCTCGCATACGATATGGTTGCCCTGTACTCGCGTCGTCACCACGGCCCGGGTTCCGGGAGGACTGAATTTGATCGCGTTCCCGATCAGGTTATCTAGGATCTGAAGAAGGCGCAGTTCGTCTGCGAGTGTGTGGGGTATTCCCGGGGAAAACTTAAGCTCCAGGGCAATGTTTTTGCTGTGCGCGTACCCCGAATTGTGAGCCACCGCCTGGCGGACGATGGCCCCGAAATCAGTCGGCAACTTTTGCAACTGGATGCGCCCGGCCCGGATGGCCCCCATGTCGAGGAGCTCGCCGATAATTTGCTGCATGTATTTGCCGGTGTCGATCAAAAGATCCAGGGCCGACTGGTCGTCGGCCGATAGGGGCTGGCCGGTGCCCGCCGCTGCGCGGACTTGGCCCGCCACGTCGAGCATGAGCATGATGGGTTTTTTGAGGTCGTGGCTTGCCGTGCGAAGGAAGTGATCGTTTACATCCTTTAGGTCTTTCAAGGTGATCTGGGTGCGTACACGCGCGCGCACCGTGCTCGCGTCGAAGGGCTTGACCACGTAATCGTTGGCGCCGTCGCGCAGTGCGGTGACGATGTTCGCGCTATCGGATGAGCCTGAAATGATGATAACCGGAAGGTGCAGGGGCGAATGCTGGGCGCGAATCTGACTGAGCAGCCCAAGACCGTCCACGTTCCCGGGGAGGTGCAGGTCAAGGAGGATGAGATCAAAGCTCCCATGGGCGAGTTTTTCGGTGGCTTCGACTGCGTCGAAGGCGACCTCCACGGCGTAGCCATCGCGCTTGAGTCCAATGGCCAAGCCCGCCCGTAGCCCGTCATCGTCGTCTACGACCAGCACCGTTCGCCGCCGTAGGTCGCGCTTTTCCGATACCGGACCAGCTACAGCAAAACTCATAACTTATGATTTTTCATGAGGATCCCCCTTGAATAAGAATAGTCGATGAGTCCGGCTAGGCAAGCGGCAGGAGATATCTCGGAGAGAGGGCGAGGTTTCCCGCTCACAACGCCAGCTCGCCCTTCTAGGATGGCGTGATCTAGAGGGTTATCGATGCCGGTGGTTGAGGGTGTCTCGTCGCGGCCGACGCGCAGGATCCAGGGCCCGGCCCCGCGCGGGATCCGACCCAAGCGCGACCCCGCGCCTCGCGGTATTTTTCAACCCATTGTTTATTAAATAAACTTTCTATCGGGCACGGATATTGCTTCAGGGGTTGCCATGAGTATCCCCAGGTCCATTTGAGGGCGAGAGAAGACGCGGCATGGGTGTGCCTAGAGGCGATGGTCGGATGTTTGCGATGTCAGCGCGATTGAGTCAGTTGCGTAAAGGCGTGGGAAGGGCGGAGGCGGTGCCTTGTGCCGCCCGGGGCGCGCTTAGGCTTGCGTCCGGCACTAGGGCCATGGGGTTTGGAAGGCCGGCTTGGTGCAATGAAGGGGCCCATCGTAGCGGCGATACTTTAGGACTCAACCCCGGATTCCGTGCTGGCGTTTTTTCAGGCCTTGGTGGGGGCTTATGGTTGCGCGATCCATCCCTGGGGCCCCGGTCTTTGAAGGAATGGCGGAGCAGATAAGACCTAGGACCGGCCCGGCATTCGTGGTAAGTTTTCCCGTCTGTCGGGTCGTAGGCACCGCTTTTCGGTATGATTCGGTCTTTGGTCTTCTCCAAAACGGCCGATGCGGCCCTTTTGGGTCCTTTGTTTCGGTGCTCGCCACATCGCGCTATGAACGAAACGGATACAAAAAGGGTGGGTGAATCTATGGCTTGGATTATGGCGTTGGTGTTTGTTGCGGTCTACGGACTGCTCGCGGCCTTGGTGAAGTTTTCGGAGCGCGTCATGAGTACCCGCGAAGGGGGTTCGCATGATTGATGTCCTGCTGGGGCTAGTGATCGCGGTTGTTGCTTATCTCGTTTACGCCATTCTTTACCCGGAGCGGTTTTAGCCTATGACAGCCAGTGCTTTTTGGCAGATTGCCATCGTATTGCTCGTGGCCGGCGGCCTGAGCGTCCCAGTTGGCCATTATTTGGCCCGCGTCTTCATGAACGAACACACCTTCTTAGACCCGGTTTTGGATCCGCTCGACCGTCTCGCGTACCGGATCATAGGTCGGGAGACGGTGAGTGCGCCCATGAACTGGAAGGGCTATGCGGTCAACATGCTCCTGACCAATGTGTTGATGGGGCTTTTGATTTACTTCATCCTGTTATGGCAAGGGGCCCTTCCTCTCAATCCGCTCCATTTCCCCGATCTCAATCCGTTTCTTGCCTTTAATACCGCCGCCAGTTTCATCACCAATACGAATTGGCAGAATTACGGGGGCGAATCGACTCTTTCACTCTTTAGCCAAATGGCCGCCATCACCTTCCCCATGTTTACCTCGGCCGCGACCGGGTTTGTCGTGGCGATCGGGTTTTTTCGCGCTCTGGCGTCTCGTAACGGCGGCCAAGACCTGGGCAATTTCTACCGCGACTTCGTGCGCGTCTTGACACGGGTATTTCTGCTTCCCTGTTTATTAATCACCCCCATTTTGGTGTGGCAAGGTTCTCCCGAAACCCTGGGCGCCATGGCCGTAGCCCATCTCGTGCAGGGCGGCACTCAGCACATCCCCATGGGGCCGGTGGCCGATCTCGAGGTCATAAAGCACCTGGGCACAAACGGCGGCGGATTCTTCAACGCGAATTCCGCCCATCCCTTCGAGAACCCGACGCCGCTTAGCAATCTCATAGAGACGCTTTTGATGATGGTGACTCCGATGGCCTTGGTGATCGCTTTTGGGCGCATCGTCGGGAATAAGAAGCTCGCCCGAGTCATGTATTCCGTTATGGCATTGATGCTCGTGGCCGGAATTGTGATTGCGGTATCGGCCGAACAGGGGGGAACGCCCTTGCTCGCGCACGCGGGGCTTATGCAGCACGCCGGTCATGGGCAGGCGGGCGGCAATATGGTCGGCAAGGAGGTGCGTTTTGGTGTCACCCAAAGCGCCATTTTCGATACCGTCAGTACCGCCTTCACGACCGGAACCGTGAATTCCATGCTCGATAGCTACACTCCGATCGGGGGTATGGTTTCGCTCGTTCAGATGATGTTGAATTGCGTCTTTGGGGGCAAAGGGGTCGGCGCCCTCAACTTTTTGATGTACGGGATATTCGCCGTTTTTATTGCCGGCCTCATGGTCGGACGCACGCCCGAGTTTCTCGGCAAGAAGATTGAGAAGCGCGAGATCGTGTTGGCATCGCTTGCCTTGCTGATCCATCCCCTTATCATCCTCGTGCCCACGGCCTGGTCGCTCATCGCCCCCTATGGCGTGTCGTCCTTGGGGAACAGCGGCTCTCATGGCTTATCCGAGGTCCTTTACGCCTTTACCTCGGCCGCGGCCAACAACGGCTCGGCGTTCGCCGGCCTGAACGGAAACACGCCCTGGTACAACGTAAGCCTAGGTCTTGTGATTGTGTTCGGTCGCTACGCGTCCATCATCTTTATGTTGGCTCTCGGAGGTTCACTGGCGGCAAAGCCCACCGTTCAAGAGACGGTGGGTACCCTCCGCACCGACAGCGCGCTCTTCGGTGGGTTTTGGCTGGCGACCATCATTGTCGTAGGCGCGCTCACCTTCTTCCCCGGGCTGGTCCTTGGCCCGATCGCCGAATTTTTTGCGCTCCATGCGCACCACATGCCTTGGGGGACGCGATGAGCGACGCCGTACAGAAATCCGAACGCAAGGCCGAGGCCTACCATACCGAAGCGAGCGGCCTTGTCGGGCGCGCGCTCATGGACGCCTTCAGGAAATTCAGCCCTCGGGTCCAAGTTCGCAACCCCGTGATGTTTATCGTCTGGCTGTCCATGTTCGTCACCTTGGCGCTCACTTTTCAGCCGGCACTGTTCGGTAAGACCTCGGTGAGCGCCGCCTACAACGGTTTGGTGACGGCCATTCTCTTTTTCACCGTGTGGTTTGCCAATTTCGCCGAAGCCCTGGCCGAGGGTCGCGGCAAGGCTCAGGCCGATGCGCTGCGGCAGACAAAAACCGATGTCATGGCTAGACGGATAGGGCCGGACGGCACTTTCCAGACGGTGCCGGCGGGCGCCTTGCGCAAGGGTGACCGCGTACGCGTCGAGCGTGGCGACATTATTCCGACCGATGGCGAAATACTGGAAGGTATCGCCTCGGTGGACGAATCGGCCATAACGGGCGAGTCGGCGCCGGTCTTGAAAGAGCCGGGCACTGATATGTTTTCCACGCTCACGGGCGGAACCCGGATCTTGTCGGACTGGCTGGTCTTTAAGGTCTCGGCCGATCCCGGCCACACCTTCCTTGATCGCATGATCCATTTGGTCGAAGGCGCCAAGCGGCAGAAGACCCCGAATGAGATCGCGCTCACCGTGCTACTGGCGGTGTTGAGTCTGATTTTCGTGATCGTAGTGGCCACGCTCAAGCCGCTGGCGGCGTTTCTGCACATCAATCTCGATGTGGCGACCTTGATTGCCCTGCTCGTTGCGCTGATGCCGACTACGATAGGTGCGCTCTTGTCGGCCATAGGGATAGCCGGGATTGATCGGGCCACTCGCTTTAATGTGCTGGCGATGTCGGGGCGGGCGGTAGAGGCCGCAGGCGACGTGCAGACTTTGATTCTCGATAAGACTGGGACGATCACCATGGGGAACCGGCAGGCGACAGAGTTTGTCCCGCTGCCCGGCCATAGCGAGAGCGACGTCGCGGCGGCGGCCTTGTTGGCCTCGTGGTATGACACGACCCCGGAGGGTCGTTCGATCGTGGCCTTGGCCGTGTCCAAGGGCGCCAAACACGATGCCGCCTGGGATCAGGCCCAGGGTGTCGATTTCACCGCCGAGACGCGTATGAGCGGCACGAATCTGGCCGATGGCCGCAAGGCGCGAAAAGGGGCGGTGGCCGCGGTAGCGCGCTACGTGCAAGAGGGGTTTAAGGGCGTTATTCCGCCGCAACTCAAGGAGGCCGGGGAATTGGTCGCGCGCAAGGGTGCGACACCTTTGGCGCTTGCGGTCGACGGCGATCTCGTGGGGGTGATCGGTCTTTCCGATGTCTTAAAAGCTGGCATGCGTGAGCGCTTCGCCCACATGCGCAGCCTCGGTATCAAGACGGTGATGGTAACTGGCGACAACCCCATCACGGCGCGCGTCATAGCCGAGCAGGCAGGCGTCGACGACTTTGTCGCCGAAGCGAAGCCTGAAGACAAGATCCGGGTGATCCGCGCCGAACAAGCGCGTGGGCGCCTCGTGGCTATGACCGGAGACGGGACGAACGATGCGCCGGCCTTGGCCCAGGCCGACGTGGGACTTGCGATGCATTCGGGAACCGTACCGGCGAAGGAAGCGGCCAATATGATCGATCTCGATTCTGATCCGACCAAGCTGATCGACGTGGTCGCCATAGGTAAGCAGCTGCTCATTACTCGCGGCGCGCTTACGACCTTTTCGATAGCCAATGACGTCGCCAAGTATTTTGCCATGCTTCCGGCGATGTTTATGTTGGCCTTACCCGGAGTGGCGACCCTCAATGTCATGCATCTGGCGACACCCGAGAGCGCGGTCCTCTCAGCGCTGATTTTTAACGCCATCATTATTCCGATTTTGATTCCGCTCGCCTTGCGTGGGGTGCGTTTCCAGCCCACGAGCGCGAACCGTATGTTGGCGCGTAACGTCCTTATTTATGGTCTCGGCGGTCTGATTGTGCCCTTTATCGGTATCAAGGCGATTGATCTCATCTTGAGCCCGTTCTTGCATTAGGAGAGGCCCCATGCGGCAATATCTTGGCAGTGCGGTACGTTTTACGGTTCTCACGTGGTTGTTCTTTGGGCTCGGCTATCCCTTGCTCGAGGTGGGGATCAATCAGGCCTTGTTCCCTGGGCCTGCCAACGGCAGCCTTGTGCGTCTTCATGGTCGGGTGGTGGGGTCCCGGCTGATCGAGCAGCGGTTTACGGGCGCGACGTGGTTCCATGGCCGCCCCTCGGCGGTCCATGACGACCCGCGTTCGTCCGGGGGCTCAAACCTCGGACCGTTGAGCCCCAAACTCTTTCGTCATTTGTTGGCCCGCCGCCAGCGGCTCGAGCGCCGACATCCAAGCCTTGTCGGTAAGCGTTTACCAGCGGATATGATTACCAGCTCCGGCTCAGGGCTCGACCCCGATATCAGTCCGGCCACCGCCTATCTCCAGGCGCCCTGGGTGGCACGAGCCCGCGGAATCCCGGTGGCCATCGTGCGCCGTCTGGTGGCGCGCCATATACGAGGTCCGTGGCTTGGTCTTTTCGGTAACGCCCGCGTGAACGTGCTCATGCTCAATCTGGCCTTGCAGAACGCCGAACATGGCCGCTAGGGCCCCTTATGCTACGATGAGGGGCTAGAAGCCCTATAATCAGGGATTGGGGAAGGCCTCGGACCGCATGCGGATACGATGAGCGAAGTAGAGAATAGAGCGTCCACGGAAGAAGATATTCTGAGGACCCTGAAGGAGCGCGCCGCCGGGCGCCTCAAAATCTATATCGGGTCTGCGGCGGGGGTCGGCAAGACTTACCAGATGCTGCTTGAGGCCCAGCGGCTGCGTAGCGAGGGTGTCGATGTGGTGCTGGGTTATATCGAGACCCACGGTCGGGCCGAGACTATGGCCCAAATCGGGGATCTGGAAAGGGTAGCCTTACGCGAGGTTCGCTACCAGGATCGGGTCTTCGAAGAGATGAATTTGCCGGCCATCCTTGCCCGCCGGCCCGAAGTGGTCATTGTCGACGAGCTCGCCCACACCAATATCCCCGGCACCGAGCATCCTAAGCGCTATCAAGACGTCGAAGATATCCTGAAGGCGGGTATCAACGTCATTTCGGCCGTGAATATCCAGCATATCGAAAGCTTAAACCCGTATGTCGAGCGCCTCACGGGCGTTAAGGTGCGTGAAACCATACCCGATCGCGTGCTGGCGATCGCAAGCGAGATCATCAATATCGATCTTTCGGTCGAGGATCACCGCGAACGACTGCGGCGTGGCAAGATTTATCCAACCGAAAAGATCGAAAGCGCGCTGCGTGGGTTCTTTACCCCGGAGAATCTCGCCGCCATGCGCGAAATGGCGTTGCGCGAGGTCGCAAGCAAGGTCGAGTACCAGACCGAAGAGCAACGGCTGTTGCGCGAGGCGGGCCCATTGCGCCGGCCGGACCGGGTGGTCGTCTGTTTGGGTCCCGACCACGATGCCAATTTGGCCCTTTTGCGGCGCGGCGCGCGGGTCGCCGGGCGCCTGAACGCCGACTGGTTTGCGGTGACCGTGGTGCGTCCCGAATTCGCCCCCAGCAAGGCCCTAAGTCCGGTGCGCAAGGAGTTCCTGAAGCTCGAACGTTTAGCGGAAGATTTGGGTGCCCAGTTCAGGGTTCTCGAGGCCCACAGCGTCTTGGATGCGCTCGTGACTTTCGTTGAGGAACACGGCATCACGATGGCCATATTCGGTAAGAACCGCCACGTGGGCTGGCGGCTGCGTATCTTCAAGTGGCTGACGCTGGAATTCCTGAGCCACACGGACGGGGTGGATGTTCAAATTGTCGATACCGCGGAGCGGGACGCTCAGGCGCGTAATTAGGATAAGTCATGCTTCGATCACTCAGTAATCGCCTCATTATCGCTATCCTCGCCGTCGTGCTGCTCCTGGGCATCCTGGGGGCGCTCCTCATTTCTCGGATCAGTCATCTCGGCGAAGTCACGGGCGTCATTTTGCAAACCAACTCGCATGCGATGGCCGCGATCAGCAAGATGCGCGAGGCCAGCACCGCCTATAGCCTCTCCAACGATCATAAGACCAGGGCACGCTCGATAGCGGTCTTTGCCCGCGCCCTCCAGCGCTCTGAAGACGAGGCCCGGGCGCCCGATGTCCAACGACTACTTAATCGCCTGGAACGTGACTGGAAGAACGATAAGCACAAGCCCAGCGCCGCGCATCTCGCGCGCGTGAAGACCGATTTGCGGGCCCTTAAGGTCGCGAGTCGTCGCGCCATAGCGCATCGCGAGACCCGCGCCATCCACTCCATCAAGGAACTAACGATTTTCGCGGCCCTTGGGCTATCGGCCTCTTTGTTGATCGTCTTGATCCTCTCGGTTTGGATGGTGCGGCTCATTTTGCGTCCGATGCGGCAATTGGCGCGTGGTATCCACGAGTTGGGTCCCGGGGGTGGTCATCGCGAAATTGAGCGTTACGGCTTGTCGGAGTTCGACGATCTGACGCGCGAGTTCAATAGCCTCCTGCGGCGCCTCGAGAAGCATGAGCGCGGGAACACGGATAAGCTCGTCTATGAAAACGCGAAGATCGACGCCTTGATCAATTCCATAGACGATGGTCTGGTTCTCCTGGATCGTCAGGGGAAGATCCTGCACGTGAACTTCATGGCCGGCATGCTGCTGCAAACGGAACCGAATGAGCTGCTTGGACGCAACATTAATGATTTAAACATTGCGACGCGGTTCTACATCAATCTGCGTAACGCCTTGGTCTCCCTGCGCCGCGAGGATCAGGACGAGCCTCAATATAGCCGCAACGAATTTTCCTTAACCATTCGCGGTCGTCTGCACTCCTACATCTTAAAGACCGTGCCGTTCCGTGATAAGGGGCGGAGCACGATAGGTCTTATCGTTGTGCTCCAGGACGTGACCGAGCTAAGGCACGCCGAACATCAGAGAAGCCAGCTTCTGGCAACCCTCTCGCATGAGCTAAAGACCCCGTTGACGAGCTTGAGCCTCAGTATCGGGACGCTGTACGAGACTGCCGCGCAGGAGCATTACCCGCACCAGATTCGCCAGCTGCTGGACGTCGGCAAAGAGGAGGTCGGACGGCTGACTATGCTGGTCGAGGATCTCTTGGATGTATCCCGCCCAGATGCGACCAGGACCAGTATCGACCTGAAGCGTTTTGAGCTCTGTGAATTCCTGAAGCGGCAGGCGCACTCATTCCGCCTGCAAGCCGATCTCCAGGATGTTGACCTGATCGTCACCTGCGTACCGGATCTCGTCGTGAACGCCGACCCCGTGAAGCTCGGCTGGGTCTTTAATAATCTGCTCTCGAACGCCTTGCGCCACACGCCTCCGCATGGCCAGATTACCCTCTCGGCCGCGGCGCTCGGGCCCGATGACGTGGTGGTTGACGTCGCCGATACAGGTAGGGGTATTCCCCCGCGGGAACTCCCACAGATATTCGAGTGGTTCACCCAGGGCGCCACCGATGCCCAGGGATCGGCAGGCATGGGCCTTGCGATCGTGCGCGAAATGGTGGAGGCGCACGGCGGCCATATCACGGTCGATTCGAAGGTCAATGAAGGGACGCGGTTTCGTATCACCTTGCCGCGCCACCTGACCGATGCGAACCTGCCTTTGCAGCCCGTGGTACCGCTTCCAACGGGTAACTAAATGCTGTCCGTTCTCATAGTAGACGATGATCGGAAGATTCGCCTGACCCTCGAGATATTCTTGGAAAGAAAGGGCTACCGGGTCCGCAGTGTGGCATCGGTCGGGGCGGCGTTGAGCGCCTTGAAGGAATTTCGGGCGGACATTGTCCTCTCTGACCTCAAAATGGAGGGTCAAGGGGGTCTCGAACTGTTGGTGGCCATCAAGGCCGAGTATCCGACTCTCCCGGTCATTATCATGACCGCCTATGCGACCGTGGAAAAGGCGGTCGAGGCGATAAAGCTCGGCGCCACGGATTTTATCGTGAAGCCGTTCGTGCCCGCGGAAATCGAGCAAATTCTGGCGCGGAATATCCGTATGCAAGGGCTCGAGGCCGAGAACCGGAGTCTGCGCGAGGCCTTGGGCCAGGGCGAGATAGTGACGCGGTCCGAGAGCCTCAAAAGGACCTTATCCATGGCGGAACGTTTTGCTCATAGCGAGGCGACCGTGCTGATTTTGGGAGAGAGCGGAACGGGTAAAAGCATGCTGGCGCGACGCATCCATGCCACTAGCGAGCGCAAGTCCGGCCCGTTCGTCGAGGTCAATTGCGCGAGCCTCTCGCCAACCCTTTTGGAAAGCGAGCTTTTCGGACACTGCAAAGGGGCCTTTACCGGGGCCATAAAGGATAAGGTCGGGCGTCTGGAGGTGGCCCATGGCGGCACCTTGTTTCTTGACGAAATCAGCGAATTGTCCGCCGAAGGGCAGGCCAAGATTTTACGGTTCCTTCAGGATAAGAGGTTCGAGCGCGTGGGTGAATTGGACACTCGGGTGGCGGATGCAAGGATTATTGCGGCAACCAACCGCGATCTCCAGGATTTCGTAAGTAGGGAGGGGTTTCGGGAGGACCTGTATTATCGTTTGAGTGTCGCCGAGGTGACCATGCCCCCCTTGCGCTCGCGTCCGGAGGACGTGCCGTTTTTGACCGAGCGGTTCCTGGCGCAGGCGGCGGCCCGCAACGGCCTTTCGTCGATTCCCGTCATCGGAGATGAGGCTAAAGCCTATTTGGCCCGCTACAATTGGCCCGGCAATGTTCGAGAGCTTCAGAACGTTATCGAACGTTGTGTCATATTAGCGGGCCGCGGGTGCGTGATGGCTGAACACTTACCCGATCGTCTTTTGACGTACTCCGCGTCCTAGTTTCGCCACTAGCCTAGATGAGGGGCAATTCTCCTCAAGGACCCCGGTTTTGAAAAAACTATTGCTCGTGGTGCTTACGGCGAGCGCCATAGGGAACTCGGCTTGCGCGCGCAACCGAGAAATCGTCCATGTTGATAGTGGTGTTTCGATTGCCTATCAGCTCCTCAATTTCAATTACGTCGAGCCGAGCGACACCTGTGCCCTGGGTGTTTGTAGCAACGCGACATCCTCCGGGTATTTCGATCGCGAGTCCGGCAACATTAACGGCGCGCGCCTGAGTGCGTCGCAATTGGATCTCGGGGGCCATCTCTACGGCCGTATCGCCTATGGCCGGGCGCAAGGCTATGTGCAATACCAGGGCTACAGCCAGGCCGGAACGCCCATCTCCAACGGGGTGTCGGCGGCTAATATGGCGGATTACTCGCTCCGCCTTGGTTCGGCCTTTTCGAGCGGGAGGGTGATGGCAATCCCGTTTGTGCAGTACGGCCGCCACTTCTGGAACAGGGTGGTGGGGGTTGGTACGTCCACGTCCTACGAGGAGGACTATCAGAACCAGTACATTGGTTTCGGGGCGCTTTTTCAGGTGGCCATGACCCGGATCTTGGTCGGGAGTCTTTATGCCATGGCCGGCCAGACTCTGAATCCCTCTATCCGGGTCCCGAGCTTGGGTTTTGCGCAGCCGCTCGGGACGGCGCCGCTCGTGAAGGCCGGGGTCCTTCTCAATCTGCGGCTTTCCCGCATCTTCGGCCTTTACGCCGGGGTTCGCTATACGCGCTTCTCCTACGGCCAAAGCCCACCACAGCAGTCGGGCCCCTACACGGTCATGGAACCTGCGAGCAATACGGTGATGACAAGCTATGAGGGCGGCCTGCGGCTTTTCTTTTAGCGGCGGCCGGGGTCCCCTGTGGGTTCGCGGGTGGTGGTACTCGAGAGGCGCAAGGGTGTTATCCTGACACACCTATGAAGCTTTTTGATGTGTTCCTCACGTTCCTGGTCGTTGTCGACCCAATCGGGCTTGTTCCGATGTTCGGGGCCATAACGGCCGGGGCCAGCGATGAGTATCGGCGGCGCATGGCGGTCAAGGGGGTGTTTATCGCCGCCCTGGTCCTGCTCTTTTTCGCGGTCATGGGCTTTGCCGTGCTGCGTATACTCGGGATAGGCCTGGGGGCCTTTCGCATCGCGGGCGGTATTTTGCTGCTCTTGCTCGCGATCGACATGGTGTTTGCGCGGCACTCGGGCCTGCGGTCGACGACCAAGCGCGAGGCTGAGGAGGCCCGCAGCCGCGATGATATCTCGGTATTCCCGCTCGCGATCCCGCTGATTGCCGGTCCTGGGGCCATGACCACGCTTTTATTGATGTTATCGGCCGCCCACGGCCGTCCTGCCGCGGTCGGAGAGGTTCTTGGTACACTGGCGGCGGTCTTGGTGATTGCGCTTGGGGTGTTGCTATTGTCGGTCCGAATCCTGGCCTTTATGGGGGAGACCGGTGCCAACGTGGTCACGCGCCTGCTGGGCGTCCTATTGACGGCTTTGGCTGTGCAGTTCATTTTGACGGGCATACAGATCGGCCTGTTGCACGGCTCCTGAAGGGGAGATGGGTCATGAGCCAAGTCCGGGAATTCGATGGAAATCGGGAACGAGAACTGGTCGTCGTGGCCTACGCCTTGTATGCCGTGGGTCTTTTTGGCCTCCTGTTGCCGAGCGTGTTGGCGCTCATTCTCAATTATCAGCGCCGGGATCGCAGTGGACCCTGCTATGGGAGCCACCACCGTTGGATGATACGGACGTTCTGGTGGGGTATTTTTTGGGGAGCCCTCGGTCTCGTCTTGTTTTTCGTGCTGGTCGGGTACGCGGTACTCGTAGTCTTGAGCATATGGTGGGTCTATCGAGTGATTCGTGGCGCGCTCGCATTGGCCGACGAGGAGCCCATGCCGCCTTCGCCGCTCCAGATCACCAATATCACCAACATCGGCCTGTAGGGCGCGCTGTCTTTAAGCAAGACACGCCCCCTCGGCTGACTCAGGCCATCGGCTTGCGCAGACGGGCTGTCTTCGGGTATCGCTAGCCAAAAAAAGGCCGCAAAGCGGCCTTTTTGTCGTTTCGGCTCCTAGACCGCCCTTGCCGTGTCTTGGGATGAGGCCTTGGAGTGCAGGGTTTTCTTCTTAGGCGCGGGCCACGGCATGTAGCCCGGGTTATTTTGTACGCCCAGGAGTTTCGGCGTGTAGGCCTGTTCGACCCCTATGGTCTTTTTGTCCCGCAGATACTCGCTCACCACGTCCCATATCGGTTTACCCGGGTGCTTGGGGCGGTAGACGTCTGCCCATCCCGAGACTGTGTAACGCTTATTGGCCTCGATGGGCTTGCCGTTGGCAAGACGCAGGTCGGAGATGCGATGGCCGATGTTGCGCGTGGGGGCCATGGTGTAGGTGAAACCACCGACTCGCACCATGTCGCCCCCTTGCTGATAGTAGGGGTCCTTATTAAAGAGGTTATCCGCGATCTGCTCCAGCATGTTTTTGAGTTGCTTGCCGGTGTAGGTATCGAGGGTCGTGGCCGGATAGGTGATGGCGGTCTGGTTCATCACGTCTTCCATCGTGATCGGTTCGCCGGGCAGCAAGCTTGTCCCCCAGCGAAAGCCGGGGGATAGGGCGAGTTGCGCGCCCGATACCGCCAGTTGGGCGTCGATGATCAGTTGGTCGAAGGTCCCGTTGAAGTTTCCACGCCGGAAGAGTAAGCCCTCGCTTGTGGCCAAGGTCTCGGCCAGCTTGCCCTTATAGGGGGCCCGCACCTGATCAATGTAGCTGCTCATTTCGGGATCGGCGGGCAGGAGGTCTGCGAAGACCGGCATGAGGCGCGATTGATAGCCCTTGACCCGGCCGCCCCGCACATCGAGGTCTAACACCAGCAGAAATTTGGTGTTCGAGCCCGAGTTAAAGACCAAGGTGGTGCCGCCGCTGTTTTTGACCGGAACTGGTTCGGCCTCGGCATCGTGGGTGTGGCCGCCCAGGATGACATCGATCCCATGGACCTCGCGGGCCATCTTGAGATCGACGTCCATGCCGTTGTGAGACAGCACGGCGACGACCTGGGCGCCTTTGGCGCGCACCTCGTCGACCGTCTTTTGCATATGGGTTTGGTCGATCCCGAATTGCCAGTCGGGCACCATGTAGGCAGGATTGGCGATCGGCGTGTAGGGGAAGGCTTGTCCGATGATGGCGACCGGGATGCCATTGACCTCGCGCATCATATACGGACTGAAGACCAGAGAGCCCCAGGTCGAATTGTTGACGTTTTGGGCGAGAAACTCGATGTGACCCTTGAGTTCAGTGTCGATTGCCTCTTTGACCCGTTTGGCCCCATAGGTGAACTCCCAATGGGCGGTCATGGCGTCCACGCCCAGGAGTTTCTGGGCCCCTATCATGTCGCGGCCCTCGGTCCAGAGCGATGTCGCCGAGCCTTGCCAAGTGTCGCCGCCATCCAACAGCAGGCTGCGGCCCGCGCGCTCGCCACGCACGGTCTTCAGGAGAGTGGCGAGATGGGCGAACCCCCCGATTTTGCCGAATCGACGGGAGGCCTCTGTGAAATCGAGGTACGTAAAGGCGTTGGCGCGCCGGCCCCCGAAGGGTACGCCGAAGTACTTGAGATAATGTTCGCCCACGAGATGCGGCGGCCGGCCAAAGGCGTGGCCGACGCCAATATTGATATTCGGCTCGCGGAAGTAGACGGGTAAGAGCTGCGCATGGCAATCGGTCATGTGCAGAAGGCTCACGTTGCCATAGACCGGCATGTGATAGAGGGGGTTGGCACCGGCCGCGGCCTCATGGATCCCGGCGGGCGATTGTTTGCGGCACGCGGTAAGGCCCGTGCCTGCGGCGCCCGCGATAGCCAGCATCTGCAAAAATTCTCGTCGTGACAAGCTCATGGATGTCTCTTCCTCGTGCGTGTAATAAGAACCGGCTCTAAGGCCCCCCCGGGGAACAGGGCGGCGGTCGCAGGGCCAGTGTCAATTGTGTCTCAGGTGAGGACGGAAAAACCGCGCCTTATATTCCAAAAAAAAGCCGCCGGACGCGGCGGCTTTTTTGACAAAGGCCCGTTTAAGGGCGTTGGCTAGGTGCGCTCAGGGGGAGTCCGGTATTCATATACATCTGATAGAACTCCAGATCCCGGTACTGAACGCTTTCCGGCTTGAAGGGTGCGGCGCCGACCTTCTTGTTGCAGCCCTGATAGCGTTTGGACAAGGTGCCGAGCGTTCCCCATGCCGAGCGGTAAGCGGGGAAGTCCACGCCTTGTCCCAGGGATGCGCTGATGATATTGCCTCGTAGCCGTTGGCCGGCGTGCCAGACGTGGCAGGTCGCGCATGAGAAGTTCAGCTGGCCGCGACGGGCCCAGAAGAACTGCTTGCCTGCATCGAAGGCCTTGACGGCACCCGGCGAATTGATCTGGACGGCTACCGGTTTCCCGTAGGAGAGGTGCTTTACGTAGGCATCGATGTCGGCCATAGGGCCCGTGGTGACATTCTTATAGGGCGCCGCCCCATTGCGAACCCGGCAGGTGTTGATGTCCATCACCAGGGTCCGGACCTCCTTGGTCGCCGAGTCCCAGTAGGGGTAGTGGGCGGCAATGCCAACGCCCCCGTTCTTAAAGCAGTCGGCATAGGTATTGCCATCCTTAAACGGCGTGTTCCAAAGCTTTTTGCCGCGATCCAAGGCAAAGGTATAGGGGGGGAACTCCATGATCTGTTTCCATTGGGCCTTCAGACCCTTTGCCGCCGGCATGGCGTAGACCCCGTTGGCAAAATCCTTAAACGGCACCGTGGGGAAACGGTTCCGGAAATAGGCTTGAAACTTGATCATGTCGGACTTTGGTGTAGCCGAGGCGACCAAAGGGAGGCAAAGGGCCGCCGCTGCCAAGACTGTGCTCAATCTACTCATTCGCATCTCCTCAAAAAGGCGACCCTAACTCACATGGGTCTCGGCGTGTCCCGTCATCCCCTCGTTGTCGATCCACTCGACGGTGACGAGGTCTCCGGACTTCGCATGCGGCAGTTGAACCGCGATGAGCGGGTCTTTTGAGATCGC
>JAJYQN010000015.1 GCA_021794595.1 Pseudomonadota bacterium
ACATCGGCAACAACCAGCCCGTGGAACTCATGCACTATATTCGGGTACTGGAGCAATCGCTCGGCCGCAAGGCGCGCATCGAGATGCTGCCCTTGCAACCCGGCGACGTGCCGTCCACGGTCGCCGATGTCAGTGACTTGGAACGCGACATGGGCTTTAAGCCTTCGACCTCGGTGGAGACCGGCATCAGTCGCTTCGTGGCCTGGTATCTTGAGTATTTTAGCGAGGTGAGGAGCGCTGTGCAGTGACCAAGGAAAGCAGGGCAAATATCCGAGTTACAAATTGTCGCGGTCCGTTTTGTTAGGTATGGCTAGGTTAAATGTTTATAGCGAGCGTAAAGATCGACGAATAGCAATGGGAGGTTATTGAGCGCGCAACAATTGGCGACAAATTCTGCGGAGAGCGCGTCAATTGTTGGGGGCTGGCGACAGCGAAGTGGGGAGCGTATTTATGGATGTTCACGGTTTATGCGCTCAATGTTATCGGGGCGAAACCTCGGTATGTCGCCAGTTAAGTTGCCTGTGAGTCTCACGTGTAATAGGAGGACGGGCCCTTGTTCAAGTCGCGGCTTGGAGTGCTCGGCGTACCCCAAAAAATAATAAACTGGCGTTGAGGACTGATATAAGTGCACCGGCTAAAGCGATTCCGACGACGCCGATACGGGGCACTAGAAAGTAGGCCGCAATAACATAGGATGTCGTGGAGATCATCGCGACAGATGTCACTATCTTTGTTTGGCCCATCGCTACCAACAGACGTGAGGCCATCGTCCCTACAAGAAGACCCGGAAGCTCTAAAATATACACGTTTTGTATCCTGGTCACGATGTGAGCCGCCGCTAAGCCAAATGCGCCGTGCTCAAACACAATCGATACCAAGAATCGAGACAGCAATATAAAGCCGGCTGCGCCGATGAGTGCGCACGCAGCTAAAACAACGGACCAGCGCCTCAGGGAGTGATTGAGTTTATCGTAGTCGCGGGCGACTACTAGGCTGGAAAAGAAGGGGAGGGCGGCGATGCCAATGGCGGTGACGGATATTGTGCTAATGATTGTCGGCAGCCGATAGCCGTAGCTCAGGGCGGCGACAGCGCCATGACCGATTCTTGAGGCGAGCCCATTATTTATTACGGGGACAAACGCCACGATAAATGTTCCCGGCAAAAACAGTGCGAACTGAAGCAGCATGGTACGCAGCCCCTGCGTGACTCGAAGTGTTCCAGGGATCACAAGTAAGCGGGTCTTATGCCAGAGGGCAATATTGATTAATAGATATTCGGCTACGGTTCCAGCGCAAAGCCCCCAGACTAAAACTAACGCGCCTTGACTCGGACCGAAGAGCACGAGAAATACGATAATACTGAGCGGAATGACCGCCGGAATGATGGCATTGTAGGCAAATAGTCTGCGCGCCTGTAGAACGCCAAGGCCGAGTATGTTGAGGGCCGAGAAGAGGTAATACGGTATTAACCAAAACACATAGTCATGTACGAGGGCTTGTTGTTGAGCGGAAAATCCCCGGGCGACAAGGCGTATTGCCGCGGGCAAGAAAGGCACTAGGACACCAAATAGCAATAATCCCACGAGAGTAACGCTGACCGTGCCCCGCAGGAGCGCACCGGCACTATCCCCATTATTCTTGGTATGGGCTTTTGTAAGCGCAGATATCAGTGTGCTTTGGAGCGGGTTTAATAGGATGGCTACGGGCAGGCTTACAAGACTAAAGGCAATGATGTAGGCTTCGAGATTGCCGGATAGGCCGAACGCAGCGGCGACCATCATTTCGCGGCCGAGCCCTATAAGTCGGGGTACGAGCGAACCAAGTGCTGTAGTGACCGCCGCGCCACCAATTTGTCGGTTAACCGAACGACCCAGGTACGAATTCCAACGAGTTTGTATAGCGAAAAACAGTAGGCGGGAACGGCGTAGGGTATTTCGGATATTCACGATGTAATGCCCCACTCTCTATCGAGCGACCTTAGGGTCTCGTAATCCATTTTCTGGCTCACTGTTTATTTGTACCACAACTTGTGGATAAATGGTGGCTCTGCATGTTGCGCAACATCAGGATGGCCAAGGCAGCGACCACCGCATTTGTTGTCGTCAGTGACAATAGCCGTGAGCTGTCCGTATTTGTTGTCGTCAGTGACAATAGCCGTGAGCTGTCCGTGAATGATTCGTATCGTCCTCTTGCCATGCCTTGATGATCATATGGGCGCGCTAGCCTTGGACGTGACTTGCGCAATGACGGCGTCCCATGCCGCAAGAATGGTGTTTATAGCAAATCGGTCTCTGACCTCAAGAGCCCTTGTCCCCAACGACCGACGTAAAGACTCGTCTCTCATAAGCCCATTCATTGCCTTCGAAAGCGCCTTTACATCCCCTTCTGGCACTAACAATCCGTTGATTTCATGCGAAATAATGTCGGGTGGACCCGATTCGCAGGCGAAGCTCACAACCGCTAACCCAGCGGCCATCGCCTCTAAGAGCGCGTTCGGGAAACCCTCGTAGCGCGAGGACAACACGAATAGATCGGCCTGCCCAAGCCAACGGCTTGTATCCTGTTGTGTTCCGGGCATGAGGACGCGGCCCGACAGACGCTTGGATGTGATGATGTGTTCTAGGGCGCCCCGCTCGGCGCCCTCCCCAAGAATGACTAAGCGCCATGCCGGGTGGCGCTGGGCGCACAAGGCGAAGGCTTCTATAAGAGAGTCAAACCCCTTCTGGTGTGTGAGACGCCCTATGGCCAGTATAAAGGGTGACAAACCCAATGCTGGCCCCGGTTTTGCCGTATCGGTCATCACCGGGTTAGGGATGACGTAAATACGACTCGCTCTGATGTGTCTGCGTGCCCAGTTTATTAACGTGGGGCTCTGCATAACGAGGGCGTCTGAAAATGGATAGGTGATCAGCCGCAATAGGCGCCACGGCCAAGAAATTCGATATCTCAAAGGACTTGCGCGCTCTGAGATTATCACAGGAATACGTGTTCCCACTAATGCGAGCAATGTTGTGACATTCATCTGGTCTATGAAGCTTATAACGACATCCGGTTGAGTGAGCCGGATCGCCCGGCGTAGAGACCGTATCCTCGTCAGGCCCGAAACTACCCGCTCCCTCGCGTTAATGGAGTTCTTTACCAAACTGAGACCGATGCGGGCAACTGACGGGCTCAGGGTGTAGAAGTCCTCAGCTACGTCCGTCAGGGTAACAAGGGATGTTTTGTGCCCTTGTGCGGCCCAGGCGTTGGCGAGCAGGCTCATAACCCGTTCGGAGCCCCCCGCATTCATGGAGGCGCTGACAAGCGTAATTCGCATAATCTGATCGTTATCCCGTAGTATTCCGTTGTGGGTGGATTTTGTTTTCTTGCTGTTTGGATGAACTTTGCCTGGGGTATCAAAAACGATCTATTGGCTTTCAGGAGCTGCTAGCAAAGCAGGGCAACGGCCCAGGCTATGTTATGGAAAGTCGTTAGCCTTTTATTTGCGTTGTGGATATGGTCCCGAAAGGTGTCAAGAGACACGGTTTCTGAGTTTTTAGGCCCTCCATTCGGCTTTACGTGTCGCACGAGTTCCGGTGCGTGTCAAGGCAGTTGCCGCCTGAGTTATGCACTCCTGCGTTTTTCGGTTGAGGGATCAAGAGCAACGTTGACCACCGCCTCTCGCTCCGGATTTAAAGTGACTACCGCTATCGGCGACCAGTTGCGGGTCGGCCCCGACCAGCGACGGGGATGTCTTCCCTTGGCCTCCTGATACAGGGCATGACGGGCGGCCAGGATGGCGATGTCTTCTCCGGCATGACGTTGTGCCGGGCTCACATACCGAATCCCGCTGTGGGCATGGTTATACCAGTGCACGAAGGTAGCCGCCCAGGTGCGCGCCGACTCCAGATCGGCAAAGCCCCGCTCCGGGAACTCCGGCCGGATATTCTGGGCGAGAGTGTGGCGATCGTTCAGTACAATCTGTCTCCGCGCCCGCGCGAGTATCGCCGAGAGTTTTTTTGAGGCTACCCGCAAGGCGGCGGTCTCGGCTAAGGCCTTGTCCTTGCGCCGCATCTCGCGTTCGAGCTCTTGGATGCGGCCTCGATCCTTGCGGGTCTCCTCGGGCCGGGCTCGAACCTCAGCCGGGGTGGCCAATGCCGCGATCGCCTGATCCCGCCAGGCCTCCAGATCCGAGGGATAGAGGCCCTGTTCGCGACACCAGGCGCTCTTAGCGACCTCGTCCAGTGCGGCGGTCGCGATCACCGCTTCCCACCGTGCCACCGCGGTCCAAGTCCGTTCCGTTCTTGGGGCTCCCAAGGCCTTAAGCCCGCCAGCGCTCCAAAGTGGCCACTCCTATCCCGAGTTCCTGGGCCACCGTGTCCACCGTAGCGCTCTCGGGCGGTAACAGCCGGGCCACGGCCTGGTCCTTCAATCGTTGTGCGTATCGTGCCATCGTTCTCTCACCTCGCCCCCAGATTAACGATTCATGGAGGCGGCAACTACTGTGACACAGGGGGTTACCCTCGGTCTTGGGGGTCGCCGCAAACCAGCATGTGGCCCCGTTGAGCTTACCAGAAAGTTGAGCTCACCGGGTTTGTGGGACTCACGATTCCACCTTGCCGGTATGCCATCCTAAAAACTGCATTTGACCTCTCCCATCGTCAGTCTTCCGGGTAGTCCTAGGGCCGGTGCCCAGCTCGCCCCCGAAGGAATTTCGCGGATACGTTCCCTAAAATGAGCGCTAGACGCTCGGTATCCGGCAACTTCTTCACAGTCAATTTTAAGTGCATTCAAATAGGCCGCGAGATGCGTCAGCACTGCTTGAGTGATGGCCTGGTTGCATGTTGGTTGGTGATAGTGAAAGTCGTTTGGCCGCCGTTTTGGGTTTTGGTAGTGACCCCGCGCAACAGGATAGGTCGATTGGTAATCAAGCCACGCGAGCCCTGCGGACTCATCGATGCGCATAAAAGCTCTCCGCGCGGTATCGTCAGAGACCAGCTTCGTGACGCCCAGGAGATCCGGATGAATGCGTGTCCTCACGGATACTGGTGATATGCTCGTAGCGAGGATGGCCCTGTCGCGCTTCACGTCAACTTGGACAGAATATCTGAACCAAGAAGGGAGGTCGCGAGCACGGCCCGCTTGTCCGGGGCATTGTTGCTGATGTCATGAAGAGGACATTCTTCAACCCAGGAATCAAAGACGCCACCCACCTTCAGGAAGTTGAAGAAGAAGGATGATTGCCCAAGCGGTGTGACCGCCGCTTTCGTATCCCGCTCGACATGGACGTGCCCTCCGAAAGTGTCCCTTGCGACCGGTTTTAGGCCTTCGGGGTCTTGCGCCTCGCTTCGTCCAAAGGGGATCATCTGGGGTCATCTAAACCACCGAAAACCGGCGTCGGGGTTGGCTTATCCGACTAAAGGACGAAGTCAACTGCGGTTTTTATGGTCATCCTAGGATCGGACTGTGCATTGCGTCGACCAATAAGGGCCGACGGTAATGTTGTCCTAACGCTGAATACGTCGAGAGAGACTACGGGCACCCACGTCGACACTCAAACGTGGCCCCGTATCCCACGGGCAAATAGCGGAGCAGAGATTAGCCTACAAAGGGAGGCCCCCCGGCTCTGCCGGGGAGGCAGGTAAAGTTTGACAAATAGGGAAGTCCATCGACGAAACTCCCATTCGTGAGCCGCCAAGCTCAGATGAGGAAATTTCATGAGGAACGAGTACGCAATATTCAAGCCACTCGAAGTGGGAGCGCAAATATCATGTGGTGTTTATACCGAAGTGTCGCCGAAAAACGCTGTATGCCCAATTGCGGCAACATTTAGGCGAGGTCTTCCGCAATCTGGCAGAGCGCAAGGCGTCCGGATCGAGGAAAAGCCACCTGATGGTAGATCATATGCATGGGATGATATCGATTCCGCCCAAGTATGCGGTTTCGCAGGTGATAGGCACCATCAAGGGCAAGAGCGCGATTCATCTGGCACGCGTGTACGGGGAACGGAAACGAAACTTCGTCGGGCAGCATTTTTGGGCCCGAGGATATTTCGTCTCAACGGTGGGGCGCGATGAGGCCACGATCCGAGAGTACATCAGGAACCAAGAGCAAGAAGATCGGCGCCTGGATCAAATGAACCTGTGGCGTTGATGGCCACCGTCAGGTGGCCTACAAGAATCGGGGCCGCGTGAGCGGCCCCCTATAGCCGCTTTGAGCGGCTCACAAATTAAAGCCCCCGGCTCTGCCGGGGATGTTACTTTGCTGTAGGGCGTGTGCGGCGGCCGATTTTCTGTCTTTTGAATAGTCGCCTTTGTGATATTTATGGGGAACTGTTTTTTGGCGCGCGAGGGCGTCTGGTCACGATAGCTGCGTCACATCAGGGCGAGTTGTTCGTGGCGTACGCGGATTTTCTGAAGTTATTTTCAGCGATTTAGAGAGGGAAGGATGGGTCTTTCAAGAGCCATTGTCTACTTTATAGGGTCTTCAGGCTTTCGTGTGGGTAAGGGGGTATTGGGCTTGCATCAGGCGCCCCCGCAGGCAAGTATGATACCCCACTGCGTGACACTGAACTGTACCAAAAGCTCTTGGGATTACCAGCGCCGTGGCGAGTCACGGCAGTGGCGGTACAAGTTGCCTCAGGCGATACGCCGCTGGGGGAGATTACGGTACGCGTGGGATGGCCGCCAGACGTGTCGCTACACTGCCCTGAGTGTGAGGCCGTGGTACCCGGCTACGACACCCGTCCGCGACGCTGGCGTCATCTGAATACGATGCCATGGAAGACCTTCATCGAGGCCGATGTCCCGCGGGTCAACTGCCCAAAGTGCGGGGTCAAACAGATCCCGGTCGTCTGGGCGGAGGACGGGAGCCGTTTCACCGAACTCTTTGAGGCCTACGCGATTCAGGTGTTGCAAGCGGTGCAAAGCCCGGTGCAGGCCCAATGGCTGACGGCGCTCTCCTGGGACCTAAGTAGACCGGGTCAAGGAGCGGGCGGTGACCCGCGGTGTGGCCCGCCGATCGTTGGAGGGGCTGCGCTTGCCCTGCACGCAAAGCGATGCCGGTCTTGATGGGAAGAGCTTCGGCAAGGGTCATGATACTGTTTCGGTGCGGCACGACCTTGAGGGTCGGCGAGTCCTTGAGGTCGTGCCTGAACGCACCCGGGAGCCCGCCCATACGCTCTGGACAGCGATCCTTAAGCCCCAGCGCTTGGGGCTTGCCGCAGTGGCCATGGACATGTGGGTGCCCTATCTGGAGGCCACCCGGAGTGGCGGCTCCGCAAGCCCTGATCGTGCATGACAAGTTCCCCTGCGCGAAGGAGTTGAACAAGGCGGTTGATCTCGTGCGTCGACGCGAGCATCGAGAACGGCAAGCCCAGGGCGCGGAGGCGCTCACGAAGACCCGATATCTTTGGCTGAAGAGCCCATGGAACGGGACGGACTGCCCGCGTGAGCGCTTCCAGGCGCTCAAAGTCGATGCGTTGAAGGTGGGCCGTGCTTGGGCGATCAAGGAGGCGTTTGCCGACTTCTGGGATTACCGGTATACCGGATCGGCCCAGAAGTTTTTCGACCGCGGGTTTCTGGGCGACCCACTCACGACACCCGCCTATCATTGCCGCCGCAAAGACCCTCAAACGTCCTCTGCCGGGGTTGCTCGCCACCACAAAACATCGCACACCTGCGCCGCCGCAGAAGGCATGAACGCCCAGATTCAGCTCCTCAAAGCCAACGCTTGTGGCTACCGCAATTTTACCCAATATCGCATCGCGATCCTCTTCCCTTGCGGGAAGCTTGATCTTTATCCAGCAGGGTGCCCATTGTGAGGCTTTTATGGGCTACCCACACAAAACCCAGAGGAGCCACTGTGTATGAGAAATAGCGTGGCTAACGTGCGCCAAAATATCGAAACAGTCGACAAGGCGGGGTGTGATTATTGGGAGGGGATCTGGGCCTCGGTACAACAACTTCCACAACCGGTAGATCCCCGCATCAAGGGCCTCAATAATTACGTCGATCGTCATCTGCACAGTTTATTCAAAGAGGCGTTTGGTGATATGGGTACCGAGGGAAAGCGTTTCTTGGAGATCGGCTGCGGGAACTCCGCGTGGCTACCGTACTTCGCTAAAGAGTATGGTTTCGATGTATCGGGATTAGACTACAGCAACAGTGGTTGTCGGAATGCGAAGGAAATTCTGAAGAGAGCCGGGGTTGTTGGAGACGTTGTGCAAGGCAGTCTCTTTGAGCCGCGTGACGATATGAGGGATATGTACGATGTCGTCTTCTCCTTGGGTCTCGTTGAGCATTTTACGGATACGGCGGCGTGTCTGCGGGCATGCTCTGCATTTGCGCGTCCTGGCGGCCTTATGATTACCACGATACCGAATATGACGGGGATACCAGGTGCCCTTCAGAAATATTTGGGACGTGAGATCTATGACGTTCACGTAGCCCTAGATTCTCATGATTTGACGAAATCTCATAGGGCAGCCAACCTGAAAATCATGCGCTGCCAATATTGTCTGTTCGTTAACCTCGGCGTGCTGCGTATGCTGAGGTGGCGTAGCAAACCAATTCAGGTGGCGCTTATTAGACTTGGATCGTGGATCAGTAAGATGCTGTGGGTTTTTGATGCAATTGTCCCGATCCTGAGACCCAATCGATTTACGTCACCGTATATCTTATGTATTGCAAAGAAGAGATTAGATTCCGCTCGCGAGATTTCGTGCCAAAGAGATGACGCAGGGGTGTAGGTGAGAGGCAGGACCTGAGCCTAAGGTTTACGTGCGCTGCGCGCCATGGAAAGCGAAGCGAGGGCGCGGTGTCCGCGGGAGGCGTCGCGTTGCGTCCAGGGGAAAGTCCGGGCGGGTGGCCGCAGGCCACCTAGCTTAAGGACATCGATACGTAGTCCCGTTATTGTGGGCGAGCCTCTTCT
>JAJYQN010000137.1 GCA_021794595.1 Pseudomonadota bacterium
CAAGCTTCGCAAGCCCTTCCGGCCCATTCAGCAACCGGGCAACCTATCCCGACCTACGTTAATCTCATAATCTGCCACTGCCTTGATCTCCTGGTTGAATTAACGTTCTGAACACCGTCAATTACCCGGATCGAGGCGGTGGCACCAACCGCCTTAAGCTCGTCAGCTATTTACAGCAGTTTAGGGACATAACCCTTCTGGGTCGCGTATGGTTTATAATTTTTCATGAATGATCACCATGGGTAATCATTCTCCCTTCCAGTCAAACCGGCGCGACTTGGCAAAAGTTTGAAGGCGCTGCATTTTGCGCACTATGGGTGATGCAAATTCAGGAAAATTAAACCAGCTGCTGGCCGAACTGAGCGATACGCGCTTGGTGTCAAGCCGCTGGTTGCGGGCTCACGGCTACTCCAACAGCCTCGTCGCGCGCTACGTGCGCAGCGGCTGGCTGGTGTCGCCGGCGCGCGGCGTCTACATGCGCAAGGGTGGGCGCGTGCTGTGGGAAGGCGTAGTTCGCAGCCTGCAGGTCGGGGAGGGCGTGCCGCTGCACGTCGGTGGTCTCTTTGCACTCAGCCTGCAGGGGCACGAGCACGACCTGCGTTTGGGCGATGCCGGCGCGATCACCCTGTATGGAATAAAGCGGCCACCGGCTTGGCTCGGCAAGCTGTCGCTGGCGCAGCGCTTCCAGTATCGAGGCCAGGGTCCGTTCGATCTACGGCCTGCGGCGTTCACGGCGGAAGTGTCCGAGAAGACGCTGTCCGAGCAAGGTCTGGCCTGGTATCGGGCTGCGCCGAGCAGCGATGCCCTAGTCTGCTCTACGCCCGAGCGGGCCATGCTGGAGCTGTGCGCTGGCGTCATGGACGCAACATTGGTCTACGAGGCCGACGCCCTGATGCAGGCCATGACCACGTTGCGCCCGCAGCGGGTCTGTCTGCTGCTGCGCCACTGCCGCAGCATCAAGGCCAAACGGTTGTTCCTGGCGCTGGCCGAGCGTCATCGACATGCGTGGCTGTCCCATGTGCCCCTGGACGGCGTCGATCTGGGCCGGGGCAAGCGCGCACTGGTGCCCGGCGGGCGCCTCCATCCGACCTACCAGATCACCTTGCCGGGAGATCTCGATGAACACCTGGCTTGACCGCTGGGATCGGCGCTACACCGACCGGGTGAAGCTACTAGTGTTTAATTGCGTAAGTTAACAATAGTATTTCTCAGTTGCGACCCCTTGACTTCACGCTTACGCCAGACGAAGGGAGCGGCCGACTGGTTGTAGGACGCGATGAAATCCTTGATCGCTTGAACCAGCTGATCGGTGCTGGCAAAGCTTGCGCCACTCAAGGTTTTGCGAGAGAAAATGCCAAACCAGATTTCCACTTGGTTTAGCCAACTCGCCGAAGTGGGCGTGAAATGAAAACACACATTCGGGTGCAGGGCCAACCAGTCGTGATTCCTTTTGTGGGTACTATAGTTGTCGAGGATGACGTGAACGGGTTGATGCGCGGGAATATCCGCGATCACCTCGTCCATGAAGGCCTGGAAGTCCGGGCGCTTCTTGGTTATCGTCGTCTTCGAGTGGATAGCCCCGGTCGCGACATTCAGTGCCGCGAACAGGTTGATGGTACCGTGCCGCTTGTAGGTGCTTTTCAGGCCCCGCACGATTTTGCCGCTGCTGGTGCAGACATAGCCGGTTTTTCTTTCCAGGGCCTGGATCGAGGGTTTCTCGTCGACGCTGAGCACCAGGGCATTGTGCGGGGGGTTCAGATAGAGCCCGATGACATCCGCGGCTTTGGCCGCAAACTCCGGATCCGTGCTGACGCACCACGAACGATGGCGACGCAGTTGAACCCCTTCCTTACGCAACACCCGCCATACGGCATCGTCGGAAACCCCGAGCGCCTGCGCCAGCGTGCCGCCATCCCAGCTGGCCCATCCGGCCGGTGGTGGCGCTTCGAGCTGTTTGAGAATCCGCTGGCGCAACTCCCGGGCCGGATAGATCGGCGGCTTGCCGGGGCGGGCACGATCCCGCAGCCCCGCCAGACCTTCGCTCACGAACCGCC
Organism: Pseudomonadota bacterium; assembly: GCA_021794595.1. Lineage (GTDB taxonomy): Bacteria > Pseudomonadota > Gammaproteobacteria > Acidiferrobacterales > Acidiferrobacteraceae > Acidiferrobacter. Next base: position 2,055 of record JAJYQN010000137.1, read on the forward strand.
TGCGCCATAGGCCTACGGTCGCCGCCTGGAGGCCCAGCTCTGCCGCCACTTCATCATTGCGAAGCCCGGCCAGACATCCGAGGATCACCTTGGCCCGTTCCACCATCCGTGTCTCGTCTGTCCGGCTCTTACTCAACCGCTCCAATTCCTTTCTCTCATCTGCCGTGCAACTGATGGACGCCGCAACCCTTGCCATGACCACCCCCACTCCGTGGTGACGAGGCGTCATGGTAATTAATGCTGACCAATAATGCAATTAAACACTAGTCGAGATTTTGCCGGTGCTGGCCTGGAGCCTCGTTTCGCGCTCAAGGGCGGCACGGCCATCAACCTGTTTGAGCACAATCTGCCACGATTGTCGATGGACATCGATCTGGCCTGGTTGCCCGTGCATGACTATGACGAGGATGCAAAGCTGATTGCCGAAGCGCTTAGGCGGCTGGCTGATGTACTGCGCGCCCGGCCTTTGCAACTGCAGGTGCAATTGTCAGCAGGCAAGGCCGTAGGCGTCACGCGGCTGGTGGCCGTGCGTATGTACAGATCGAGACGACGTCTGTTGCGCGGCACCGTGCATCCGTGCGGAACATGGTGGTGCGTCTGAAGGTGGAAAAGGCGTTCGGCTTCGCTTCTGCACAGGTACTGGATTTCGCCGACCTCTATGCCGGCAAGCGGGCTGCGACATTGTCGAGAAAGCATCCGCGTGATCTCTTCGATGTCGATGGGCTCTGCTAGGTATTTCCTCCTCTTCAACGCTGAGGTGGAGCCGAATTGAGGCGCCCAACGGTCCGCTTAAGACGCGCGCGGCGCATCATCACCGCGCGTCGTTTCCGAAGCAGTTGTTATGCTTTACCGGGAAACGGCCACCGGTTGGAGAGAAAATACACGCGCAAGCTTTGCGGCGGCCGCGATATCGCCGCGTCTCAATGCATCGCGCACATCGTCAAGCTTGTATGCGTCTCCTACCGACAAATACGGTGACCACTCCGTTTCATCGTCAAAAAGCTCGACGTCCACCTCGGCCGCGTACCGGCCCTCGTGCACATATTTGACTCTCTGGCGCTTACCCATCTTTGCCTCTTCGTTTCGTAAAGGTCCTGTCCCATCGTTCGGGATCGGGTCGATAGGCGGTTACAACCACCGCCGGGGACGTGAATCCCTTCGGAATCCCCCACACAACATGAATGGGCCGGGAATCTTTGTCAAATTGTAGCACCAGCACGGCCCGCCCCTTGGGGAAGTTTGGGTAATCTTCAGCAACAGTGGCTTTGTCCACGCCTGCCAGCACATCCCGGACGTCTATCCCATCCGCCGCGATCTCGTCGTACCCATGCTCGGATATCCGCACTTGCCCTGCGGCAACAAGTTTCTTTACTGCCTCATAGAGTCTCGCTCAATGTGCTAGGCCTCTCGCGCTCGGTATCAGTGACGCTTAACTTGCAATAGGCCGGCCTACCCACCCGCCTATGCAGGATTAGTCGATACTAATTCTGATCGACATTGCCCTGTCTCCTTCGGCAGTGAGCGCAAGAATGCCCTGTTCTGCTTCCCCGTAAGTACGGATCCGCGCTTGCTTTTGGGGGATATTCTGCGCCAGGGCTTCCGATGGCAACAAGAGCCAAGCTTATGGCGTCCGAACACCCCCCAATTTCCCCGCCTCCTGGAACAGGTCCGTCACCGCCGCCAGAGGCGGCACTACAATCCACGGATCGCCGGGGCCTATGTGTGCTGGATGCGGATTATGTCCTCTTCCAAGACCAGCGCCGCCCACGGGAGTTTGGCGCCAAGGATCTTGAGGCCTACCCGAATCACCTGGTTGCAGACGCTGAGTGTCGGGAAGCACCCAGTCACAGGCCCTGAATGCCATCGTCTTCCTCGACCGCAACGTACTGAAGCTCGATCTGGGGTGATTGACATCCTCCTCACCCCGGAGGACGAGGAGGATGTCAAGTATGGGAAGGAACCTTCCATGTCCGTGCGTGCGCCATTTAAGCGCAAGTGGGTGCGTCGTCCGACCATCAACACGTCGGTCACGCCATGGACTCGCAGACCGCCCGGCCCCGCGGCCCCTCTTCTCTTAGGCCACCCGCGCGCGGAGGCCGCGCTACATAGAGCCCACAACAACGACCAAGGCGGGTGTCCAAATACGGGGCGCAGGCGGATCCAGGGTAGGCGCGGGCCCGCTGCCCGCGCCTACCGCGACGCTCTCAGCCCTTCACAGGCCGCACGGCCTTCCAGGCCTGGGCGGCCGCCGGCGGCAGCTGATTCATGTGTTCCAGAAACAGGGCAATCGTCCACATCTGCTGACGGGTAAGCGCCGTCTTCCAAGACGGCATGCCGGTCAGACGGATACCATGGTCGATCTTCCAGAACGTATAGCCAGGCGGGTCATCTTCGACACCGTCGGTCCCAAGCTGTGGGGGCTTGGGATATTCGCCACGGGCGACCGGAGATGCAGAGGCCGCGCCTTGCGCCGTGCCGTGACAAATAACGCAGTGCTGTGCGTATAGACGCACGCCCTGAATGAGATTGGCGTCGGTAAATGGCACCGGATTCGGGCCCTTCGGGGCCTGCGCACGCAAGGTCGCATGCAGCGAGGTCTTGGCCATCCAGACCTCAAGCGGCAAGGGCTTGCCGTCCGCGTTCGCGGGGATGAGCCCGCTCTTTAACATCACAAAGCCGCCTACCGCCAAGACGATGAGTGTCGCAAGAATACCCGCCCCAAAAGCCTTCACGTCCACCTCCTCTGTGTCGCTTCGCCCCACGCCGGTAGCCAGACCTTAAGTCCAAGGGATCCCGGCACGCCACGTGCGTCCCTATAAGCGTAGCACGGCCACGTTGGGGTAAGACCTGCAGGGCGGGTCCGGCATGTGGCCTGAGCCCGTATCCTTCGGGGCCCCGTCAGCTCTTGCGGCCCAGCCCCTCTTCCACGGAGCGCACCGCTGCCTGCACGCGGGATGTGAGTTTCAGCTTGCGGAGAATGGCTTTCACATGGAGCTTCACGGTCCCCTCGGATATACCGAGGTCGCGGGCGATAACCTTATTGCTCTGGCCGTCGCCCAAGTGGCCCAGGATCTCGAGCTCGCGGGGGGTGAGTTCACTGAAGGCATGCGAGGCGGTCAAGGCCTGCGGACCGCTTTGAATGAAGTGCGCGAGCATGGGTGCAAACTCGGGTGCTACCACCATTTCGCCGGCCTCGATGCGCTTTAAGGCTGTCACCAGGCTATCGGGCTCCATGTCCTTCAGGAGATAGCCGCGCGCCCCGTAGCGCAGGGAGGCGACCAGATCGGACTCCTCGCTCGATGTGGTGAGCATGACGATGGCGGCCACAACGCCGTCTGTGCGCAGCGCCTTCAAAGTCTCTATCCCGCCGATCTTGGGCATGCGGATGTCGAGCAGCACGATGTCGGGGGCAGTCTCATGGATATGCGCCGCCGCCTGCTCACCGTCATTGGTCGAGGCCACGACCTCGATGCCGCGACGCACGAGCAGATGCTCAAGCCCACTACGAAAAAGCGCATGATCGTCTATCAAAAACACCTTCACCGCGCTACCCCCCTCACCGCCAGCCCCTTCACCGCCACCCCCTGCTCCTTTCTGCGCGACGGGTCCGGAAAGGTGAGCCACACGCGCGTCCCCTCCCCGGCCTCGTGCTCGACGCGCAATTCGCCGCCTATGGCATGCGCGCGCTCGCGCATGATCGCCTGCCCGAAGTGCCCGTCATCGCCATCGACGTTCCCGACTGCGGGCCCCGGTCCCTCGCCATCGTCTTCGATGAGCACCCGATAGTCCCCGCCCGCCTCGGACTGCAGGAGCACGCGCACGGTCTGCGCATGAGCGTGCTTTCTGATATTGGCCAAGGCCTCCTGGATCACACGCAGGACATGGGTCTCGTGGGTGGGGGGCAGGCCCCCGCGCCAATCCTTCTGGACATAGACCGAGACCCCGGTCTCCTCCTTAAAGCGCGCGATCGCGGTATCCAAGGCCGGCAACAATCCCCCCTCGGCGCCGCCCGCCCGGAAGTTGCGGATGAGCCCACGCACCTCGCGATGCGCGACCTCAAGCCCCGCGGACAAGCGCGCAAACTCGGTCCGCGTGCCGGTATCGGCGTCCTGTTCTATGGTCTCGCCCAGGACCTGGGCCTGGATACGCAGACTTGCCAGGGTCTGGGCAAGCGAATCGTGGAGCTCATGGGCGATCGCCATGCGTTCCTGCAAGAGCGACAGCTCACGGCGCTGGTCTTGGAGGCGCATCTTCTCGATCGCCGCCCCCAGGTGCTGGCCGAGCCCCAAAAGGAGATCTTCGATGTCAGTCTGACCTATGACGCGCGCGCGCTCCATGAAGAGGTTGTAGAGCCCCACCACCCGGCCCTCGTAGCGCAAGGGGATGGCGAGCAGCACGAGATCCTCGTCCGGGAAGGGGTTCTGGCCCCAGGAGGTACAGCAGGCCTTGAGGTCGTCGCCGACACTCAGGGTACGCCGCCCGACCGCCTGCCCGCAGAGGCAACAATCGAGAGACACATGCCGCTCATGCTCGACGATGTCATCGGGCAGCCCAATGCTCGCCACAAGCCGCAGATGGCCATCGGCGGTCAAGAGCCGCACGATACCGGCGCGCACCTCGCCGCCGCCATGGAGCGTGAACAAAAAGCGGGGCAGGAGTTCGTCCAGGTCTTGCGAGGAGGCGATGCCGGCTGTGATGGCGTTTAAGATGCCGAGCCAGCGGCTTATGGTGCGCGGATCCTCACGCCTATGCTCCTGCGTCAAGACCTTCAGGCGCTCACCCAGGGCGTTCACGTCGGCGGCGAGCTGCGCGAACTCGGCGCCGGCCGGCCCCTCAGGGACACGCGCCGACAGATTGCCGCCGCGCACGCCCATCGCCCAGCGGCGTAAAGAAGCCAGTGGACGCCAGAGCGAGCGCACCGTGGCCACCCAGAGGATCCCCACCACCACAAGCGCCGCCAACAAGGTGGCAATCGCCAGATCGCGGTTGGTATCGAGAGCGACAACACGGTCCCCGACGAGGGCTGCGATCGCGACCCCCAAAAGCCCCGCAAGCAACGTGGGTGCCACCCACACGAGCCAGAGGCGTCTGGGTCGCGCCCAACCACGGGCCGGCGGCGTATCCAGGACACCTGCGCGCCACGGCCGAACACCCACTCTCTGCCAAAAGGACCTTTCCATGGAAACCTCGGGGCAAAGCCCCGGTGTGCCGCATATATCCGCCACTATACCCTTCCCTGTCGCGGCGTTCGAATAGTCAGGCGCGTCTCAATCGGCGCGCGCGTAGATCCCCGGCCGAAACACCATAGGCTGCGTGCGACTAAGCCGCGCCAGATAAGGCCCCAAGGCCGCACCCATGTCCTCGCCATAAGACGGGTGCCCATAATCGAGGTCGGCCAGCGACCAGAGACCCCGACGCGAGCGACAGGCGGCGAGCAGCAAATGCACGAGCTCGTCGGCGCCCGCGCCCACCACGCAGCCGCCCAGCATTTGGCCCGTCTCCTCGTCGTGCACGATCTCGATGAAGCCCGGGCTCGCCCCCTGGACGCGGGCCTTGGCCGACGCCCCATAGGGAATATAGACCACCTCAGGGGCAAAGCCTGCGTGTTCGGCCATGTCCTCGGAAAGCCCCACAGCGCCCAGGGGCAGGATGGAGTCGATCACAAGCGGCACTTGATGGTAATTCCGTCGCATTGCACCGCCTAACGCTGCGTTCTCGCCGGCTATACGCCCATCATGCAAAGCCGCCGCCGCGGTCATGGGGCCGCCTTTCATATCGCCTACGGCATAGATCCCGGGCACGCTCGTCTCCAGGGTCTCGGAGGTCGCGACGAAGCCGTCGCTGTCACACCGCACCCCCAATGCCCGAAACCCGATGTCGTCCGCACGCGGGGCGCTGCCGGCCGCCACCAACACCCGATCGAAACGTTCCTCGCGGCCGTCGTCGAAGAGCACCGTGACCCCGTCGTCGTCGACGCAGGCGGCGGCCACCGACACCCCCTTCAAGATCGCCACACCCGACTCGGAGAGTTGGCGCTCGAGAAGTCGCGCAGCGCGCTCGGAGACCACGGGCCGCGCCAAGAGCCGCGCCCCACGGGTCACCAGCGTCACCTCGGCGCCGAAGGTGCGGAACAAAAAGGCCGCCTCCACGCCCGCCGCGCCACCGCCCACACACAAGAGCCGCCGGGGCTCCGATGCGAGCAAGGGGATCAGACGGTCGACTGCGACTATGCGATCGCCATCCACGGGACAGGCCGCAAGCGGCCGGGGGCGGGCGCCTGCCGCCAAGATCACGCGCCGCGCCTCCAGACGCGCGAAGCCCTGGGGGCCAGTCACGCCTATGGTGTGGGCATCGCGCAGCCGGGCGTGACCTACGACAAGATCTATGCCGAGCGTCTTTAGGCGCCGGGGCAGGCCACGCTTCAGTTCATCTATGAGCGTCTCGTCATGGGCAAGCAGGGCGCCGACATCGCTCTGCAAGTCGCCCTCGAGCCCGCGGCCTGCGAAGGCCCGCGTCTGCACCAAGAGCGAGGCGACATGGGCCAGCGCCTTCTTTGGTACGCAGGCCCGGTTCAGGCAGGCCCCGCCCGCCCCTTCGCGCTCGATCAGCGCCACGCGCGCACCGCATTGCGCGGCCGTCACCGCCGCCTGGTAACCCCCGGCCCCGCAACCGATCACCGCAACGTCATAGGTTCTCGCCAAGGCAGACCTCCTGCGACCGTGCCGGGATCGGATCCCCGACACCCTTGTGCGCGCGCACGAAGCTCACGAAGGCCTCGGTCCACCGACAGCCCGCCACGTCGCGCAGATGGGCATAGCCCGCCAGACAATTCTTGTA
>JAJYQN010000117.1 GCA_021794595.1 Pseudomonadota bacterium
GGCTGGATTGTCATGGAGCCCTACCAGAACCAGCAGGTCACGATCGATGGCACCAACGCCATGAACGACGTGTTCTTTTACAACAATACCGGCGCTCCCACCTATTGGGCGATGAAGGGGCTCACGATCGAGAATTCGCTCCAGTACACCCTGAAGATCGACGTACCGGACGTGAAGATTATCAATAACAATATCCTCGGGGCGGACTATACCCTTGTGAAGCTCGTGAGTATGGCTCATAACGTGGTGATCTGGGGCAATCAGATCCATAACAATAACGCTCCGGCCGGCGCGCCTTCAAAAGGGGTGGATATGGTCGGCTCCACCAACGTACTCGTCGCCCACAATAATGTTTATGACATTGCTTCCTATGGCATGTGGTGTAAGGGCAATGCCGCCCATGTCACCTTTGAGGACAATACCCTGAACAATATCGGGGCGCGTGGGATCATGCTGGGTGAGTCGACAGGCGTTCAGTTTCTAAAACCGGGCGAGACCTACGAGTCCTACAACAGCATCACGAAGAACAACGTCATCACCAACGACCAAAGCGCCTGTCTCGCCGAGTCCTCGTCCTATGACGCCGAGATCTATAACAACTCGTGTTACAACACCGCGATCGCCCGCCATGGCGCCATCATGATCTCGAACGAGTCAGCTCTCGGCCAGGCGGGCACCAACGTGTTCGTGCGCAACAATATCATCGAGGATCTGACGAACCGGCCTGTGGTGGTGATCGCGCCCCATGCCATGACCAACTATGCGACCCTGCATCTCAACCACAATATGTACTACAACCCGGCAGGGGTCACGTTTGAGTGGGACGACAAAAACCTGTATGGGATCAATATAGCGACTTGGCAGCAGGATGTGGGTCTCGATAAGCAGTCGATTGTCACGAACCCGCTCTTTGCGAGCACCACCAGCCTGACCTTGAGCGCGAATAGCCCTGCGGTCAACGCCGGTGTTCCGTTGGCTTCGGTCAAGCGCGACTTCAATGGCATCGCCAGGCCCACCAGCGGACCCTGTGATATGGGAGCCTACCAGTCGACTCAGTAAGGCGGGTCTGATCCCAGCTCCCTGAAACCCCGGGTCTTCCCGGGGTTTTTATTGGTAAGCCATAAAAAAGGGCGTCTCTCGGCCTTGGCGAGAGTTTTCGGTACGGTATGTCGCGGCTAGGACTTCGACCGTGGCAAACGGCGGACCACTAGCGAGTCCGGGGTCGCTATCGCGAGCCGCGCATGACCTTTGCTCGTCTCGGCCAGAACGACCTCGATGGGGCCCTGAGCGAAGAGGTCGCGGGCACTGAGATCGGGGTCTGCGGCGGGATCCAGGGTGATGAGAAGGCGTTCCCCCGGTTTTCTTGTGACCATGAACACAGTTATTCGGCCTCATGGCATTTTATGGCGCCTCGGGGGCTGCGCGCCGGGGCTTAGGCCTCTTTGTAGCCCCAATTGGAGAGCCCGTCGATAGCCGATAGGCGACAGGATTGGCAGGACCTCCGGGCTTTGCCGGTTTACTTGCCCCCGGAAATAGTTTTGAATGGCGGCCCTATTGGGGGATTGGGGAGGGGTCCCGAGGGACTTCCTGATTATCCTCGTATCGGCGGGGTACCCGGACCGTGAACGGCTTGGGCCGATCTCGGGGCTTTTACACCGCGTTTTGGCAAGGCTTCATAAGTGAGCCCGCTTTATCCTAAAGACTGATAGCCATTGAAAAAAGGAGATGTGGGATTGGGGCAGAATACCCTGCCAAGCTATCCCGCCCCGCCGCGCGGTGGGGCTTCCCACGCCACGATATGAAGCTTATACGTCCTTTTCGCGGCTTGCGCCCCGATGCCCTTCACGCTGCCGCTGTGATAGCGCCCCCCTATGACGTATTAAGTAGTGATGAGGCGCGTGAGGCGGTGAAGGGTAGGCCGCTTAGCTTTTTGCGTGTCTCCAAGGCCGAGGTCGACCTTCCGGTGGGGACGGCACCCACGGACGAGGCGGTGTTTCGGCAGGCGCGGGCCAACTGGCAGCGGCTATTGGACGGGGTCTTGCTGCGCGACTCGCAGCCGTCTTATTACTGTTATGAATTGACTATGGGCAACCATACCCAAACAGGTTTGGTGGCGACCGCCTCGGTCGCTGCCTATGAGGCGGGGCATATACGCCGCCACGAGCTCACCCGGCCCGACAAAGAACGGGATCGGGCCCGCCACATTGAGGCCTTGAACGCCCAGACCGGCCCCGCCTTTTTGACCTACCGGGCCGATCCGCGCATCGGGGCCTTGTTGCGCCAGTCGTCGGAACGGGCGGCCGATATTGATGTGGGGCAGGGCGGCGTCCGTCATCGTCTCTGGGCTCTGTCTCAGCCGGCACTGGTCGCCGAACTGACCGATGCCTTCAATAGCCTGCCCCGCGTTTATATTGCCGACGGCCATCATCGCACGGCCGCCGCGCGGGTGGTGGCAAACACCCGCGGCGGGGAGGACGGGCCTCATCATTGGTTTCTGGCGGTGTTGTTCCCGGACCAGGAGATGCAGATCCTCAATTACGATCGGGTGATCGCAGATCTCAACGGCCATACCGCCTCGGGTTTTTTGGTGGAACTTGGGAAGATCTTTCGGGTGGTGCCTGAGTCTGCTCCGGTCAGGCCGCGCGAGGCCGCTGAGTTCGGCCTTTACCTTGACCAACAGTGGTACCGCTTAAGCTACGTCGGTGTCCTTCCCGAGGATCCGGTCGCCAGGCTCGATGTGAGTTTGCTTCAGGATCGTGTGTTGCAACCGTTACTCGGTATAGCGGACCCCAGACGGGACCAACGCATTGATTTTGTGGGGGGAATACGAGGCCCAGAGGCCCTAGCCAAGCGGATTGATGCGGACGGAGGGCTAGCTTTCTGTCTTTACCCCACCCGGCTCAGCGACCTGATGACGGTCGCTGACCAAGATCAAGTTATGCCGCCCAAGTCGACGTGGTTCGAGCCCAAGCTGGCAGATGGCCTGATTTCTTATAGCCTCGACGATTAAGCTGGGCAGAGCCTTTGTGGCATCTCCTTTAACGGGTCGTTGGAGTCGAGCCCGTGAATCTTGAGCTTATTTCCCTTCGCGAAGTCGACCAGGAAACTAAAGGCGCTCGGGTTGACACCCTTCAGCTCGGGATCGAGCACGAGACACTTGCGCCCCTCAATGATCTGGGGCTGGAGATAGTGTGAATAACGGATGCGCCGATCCGTGCCAAAGGTGGAAAGACTCCCGCTAATGCGTTCTATCCAATCACTGGGTCTAAAGGTCCGTCCGTCTTCTGTTACCCCTTCTATGACTATCATGTGATGTGTTTCTACCATGTTATCGCCTCACCTCTTCCTATCTTACTAATCCAAAACTTCTGTCTTCACAAGGAAGGATAGCTTTTTTTTACGGAAATTTAATGGTATTGGGCTCCATTCCGGACGAAAGGTTCCGTCTTGCCGCTTGAAGCGCGCAAGCGAGATCATCATATCCAGTCTCCTGGATGTGTGCGTACAAGCCTTTAATGATCGTCTCGAGGAGACCCGGCCCTTCGTAAATGAGTCCCGTATAGATTTGCAGCAAGGAGGCGCCGGCCAGCAGATGGTCCCAGGCGCCTTGCGCATCCCTAATGCCGCCCACCCCGATGATCGGAATGCCGCCCAAGCCCTGAAAAAGCCGAGAGATCACTCGTTTTGTCAGGGGGGCGAGCGGGGCCCCGCTTAAGCCGCCCTGTTCCATTGTGGTGGCGGAAAGCCCTGCGAGCGGGCGGGTCACGGTGGTATTGGTGGCGATGACCGCATCGCACTCGGTCGCGCGTATGACCTCTATCAAGGCGTCGAGCGCCTCATCGCTGAAGTCCGGTGCGATCTTCACGGCCAGCGGCACGCGCCGCCCAATGGAGCGGGCAAAGGTGCGCTGATCCTCTTTGAGGGCGCCGAGGAGCGCCATAGCCGTCTCGGGCTCCTGAAGGGTGCGCAATCCGGGCGTATTTGGCGACGATAGGTTCACGGCGATATAGTCCGCGTAAGGGACTACCGCAGCGAAGGCCAAACGGTAGTCATCGACCGCTCGGGCAAGGGGCGTGTCGCGATTTTTTCCTATATTAACACCAATCGGGATAGTGTGGCGATGGCCGCGGAGCCGGTTTACGAGGGTCTCGAGACCTTGATTGTTAAATCCCATTCGATTGATGAGCGCGCCTTCCGCAGGCAGCCGGAACAAGCGCGGCCGGGGATTGCCGGGTTGGGCTCGCGGGGTCACCGTGCCTACCTCAAGGAAGCCAAAGCCTAAAGCGGCGAGCCCGGTCAGGGCTTGGCCGTCCTTATCAAAGCCCGCGGCCAGGCCCAGAGGATGGGGAAATTCAAGGCCAAGGGCTGTGACCGGTAGCCGCCATTTGGGTGGTCGCGGCGGGCCTCGGAGCGCGCCGCGCGCGCGGAGGGTCAGAAGTGCCATCTTATGGGCCGCTTCCGGCGGGAGCCGCAAGAGCCAGGGCCGCAAGCGCTTGTACATCTTAGAAGCGCTCGCCGGCGGCAAGCTGCCGCCATTGCCCGGGCCCCAAGCGGCCCAAAAGGACGCGCCCGATCCGCACGCGCTTCAGGCTTTGCACCTCGTGGCCTATCAGGACCAGCATGCGCCGAATCTGACGTTTGCGGCCTTCGGTGAGCGTCAGGCTTACGGCATCAGGCCCCAGACGGCGCACCTGGACCGGGCGCAAGGCCCGGTCGTCCAAGCGGAGCGGACCGGCCAGCCGCTGGAGATCATGATCGCTGATGGGTTCAGTGACGCGCACGTGATATTCCTTTTCGATGCCATGTCCCCCTATGAGGAGGCGGGCTATGCGTCCATCTTCCGTCAGAACCAATAAGCCTTGCGAATCGATATCGAGGCGACCAGCTATGGCCAAGTCCGCAGGCACCCGTGGCGCTGGGCCGGGTCCTGCGTAGCGGTCGGGGGTGAGCAGCACATGGGCGGTCTGGTAGCCTTTCTCGGCTTGGCCGGAGACATAGCCGACCGGTTTATTCATGAGGAGGGTGACCCGGCGCTCTTGTCGGGCGCGGGCGGCCGGGGCGAGCGTGATGACGGCATCGGGGGCCGCGCGCTCCCCGAGCGTGGCCGGCCGGCCCTCGACTAGCACCAATCCGCGCTCAAGATAGCTGTCGGCCTCGCGACGCGAGCAGATCCCCCGCGCCGCGAGTAATTTCGAGATCCGAACAAGGGGGTCGCTCATGGCTGCCCTAGAATGACGGCTCTTTATTCAGAGCGGGTTGTCGGTTCAGCAAGCCACTCTGTACAATGCGGCTGCGGAGGACACATGATAAAGCTTAACCGTTATAGCGCCAACATCACCGCCCCCAAATCTCAGGGGGCATCGCAGGCCATGTTGTATGGGACCGGGCTGTCGCCGGAAGATATGGATAAGGCCCAGGTCGGCATCGGTAGCGTCTGGTTCGAGGGCAATACCTGCAATATGCACCTTTTGGACCTCGCCCGCCTAGTCAAGGAGGGCGTCGTGGAGGCCGGACTCGTCGGTATGCGATTTAATACCGTCGGAGTCTCGGACGGCATGTCCATGGGTACCGATGGCATGAGTTATTCGCTCCAATCGCGGGATCTCATCGCCGATTCGGTCGAAACCGTCATGAGCGCCCAGTGGTACGACGCCCAAATCACCCTTCCGGGCTGCGACAAGAATATGCCGGGCTGCGTGATCGGTATGGCCCGAGTCAATCGCCCGGGGCTCATGATCTACGGCGGCAGCATCAAGCCGGGCCATGCCCATGGCCAGACGCTCGATATCATCTCGGCCTTCCAGGCCTACGGGGAGTTTTTGGTCGGCAAGATCACCGAAGAGCAGCGTAGCGATGTGATTCGCCACGCCTGCCCCGGGGCCGGGGCCTGCGGGGGCATGTACACAGCCAACACCATGGCGTCCGCGATCGAGGCCTTAGGCATGAGCCTTCCATATAGCGCCTCGACCCCAGCGGTGGATGAGGCTAAGCGCGAGGAGTGTCGGCGCGCCGGGGCCGTAGTGCGTATGCTGCTCGAGCGCGACATCAAACCGCGCGACATCATGACCCGCGCGGCCTTCGAGAACGCCATGGTCATTGTGATGGTGCTCGGCGGCTCGACGAACGCGGTCTTGCATTTGATCGCGATGGCGCGCGCCGCTGGCGTATCCTTGACGCTCGCGGATTTTCAGCGGGTCAGCGACAAGGTGCCGCTGCTCGCCGATCTAAAGCCCAGCGGCAAGTACGTCATGGAGGATTTGCACGAAGTGGGAGGGGTCCCCGCGGTTATGCGGCTGCTCCTTGATAAGGGCTTGATCGATGGTGACTGTCTCACCGTGACCGGCAAGACCGTGGCCGAGAACCTAGCCGACCTGAAGCCCTTACGCGCGGGCCAGCAAGTCATGCGCCCATTCTCGGATCCCATCAAGCCCACGGCCCATATCCAGATCCTGACGGGCAACCTCGCGCCCGGCGGATCGGTGGCCAAAATCACCGGGAAAGAGGGCTTGAGCTTTACGGGGCCGGCGCGGGTATTTGATTCCGAGGAGGCCATGCTCGCGTCTTTGAAGGAAAGCAAGATCCGGCGCGGCGACGTCGTCATTATTCGCTACGAAGGCCCCAAGGGGGGTCCCGGCATGCCGGAAATGCTGACCCCGACCTCGGCTTTGATGGGGGCCGGGCTCGGCAATGACGTGGCCTTGGTGACGGATGGCCGATTTTCTGGCGGTTCGCACGGCTTTATCGTAGGCCATGTGGTGCCCGAGGCGCAGGAAGGCGGCCCGATTGCCTTGGTGCAAGATGGTGATCTGGTGACGATAGACGCCGGCCGCCATCTTTTGCAGGCCGATGTGAGCGACAGCGAGTGGGAGCGGCGACGTAAGGCCTGGATCATGCCGCCGTACAAGGCCAGTCGCGGCACCCTGTGGAAGTATATCAAGAATGTCCAGAACGCATCGCTTGGTTGTGTGACGGACGAATAAGGAGGCTATGTGGCCAAAATTACCGTAAAGACCAACGGTCCCTATCTCGTGGATGGCGCTACCATCGTCGATGGCGAGGGGCGGCCGTTTCCGCTCGAGGCCGGGAAACCGGTCGCGCTCTGCCGATGCGGCGCCTCGGCGCATAAACCGTTTTGCGATGGGACTCACGTCAAGGTGGGTTTTCGTTCGGAGGATACGGAGATCCCCGCTCGGGCAAAGTGATCATGGCGCGGAGTGGCAGATGATCTGAGCAGACCCGGGTCACGTGGGTGGTCTCGGCCGTGAGCTCGATACGAGCCTCGGCGGGGGAGACGAAGATGCGATCCAGGGGCAGGACCGGGAAAAACGCGGGGTAGGTCGCGGGCGTTTTTCCGGCGCCATGGAGCGTTTCGTGCAAGGGATGAAGGCTGCGGCTGAAGGGCAGCCATTCGTTGAAGTCGCCCATGACGACCAGGGGCGCGCCGAAGGGCTGCTTTAGTGCGGCCATCAGGCGCAGCGCCTGGGCGCGCCGCTCCCAGGGCAATAAACCAAAGTGGGTGACGACCACCCGTACCACGCCCTGAGGGAGGCGAACATCCACATCCAAGGCTCCACGGGGCTCGTGGCGGCCGATACTGAGATCGATATGGCGCACCGCCAAGATGGGAAACGGGGTCAGTAGCAGGTTCCCGTAGTGGCCGTGGTGGCGGGCCAAGAGGGGTCCGCGCGCGGCATGCAGGCCGGTGGCGTGGGGAAGATAATCCATTTGCGCACTATCAAGACCGGGTCCCGAATGGGTGTCCACCTCTTGAAGTCCGATAATGTCAGCCTCCAGTCCCCGCAAAATCTCCGCCACCCGATCGGCGTCACGGGTCCGGTCCCGTCCCACGCAACCGTGAATATTGTAGGAGACGACGGTAAATCGGAGGCTCATTTGCGCGTGCAGGTCACAGCGGTTTCTTTGGCGGCGCCATGAATCATCCCGCGCCGTACCCAGAGCGCGAGCGCCCCGAGAGCGATGCCGAGCAGAACGAGAACGATAAGCGGCTTTGTGACGGGGTTGCTCAAGGCCTGTGTGAGGCTGCGGGTAAAGAGCGTCACGGCCAATATCCCCGGGGCGACGCCGATGGCGGTGCCGAGAAGAAGGTCCCGGTAGCGGATCTTCAGGGCCCCGGCCGTAGCGGTGATTAAGGTAAAAGGGGCGATCGGTACGAGACTCACCGCGATCATGGTTCCCAATCCCCGACGGCGCAAGCGATGACGAAGTTCCCGCCAGCGGTCCTTCACTAAGCGATTGAGGGCGCGGGTGCCGAGCACCCGTCCTAGGGCGTAGTTGAGCGAGGCGCTCGATAGGCAGCCGAGAAAGGCGTAGAGCACGCTTAACGGAGGCGTAAAGGTGATGGCGGTGACGACGATCAGGAGCGTGACTGGGAAAAAGGTGAGCCCACCTGCGAGGAAGGCGAGCCAAAGCACGAGCGGGGCCAGGGCGAGCGTACCCATGCGGTGCAGGAGTGCGAGCAGGGGGCGCACGTTCAGCCAAGCGTGGAGCGGCGTAAAGTGCCACGTCGCAGCCAAAGCGCCCAGGGCCAGGATCGCAAGTGCGTTTCGAAATAAGCGGGTGGCGGCATGTTTGCGTACCGTCTCCGGGACATAGCTGGCAATAAGTTCATGCGGGTCTATGGCCCTTTCCGGGTCGGCGATGAAGGTCTCGGCGACCGGCTCGAGGGCCTCTTCCGGCAAGTCTTCCAGCGGCTCAAGATGACGGGGGCCCGCACGACACGATTCGATCAAGGCGATCCATGAGGTGTGGGCCAGACGCTTTTCGGCCAGTTCGGCGCGAGAGAGCCCGAGATGCTCGCCGACCAGGTCCGCACGCAAGTTGGCGATGACTGCGCTGATCGCGGGGTCGTTATTGCTTTCCAGGCTCACGTTGCATTCACTATCAAGGCCCAGCGAGCGATTGTTGATGTTGGCTGAGCCCACGGTCACAAAACCCTCATCTACGATCATGACCTTCGAGTGCACCTTGATGTAATCGTTGTCGAGTCCGTCGATCGCCGGGTAATAAATACGTAGACGTTGTTTTTTATCCGCCGCGCGCAGGCGCTTTATGAGTCTTGCGCGCAATACACCCATAGTGCGTTGTTGAAGCCAGCCGGTCAGTTTATGTGGCAGAACGATGACGATCTCGGGTGGTTCCTCGCGGTCTAGGAGTGCGAGGAGGGCATCGCCTACGGCGGCGGCCGTGAGATATTGGTTTTCGATATAGATAAGGTCTCGAGCTTCGGCTAGGGTGTCCGCATACAGGTTGCGGATTTCGAGAACGTCCGCGCGCCCGTCATAGGCCGCCTCGGTACGGCTGATCGCGACCCTGACGTTCCGGAGCACCGGGGTCGCGGAAGGCGGCCAGGGCACGGTGGCCGACGATGGCAAGGGACGCGTGCGGATAGTCTCCCCGGTGGCGCGGGTCCAGCGGGTTTTCGCCAAGCGCCCGAGGGCTTCGGCTGCAGGTCCGCTGACCACGATCTGGAGGTCATGGAAGGGTCCGTAGGGTTTGCCGGCGGGGTCGATCCGGCGTGGATTTTCGGGCCTATGGTCGCGGCTGTCCCAGCGATGGATTGTGAGATCAAGCCCGCCTGTGAACGCGACAGCATCATCGACGACGACGATTTTTTGGTGATGTGACCCTGCTTTGGGGTGTTCGCCATCGAGGTGGAAGCGAAGCCGTTTGTGGGTACGCCAGCCCAATTTAAAGGCCGGGAAGGGTTCCCGTTCGAGGGCAAAGAGGAGGGAGAAGTCCCAGCTCAGGATATAGCCGCGTAGAGCGTTTTTTTGGCGGATCAGGCGATCCAAAAGCGTGCCCAATTGGCCGCTCTGGTCGCTTGTTTGCCCTGGCTGCAAGGACATTCGGCTGTCGATGTCCCAACCGACGATGATGATCGTGTTCTGTGCCCGGGAAACAGACTCCTCAAAGGCCCGGAAATAGTTCTCGGCATCGACCAAGAACGCGATCCGGTCCGCTTGGGAAAAGCACCAGCAATTCCGGCCCTCTTTTAATATGCCCGCCATGACGCCGAGATTACGGCGTCACCTCAGCCGCTGGTATCGGGCCTAAGCCTTTCTCGTCCTGGCAAAGCCATCGGCCGCCCCGCCGCAAAAACGACCTGCCTCCCGGGCAAAACAGTCCGCGGGCGGCCTCGCTGTTTCCAAAAAAGCGCGGCGGCGGGGTGTCGCTGGCCCTAGCCGGCCTCCTTGTGGGGAACAGGGCAGGCCGCGGCTGGCAAGACGCGCAAGAGCGCTTGGCTTAGCTCATGCAAGGCGACATCGCCCATAGCGCGAATGTCGGCTGTCGTGCGAATTGCAAAGGTCCGCGCCACGTGTTCGAGGCTCGCTTCATGGAAGCGGATGCCTGGGAATCTTTTCCGGGCCTTGACATGGATAAGGATCTTGACCGCGTCGCTTTCACAAAAGCACATAGGGGAGCCTCCGAGGCAGGTGAAAGGGTCAGTGTGCAGCTGCGCCTAAGCCCAATCAAGACCTGCCCCGCCGTTAGGGGGAGGGTGCGGCGGAGGCACGGATGGGGTCGTCTCGCCTCGAAATGGCCGGGTCTAGCGGTGTATGGCCCTGGGTCGAGGGAAGGGGCCGCCTCGCCGGAAGCGGTCTCGGGCCCTTGGGCGATTACGGCAGACGGTGTAGCTGGTCAGACAGGCGCGCCTTCAAAAGCCCCCCACTGCTTGTTATAGTTAAAGTCGTGTGAGGTGTCTCTAAAATGACCGACGAACCGATTGCCACGCTGTACCGTAAGCCCTGCCCGTCGTGCGCGCGGCAGTATGCGCGGGATTCACGCGCATGTCCTTTTTGCGGTTACGTGGAGACGATGGGGGGCGACCAAGAGGAAGATCAGGAGCGGCTGTATGGGGAGTATCTCATCGCGCGCCATCGCCAATATCAGGACGAGGCTAAGCGGCTCCGGCGCGAGGCGGAGCGGTCCCCCAACGATCCCGGCCGGACGCGTGTTCTGGCCCAGGTGGACGCCGAAATCGCGAGTCTCGAGCGTGAACTGAAGGTGTTTCAGGACAAGGTGCGGCCAGAGGAGGGGGCACAAGCGGCAGGTCCATCCGAGCTGAGCCCCGCCGTGCACCATAAGAAAGTCCGACCAGAGGTGCAGACTGAAGAGCCAGAGGTACGGGCGCGAGAGGTAGACCCACCCGAGCGTGCGGTAGGTGATAAGGTCTGTCCCGCCTGCACGGCGACCGTCCCCCATGTCATCGAGCGCTGCGCCTGTGGGCATGTGTTCGGCATGGAGGTCATGGCCTTATCGGTGTGTCCGCACTGCACGGCGAGTGTCGAGGCGGGCGCCGCTCGGTGTAGCTGTGGATATCCGCTGACGGCGGGGGCCTCCTTGTCTAGTATCCCGGGGCTCAGTAAACGCTAGCGGTCGCCGCTTTCGGCTTCTGGGGGGAAACCCCGATATGTTTGTGTTGCTTCGAGATGGCGGATGCGGGCTTTGAGCCCGTTGATCTCGTGCAAAAGATCCATAATCAGAGCGACCATCTCCCAGTCGGCCTCTAGTCCTCGGCGTAGCCGCAAGGCACGATTGATGCGATCCCAGCTGGAGGCGGGATAGGTGTCAGCCGCGCTGGGTAGTACGAGTCCCAAGGCACTGAGAATATCGAGTTCCTCCGCTGTGACTCGGCCGCTCGCACACAACTCCGCCCGGGTCACCAGAGACGCCTCATCCAGGACGAGACCTCGTAGGGCCGTACTCACACCGTCCCCCAATGGGCCCGCGGATCGAAGGCCAGCTCGCGGGCCATCTGGCGATAGAGGTCCTGGGCCCGTTCGGAATCGGCCCGGGGATTGATGATCTCTATCAGCACATACTGGTCGCCCGGATTCGATCCTCCCATGCCCCGCCCCTTCAGCCGCAACTTGTGGCCCGTTTGGGATCCTGGGGGTAAGCGGACCTCGACTGGCCCGCCGAGGGTGGGGACCTTGAGTTTGGCGCCAAGGGCCGCTTCCCATGGCGTGACGGGGACAGTGAGGTATAGGTCGCGGCCGTCTAGGCGATAGAGAGGGTGGGGCGCGATCTGGATCTCCAGATAGAGGTCGCCGGCCCCCGCCTGACCCATCCCTGGGTTCCCTTGCCCACTCAAACGAATCTGCTGACCGGCTTGAATACCCTTGGGGATGCGGACATTGAGGGTCCTGACCTCGTGTGTCAGCTGCCCGCGGCGATCGCGCTGCGGCACGGTCAGGCGGACAGCGCGGGTGGCGCCTTGGTAGGCCTCTTCAAGGGTGACGGTAAGCTGGGCGTATTCGTCCTCACCGCGCATGGCCGCGCGGCCGCCGCGTCCCCCAAAAAGGCTCTCAAAAAAATCGCTGAATTGGGCCCCGTTAAAGGCCTGGCCGTGGGCGCCCCCGGACGTCTGCCACCCAGGCGGAGGCGTGAAGTCCTGTTCCGATTGCCACTGGCTCCCGAGCTGGTCATAGGCGGCACGCTTCTCGGGATCGCGCAGCACCTCATAGGCCTCGCCAAGCTCCTTAAACCGCTCCTCGGCGCCCTTTTCCTTACTGACATCAGGGTGATATTTACGCGCCAATCGCCGATAGGCGCGCTTGATGTCCTCCGTGCTGGCGGAGCGCTCGAGACCCATTGTGGCGTAATAGTCTTTGTATCGCATGGCCTAGTAACTGCGGGCAGAGGCCTCCGCATTCAAGTCCCTAGGCCTTTTTCCCTTGCGCTACGGCATTGCCCAAGTAGGTTAGGGGCGTGAGCGCGCGAAGCTCAGTCTTGACCGATTCGGGGAGCGCCAGGCGGTCGATGAAATTGGCCAGATCCTGGGCGCCGAGGGCCCGCCCGCGACTCAAGGCCTTCAAGTCCTCGTAGCCGCCGGCGAGCCCATAGCGGCGCATCACGGTCTGCACGGCCTCGGTGAGCACTTCAATGTGGTCGTTTAGGTCGGCCTCAAGGCGGGCCTTGTCTATTTCGATCTTGGTCAAGCCGCGGGCGCATGAGCGATAGGCTAAAAGGGCATACGCAAAGGCGCTCCCGATGTTGCGCAAGACCGTCGAATCGCTGAGGTCGCGTTGAAAGCGGCTGATCGGAAGCTTCATGGCCAGATGGTCCAGGAGGGCGTTGGCGAGCCCAAGATTGCCTTCGGCGTTCTCGAAATCGATCGGGTTCACTTTGTGCGGCATGGTCGAGGAACCGACCTCCCCGGCGCGGGTCTTTTGGCGAAAGTAGCCAAGTGAGATATAGCCCCACAGATCGCGGGTAAGATCGATCAGGACGTTATTCGCGCGCACCAGGGCATGGCAGAGTTCGGCGAGGGCGTCATGGGATTCGATTTGGGTCGTGTGGGGATTTTGCGTGAGCTTGAGCCCCGCGAGGACCCGGCCGGATAGTTCCGGCCAGGCGACTTCGGGGTAAGCCACGTAATGGGCGTTGTAGTTACCGACCGCGCCGTTGATTTTGGCGAGGGGCGCGACCGCCCGGATCTGGTCTACGGTGCGCGAGAGCCGCGCGGCAAACACCCGTATTTCTTTGCCGACCGTGGTGGGCGAGGCTGGCTGCCCGTGGGTGCGGGCGAGCATCGCTTGGCTAGCGCCGTGCGTGGCCAACGCATCTAAGGACGTGACAAGGGTCTCGAGGGCCGGGATAAGGACCGTGTCCCGGCCTCTTTGAACCATGAGCGCGTAGGCAACGTTATTGATGTCCTCGGACGTCAAGGCAAAATGCACGAATTCGGCCGCCGGCTTCAGGTCGGGAGAGCGTTCCATGTGACGCCGCAGGTAATATTCGACCGCCTTAACGTCATGATTGGTCGTAGCCTCTATGGCCTTGATCTCGGCACCCCCGGTTTCGTCGAAATCGGTCACCAGGGCCTCCAGACGGGCGCGGCTTTCGCGGCTAAAGGGGGGTAATTCCGGTATCGCGGGTTCGTCGCTCAGGGCGAGCAGCCAGGCGACCTCGGCCGTAAGGCGCGCTCGCATGAGGCCTTGCTCGCTAAAGATGAGGGCAAGCTCGGTCAACTGCGCGGCGTAGCGGCCGTCTAATGGGGATAGGGCACCTAATTGCGTCACAACGATCTCTCCTCCCCGCGCCTTGGCGCGGATATTCACTGTCATTATCCTGATGGGTCGATGCTAAAACCCAAAGCCGCAGCGCTCGGTGAGCTCTTGGCCGCAGTCCGGTCCTGTCAGGCCAGCGAAGACTTGCCCTAGGGACTGCACCCGGTGTTGCAAAACGATGCCCGTGCCCACTTACTTATCGTGGGTCAGGCCCCGGGGCGCATCGCGCACGACACGGGATCCCTGGGAACCACCGGAGCGGCGAGCGCTTGCGGGCCTGGCTCGGGGTCGACCGTGGCCTTTCCTACGGTCCGCTGGTGGCGCTGGTCCCTATGGGCTTTTGCTAGCTAGGCTCCCGCGCCCGCGGCGGTTTGCCGCCGCGCCCGGGCAGCACCCCGCTCTGGTTCACGCGCTTACGCCAAGTGATGCCGGAAATCCGCCTGACGTGACTGGCCGGGCGCTATGGCCAACGGTACCACTTAGGCGAAGGCCTGCGCGAAACGCTCACAGAAAGGGTGCGCCCGTGGGCAGATTATGGCGCGTTTTGGCCTTTGCCGCACCTCTTGGGACGGAATAATCACCGGCGCAGGCGTAATCCCTGGGTTGAGGCCGAGGTGACGTCCCGCCTCAAAGACTGCGTGCAGCGGATCACCGATACGCCTTGACCGCGGGTCCTGTCGTCCGCGTCACGATAGTCTCCCCCCTATTGGGAGACAGACGCTGCTGCTGTGGGCCTTGGCGAGGAGGCGCGGCGGGGCTCCCTGCGCGTGTGACGGCGCTCCTCATGCGCCATCGGCGTCGAATGCCTGACGTAGGACTAGGGGCCCTCGTTCTCGTCGCGAATCACAGCGCCCCCTAGGCAGACGGGGCCTTCGTAGAACACCGCGGACTGGCCAGGCGTTATCGCCCGCTGCGGGCTATGAAAGCGGAGGCGCAAGCCGTTTTTCACGTCCTCCTCCACGCGGACCGGCTGTGCCTCCTGCCGGTAGCGAATCTTGGCGTGCCCCTGCCAGGGAAGGGGTGGGGGCGCCCCGAGCCACTGGGGAGCGGTGGTTTCACACTCTTTGCGGTAGAGAAAGGGGTGTTCGGCCCCTTGGACCACAATGAGGGCGTTATCGGCCCGGCGTTTCTGGGCCACGTACCAAGCCCCGCCGGGGCCGCCTATGCCGAGCCCCTGGCGTTGGCCGATGGTATAGAACATAAGCCCCTCGTGACGGCCCTTGAGGACCCCATCGGGCGTGTAGATCGGGCCGGGTTCACCTTTCAGGTAACGTTCGAGAAAGGGTTTAAAATGGTGTTCGCCAATAAAACAAATGCCGCTGCTGCCTTTACGGTCGGAGTTACCAAGACCCAGAGACCGGGCCTTTGCGCGCACCTCCGCTTTGCAAAAGACGCCAATCGGAAACAGTGCGTACGGGAGAATATGGGGGTCTATGGTGTGCAGGAAATAGCTCTGGTCCTTGTCGGGGTCGCGGCCCGTGAGCAGCCGATGCTGCCCGTCGGTGATCGCCACCTGGGCGTAGTGGCCAGTCGCCATGAGGTCCGCGCCGAGGGCGCGGGCGTGATGCCAAAAGACGTCGAATTTGATCTCTCTATTACACAGGACATCAGGGTTGGGCGTGAGTCCGGCCGCACAATCGGCCAGAAAGCGCTCGAAGACGCGCGTGCGGTAGTCAGCGGAAAAGTTGGCGGCGTGGAGTGGGATCTCGAGGAGTTCGGCTACCGCGCGCGCCGATTCATAATCCACGGCCGATGGGCAAAAGGTCGGCGTATCGAAGTCCTCCCAATTCTTCATGAAAAGGCCCGAGACCCGGTAACCTTGTTCTTGGAGAAGGGCCGCGGCGACTGCTGAATCGACCCCGCCCGAGAGCGCGACTACAACATGGGCTTTCATAGCGGATAAGTCACAAGCTCCAGGGGGTAGGAGTGCCCGTCACGATAGTCCTCCAGGGCCCGCATCACCTGCGGACCGCGATGCTCATTGCGGCGTTGCCAAAGTTCCGACCAGGAGAGCCACAAGGCGCGCCGGATGCCGGTATCGAGCGGTTGGTCCGGGTGGTGTTCTGTGACCTCGCCCCGGAAGGCAAAGCGCAGATAGGCCACTCCCGAGGTGCTCGTGTAGTGATAGACCCCGAGCAGGGCGCTCGGAACGAAGACAAAGGCCGTCTCTTCGTAGGTCTCGCGGACCACCGCTTGGAGCAGTGACTCATTAGCCTCCAGGTGACCGGCCGGTTGGTTAAGGACAATCTGCCCGCACACCTCCTCTTCGACACACAGAAAACGTCCTTCGCGCTCCACGACCGCGGCCACCGTCACATGAATATCAAGAGCCATCCTTAGGCCTCCGTTTCGCGCCATTCCCCACTGGGAAGCGCATCGATTGTATGGGCGCCCACGCGATAGCGGACGAGGCGCAAGGTGGGATGACCCACCGCAGCCGTCATGCGCCGCACTTGGCGATTGCGTCCCTCGCGTAGGGTGATCGCGATCCAACTCGTCTTTAGGGTAAGCCGCACACGGATCGGCGGGGTGCGTGGCCATAAGGGCGGTTCGGCCAGCGGCAGGACCTCGGCCGGTCGGGTGCGGACGCCATCCAAGATGACGCCGCGCGCGAGTTTGGTGAGGGCCTCGGTATCGGGTACGCCTTCGACTTGCGCCCAGTAGACCTTGGGCCAACCGCGCCCCGGGCGGGTGATGTCGGCTCCGAGCCGGCCGGAGTCGGTGAGCAGGAGGAGACCTTCGGAATCCAGGTCGAGTCGGCCCGCCGGGTAGACGTGAGGAACATCGATGAAGTCCTTAAGGGTCGGCCGCCCGTGGCGATCCGTGAATTGCGTGAGTACTCCGTAAGGCTTGTTAAAAAGAATCAACCGCGCCATGTCCTGCTCGCTTTCCGTCCGCTACAATCGGATCCTTAGAGCATTATATAGTGTAGGCTGGGTTGGACCTAAACGAGGAACGCATGGCAAAGACAAGCAAGGGGATAGGCGAGAAGATTACGGTCGGTCAGGACTCGGTCTTGCAGGTGCCTGATCACCCCATTATTCCCTTCATTGAAGGCGATGGCATCGGTGTCGACATCACGCCAGTCATGAAGCGCGTGGTCGATGCGGCCGTGGCGCGGGCCTACGGTCCAAAGCGTAGTGTCGTGTGGCGAGAGATTTATGCCGGAGAGAAGGCGCATCAGCGCACCGGCCACTATTTGCCAAAAGAGACCCTGGCGGACATTGCCGACTACGTGGTGTCGATCAAGGGACCTTTGACCACCCCGGTCGGAGGAGGGTTGCGATCTCTGAACGTGAGTTTGCGCCAAGAGCTGGACTTGTATGTGTGTTTGCGGCCGGTACGGTATTTCGCGGGGGTTCCGAGCCCCTTGAAGGAGCCGGAGAAGACCGACATGGTGATCTTTCGGGAGAACTCCGAGGACATCTACGCCGGCATAGAATGGCCCGCGGAATCCGCCGAGGCTCAGCAACTCATTCAATTTTTGACCGGCACCTTGGGCGTGCGCTCCATTCGCTTTCCGAAGACCTCGGGCGTGGGCATAAAACCGGTGTCTCGAGAAGGGACCGAACGCCTCGTACGCAAGGCCTTCCTGTATGCGATCAAGCACAAGCGCCCATCGGTGACGCTCGTACACAAGGGCAATATCATGAAGTTCACCGAAGGCGCGTTCCGCCAGTGGGGCATGGACTTGGCGCGCCGCGAGTTCGGGGCCACGGAGCAAGACGGTCGTCTGGTGATCCCCGGTCCTGACGGCGCCTCGGTGGTTGTGAAGGACGTGATCGCCGATGCCTTCTTGCAGCAGATCCTGCTGCGCCCGGAGGACTACAGCGTGATCGCGACTTTGAACCTCAACGGCGACTACATCTCGGATGCCCTCGCGGCTCAGGTCGGTGGCATCGGCATGGCGCCCGGGGCCAATCTGTCCGACAGCGTGGCCATGTTTGAGGCCACCCATGGGACTGCCCCCCGGTATGCTGGGCAAGACAAGGTCAACCCCTCGTCTCTTATCTTGTCGGCCGAGATGATGTTGCGGCACATGGGTTGGGCTGAGGCCGCCGATCTCATCGTGCACGGTTTGGGCGCGGCCTTACGGAAGGGTCAAGTGACCTATGATCTGGCGCGACTTATGCCGGGCGCCACTGAACTCAGCTGTTCGGGCTTCGGGGAGGCTATTGTTAGTGCCATGGGAGCGGACTAAAGGGCCGGAGCGGAGTTATAGATTGGTCCGGTTCCCGGGTGACGAGAAGGGGGAGTGCGCGGAGTGGTGATCGGAAGGGCTCGGCGGCCGTGGTCACAGCTGGCTGCGGCCGTGAAGGGAATGGTCGTTATCGTGGCCGGCCTCCTGCTGGCGGCGTGCGCGACCTACACGGCCCGTCCCTTGAGTCGTGAGGCCGTAGCGACCGCCCTGGCGCCGCGGCGCGCCACGCCGTATTGGGCGGCGCGCGCCCATCTCCTCCTTCCGCGGCTGCCCGTTTTGACTATCCATAAGGGTGAGGGGCTTACGCCGGATCTTGCGGCGGTCGTGGCGGTGGTGGCCGACCCGAGGCTTCGGGCATTACGTGCCCGCGAGGCGGTGGCGGGGGCGGAGCTTTTGAGTGCCGGCCTGTTGCCGAACCCGCGTTTTTCCTATGGAATCGGAGTGCCTATAAGCGGTGCCGGGCTCAGTAAGGCGTTTCGAGTCGGGTTGGGGCTCTCGATTCGCTCGCTTGTCACCCGCAAGGCCCGCCTAAGGGCCGCCCGCTATCATTCCCAGGCTGTTGGTCTCATGGTCGCGTGGCAGGAGTGGCAGGTCGCGGCGCGGGCCAAGGCCCTGGTCTACGAACTCTTGGTCGGCCGCCGCGAAAAGCGTTTGTTGACGCGCGAGGTGCGGGCCTTGCGGCGCAGCGTTGAATTGCTCTCGGATGCCGAGGCCGCAGGCTACGCCACCATCGGTGTGGCGGGCGCGGCCCGGCTTACGCTTCGCGAGACGGAAATGGCGCGGCTCGCGATTCGCCGGAACTGTGCGCTCAAGGGTCTGCAGCTACGAGCCCTGCTTGGGGTCAGCGCCCGCTCGCCCTTGTTTTTGCAGCGCGGCTCGATTGCAGGGCGCTTTGTCAAACCCGTGCCGCCGGCCTTATGGCTAACAGGCCTTGCCCATCGGCGCCTTGATTTGGTGGCGCTGCGACGCGGTTACCAGAGTCAAGACGCGGCACTGCGGGCGGCCATCGCCGGCCAGTTCCCGGCCATCACCATCGGCATTGACCGCGCGCGCGATACCAGCGACATCAATACCCTGGGGGGTGGAGTCAGTGTCAGTCTGCCGATCTTCAACCATAACCAGGGGCGGATCGCGGTGGCTCGGGCCACCCGTCGCCTGCTATTTCGAACCTATGTAGCACGGCTGTATGCGGCCCGCACCGAGATTCACCACCTACTTATGGCCATGTACTACCAGCGCCTCGAGATCCGTGGGGTCCGGTCGTCGGTACGCGCGCTGACCCATCTTGAGGCTGTGTATCACCAAGCGCTCGCGCGGGATCGAATCGCAGCACTCACCTATTACCAGCTGCTCGGTCGCGCGATGGCCGAGCGGCTCTTGCTTCTTAAGGATGAGGCCCGTCTCGCCCAGCTCGGGGTTGCCCTGGAGGCGGCCAGCGGGCGCTTTGACTGGCCGAAGGCGGCGAAGAAGGGGGCGGTGACATGAGGCTCCGGCGCGGGATAGGGTTCGCGATCGTGCTCATGGCTCTGATGATTGCGTGGCGAGCCTCCCACTCGGAATCGGCGGCGCGCCGGGCGCTGGTCGTGGCACCCACGGCCACTGTGGAGGTGGCGCCGATTCGCAAGGCTCCGATCGTTAATCGCTTAGTGGCCTACGGACGTGTGGTCGCCGCCCCGTGGGCCGTCCATACCCTGGTCCAACCCTTCGAGGTGTCGGTCTCCCAGGTGTTCGTGAACCGAGGGCAGAGTATTGCCCGGGGGGCTGTGTTGCTGGCGCTCACGCCGGGGCCAAAAGCCCGTTTGGCCCTGCTGGAGGCGCGTAATCGGCTGCGCCTGGCGAGTCTCGCGCTCAAGGAAGAGCGTATTCGCATGCGGCTGCGTCTCGCCACGCGTACCGGGCTATTGCGGGCCGAGAGGGCCTTCGATGATGCCGCGTTGCGGGTGCGCGTGTTCCACGAGGAGGGATTGCAGTCCGCGCTGAAGATCAAGGCCCCGGTGGGTGGGGTGGTGCAGCATATCTTTGTTCAGGAAGGGACGACCGTCGAGCCCGGTCACCCTCTCATCGACATCGTGGCCGGCGATCGCCTGGAGGTGCGTCTTGGGGTCGAGCCCGAAGATGTGCCAAGTATTCGGGTCGGCGAGAGTGTGCGACTGTCGTCCTTCGAGGGGCCGAACCAGGCCCATGTCCACGGGCTTGTGTCCGTGATCTCGCGGGTCATGGACCCGGCCACCCATATGATCAATGTGTTCGCGACCTTGCCCGCCCATAACCCTTATTTGCTTGGCGAATACGTCGAGGGACGCTTTACGGTCGTGTCGCCGCTCGGTTTGGTCGTGGCGCGCTCGGCGGTGGTGCCGGCTGGCCACCATTATGTCCTGTACACGGTCGCGGACGGCCACGCGCAGATCCATAAGGTGCGTCTCGGGGCGCGTAATGGACGCTTCGTCCAGGTGATCGATCCCCACCTTACGCCCGGGATGGAGGCGGTCGTCCTTGGCAATTACGAGTTGAAACCGGGGATGCCGGTGCGTTTGAGTCGATGACGTTTACGGCCTGGATACAACGGCACCGCAGGTCGCTACTTTTCCTTTTGGCCTTGCTGGTATTGGGCGGCGTGTTCGCAAGCCCGCGCTTGCCGGTTGCGCTCTTTCCGCATGTGGCGTTTCCGCGCGTCGAAATCTACGCGACCGCTGGCGACCGGCCGGCGAAGCGCATGTTGATTCAAGTGACCTATCCGGTGGAAGAGGCGCTACGGGGTATCCCAGGGGTGGTCGGCGTGCGGTCGACGACCAGCCGCGGCAGCGCCGATTTTTACATCAATTTCCGCTGGGGCGAGGACATGACGACGGCGACGCTCGAGGTCCAGGCGGCGATCGCCGAGGTCGACCGGCAGCTGCCGGCCGATGCCAGTCTTGTCGTGCGACGTATGCGCCCCACGGTCTTTCGCATGTTGGCCTACACCTTTACCTCGCGGCGCGTGTCGCAAGTGGCGCTTCGCGATATGGCACGCTATCGTTTGCGCCCGCTCTTGTCTTCGATCCCGGGGGTCGCTCGGGTCGGAATTCTCGGCGGGCGCACCGAAGAGTACCGGGTCACGGTTGACCCCGCACGGCTCGCCGAGTATGGACTCACGATAGGCGATGTCGGGCGGGCGCTCTCGGCCAGCAACGTCCTAAAGACAGTAGGCCACCTCCAGGAAAATTATCGGTTCTATCTCGTGATCTCCGATACCCGCTTGCACCGCTTGCAGGATATCAAGCGCACGGTGTTGCGTTCCGGGGGCAATGGCATCGTGCGCCTAGACGAGGTGGCGACGGTGGCGCGGGCCTTGAAGCCGCAATGGACGCAAGTGGTGGCCGACGGGCAACCGGCGGTGAGCGTGCAGATTTATCAGCAGCCACGGGGTAATACCGTTGCCATTACCCGCGCTGTGAAGAAGGTGCTGCATCGATTTGAACGCCAATTACCGCCGGGCGTCCATGTCCAGAAATGGTATGACCAGAGCACCTTGATTCAGTCGGCCGCTAAAAGCGTGCGTGACGCGGTCCTGGTCGGGGCGCTGCTCGCGGCCTTGGTCCTGCTCGCATTTCTGCGCAACCTTCGCGTTACCCTAATCGCGCTCATTGCCGTGCCGAGCGTCTTGGCGGCCACGGTCTTGCTGCTCTTCGTGCTCCACATGAGCTTCAATATCATGACCTTGGGCGGCATGGCGGCCTCGGTCGGGCTCATTATCGACGACATGATCGTCATGCTCGAGCACATCATGCGCCGACTGCGCTCGCGGGACCGGGGGCCGACCACCGATCGGGTGATGGGCGCGGTGCGGGAATTCACGAGGCCGCTCGTAGGCTCGTCTATGTCGACTGTGATTATTTTTGCGCCGCTTGCCTTCCTGTCCGGAGTGACCGGGGCGTTTTTTCGGGCGCTGTCTTTGACGATGGCGGCGAGCCTTATCATTTCGTTTTTTGTGGCCTGGCTCGCGGTACCGATTTTGGCTGACCACTTCTTGCGGACCAAGGACTTCGAGGCTCAAGAAGAGGGGAGGAGGATGGCGCGCGTCCAGGCGCTTTACGAGCGCCTGATGGCGGCGGTGTTCGCGGCCCCGCGGCGCGCGGTTGTGGTTATTGCGATATTTCTGGTGCTGGGCACCCTCGGTTTTGTTATGACCGGCTCGGGTTTTATGCCTCCCATGGACGAAGGCGGATTTGTGTTGAACTATCGCGCTCCGGCCGGGACCTCGCTTAAGGAGACTGCCCGCCTGCTTGATCAGGTTGAGCGGATCTTATTAGCCAACCCGGCCGTGAAGACCTTTTCTTTGCGGACGGGCCTCCAGCTTGGCGGGGGTATCACCGGAACCAACGAAGGGGATTTCTTCGTATTGCTGGGATCACATCCGCGGCCTTCGGTTTGGCGCATTATGGCGAGCGTGCGGCGCAAAATCGCGGCCTCGGTCCCAGGCCTTAAGATGAGTACCGACCAGCCTATGCAGGATTTGATCGGTGATCTTACGGGCGCGCCGCAACCAGTCGAGATCAAGGTCTTCTCGGGCAACGGCCGCTTGTTACGGCGCTTGGGTCCGATGATCGCCGCCAAGCTTCGTCGGATCCGCGGTATCGTGAACGTGCGCGACGGTATCGTGTATGCGGGAAGCGCGATCGATATCCGGGTGAGCCGCGCGCGGGCCGCCATCGAGGGCGTCTACCCGCGCAGCGTCACACATCAGCTGAACGCCTATCTCAACGGCGTCGTAGCGACCCACGTCCAGCGCGGCGTGCGCATGATCGGGGTGCGGGTGTGGGTGCCACGGCCCTTGCGCCATTCCTTACGCGCTATCCGTAACTTGCGGCTGCGCGCCGCCAATGGCCGACTCTTTCCGTTGCGCGCCGTGGCCACAGTCAGCCTTTCGAACGGCCAGCCCGAGATCATACGCGACAATCTAAAGCGCATGATCCCGATAACCGGGCGTATTGCCGGACGGAGCCTGGGCGGGGTCATGCACGACGTCAAACGGCTTATCGATGCGCCGCATTTTCTGCCCCCTGGGGTCTATGCGAGCCTGGGGGGCCTTTATGTCCAACAACAGATCGCCTTTGCGGGACTCCTGGGCGTGTTCGTGGCGGCCGTGGCGCTAGTCTTTTTGCTGCTGCTGTTCTTGTATGAACGCTTTTTGGTGGCCTTGGCGATCATGGGGACCACCTTGCTTGCGATCGCTGCCGTCTTTATCGGGCTCTGGGTGACCGGCACCGAAATCGATATCTCATCTATGATGGGGATGACGATGGTGGTCGGCATTGTGACCGAGGTATCGATCTTCTATTATTCCGAGTATCAGGAGATAGATCTTGGGCTGCCGGTGGCCGCGCGCCTAATGGCGGCCGGTAAGAACCGCCTGCGGCCTATTGCCATGACCACCTTGGCGGCCATTCTTGCCCTTTTGCCGCTCGCGACCGGCTGGGGACAAGGGTCAGCCATGCAGCAGCCCCTCGCTATCGCGATTATCGCGGGGCTCTTGGTGCAGCTGCCGCTCGCGCTCGTGGTGCTGCCACTCTTCCTTTTGGTCGCGGGCCGCATCCGTCCGTCAGATGGGCAATAAAAAACCCGGCAAGGCCGGGTTCAAGCTGCTAATATGGTGACAGTGGATTTTAGAGGGGGCGTATATTGGATGCCTGCGGTCCTTTGGGTCCGTGCTGGACCTCGAACTCGACATCCTGGCCTTCTTTTAGGGTCTTATAGCCTTCCATCTGAATTGCGGAAAAGTGGGCGAACACATCATCTCCACCCGTGCTCGGCGAAATGAAACCGTAACCTTTGCTTGCATTGAACCACTTCACAGTACCTGTTGCCATCCGAGATCCCCCTACTGGTGTCGTGCAGCCCGCGCCACGGCCATGCTTGAAGGCGGGTCATATTTTAGGTCATGCTTATATTCGGGCGGTGGTGCGAGCCCAGCACTATCTTGCGTATTTCCCTTGTCAAGTCAAGACGGGGAGATCCGGCGGTTTTGTGCCTAGACGCGGGGCCCGGATCGGACGACAATTTCCGTCACGATCAGGGTTTCTCGGGAGGTTCGGTGCGAGTGGTGGGGGCATGTAATGGCCGTTAGACAGCCGCATTACCACGATGATCTGGATGTCAAGGAGGCCAAGCCGAAAGTCGCTTTGCCGCCTTTGTATAAGGTTATTATCCTAAACGACGATTATACTCCTATGGAGTTCGTGGTTCTTGTGCTGGAGCGTTTCTTTGCTAAGAACCGAGAAGAGGCGACTCGCATCATGTTGCACGTTCATCAGCGCGGTGTGGGGGTCTGCGGAGTATATACAAGGGAAGTTGCCGAGACTAAAGTAAGACAAGTGACAATTTTTTCCGGTGAGAATCAGCACCCGCTGCAGTGCACGCTGGAGCCTGAGTAGGGGCGGTCCTTACGCAATTTGGAGGTGTTCCTTTCCATGTTATCCCAGGAACTCGAATTTTCTCTCAATATGGCGTTTCAGGAAGCGCGTGAGAAACGCCATGAGTTCATCACTGTCGAGCATTTGCTGGCGGCGCTTCTCGATAATCCCAGCGCTGCGCGAGTTCTGCGAGCCTGCGGGGGGAACATCGACGAGTTGCGCCGAAACCTGACGGCCTTTCTGCGCGAGAATGTCCCGACCTTGGCCCCCGGTAGCGCCGTCGAGACTCAGCCGACACTCGGCTTCCAGCGGGTCATCCAGCGGGCCGTCCTTCATGTGCAAGGGGTCGGAAAGAAGGAGGTTACGGGCGCAAACGTGCTTGTGGCGATTTTTAGCGAGAAGGAATCGCACGCCGTCTATTTTCTCCAGAAGCAGAATATAACCCGCTTTGACGTCGTTAATTACATTTCGCACGGCATCTCCAAAGTGCCGGGCGAGGGTCACGAGCTATCGGCGTCGGAAGACGCTGAAGAGGGGGCAACGGCAGGTGAGCGCGGGGCGCTCGATGTCTTTGCCGTCAACCTCAATGAGCAGGCACGGCTTGGGAAGATCGATCCTTTAATCGGTCGCGATCATGAAATGGAGCGTACGATCCAGATTCTCTGTCGGCGCCGCAAGAACAACCCGCTTTATGTCGGAGAGGCGGGGGTCGGGAAGACCGCCATTGCGGAAGGTCTCGCCAAGAAGATCGTCGATGGCGAGGTGCCGGAGGTTTTAGCGCACAGCACGCTCTATGCGCTTGATATGGGCGCACTTTTGGCTGGCACTAAATATCGCGGCGACTTCGAGAAGCGCTTGAAAGCGGTTATCTCGCATCTGAAAAAGCACGAGAATGCGATTCTTTTTATCGATGAGATCCACACCATTATTGGGGCCGGTGCGGCATCCGGCGGGGCGATGGACGCCTCGAATCTCCTAAAGCCCGCCTTGGCTTCGGGCGAACTGAAGTGTATCGGCTCTACCACCTATCAGGAATACCGCGGGATCTTCGAGAAGGACAGGGCCTTGGCGCGTCGCTTCCAGAAGATCGACGTACCGGAGCCATCGGTGGAAGAAGCGGTCCTTATTTTGCGCGGCTTGAAGGGGCACTTCGAGAAGCATCACGGGGTGCGCTACACCCAACAGGCGTTGCGGACTGCGGTAGAGCTCTCGAGTCGCTACATCGGAGACCGACATTTACCGGACAAGGCGATCGACGTGATCGACGAGGCCGGCGCGAGCGTGCACCTGAGTGCGCCGAGCAAGCGCAAGAAGACCATCGGCGTGCCCGAGATCGAAGAGATCGTTGCGCGTATCGCGCGTATCCCCCAAAAGCACGTCTCGAGCTCAGACCGCGAGGCGCTGAGGAATCTGGAACGCGACCTAAAACTCGTCGTCTTCGGTCAGGATGCCGCCGTGGACGCTTTGGCGGCCTCGATCAAGATGGCGCGTTCGGGGCTGCGCGAAGGCGAAAAGCCAATCGGCTCCTATCTGTTTTCGGGGCCCACCGGGGTCGGCAAGACCGAGGTGACGCGCCAGCTCGCCTACATTTTGGGTCTTCAGTTGATCCGCTTTGATATGTCCGAGTACATGGAGCGGCACACGGTCTCGCGGCTGATCGGTGCCCCCCCCGGTTACGTGGGCTTCGATCAGGGCGGGCTTTTGACGGATGCGGTGAGCAAACACCCTCACTGCGTGCTGTTGCTAGACGAGATCGAAAAGGCACACTCGGGCGTGTTCAATCTGCTGTTGCAGGTAATGGATCACGGGACACTCACCGACAATAACGGTCGCAAGGCCGACTTTCGACACGTCATTATCGTCATGACTACGAACGCCGGCGCCGAACAGATGGGGCGTAATAACATGGGCTTTATGCCGTCCGATCGGGTGGGGGAGGAATTTGCGGCCATCAAGCAGACCTTTACCCCGGAATTTCGGAATCGCCTCGATGCGATCAT
The DNA here is from genome assembly GCA_021794595.1 of Pseudomonadota bacterium. Lineage (GTDB taxonomy): Bacteria > Pseudomonadota > Gammaproteobacteria > Acidiferrobacterales > Acidiferrobacteraceae > Acidiferrobacter. The sequence goes on from JAJYQN010000117.1 coordinate 26,624, forward strand.
CAGCTTCGGGGCCCTGTCCCCGGCGACAATCGCCCATGTTGTCGACAAGTTTGTGGTCGAACTCGAGGGCCAATTGGAGGAGAAGGGAGTGACGATCGAGATCGAGCCGTCGGCGCGCATATGGCTTGCGCATCATGGTTACGATGTGGCGATGGGCGCGCGACCCATGGCGCGCATTATCCAAGATCGCATCAAGAAGCCGCTAGCCAACGAGCTTTTGTTCGGACGCCTGGCGAACGGCGGCAGCGTGTCTGTTCGGGAAGAGAATGACGAACTCGTGTTCGACTATGCCGAAAAGCCCGTGGACGTCCAAGAGTAACGTTGTCCCGTTTCGGGGCCACGACCTGCGTGCTAGGAGCACGGGCCTCTACGCGTCTGGGCCGCTCTACGAGAGGCTGCCGACGCGCGATGAAAGTGGGCACCTGCTGAGCGATTTTATGATGTTGTTCCCAGGATTGCGGGAGCGGCCGGGCGGCGAGTGTCGCGAGCGCGTGGCGCGCGTCAACGCGATCCTAAAGGGGTTCCCGGAGGTGGTGTTCGCGGACATCAACCTCAAACTCAATCTTCTGTGGGTCAGTGTCCGAGCCCGCCCGGGCGTGATTCTCGATATCGCCTGCTGCCTGAAGTTCCATATGCCGGAGGCGTTACTGGTGGCCCCCCGCTATGCCTAGCTTAGCGGGCGCGAAAGACGATGCGCCCTTTGGTGAGATCGTAGGGGGTGAGTTGGACCGTCACTTTGTCGCCGGTCAGGATGCGGATATAGTTCTTCCGCATTTTGCCGGAGATGTGGGCCGTAACCACATGGCCATTGTCTAACTTGACGCGAAACAGCGTATTTGGCAAGGTATCGATAATCGTACCTTCCATTTCGATATGTTCTTCTTTAGACACTCTCGAGCTCCCAGGGAAGGCGTGTATGATGCACGAAGGTTGGGGTCCCGTAAAGACATTTAGGTCTCTTGTCGGGCACGGGTAAATATCCCCGTGCAGAGTGGGGCTTTAGTGTGTGAGCCGCTCAAAGTGGCCATGGGGGTCGCTCACGCGCCGCCGGCTCGTGGGGGCGATCAACGCCATTTTGGGCTAGGCGCTGATTTTCTTGCTCTTGGTTTCTGATGGGCTCCCGGATGGCGGTCTCAGTGCGCCCGACCGTGGAGACAAGGTATCCTCGGGCCTAGAAGTGTCATCCCCGAAGCTCCGCTCCCCGTACACGCGTGCCAGACGAAGGGCGCCCTGGCCGTTAATATTCTAAACCATCTATAAGTCATACCGCAGACGTTATAACTCGGGTATGAAATGCGAGAAGACCATTGACGCGCGGAAGTTCTCCCATCAGGCGCTAGAAGAGATGCGGGTATCGGCTGTGGCGCGAGTCGAGACCGGCGAGAGCCCGGAACGGATCGCCGAAGGCCTCGGAATCAATCGACGGACGATCTACCGCTGGCTCTCCACCCACCATTACGGCGGCGTGGAGGCGATCAGGGCAAAGCCGATCCCGGGAGCCCCGGCCAAGGTCGACGCGAAACAGATGGCGCGGCTGTCGCGAATCATCCGGGAGAAAAATCCCCTCCAGCTGAAACGCGAATACGCCCTTTGGACGGGGCCCATGATCCGTGAGTTGATCCGGCGCAAATTCAACGGGCATTTGAGCGAGGTGTCGGTCGGCCGGTGGATGAAAAGGATCGGCTTTAGCAAAGAGCGGCCTCTGTACCGGGCCTAGTAGGAGGATTTGGCGCAGGTCGACCGCTGGCGCGAGAAGGACTGTCCACGGACTGCCGCGCGCGCCAGACGGGAAGGGGCGCTGATCTTCTTCGCTGACGAATCCGGGATCCGTTCCGACACCCACACGGGCACGACCTGGGCGCCAGTCGGGGAGACGCCGATCGTTCAGGCAACAGGAGCCCGCTTCTCGCTGAACAGGCTTTCCGCGGTCAACGCGCAAGGAGGCCTTCGGTTCATGACGGTCGAGGGACGGGTTACCGCCCGGTCTTCCCCGACTTCCTCTCGCGCCTGATCACCGGTGTCGATCGCAAGATCTTCCTGATCGTCGACGGACATCCGATCCACAAGGCAAGGCTCGTGCGGACCTTCGTCGAAGACAACCGCGATCGGATCGAGTTGTTTTTCCTTTCGCCCTACGCGCCGGAGCTGAACCCAGACGAACTGCCGTGGGCGCATGTCAAGGCGAAAATCGCCAAAGCGATAGTCCAGACAAAGGATGGGTTAAAAGACGTAATTCATCGTGCCATGTGCCGACTACAGAAGATGCCAGCGATTGTAGCCAGTTTCTTCCGCGCTCCGACTTGCCAATATGTCATGTCACGAGTTTTTACTTACGAATGACTTAGTAGCTCAGGCTGGTGAGGCGACTCTGATGGGAGAGAGAGGAGGAGGGGACGGTGTGAATGGTCATTGGGTTGTCGGCCCGAGGCGCCTTCCAGGCCCGGTTCAGGCCCTTCAGGTACTTTATAAAATCTCATTCGGACATCTTTCTGTAAAAAAGACGCGGGTCGTGATGATGCCTTATGACGCGGCCCGCGTCGCAGTTCCTCTTATAGAGCGTTAGTGGACCGTGATCTCAAAGAGGACGCGCATATTGGCGAGCGCGGCCTTCGATCTAAGGTGCGAAGGCCTGGACTCAAATTGTGCCGGCCGGGTATCCCCAAAGCCAATCGTCGTCAATCGATCGGCGGCAATACCCCCGTTGTCCATCAGGTACTCTTTGACGGCATGGGCTCGAGCGACGCTTAAGGCTTGGTTGTATTTGGTGGTACCGGCCGCCGATGTGTAGCCGGCCACCCGGAATTGATAGCCGGGGTTATGTTGCATGATGCGAATGTTGTGATCAAGGACGGCCTTGCCCTTAGGGGTCAGGGTTGCCTTGTTGTATTTAAAGTACACATCGCCGAGCTTGACTACCACTGGGACCGCGACCGCTTTGGGGTGGTGATACGCTGGGGTAACGGCGGCCGTTGGCGCGAGATAAGTACGGGTCTGCTGAGGTGTGTGGTGATGCTGGCCCCCGAAGCGATATACGAGACCCACGGAGATAAGGTCAACATCCCCGGTATTTCCGATGGCATCTTTAATACGATAGCGCTCCGCTTCGGTCCGCACGGCAAATCTTTGCGTGAGGGCGTATTGCAGTCCCACGCCATATTTATAGTTGGCCTCCCGTTGGCTAACGTGTGAGGTGGGAGCTGTATAGGCGCCGGTGCCTGAGAACGTGTCGTGAGCATTGATATACGTAACCCCGACCCGACCAAAAGCGGAAAATCTTTGCGTGATGGGGAGAATGCCTACGGCATCAATATTGAGGCCCTGAATCGCCATGCTGCCATTGGCGGTGCCCGTAGGTACCGTGCTCGCCGAATAGCCGACATCCCCGAGATTGAAGTAACCGCCCTCCACCGCAAAATAGCGGTTGAACTGGTAGCCCGCGAACAGTTTAAAGCCGGTGCCCTGGCTATCGTTACTTATGCTGCTGCTCGTAAACCCCTCACTTTGGAGGCGGCTTGTGATCTGGCCATCGGCAATTTTGGCGCGTGACTGGCCCACGTTAGCCCCGGCGTACCAGCCCCGTGGCGCCGCTATGGCGAGAGGCGGTGCCATTACCGTGAGGATGCTGATTCCCATCGCGGTCAAAGCCTTGGTGTGGCGCACCTTGTTAAGAGTGTGTCGCGCGTTAACGAGATATTTATGTTTCATGGTGTTCTCCAAAAAATCCCCCGGCGCGTTGCGCGCAACCGGGGTGTCGCATGTCGAGAAATGGATTATTTCGGCCTAACCTAAAGCGGCGTCCGCTTTTACTGGCAGGTTGACGGCGCGTAGGTGTTTCCTGGTACCGAGACTACGCTGGTATCAAACGAGAACGCCCCGCTTGCCGTGATTGCTCCGGCCAGCAGCCGGCCGCAGGATGTGGACGAGGTGTCCATGGTGACGGAGGTATTGGCGAGCACGTTTCCTTCGAATTGCGAATTCGTGCCGATCGTGGCCGAGCTCCCGACCTGCCAAAACACATTCGATGCCTTGGCGCCGTTAATCAAGACGATCTGACTCGCCGGGGCCGCTGGCGTCCCGCCGCTTGCGGTCGTGAGGGCGGACGGCGCCTGGAAGATAAATACGGAGTTCGTGTCGCCTTGCCCATCCAAAGTTAAGGTTCCAGTGACGCCAATTGTTGAGTTTGTAGCGGAGATGTAGAGGCCCGGCGGTAAAGTCGCGTTGTTTGCGCAGCCAATCGAGCTACCAGCCCCGCCGCCCGTACCTATGGTGCCGCAGCCAAGCGTTGTGGCGCCCGGAAGATTGGCGGGGGTGAGGTTGTTGTAGTCCGACTGTAAGGCGGCCATGACATTGTTTGCGGTCGTCGTGTCAGGGTAGACCGGGGTATCCACCGTCCCATTAATTGTCGGTGCATCGCCTCCGCAGGTTCCAAATCCACCCGTGTTATTAACGGCCACGGCGTTGCAGTCAGCCGTAGGGTCAAGGACAGCGTTGCCGTTGATGTGGCTGAGCGGCGGGGTGGCGGTATTCGTGACTCCGGCGGCCGCGGCGATCGCAAACGGGGCCACAATGCCTAGATTGACCTGAGCAAGCCCGGTATTAGCCACGGCGGCGGTCTTAAAGTTCCACGCGTAGCCGCATCCAATGGCCACGCCATTGAGGCCCGTTACGCTCTTGTTGATGACGAGCGTGTAGGACGTGCCGGGCGAGAGCGCCGATGTCGTTGTGAGCGTGGCGACATAGGTCGAGGTGTTATAGGTCACAGACATCGGCACCATGATGGCGCCATTGGCTGGGGCTAATTCAAAACTCGTGGCGGTAATGGTTGAGGGATTCATGGGCATACTAAAGGTCGCCGTGATGACTTTGCCACCGCCCGCAGTATTGGTAGTACTGGTCGTGGCGGCCAGGTTGCCGCTCGTCGGATCCGAGGAGGTGACCGTTGGGACGGTAGGGCCAGACGTCGCGCTACACAAAGCTCCAGGGATGATCGCGCCCGCGGGGGCGATCAGCTGGGTGGGGCTTGGGGGCGCCAAGACCGCGCCTTGTCCTTCGCCGCCGTTCTTGCAGCCTGCGAGGGCGACCGTTAAAAGGGCCGCAATGACGTAAGGTATTCGTTTTGCCAACATATTGATCTTAGGCATTCGTGTCTTCCTGATTTATTGCATGGCTATACGCCGGGATCACGGGTTGTGTCCGGTACGGATAGAAAATATGGGTATACAGCCAAGGGGTCTGTGGGAGGTAATGTGTTCCACGGGACCGGTTGGGGAGTTATGCATCCAGCGGATCAGACAGTACTCCTTGTGTCGTATTTACACAAGCTATTTTTTTAACATTATAAAAATATGCAAATATGAATTGTTAACTATTGTATAGGCTGTATGAGAGATACGGCTCGTAATGTCACCGACATACGGTAAATACCATAGATCGGAGTCTTATTAGTCATCTGGCCGTGACTTAACGGAGTCTGCTATGGCGAGGATTCACAAGACGATCTTTACGCCCGCAGCGAGAGGTCATAATTTCATCCGATCGCCGCTGTGTGAGTAATGGCATGAGCGACAAGACAAAGGCCCGAAGAAGGTTTTTCCGCGCATGTGTTGTTGCTACGTGAGGAGCGGGCAGCGGTCAATCGATTTCAAACGGCATGCTAATACGTGGACCCCTAAGGACGGTCATGCCGCACTCATCGATAAGCGCATCGAACATATCCTTAAGTACAGGCGGTGCTGTGACAGCGCGGTCGGATGCTCGATCCACTAGCACGCCTACCTCATCGAAGAGACCTCGCCAGGGGCGCCTCGTGTCAGTGCCCACATTGTCCATGGTGATTGGTGTGTTACGGCCTAAAAGAGCATCACAGCGCCGGTCGTCACGGCCCGCCCGCGCAAGTACCGGGGAGCGGCACTTCGTGGCCACCGCCGCGCGGGTTTAGTATTTTGTCGGCGTGACCGGCGGCAATCGCATGAAAATCGGTCACTATTGCCGGGACGGACCATGAGATCCGGCGGGCTTACGCAGGTGGCGAGGCCTATCGCCACGCTGTTGGGAGGAGGCTATGGGGATCTTTCGGAATATACGCCACAGCGTTGTTTGGCAGGGCGATGGACTCCATTGGTCCCTCCGTGCACAAAGACGTGGCATCTTCGCGCTGCGCGATCCTTAAGCTGCGGCTGGGGCGTGAGGAGAGGGCGCATCTGACGCTGCCTGCGAGGTAGGCAGGGGAGCCCAACACCCGTTCTGATAGCCCTCGAGTGGTTGGAAGCGCGCTTTATACGCCATCTTCGGGCTTTCTTTGACCCAGTAGCCTAAATAGAGATAGGGAAGGTTCAGGGCCAAGGTCTCCTGAATTTGCCACAGGATGGCATAAGTCCCGAGACCGCGTTGCGACAAAGCCGGGTCGTAGAAGGTGTAGACCGCTGACAGGCCGTCTGGAAGATGGTCAACGACGGCTACCGCCACCAAGGTTTTTGCCGCCCGGAATTCGAAAAACGTGCTGTCGACGTGGCGTCCCACAAGGAACCTGAGATAGGTTGGGGGATCCGGATTGGCCATGGTGCCGCCCGGATGGCGAGCATTCTGGTAGCGCAAGAAAAGCATGAAGTGCTCGACATCGAAGGCCGGCGCTTTGGCGGTCACGATTAGATCCTTATTGTGATCGAGCGTGCGTCGCTGTCCGCGGTGGGCCTTGAACGCGTCTACCGGAATCCGCACCGGCACGCAGGCTTGGCAGCTCTGGCAGTGCGGCCGATAGATCAGGTCACCACTGCGACGGAAGCCACGGCGGTTGAAGTCTCCAAAGAGTTCTGGCGTGATCGGGAATCGCGGATCCATGAAAAGGGTATTGGCCGTGTGCTCGGGTAAGTAGCTACAGCTATGACCGGTCGATAAAAACAGGTTCGGCGATTGTTTGGCGATACTCATGAGGAGGCCCTCGGCGTGGGCGGCCAACGGCCGGGGGCCAATGGCTGCGCGATCGCCTGCTTCAGTTGCGCCAGGAACGTGGCGCGGCTAACCAGGGTCGCGCCGAACGCCGCCATATGCGGCGAGGCCACTTGGCAGTCGACGAGAGCGAACCCCAGTTGGCGGAGATGGTCGACGAGCGATACGAAGGCGATCTTCGAGGCATTGCTCATAGTGCTGAACATAGATTCGCCAAAAAACGCTCCGCCGATCGCCACGCCATACACCCCGCCGACAAGCACGCCGTCCTGCCAGCATTCGGCGCTGTGGGCAAACCCCTGCCGAAACAGCTCTTCATAAGCCTCTACCATATCTTCAGTGATCCAGGTCCCCGCTACGCCCTTGCGGGGGGCCTTGCAGCCGCGAATTACCTCGGGAAACGCGGTATCAAAAGAGAGCGAGAAGGTCGATGCGCGCAGCGCCCGTGCGAGGCTGCGGTTTTTGCGCAGTTGGTTTGGCAAGAGGATCATGCGGGGGTCCGGTGACCACCAGAGGATCGGAGGCTCGTTGTACCAGGGGAATATCCCGAGCGAGTAGGCGGATAAAAGTCGATCGACGGAAAGATCGCCGCCGATGGCGAGTGGGCCGTCGGCCGGTCCGAACTCGGGTGGCGGGAACCTGGGTTCCTCCGGCAAAAGCCAAAGCATCAGCGCCCTTCCCCCTGATCGGAAAGCCACATCGCCCAGGAGCCGTGGTCCGAGACATCGACCCCGGCCCGGCGCGCCTCGCCGATCAAATGGGCCTGGAGATCGGCCAATAAGTCGCTATCCATAAGGAGTGGGTCGTAGGAGAGTGCCGCGTGCAAGGTGGTATAGATCCGTTTGAGATCGGCAAGTGGGTAGTGTGTGAGCGGGTTCATGATGGCTTATGGAATGGAGAGTGGTCTGTTAATTCGTTAATGGTCAACTCCAGACCCTGGTTTTCGCGGACCAGAAATTCCTCTACCGCCCGGTTGAATTGGGGGTGGCGAAGCCAGTGAAGGGAGTATGTGGGGGTCGGGAGAAAGCCGCGACTCAATTTATGTTCGCCTTGCGCCCCCGCCTCGAAACGCCTTAAGCCGTGGGCAAAGCAATACTCAATCGCCTGGTAGTAACAGGTTTCGAAGTGCAGGCCCGGAACCGAGATGTTGGCTCCCCAGTAACGTCCATAAAGTGTGTCGTGGTCCCGAAAATACAAGGCCGTGGCCACCGTTCTTCCGCCCTGCCTCGCCATGAGAACCATGACACCAGGGACGTTTTCCCCGATTAAGGAAAAGAACCGCCGAGTGAGATAAGGGATTGCCTCGTACTTTTGGATAGTGGCGAGATAGAGTTCGTAGAAGCTGTCCCAAAGCGATTCCGTGAGGGTGGCGCCCTCGTAGGTGGTATAGGTGATGCCGGCTTCGGCGACTTGCCGCCGCTCGCGCTTGATGTTTTTGCGCTTGGGGGCGGACAGCGCCATGAGAAAGTCCTGAAAGTCCGACCATCCCGAGTTCGCCCAATGAAACTGGAAGCTTGTGCGCCGTAAAAATCCCTCGGCTGATAATAGGGCACATTCTGGTTCGGGGCTAAAGAGCCAGTGTAGGGATGAGGCGCCCGTGGCACAAGCGTGATCTCGCAGAGCCGCGCTCACGATATGGGCGACCTCCGGGGTCGGTGTGCCGGCCGTCAAGAGACGTCGGCCGGTCACCGGCGTAAAGGGGGTGGCTGCTACGAGCTTGGGATAATAGTTAAGGCCGGCCTGGCGATAGCTGTGGGCCCAGGCCCAGTCGAACACATATTCGCCGTAGGAGTGCGATTTACGATAGAGCGGGACCGCGACCTTGAGCTGTCCCGCATCTTTCATGACGAAGGTTTCGGTTTGCCAGCCGGTACGCGGCCCTACCGATCCGCTCTCTTCGAGCGCCATGAGGAACTCATGACGTAGGAACGGCTGGGGCCCCGATATCGTGTTCCACGTATCGCGAGAAATCTCCGTCATGCTACTCAGAAAGGAGCCGATCATGGCGCCCAGTTTACCATCGGTGCCATGGCTTAGCCGCGCGATCCGACATGGCTTAACCGCGTGAGGGAGCCGGATGGCGGCCTAAGGAGGGCGTTGAGCTGGCGGATATCGCCTACGGTCAGTTCGCTGACGGCCGCCTTGAGGCTGAGGCGGCTTAGCAAATAAGCGAAGACCGCACGCGCAAAGTCCCGTCGCGCCTGGTAATAGTCCTGTTGCGCGCGCAAGACCTCGACATCGTTGCGCACGCCCACTTTAAGCCCGAGCCGGTCGGATTGCAGGGCGACGTGCGCGGCCTTCTCGGCTACGCGCAGCGCGCGGACCTCGGCGTAGCCGTTACGCTCGTCGAGGAAGGCTTGGCGTACGTCGAATTCGACCTCCCGTTCGGTACGCAATACCGCCACGTGGGCCTTATAGGCGCGGGCCTCGGCCCTGGCGCTCGCCGCTGAGAGTTCACCCCCTTGGTAAATGGGAAGCGAGAGATCAAGGCCGATCGATTTTTCTCGGATGACCGAACCAAAGCCAAATTGGCTATTGCCGGCGCGATTATAGGTGTAGGCCGCCTCGGCTGTGATCGTGGGGTAGCGCCCGGCTGCCGCGGCCGAGGCACGAGCCCGTGCCGCCCGAGCCTCGGCCCGGGTGGCAAGCAGAACGAGGTTGTGGCGGGATGCGCGGGATTCTTCCAGAAGCACGCTGCCGCGCCTTGGGGGCGGCGGCAGTTTGCTGAGCGCAAGCGGCCAGACGTGGCGTGCCCGGGCTCCGGTCATTTGTTCGATACGGCTGCGGGCGATGCGTACGGCATTGGCGGCGTCGAGCGCCTGGGCCCGGACCGCCTCATACCGCGCGCGGGCATCCTTGGCGTCGATAACGGTGGCGGTCCCCAAGCGGAAGCTACGTTTTGCCCGGGCCAGTTGCGCGCGTAAGGCGTGTTCTTCGGCGCGCCTTAGGCGGAGTTCGCTTTTTGCGAGAAGCAGATCGAAATACCGTTGGGCAACGGACAGAACCAAACGGCTTGCGGAAAGTCGGTAACGGATTCGCGAGGCCTTGAGGCTTTGGCCGGCGGCCCGATAGTTATAAAGCGCCTGCACGTTCAAAAGGGCCTCGGTCACCGAGATGCCATAGCCGTTGGAGTTAAAGGCGAAACGACCGCTTGGAAACGTAAACCCGGTGGTGCCGCCAAGGATGGTAGAGTGGAGAATGTTGTAGGCGGTATTGGCATTTGCCGAGACGTGGGGAAGGAAGGCCGAGCGCGCGGCGGGTATCAGCGTGTGCGCCTCGCGGTAGGAGGCGCCCGATTCCGCATAACGCATATCGTGGACCACGGCCTCGGCATAGAGGTGCGTAAGGTTTAGCGCACGGGCAGCGTTCGGCGTCAGCGTGAACGCTCCGACGGCGATAACAAGCGGCAAAAGGTTTTTCATCTCGATGTTTAGTCCCCTTTGGGGTATGCGGGCGCTTTAGGCCCGGATACCGAAGCACGACTGCGTGCCGCAACGTGTATGTTTGGGTATGTCTCCCGTCTACCGGTCCGCTAAGCCCGACGATCGCGCGCGTCGGTCCTTAACGTCGCCCGCTGATCCTCACCCGCGTCCCGTTGATGAGTGATTGGCTGGGATCGGTGACGACAGTGACGCCGGGCGCAAGGCCCGAGGAGATGACCGCCACCCGACGAAGCCTTGCAGCGACCGTCACGGCTTGCATACGCACGATTCGATGATGGAGCACAAAGACGACATCGCCGGCGCGCCGGAGCGCGATACTTGTTTTTGGTAACACGAGGGCCGGCCTATCCGCTATGACGACATCGGCCCGCACCGGGCTCCCTACGACCCATCCGTGCCGTGGCGGTAAGGCGATGACCGCGAAGATGGCATGGTGTTTGGGGTGCGGTATGAGGCGCGCGATGGTCCCGGTGACCGGCGAACGAGGGGCTAGAGGGCTATGGAGAAGAACCGCCTGGCCGGTATGGAGGTCCGGGCCGAGTGTCGCCGGAAACGGTACCCGGGCTTGCCGCACGGTCGTTCCCGTCCAACCGAAAAGCGCCTGCCCTTGATGGACTTTGGTTCCCGCCAGCACCAGAATTTGGGTGATGACCCCGGGTGCTGGCGCGACAATTGGAGCCAAGCGCCCCCCCGGGCCCTGAGGTCGTACATAGGCCAACGGGGCGCCGGCCGCAACAGATTGATCGACCGTGACCCGCAGGCGCGTCAAACGACCCGCCATGGGGGCGCCGATCACGGGGGAAAACCCGGGTCCGACATCCCCTACCGCCGTGACAAGGCGTGGGACGGGGCGGATAACAGCGAGAGCGGTATGGACTGTGACCTGGCGCCCGGGGGTCCCAGACGAGTCGTGGGAGCAGGCGCTAAGACCTGCGGCGAGAGCGATGAATGCGACACGCTTGATATCTACGGCCACTGCGAGTCCTCTTAAGGCCGCCATAGTAGTCGGGCGATCGCGGCTCTGCAAGCCGGCGGCGCTGGCTATGGCATAATAGCGCTTTGTGACCGGGATAATAAGGAGAGTGCGGTGCGTCTACATGAGTACCAGGCTAAGGCTCTATTTGCGCGGTATGGCCTGCCAACGCCTGTGGGATCGGTAGTAGCGACAGAAGACGAGGCCGCGCGCCTCTGTGCGCATTGGCGGTGTCCCTTGTGCGTGGCTAAGGCCCAGATTCATGCCGGGGCCCGTGGAAAGGCAGGCGGGGTGCGCGTTATACCGGTAAGCGAGCTGCCCGAGATCGTGCGCCAGTGGCTGGGATCGCGACTGGTGACGGCGCAGACCGGGCCTCGCGGACAACTCGTGACGCGCGTATTGGTCGAGGAACCGGTTGCCGTGGCCTCCGAGCTCTACCTTGCATGCGTCGTTGACAGACGGCTTGGCAAGCGGATGATTTTGGCGGGGACCCAGGGCGGGGTCGGAGTTGAAGAGGGGTCCGCGCCGCTCCAAATTCCGATAGATAGCCTGACGGGCTTCTCGCCCTATCAGGGTCGCGCGCTCGCCCGGGCCCTCTATCTCTCCGGGCGGCTCGTCGGCGCCTTCGGGGATTTCGTGGCGCGCCTCGTCGATCTGACGATAGCGACGGATGCGCTGTTGGTTGAGATCAATCCCCTTATGGTGACGGCGGACGGGGCTCTGGTGGCCGGCGATGGCAAAATCGAGATTGACGACAACGCCTTATGGCGCCAGCCCGCGCTCGATGCCGAACGCGATCCGCAGCAAAGCGATCAAAAGGACGAGCAGGCGCGTGCATTAGGGCTTCAGTATATTGCTTTGGACGGGGATATCGGTTGCCTGGTCAATGGCGCGGGCTTGGCTATGGCAACCATGGATTTGATTGCGTTGGCGGGCGGTCGGCCAGCGAACTTTCTCGATGTCGGCGGCGGCACGACCGCGCAGAAGGTCGCCGAGGCCTTGGCGCTTTTAGTATCCGATGGCCGGGTGAAGACCGTGTTAGTGAACATCTTTGGCGGTATTGTGCGCTGCGATCTCATCGCCGAAGGCCTGGTCTTGGCGGCTAAGGGCTTCGGGCGCTCGCTTCCGATCGTGGTGCGGCTCGTGGGCACGCGTCGCGAAGAGGGTCAGAGGATCCTGGCGGAAAGCGGTCTCGAGGTGGATGTGACGGACAGTTTGGAGGATGCGGCGGAAAAGGCCGTGAGACGCGCAGGGGCGATCGAATGAGTGTGCTGATTCATAAGGAGACGCGGGTCATCTGCCAGGGTTTCACCGGCAAGCAAGGCACGTTTCATTGCCAACAGGCGATAGAGTATGGGACCCGCTTGGTGGGGGGAGTGACGCCTGGCAAGGGGGGTACGCGGCATCTCGACCGGCCGGTGTTCGACACCGTGTCCGAGGCGGTGGCGACCGTGTCTCCGGATGCCTCTGTGATCTACGTGCCTCCCATGGCGGCCGCGGACGCCATTTTGGAGGCCGCCGCTGCGGGTATCGGGCTTGTGGTCTGTATCACGGAGGGCATACCGGTTGCCGATATGGTGCGAGTGAAGGCCCTTTTACCGCCGACGACGCGGTTAATAGGTCCCAATTGTCCGGGCATCATTACCTCCGGGGAATGTAAGATCGGCATCATGCCCGGGTCCATTCACCAGCCGGGCGCGATTGGGATCGTGTCGCGTTCCGGTACCCTTACCTACGAAGCCGTAGCGCAAACCACCACCGCCCACCTTGGCCAAACTACCTGTATAGGCATAGGCGGTGATCCCATTCATGGTTTGAGTTTCGTGGACTGCCTGCGGCTCTTCGAGGCTGATCCGGCCACCGAGGCCATTTTGATGGTGGGGGAGATTGGGGGCGAGGAGGAAGAGCAGGCGGCCGAGTTTATCCGGAACCACGTCACTAAACCGGTGGTCGCCTATATCGCGGGGCTTACGGCGCCGCCTGGGCGGCGCATGGGCCATGCCGGGGCCGTGATCGCGGGTTCGCGCGGTACGGCACACGCGAAAAAGGCGGCGTTGGCCACAGTTGGCGTGGCGGTCGTGGAGTCTCCGGCCCACATGGGTCGCGCGGTCGCGGCGCGCTTGAGGTCATCGTGACCACCATCGCGCTCGGCCAAATGCGGTGCGAGGTGGGCGATCTTCACGGCAACGTCCAGCGCATGGAGGCCTTAGCGCTGCGGGCAATCGCCGAACAGGGCGCGGATCTCATCGCCTTCCCGGAACTGTCCCTTACGGGCTACCCCCCGGAGGACCTTCTTCTTAATGCCGGTTTTGTGGCGGAGGCGAAGGCGGCCCTCTTGAGGCTTGCCGCCCGCGTGGACGGCATAGATATGCTGGTGGGGCTTCCTTGGGCGGAGGGCGGAGGGCTCTACAATGCCGCGGCCTGGGTCCATGATGGCCAAGTGGTCGGTCTCTATCGCAAGCAGCTCTTGCCTAACTACGGGGTATTTGACGAGCGGCGGTATTTTGCGCCCGGGGACACAGTGCTTGTGCGGTCTCTGGGGGGCGTGCCCATAGGCATCACCCTCTGCGAGGACTTATGGGAGCCCGGCCCGGCGCGGGCGACAAGCGAGGCCGGGGCCCGCGTCCTTATCAATATGAACGCCTCCCCTTATCACCAGGGAAAAGACCTGATTCGCCTTGAGACCGGGCGTGCCCGCGTAGCGGAGACCGGAATGGCGGTCGTCTACGTGAACATGATAGGGGCCCAAGACGAACTGGTATTTGACGGGGCGTCGTTTGTGTTGGGGCTGGATGGACACGCGGCGGTCCGTGCCCACGCATTTGAAGAGGATCTTGTGGCGGCCCGTTTTGATAGCGAAGGCCGACCCCAAGACGGCGACCAGCGGATTTGGCCTACCCCTATCGCCGGGGTTTACCGGGCGCTAACACTCGGCTTGCGCGAATATGTCCAGAAGAATGGTTTCGCGGAGGTCGCGCTCGGTTTATCGGGAGGAGTGGATTCCGCCCTGGCCTTAGTTCTGTGTTGCGATGCGTTCACTGCCGACAAGGTCCAGGCGGTTATGATGCCGTCACGCTACACATTACCCATAAGCATTGAAGACGCGCGGACCCAGGCCGAGAATCTCGGTGTGCGATTGACGATGGCGCCCATAGGGGCGATTTATGAGGCCTTTGCGGGGGTATTGGACGGCCATTGGCAGGGCCCGGGGCACGGCTTGGCGACCGAAAATCTCCAAGCGCGTATTCGGGGAACGCTCTTGATGGCGCTCGCCAACGCCCACCGCGGCCTCGTTGTGGTGACCAGCAATAAGAGCGAGCTCGCGGTCGGCTACACGACGCTCTATGGCGATATGGCCGGCGGATACGCGCCGCTTAAGGACGTCTTTAAGACCGATGTGTACGCCCTGGCCCATTATCGCAACGGCGTGTCTGAGGTGATACCCGAACGGGTCCTTACCCGAGCGCCCACGGCCGAGCTGCGCTTTGATCAGAAGGACACCGATAGTCTCCCTCCGTATGAGCTACTCGACGCCATTCTTTTGCGTATGGTGGAACAGAATTGCGGGCGACAAGATTTATTGGCTTGCGGCTACGATCCTGTAATTGTCGATCGTGTCTTAAGCCTTGTGCGGCTTGCGGAACATAAGCGCAAGCAAGCCCCACTCGGCACCCGCGTGAGCGCTCGCGCCTTTGGGCGCGATTGGCGCTATCCGGTGAGCGTGCGCTATGGCGCCGGTAAGATGTGAGCGCCCCGAAGTTTGGCAAGGTAAGGGCTCTGCGGAAAGTTGCGCGCCAGTATACGCGCGGTATCCCGGCTTAATCCCGCCATGCCCATGCGCTCATAGGCCATGGCCATAAGACCGAGCGCGTCGGCCACGGCCGGTGTGCGCGGATAGTGTTCGATGACGAATTTGCAGCGATCGGCGGTGGCGACGTAAGCCCCGTGGATGTAGTAGTAGCGGGCGACCGCGATGTTGTTTCGGGCCAGCATGTCCGTGAGGTAATTGACGCGCTCCGCGGCATCGGTCGCGTATCGGCTGTGGGGGTATTTGGTAACGACCGTTTCGAAGGCGCGCAAGGCCGCGCGCGCGGCGCTATTATCGCGCCCGCGTAGCGGGTTTACGCCGAACGCACGTTCGATAACGCTCTGATTCTTATTGAAATCAATGAGGCCCTGCAAGTAGTAGGCGTAGGCCACACGGCGATCGGTCGGGTGAAGGCGGATGAACCGCTTCGCGGCATCGACCGCGGCTACCGGTTCCGAGGCCTTATAGTAGGCGTAGGCAATAACGATTTCGGCCTGAGTGGCATAGCGTCCGTAGGGATAAGCCGCTTCGAGGCCTTGAAAGAGCCGGATGGCGCGTTCATAGTTGCCGTTTTTTAGCGTGGCCACGCCTTGGGCGTAGAAGCGTTGGGCAGACCAATGATGCGTCTTGTGGTGGTCACGGCCGCAAGCGCTTAGGCTTGCGAGTCCTACGATGAGACAAAAGCGGATCAGGCGACGCATGGCGGTTCCTCTGGCATTCGAGGGCAAGCTTAACCGGATTTGCACCGAGCGGAAAGACCGTGGACCCAGAGCGACACTTTTGGCTACAATTTTCCGACGCTGAGGCCGGATTACGACTCGACCGGGCACTCGCGTTGCGCTTGCCGCAATTCTCCCGAACGGCGCTCCAGGGGTGGTTGCGCGAGGGACGCGTGACCCTAGACGACCTGCCGGTCGCAGCGACTCGCCAGGTCAAGGGTGGGGAGCGCTTGTGGCTCGATCTGCCAGAACCGGTCCTGTCCGATATCCAGGCGGAAGAGATCCCTCTTACTATCATCTTCGAAGACGACACTGTACTTGTGATCGATAAGCCGGCGGGTCTTGTCGTGCACCCCGGCGCCGGTTGCCGCCAGGGCACCATGCAAAACGCGCTTTTGTATCACGCCCCCGATCTCGCCGTCTTACCGCGTTCGGGGATTGTCCACCGGCTCGACAAGGACACTTCGGGTTTGCTTGTGATCGCGCGTACCGAGATTGCAAGGCTCGCCCTTATCGAGCAACTGAAGACCCGCGAGATGGGCCGTGAGTACGAGGCCTTGGTGGTGGGTACGCCGCCCCCCCAGGGTTTTATCGAGGCCGCTATCGGGCGCGACCCTCGTCATCGGACCAGGATGGCGGTAACGGCGCACGGCCGGCCGGCGCGTACGGAATACGAGCTTATTGAGCGTTTGGGGCGCTTTAGTCTTTTGCGTGTGCGGCTCAAGACGGGTCGTACGCACCAGATTCGAGTGCATATGACGCACATCGGCTTCCCGCTTGTGGGGGATGCCGTGTACGGTCGGGCTAAGACCCGCGATATTCTTCCGCGACAGGCACTGCATGCGCGGCGTCTTAGCTTGATCCACCCAAAAAGCGGGGAGCGCCTGACGTTCGAGTGCCCGATGGCCGGGGACTTTGTTGATGCCCTACAGCGCTTGCGCAAGGAGGCGGTGTGATCGAGTGCGTGGCGCCCGCATGGCCGGTCCGGGGAGTGCGTGTCTATACGACAACGCGCGATGGCGGCGTAAGCCGTGGGCCTTATGCCTCCCTGAACTTAGGGACCCACGTCGGGGACTCCCCGGAGGACGTCTTGGCAAACCGGACGAGACTTGGGCAGGCGCTCGGGCTCCCGTCGGCACCGCGCTGGCTAAATCAAGTCCACGGGTCCCGGGTCGTAGATGCCAGGCGGGTGGAATCGGCGCTTGATGCCGACGGCAGCGTCACAAGCGAATCGCGGCTCGTGTGCGCCATATTGACCGCCGATTGCCTGCCGATTGTGCTCGCGGATAGGCAGGCCCGATGTATTGCGGTCTTGCATGGCGGGTGGCGGGGACTTGCGGCGGGCATCATCGAGGCGGGAGTCACGGCCTTACCTGTCTCTTCGTCGGAGCTCGTCGCCTGGCTTGGGCCGGCCATAGGCCCGCTTCATTATGAGGTTGGTGAGCCGGTTCGTGCCGCCTTCAAAGACGGCGCCCAGGCGGCCTTTCGGGCGATTGGTGAGGGGCGCTACCAAGCCGATCTCTACGCTCTCGCTCGTGTCCATTTGGCGGCCTGCGGTATTAGCGAGGTGTACGGCGGCGGCTACGATACACTCTCCGATCCGCGTTTCTACTCTTATCGGCAAACCCAGGTCTGTGGGCGGATGGCGACGTTGGCGTGGATAGAGGGACACTCTCCGTAGGTCTATCCCACCCTATGGAGGAACAGTTGATGGGCGGAAGTTTACAGGGTAAGCGTGTTGCCATGCTGCTCACGGACGGCGTCGAACAAGTCGAGTACGAAAAACCCCGGCAATTTTTGGAGGAGCGGGGCGCTACTGTCGATCTCGTGTCCCCTAAAAAGCGCGGTGAGTCCGTGCAGGCCTTTAACCACCTGAAGCCAGGGTCCCGATTCACGGTCGAAAAGACCGTCACAGAGGCGCGGCCCGAGGAATACGACGCGCTGGTATTGCCGGGAGGCGTTGCGAACCCGGACCTGTTACGCCTGAGCGCGCAGTCGGTGGAGTTCGTGAATCGTTTTTCTCAAACCGGCCAACCGCTGGCCGCCATTTGTCACGGTCCCTGGCTCTTGATAAATGCCGGTTTAATGACCGGTCGTCATGTAACGAGCTGGCCGAGCTTGGCGACCGATATCCGAAACGCCGGAGGCCATTGGACGGACGAGTCCGTGGTCGTCGACGGACGATTCATCACGAGCCGCAATCCCGATGACATCCCGGCCTTCAATCACCAGATCGAGAAGGCGCTTCTCAAGCCGCACGCCGCTCGCGCCTGACCGCGTGGCTAGCCGCGTCCCGCGGACGCAGACCCCGTAAAGCGCAGAGAGAGGTCGAGGGCGCGGACGTTTTTGGTGATATCGCCGATCGATATGAAGTCGACACCCGTCTCGGCCACGGCGGCGAGGGCGTCTAAGGTGATGCCGCCCGAGGCCTCGAGTTGGGCTCGGCCTTGGCTACGCGCGACCGCTAAACGCAGATCCGGCACCGAGAAATTATCAAGGAGGATGCGCGTTGCCCCGGCGGCGAGGGCCTGATCGAGTTCAGCTAGGGTCTCGACCTCGATCTCGACTAATTTGCCCTGGGCGATCTTCTGCGCATGACGTAATGCAGCCACGATGGATCCGGCGGCGGCGATGTGGTTCTCTTTGATCAGTACGCCGTCATACAGGCCGAGACGATGGTTTTGACAACCCCCGCAGAGCGCTGCGTACTTTTGCGCCAAGCGCAGGCCCGGAAGCGTCTTGCGGGTATCGAGAATGCGGGTCTTGGTGTGGGTGATCCGGTCGGCGTAGCGGCGCGCGGCAGTTGCGGTGCCGGAAAGGACTTGAACGAAGTTCAGCGCGGTGCGTTCGCCGGTGAGTAGGGCGCGGGCATCCCCGGAGAGTTCGCACAGCGTCATACCGGCGGAAACCCGGTCCGAGTCCTGGGCGTGCCACTGAATCTCACAGTGCGGATCAAGACGTCGGAACGTGGCCTCAAACCACGCCTGGCCGCACAAAACACCGTCCTCGCGCGTGATAAGCGCCGCTTGAACGAGCCCCTCTGGCACCAGAAGCGCGGTCAGATCGCCTGATCCTGTATCTTCCTCCAAGG
Organism: Pseudomonadota bacterium; assembly: GCA_021794595.1. Classification (GTDB taxonomy): domain Bacteria; phylum Pseudomonadota; class Gammaproteobacteria; order Acidiferrobacterales; family Acidiferrobacteraceae; genus Acidiferrobacter. The sequence continues at coordinate 45,603 of JAJYQN010000117.1, forward strand.
CGGCGCAAACGGCTTTTTCAACAACCGATGATGTGAGATACGAGGTGAACACAGTTGCCTCCCAAAAATGCCATGGCTTGATTGCAAATAGGGTTGGACCCAAAGGCCGGGTATCCCTAAAAGGCCGGGTATCCCTAATGGGTGTCCGTGCTCGTCCTCGAGCGCGGACTTATGGGGGTGACAGTTGGGCGTCAGAACGCGGCCATCCTCTTGCCCCATAAGCCCTTTTTGCGGGCCCACGACCGCCTTATACCTGATTAAGTCGCCTTTAGGCGCCGGTAGAGCGGGCGTTGAGTGGATGATGGGCCCAGGAGGGTTTCCTGTCCGAAAGATTACGTGACGCCGTAGTCTAGGTGCAACATTTTCTTATGATCGGGGATATCAAGATCAGTGCGGGTCTCCCATTCTTTTGAGGCCAAATCTAGAAATGGAGCCTGCTTGCGACTGCTCGCCGGTTCCCGAAGGGTGCTCTCTACTGCCTCCCGTTTGGTCTGTGCAGGGCTAAGGTCGTCACTTCCCGCGTCACGTCTAAATCTCCCATGGGGCGCACCTCCTGACGCATACCACGACTGATAGGGAGGACGAGCGTTGCGCAGGAGATAGAAGCTGCGCCTTCTTGACGGCTTATGAAACCAGGATATAAGCTATCTAGATTATAAAGACTTGATCAGACTTTTTGAATAAAACGTAGGCGTGAGGCCTTAGGGGGACAGATCATGCGGATGGGTGAAGGGGTGGAGTGGGGGCTTCATTGTTGTTTAACGCTCGCCTGGATTGGCGACCAAGAGCCTATTTCGACCGCGAAACTTGCCGAGCACTTCGGCGTTCCCCCCACCTATCTCAATAAGTGTCTGCAGGCCCTTGTTCGCGCCGAGATTCTAAGGTCCGTATCCGGGGCGCGTGGCGGGTTTTGCTTGGCGAAACGGCCAGATGAATTGACTTTTCTGGATGTTGTGATCGCGGTCGAGGGGCCGGATGCAGCCTTTCGTTGTGCCGAGATCCGACAGAATGAGGGCTGCTCGCGCGACGAAAAGAGGCGGCCTTGCGCTATTGCAGGGGCCATGCAGGAAGCAGAGGAGGCGTGGCGCATAGCACTCAAGGCCCAGACTTTGGCGGATATTATGCAAAAGGCCCCCGCAGCCGCGGCCGAACGCACGCGCCGTTGGTATCAAGAGGTGCGACGCTAGCTACATGGCTATGAAGCTACCGGGCTTGGCGGCTTCATAATCTGGATAACATGTATCCTTAAATACGCAAAAGGGCAGACCCTTATGGATGACAAACAGAGTGGTGAGCGTGCCCGGGAAAGAGGCGATTTGATGCCAGTTGTGATCTTGGTGCTGGGTACTTTCGCGGTGGGCACGGATGCCTTTATCGTGGCCGGATTTTTGCCCTCCCTGGCTGCGAGCCTGCATGTCTCTGTGGGTGTGGCTGGACAAAGCGTCACGGTCTTTGCGATAACCTATGCTGTGTTTGCCCCTATCCTAGCTACGCTCGCCGCGAAGGTGCCTCGTCGCAAGCTGTTAGTGGCTGCACTTGTCGTTATAGCTGGCGCAAATCTTGGCACCGCAGTGGCCGCCGACTTTACCGTCCTGATGGCGTTTCGCACCTTGGCCGCACTGGGGGCCGCCGCGTATACGCCTACTGCAGGCGCGGTGGCGGCATGGCTTGCGCCCTCCGCTTTGCGCGGCCGGGCCTTGGCCCTGGTTCTCGCCGGTTTGACCCTGGCTACTGTGTTGTCTGTGCCAGCTGGGGATCTCATCAGCGACTGGGCGAGCTGGCGGGCTGCCCTGGGTTTGGTGGCCGGGCTTGCGTTTTTGAGTAGCGTTGCTGTGTTACGGATCCTGCCGGTTCTTGGGGGTGGCCCGTTTGTTCCGCTCCGCGATCGGCTGGCTGTTTTGCGTAAGCCGGGTGTTGTCAGCATATTGCCGCTTACCGTACTCGGTATGGCGGCGAGCTATGCCGTTTACGCGTATTCGGTACCGGCGCTGCGCGGCGTGGGGGTGGCGCCTGGGGCAATAGGCGGGTTTTTGTTTCTCTATGGCCTTGGGGCGGTGCTCGGCAGTGCCCTGTGCGGCTACGTCACCGACCGGTGGGGAGCTGTCCGCATGCTATCTGCGACCTATAGCGTCATGACGCTCGCTCTTGGGCTGCTCGGCTGCTTAGCGCTTCACGCGCCCTCTCGGGGCATCATATCGACGGCGGTTGTGGGTCTTCTGGTTAGTCTCTGGGGCGCGAGTACATGGTCGCAGACTCCGCCCCAGCAGCACCGGCTTATCGCTGCCGCACCGGAGAGTGTATCGCTCGTCTTGTCCTTGAACGCCTCGGCAATTTATTTAGGAATCGGATCGGGTACGGCCTTGGGTGGTGTCGCGCTTACAGCTGGCGTGCCTGTGCTCTATGGGGTCGCTACCGTGATCGCAGCGCTCACTGGCCTTTATCTCATCGGCACGTTACGGCGGTACCGGGTATGACGAGGCCTGAGCGCTGCCAGCCCTCACAAAGCGTCCCGTGCATGATGGCGCAATTCCCACAGGGGGCTTGCGGCGGTTTTTGCCACCACGGAGGGTGCACCCTACGGGTGGCGCGCCGGGAGACTTGGACGTCTCATGGTGCATGCTAAGGGTCAGCACACGTTTGTCATGGGGCGCAATCGTATGGCCATGCTGTCATAGCGAGCGCACCGATTCTCTGTAACTGTTCGTAAGACGCACCATCTATCGCTTGCACGGACATCCCCTGTATGACGGCGGCATAAAATGTCGCTAATCCTTCGGTATCAGTATCGGGCGGGATCTCTTGCCTTTGCACGGCCAATGCCAACCGTGACGCGATGGCGTCTTGGCCCATACGACGTAGCGCGGCCGTCGTTTTAGCCACGGATCGGTTCTCTTGTGCACAACGAAGAGATCCGCTGGCGGTAAGACAACCGGCTGGCCACTCACTGCGCGTAAATTGCTGAGCAGCTGCTGTTAATAACTGCCCTATCACATCCCGAATTGCGCCTGGAGCCTCGAGCGCACGCGTAAGAAAATCAGTATGCGTCGAAAGATAGAGCTCAAGAACGTCACGGTAGAGCTGTTCCTTTGAGCCAAAAGCGGCATAAAGACTGGGTGCGGTGATGTGCATAGCCTTCGTGAGCTGGGCGATGGCTGTGCCTTCGTACCCTTGGCGCCAGAAGAGAACCATAGCTTTTTCTAAGGCCTTGGCCTTATTGAAGATCCGAGGACGACCCCTCGGGCGCCCCACGACCTTTTTCATAGCCTATGCTCCATGATCTTAAAACGAAACGCCATCATATCCCCTACGTAGCAGATTGGTCCGCTGAGCGCGCTTTTACCTCTTGCCTTACCCAAAGACCCTGGGTCGCCGCCTTATCTTTCGTCATATCCTGAGAATACCTGCGACCAACTGTTTACCGGGAGTTTCTTAGGCCATACGCAGACGGCAACGTTAATGTCCCGTCCTTCGCGCTCATTGACAAGACAGATCAACTATATTATATAACGATCACTACATATAGAAAAGGAGACGCCATGCCCCCTGCGCCGCGCGCGTATCAAATCAAAAAAACCGGTGTGCGTGGACAGCTCACGCCATCGCGACTGACCATGCCAACGTTGGCGCCCCATCAAGTCCTCGTGCAGGTGTGCGCGGCAAGCTTGAATTACCGGGATCTCTTGGCTCTACACAATCCGACTGACTTAAAGGAAGGCCTCATACCGCTCTCCGACGCCGCGGGCGTCATTTCCGCTATAGGTCCTGACGTTACCACTTGGCGAGTCGGCGATCGAGTGTCCCCTAGCTTTTTCCCGCATTGGGATAGCGGGCCGTTTCGTGCCTCCTACTTACAGTCTGCCCTAGGAGGCGGACAAACGGATGGGGTGTTATGCGATGAGATTATCGTTTCCGATAATGCTCTCGTCGAAATCCCCGCTTATCTCACGCTGTCCGAGGCCGCAACGCTCCCTTGTGCTGCCGTAACGGCGTGGCACGCCCTATTTGTACGCGCCCACCTCACAAGCGGGGACACCGTGCTCATCCAAGGGACTGGTGGGGTCGCAATGTTCGCCTTGCAGCTCGCCACAGCCCATGGCGTACGAGCGATCGTCGTTTCGTCATCAGATCAGAAGCTTGAGCGCGCCGTAGCCCTAGGCGCCTGGAAGACCATCAACTACCACAAAGAGCCTCGGTGGGATCGGGCCGTGCACCGTTTCACCGATAACGAAGGAGTCTCTTGCGTTTTGGAATTGGGTGGCCCTGATACGTTCGACCGATCCTTAGCGGCGGTTGCCGGTGGCGGAACCATTGCGCAGATCGGCGTCCTCACAGGTTTTGGCCCCCAGGCCAACCTCTTACCCTTGCAGTTTAAGAATGCCACGATTTGCGGGATCTGTGTCGGCTCGCGCCAGCACTTTTCTGATCTGCATCGGTTTATGGCCACACACACCATAAGACCCGTAATCGATCGAACTTTTGATTTTGGGGAGGCGCCTTCCGCCTACGCCTATCTGGAGAGTGCCCAGCACTTTGGCAAGGTGGTTATCGATATGGGCAACGATGGTTAAGAAAATTACCCTGGTGCGTCAAGAAACCAAGGTACACCAACCTGACGTTCTAGAACACTTGCAACATCGTCGCGTGGCAAAGACGTCAAGCGGCCCACAACGGAGGATCTCTCACATGATCATACTTTACCGGAACACCGCGAGCCCCAACATACAGAAGATCGCCCTCATGCTCACCGAAACTCGCTTATCTTATATCGCTCAAAGCGTCGACCGGGAGCCTGATGGAGCGTTTGTTGGCAGTTTTCGCGCAATCAATCCGAATGCCACCGTACCCGCCATCCTTGATCAGGATAACGGTGTTTCCGTCTTCGAATCGGGAGCTATCCTATACTACCTAGCGGAAAAATCCGGTCAATTCCTACCCAAAGAGATCAAGGCGCGCACAGAGGTCATGAAATGGCTTATGTTCGAAGTGGCCAATGTGGGACCTGTCATGGGCGAGCTGTACCACGGGCTCCTCATGGATAGCCCCGCGTTCACTGACCACCTTCTACCGCGATATCGGGACAAGCTCTCTCGCTTCTGCTCCCTACTTGATGAACAACTCAAAGGGCAACGCTACTTGTGCGGCGACTACTCTATTGCCGATATCGCACTCTACCCTTGGTGCGGCATCTTAGGAGACATCGCCGACATCGATCTTCATGACTACGCCCACCTCCATCGATGGGCTACCGACATAAATATGCATCCCGCTACCCAATTGATCAATACGACAAAGTTGTAATACTGGCCCTTAGGACACCTTTGCCAAAATCGTACCCCGTGGCCTTTTTCACCTGAGGGGCTGTGGAAACGGGCACAGTTACCATGATGCGTCGGAAAATTGAAATGCAGCGCCATAATATTTCCGTTTTCATTGCTCTCTCATTTTCTGCGCGCCAATGAGGCAGGGAGGGAGGTTTTCGAAGAACATCGGCATTTGATTGCGTTAGAGTGACCGTTTTAGAGCCGCCTTGCCATGAGCCTTGCGGCGGTGGACGGCAAGGGGCGCTTTTGCCAGATCAATCGCAATCGCTGTCATCTTTATTGTCGCGCCCTCTTTATTCGAGTGGTACGTCCCGCTCTTCACTTTGGCACAGCTGATGCCATTAGGGGAGGGGTCGACCATCTCATTAGGGAGCGACGAGGGCGCGGTGTCCGCGGGTGCCGTCGCCTTGCGTCCCAGGGAGGGGCCTGGCGGGCGGCTGTGGGCCGCCTAGCCCAGGACGGCGATATGCATCCTGGTACCGAGAATCAACGCTCTCCATCTTTGTGGAAGGCAACAGGCCTGCGCGGGGTATTGCGGGTGTGCGGGAGGCTCGATTTTTTCGGACACGGTTACGAGACAAGCCGCCATAAAAAAATCATGATGATAGTTTACACCGGCAGGAAAAATGCGATGACTATCAAAGCAATGCAGGCAGTGCGCTTTCAATCGAATCAAGGCGGGCTAGGAGCAGGTATTCTGGTAGGGAAGACGGAGCTTGTTTGATGGAGATAGCAGGTCCTGCTACGCTGGTATACCGTTTAGATAAAAATCGTTTTATGCACAACTGAAGGTTGCGGAGTTTATGCATCAGGAAATATTTGGGGGATAAACAGCCGATTTGGAGTGAAGGCGTGAGCGTAAACAGATATCATCTACCCGCAGCGGATTTTCTTATGAATATGGAGGTCGTTGACTGCAATCATCCGCAGATTCAGGACCTGGCAGCCTCTTTGTCCGGTCGGACACCCCTGCTAACGGCTAAAAACTGCTTTGATTGGGTGCGGGATCAGATCGAACACAGTATGGATTTTCGTCGTGAGGAGGTTGTCTGTAGGGCATCTGATGTGCTGCGTGTCGGCACCGGCTTGTGCTTTGCCAAGAGCCACTTATTGGTAGCCTTATGGCGCGCGAGCCGCATACCTGCCGGGTTTTGTTATCAACGATTAACGTTTGATGGTCCTCGTGCGCCCTATTGTACACACGGTTTCACTGCTGTCTGGCTAGATAATTGGGGCTGGTATCGTTGTGATGCGCGCGGCAACAGCAAGCCCAATATCCAGTGTGAATTCACACCCAAACGGGAGAACCTGGCCTACCCGACCATTCATAACGGCGAGATGACCCATCCTGATGTTTGGGCAGAGCCTTGGCCGGATTTGATCGCAGCGATGGGGAAGCTGCAAACCATGTCGCAGTATCGGCGCTGTCCCATTGACGCCCGCCCGCCCGCTGCGGACTTATGCGTAAGTGAGTCTGCGGCGCCGAACATTGAATAGCATGGAGACGAACCATGTACTGCCCCGGAACGTTTACGGAAACTCGTCCCGAAGTTTTACGGACACTGATTCAGCATTATCCCCTCGCAACCTTGATCACTATAGGAAGCGAGGGACCAGAGGCCGACCATATCCCGCTGTATCTCTTGCCCGGGGAGGGGCCCCATTATGTGTTGCAGGGACATGTGGCGCGCGCTAATCCGCTATGGCGAGAGGCGTCCCCGGGCAATGAGGTGTTGGTCATCTTCCAGGGGCCACAACACTACATAAGCCCTTCTTGGTATGCCACAAAGGCGGAAAACGGCAGGGTAGTGCCAACTTGGAACTATGCCGTCGTCCACGTCCATGGGCTGCTTCACGTCAAGGACAATCCCGATTGGGTCCGGCAACAGATGGTCGGCCTGACCAGGCAGCAGGAGAGTCGCTTTGCGCGGCCCTGGCAGGTGGATAATGCGCCTCAGGGTTTCACGGAGTCGCTTATCGGACAGGTGGTGGGCACAGAAATCCCGATCTCGCGGTGGGCTGGTAAATGGAAGGTCAGCCAGAACCAGCCGCTTTCCAACCGTGACAGTGTCGGGGCGCACCTGGAGAGGCAAAATCAGTCTGGCTCTTTGGCTATGGCTGAATACGTTCTGGCCTGCGCAAAAAACGGGGAAAAGGACCATCCTGAATGACGACTCGTGTCGGTTTTTTGGTCTTCCCCGGCCTCCAGCTTTTGGATCTGGCGGGCCCGTATGAGATTTTTAGTGCCTTATCGGATTGTGAGGTGCATCTTTTCTGGAAAACCCGAGAGCCTTTGGCCTGTTCAGCAGGTATGCTATTTCAGCCGACGGCCACCCTCGACTACGGACTGCCGGTGGATGTTCTCTGTATACCCGGAGGCGTCGGTCTCAATGTTTTGTTGCAGGATGAGGAAATCCTAAGCTGGATACAGCGCCAGGCGGCAACGGCGCAGTTTGTCACCTCTGTATGCACCGGGGCGCTGTTGCTCGGTGTGGCAGGATTGCTCGCCGGACGGCGCGCGACAACACATTGGCGTTATTTTGATCTCCTCACTGAATGTGGCGCCATACCTATCCGGGAGCGTGTGGTTCGGGACGGCAATCTGATCACCGGTGGCGGGGTTACTGCCGGGATAGACTTTGGTCTTGTGCTGATTGCAGCCTTGCGTGGCCAAGGTGCGGCTGAAGAGATTCAGCTTGCCATGGAATATGCGCCGGAACCGCCTTTCCAGGCTGGTAGGCCGGATGATGCGCCCAGGGATGTCTGGAGGTCGTCCGATGCCGCACTGAAGCACTGCATGCCGAACGTGAACGGATGATTGGGACCTGGCGGAATATTCCCCTTAGCTTGTCAGATAAGGGCGAAGACGTGATCTGCGCCCCCCTCGTTCGCGAACTAGGGCAGGACGACGATTTCGCTTATCGCTCACTTTGGCAGGATGCCATGCAGCAACACGCGCAGTATTTCCGCATAGCGGCGGGAGATGATGTTCCCGCGGCTATTCCCACGCGAGGAGCAAATGACAGCTTTACCTTAGGCGCCTTCGAGAAAAATGTGCTAGTCGGGATTGTCAGTCTGGAGCGGGATCGCGGTCTGAAATTGCGGCATAAGGCGTTACTTTTTCGCATGTTCGTGGCGCCGGAGGCGGCCGGCCGTGGTCTCGGTAGGTCGCTTTTGCAGGCGGTGCTCTCCCGTGCACAGGAGATCGATAATTTACGGTCCGTTCATTTGACTGTTCTGGAGCGAAATCATCGGGCCCGAGCGCTGTATCGGTCGCTGGGTTTCGTAGATTTCGCACTGGAGCCAGATGCCGTTCACATGGACACAGATTATGTGGCTGAGGTACAAATGATGCGATTCCTTGAAAGATGAATACCGTGATGCTGATGCAGTATCAGATCGATGCTTTTAGTCACCGGGTTTTTTCTGGCAATCCGGCGGCTGTTATTCCTCTCGACCAGTGGCTCCCCGATTCGATTATGCAGGCCATTGCTGAAGAGAATAATCTCTCTGAGACCGCCTTTTATATCCCGGCAGAAAATTCTGGCACCTTCCATTTACGCTGGTTCACACCGGTGGCTGAAGTGGATTTGTGCGGCCACGCTACCCTAGCAACAGCACACGTTCTCTTTCACGAACGGGGATTTCAAGGGAATGGGACTACCTTCGAATCTGGGCGACCCTCGAGATGGCTCACTTGTGGTGGCCCCGATACGATTTGTCACGGCTATAAAGCTGGTTTTAGGCTTGATCATTGGCCATACGGAGCGACAAGATGCGGTGGTGAAAGTTGCAGATCGACAGTGACACAGGCTTCACGTGGCTTTCACGTCGTCGCTGCGGCTCTTAGGGTTGCCCCCGTAATCGGTCGTAGTTATGGCGCGACTATCAAGGTCGGTGAAAGAGGTAGTGAAGACGCTTGCCCAGCCATGCACCCCAATGGTTGAATAGGACGGACGCCCATGGATCTTATGCTTGTAAAATGCGGTACATGCTTTCGAAGCTCGCTGAATTGCGACACCGCTTTTCTTCTCTCAGACCCAGAAAGCGCGGGCATTTTCCTGGAAAGAGTACGGACGGACCTTGAAGAGCAGGGCGTAGGCAGTGTAGATGTCGTATTCAATCACGCCAAACGCGTGGCCAAGTGGCGCTATGCGACATCCGATGACGACGATGACAGCGTGCTTCTCGACCCATTACTGAGAATCAGTAACCTGCGGATACCAGCCGCGACCGTGTTCCGAATCGAGGGCACCATCACGGCATCAGAGTTTCCGGCCTCGATATTTCATGAGCGCAGTCTCGAACTTTACGTCTACGATAATCTCTTTGGTATGTTGGAGTGGGATTTTACCCTCGGATGCGCGGCGCGCGAAATCACGGCCGCAAAGAGGCCGGCAATAGAGCTCTTGCTGCATGCCATTTCCGTGGAATTGATGGAGGCTATCACTCAGACCGACATATTCAGTCAGATTCATGCCGCGGCCGCGAGTGCTTTGCCGGTCAAGGCCTTGAGGGGGCGAAGGCTTGGCCCCTTGTATCTGGAAAGAGAGCAGGATTACGTCGATCTCTTGGTGCGCAAGAAAGAAACTAAGGCTGCAACGCGGCTTCCTGTTATCGTGCCGAGTATTTTATGGACAGCGCGGCTCTATATCTGGCCGCATGGCGGAGTGAGCCAGGAACAAAAGCAATTTTTGCCAGCGTTGTTGCACAAGGATACGGTCCGCGTTGACGCGGGCGATAGCCGTATTTATTGCGCGTGGGGCTCGAGCGCCATCGCAAGTGACACCGAGATCGATGCCGGGAGCATACAAGCCCTTGCGGGGATCCGCAGGGAGCTTCAGTACATCTATGCCGTAACAAACGAGTATGCAAAAAGGACGGGTAACGCCTATTTTCGGTCTTTGGGTGGACTTGTGCAGACGGGCACGGACGTGTCGGATTGGCTGGAAAGCGCTAAGACCCACCTAAGCCAGATGCTATACATCTGCAAAGATCGGGACATGGGCTTGCAGGGCTGGAAGAGCGAATGCTTTGTCGCGTATATGCGGCTATGGAAGGTCGAGCCCTATATCGCCACCACGATCAGCAAGGTCGATACCGCGCGCAATCTCGTCGCAGCGATTCGGGCCAAACAGGGCAGTCGAATGCAGAGGCAGATCAAGAATATTCTCGCAGCTCTCGGACTCATGGAGGCGCTCGGCGTCATTACCGAAATCACCGAGTATTCCCATAGCCCCGGGTATCGCCCCAGCGCCGATTGGGGAATTCTTCGTGTTTTTCACTATTGGAGGCCCGATGCGACGATCTCGGTAGCGGGTCTTTTGATACTATCATTTTTAGTGGCGGCGGTCCTGTACATAGGGAATTTGAAGGAGTGAATTGATGGATACGCCGTACCTGAAGCGGTTGCTAGAGGCCTCGGAGCAGCATGTACTGCCCCCGGCGGTTCAGGAGGCGACCGCGAAAATCGCGACTGAACGCGCCTGGGTTGAGGAGTTGCTGCAACAAGGGCATGTCAATTCGATTTACGGGTTCAACACCGAGCTTGGACATCGCGACTTCGTGACGGTCGATTCGAAGGCTGGCCCCGATTTCCAGAAAGCGATCTTCGCAAGCCATCACGTGAGGCCGAGTTATGGGCGCGGCGCGTACCCACGGGCCGTGGCCTCGCTCATCGGCTATGTGAAGGTCTTTCAATTGAGTCGGGGCGGGAGCGGTATTTCCCCCGAGGCCTACAAGCGGATCATGGAGAAGGTGAGCGATCCCGAGTTTTGTCCCCGTATCCCGGCCGGCCAGTCGTATTCCTCGGGCGATGTCCTGCCCGCGACCCACTGGGTCAGCGCGGTCTTCGATCTCGATAGCTCGGCGCCGTACGCGTTAAGACCAGGCGACATGATCGCCTTGATCAACGGCAATTTCGTCCACACAGCCTTAGGTGCGGACAATTATCGGGAATTGAAGGGGCTTATTGAGTACGTAGTCGTAAGCGGCGCCTATGCCGGCCGCCTCTGTGAACTGGCCCGGATTAACTACCTGCGGGATTTGCCGCGGGGTAAGGAAGCGGCGCAAAAGGCTCTCGATTACCTCGCGCGTACGGCCGATGGCCAGAAGAGTCTTTCGACCTCTCCTCAGCGTGCGGTCTCGATCCGGGCCATCCCCGATGTGATCATCGAGTTTTGTAGCGCGCACCACGCGCTTGGCCAGGAAGTCGAGGCGCTGATCCCGGCGCAGTCGGCAAACCCCTTATTCGATCTCGCGCGCAAAGAGGTCTTTTCGAGCCCCGGTTTCCTGGCGATCGGACTGGCCTTGGCACAGAATAAGATGATCGAGACCTTGCTGCTGGTGTTGCGGGTATCGGTCGCCAGGCTCAGTTTCATTTTGTCGGGTCGGGTGGCGGGCATCCCCGAAGATGGCTGGGACCCGACCGCGGACGCGGGCCTCGGTTTTATCCAGGTCCCCAAGGAATTGACAGCCGTGGTGGAGTCCGCATACCAGACCTACGGACGGCGCGGGTTTGCCGCGGGGGGTGCCACCTCCTACGGTATTGAGGACTTATGGACCCAGGGCGAGGCCTTGTCGCGAGATATCCATAAGTTGAGCCTTATCGTCCGGGACGTATTGCGGCGCGAAATCGCGGTCTACGAGGTCATGAGCCGGCGCTGTGCGCCCTCCCGATCGATGGCTCTCTGTCCAAAGCGGCCGCCGAAGGACTTAGGGATGGTGGCTGAGCTGCACTTTGTCGAGGATGTTTTGCTGGGACTTAAGACCCTGACGGATGAAGGTTTTGGGGATTAGCGCGCAGGGCCTCGCGGCGCATTTCGGGCGATCTTATGAGAAGGGCAGGCCCCGGGTCGGGCGTATCCGAGGGCGATCCGCCTTTTGCCAAGGGATCGCGCGTGGCGCCTGGTTCGCCCGGGTGAGCGCAAGGCCCTAGTCGCGCGTCCTGCGATCGCGTTTCCGGGGCCTTCTGCCTTGAAACTCCGGCCTTTCTCCCCCATCTGTGAGGGCATCTGACGAAGTAGGTAGCCCTCATGCGCATGGACAAACTCACCAATCGGTTCCAACAGGCGTTGGCCGATGCCCAATCTCTGGCCATTGGTAGGGATAACCAATTCATCGAGCCTATCCATTTGCTCGCCGCCCTGCTTGATCAAGAAGGGGGAGGGGTGCGGCCCTTGCTCGAAAAGGCGGACGTGGCCGTCGACGCCTTACGCACTCAGCTCAATCAGGCGCTCGATCGCTTGCCGAAAGTCGAGGGATCGGAGGGCGAGGTCCATATCGGGAACGACCTGTCCCGACTCTTGAACCTGACCGATAAGTATGCCCAAAAGCGTGGCGACCAATATATCGCGAGCGAGCTCTTTTTGTTGGCGGCTATCGAGGACAAGGGCGATCTCGGTCGCCTCCTCCGTGAGGCCGGCGCATCGCGGGCTGGACTCGAGAAGGTCGTGGACGAATGGCGCGGGGGGCGCAAGGTGGATGACCAAAACGCCGAGCAGCAACGTGGTGCGCTCGACCGCTACACGATCGATTTAACCGAGCGGGCGGCGCAAGGGAAGCTTGATCCGGTCATTGGCCGCGACGACGAGATTCGCCGCGCGATCCAGGTCTTACAGCGCCGAACCAAGAATAATCCGGTGTTGATTGGGGAGCCCGGCGTTGGCAAGACCGCCATTGTCGAGGGCCTGGCGCAGCGCATCGTGAACGGCGAGGTGCCCGAAGGGCTCCGTGGGCGTCGTCTGTTGGCGCTGGATCTCGGGGCCTTGATCGCCGGGGCGAAGTTCCGAGGCGAGTTTGAGGAGCGCCTGAAGGCGGTCTTGACCGATCTTGGGAAGCAAGAGGGTCGGGTCATCCTCTTCATTGACGAATTGCATACGATGGTTGGGGCCGGAAAGGCCGAAGGCGCTATGGATGCTGGCAATATGCTCAAACCGGCGCTCGCGCGCGGCGAACTCCATGCCATAGGTGCCACGACCCTTAACGAATACCGGCAGTACATTGAAAAGGATGCAGCACTAGAGCGTCGGTTTCAAAAGGTGTTGGTCGATGAGCCGACCGTCGAGGATACGATCGCGATCCTGCGCGGCCTCAAGGAAAAGTACGAGGTCCACCATGGGGTAAACATCCTGGACCCGGCCTTGGTGGCGGCGGCCACCTTGTCGTATCGCTACATAACGGATCGCCAACTGCCGGACAAGGCCATAGATCTTGTGGACGAAGCCGCTGCTCGGATTCGTATGGAGATCGATTCCCGTCCGGAATCGATGGATCGTCTCGATCGTCGTTTGATTCAGTTGAAGATCGAGCGGGTCGCCTTACGTAAAGAGACTGACGAGGCCTCGCGTAAGAGGCTTGCGGCCTTGGAGGAGGAGATCAGTAAGCTCGAACGGGAATACGGGGAGTTAGAGGAGATCTGGCGGACGGAGAAGGCCGATCTTCAAGGCGAGCAGCACATCAAGGAGGAACTGGATCGCGCCCGAGTCGAGATCGAGACGGCACGCAGGGCCGGGGACCTGGGCCGGATGTCGGAGTTGCAGTACGGGCGGATACCGGAACTCGAAAAACAGTTGGCATCGCGCGCGCGGCCCGTAGCCCCGAAACTGTTGCGTAAAGAGGTGGGCGAAGAGGAAGTCGCCGAGGTAGTATCGCGTGCCACCGGGATCCCGGTCTCGCGCATGATGGAAGGCGAACGCCAGAAGCTCTTACGTATGGAAGAAGAGCTGCATCGCCGGGTCGTAGGCCAACAGGAGGCAGTCCAGGCGGTGGCCAACGCGATTCGGCGTTCGCGCGCCGGTCTCTCCGATCCGCATCGCCCAAACGGCTCATTTCTCTTTCTTGGGCCAACGGGCGTTGGCAAGACCGAGTTGTGCCGGACGCTCGCCTCGTTTCTGTTCGATGCGGATGACGCCATGGTTCGGATCGACATGTCCGAGTTTATGGAGCGGCATTCGGTGGCTCGTCTGATCGGCGCGCCCCCCGGTTATGTCGGCTACGAACAAGGCGGTTACCTGACGGAGGCCGTGCGCCGGCGGCCCTATTCGGTCATTTTGTTAGACGAGATCGAAAAGGCGCACTCGGATGTGTTCAATGTCCTTTTGCAGGTTTTAGACGAAGGACGGCTTACCGATGGCCAAGGCCGGACCGTGGATTTTCGCAATACCATCATCGTGATGACGTCCAATCTGGGTTCGCAGGTCATCCAGGAGCTCGCGGGCGAGGATAATTACCAGCGCATGAAGCGCGAGGTCATGGACATCGTCGGTCAGCACTTCCGGCCGGAGTTCATCAATCGTGTGGACGACGTCGTGGTGTTCCATCCCTTGGGACGAGACGATTTGAAGCGGATTACCCGCATTCAGCTGGGTTATTTGGTCGAGCGTCTGAAGGCGCGGGATCTTCGGTTGGATGTGACCGAGCCGGCGATAGAGAGATTAGCGCAGGCCGGTTTCGATCCGGTCTACGGGGCGCGACCCTTAAAACGCGCCGTGCAGCAGTATTTAGAGAACCCGCTTGCCGAGGAGATATTGAAGGGGCAGTTCGCCCCGGGTGATGGCATCGAGGTTGGGGTGAAGGACGACCGATTCACCTTTTCAGCTCGGCCCGGGGGAGGGGGTGACCGGAGCGTGCGGACGGCTTAAGCCCCGGGACAGTCCTTGGGGACGGGGCGCGGTTTACGGTCCTGGCCCATGGCGACATAGGTTAAGGTCGCCTGGGTGACGCGGACGCATTCAGCGCGGCAGGCGTCCCGGAAGCGTTCGGCGTATACAGCGACCTCGACTGTAAGCGAGGTGGTCCCGACGCGGGTCACCTCGGCGTAGAGGCTGACCAAGTCACCTACGAACACCGGCTGATGGAATTGGACCGCGTTGACCGCCACCGTGATCACGCGTCCTTTCGCGCGACGATGCGCAGCTACGCTACCGGCAATGTCGATTTGGGAGAGGATCCAGCCCCCGAAGATATCTCCGGCGACGTTTGTATCGGCTGGCATGGGTACGACGCGAATCGTGGGTGCGCCCGCAGGAAGGGGGTCTGACATAGGCTCTCCTGGTGTAGCCGGTATATTATCAGTAAGCTTATATCTCGGGCTATCGAGGGCCGCATATTTTAGAGGTGCCGCGTGGGCGCGGGACTTAAGGCCAGTGGGAACGTAATGTATATACCAACAAATAAAGATGAGTTTCTCGATCTGCCAGACCAGGCCATATTCGAGACACGGGACATGCTGAGTGCCATTGAAAGCGAGGGTGAGGAATGCGAGCTCGGGGACCATGTCGGGGTTTTTGAGGCCCTGGAGACTGTCCTTGTCGGTCTGCATGCGGATATGCGCGATAACCGCTACGCCTTCGATGGACAGCCCCTTCCCGACAGGGATTTGCTGACGCGTTTTCGGTCGCAGATTTCTTCTGCGGACGTTTTGGAGACCTTGAATAAGGTCCAAAGGAACGGGTTCTAGCGTGAGCGGAAACACGTTTGGGCGGCTCTTTTCGGTGACAAGC
This sequence comes from Pseudomonadota bacterium, assembly GCA_021794595.1. Taxonomy (GTDB): domain Bacteria; phylum Pseudomonadota; class Gammaproteobacteria; order Acidiferrobacterales; family Acidiferrobacteraceae; genus Acidiferrobacter. The sequence continues at coordinate 61,426 of JAJYQN010000117.1, forward strand.
TTTGGCGAGAGTCATGGCCCGGCCATCGGTTGTGTGGTCGACGGCTGTCCGCCCGGCTTACCGCTGACGGAGGCCGATATTCAGCCCGATCTCGACCGCCGTAAACCCGGCACCTCTCGTCATACGACCCAGCGCCGTGAAGAGGATAAGGTGCGCATCCTCTCGGGGGTCTTCGAGGGGGTGACGACTGGGGCACCGATCGGCCTCTTGATCGAGAATACCGACGCTCGGTCCCAAGATTACAGCAAGATTGCCGAGACGTTCCGGCCGGGCCATGCTGACTACACCTACGAACAAAAGTACGGGGTGCGTGACTATCGCGGAGGAGGGCGGTCCTCGGCCCGCGAGACCGCGACCCGAGTGGCGGCAGGCAGCATTGCGCGCCGCTATCTGTCTCACCGGCTGGGTATCGTGGTTCAAGGCTACCTGGCCCAGCTCGGGCCCTATAAGGCGGCGCAGATCGACTGGACGGCCATTCACAAGAACGCCTTCTTTTGCCCGGATCCAGCGCTGGTTCCCGAGCTCGAGGCCTATATGGATGCGTTGCGGCGCTCGGGGGACTCGATCGGCGCACTGATCGCCGTGGTTGCGCGCCATGTGCCCCCGGGGCTTGGTGAACCGGTGTTCGACCGGCTTGATGCCGATATTGCCCATGCCATGATGAGCATCAATGCCGTAAAGGGTGTCGAGATCGGTGATGGATTCGAGAGCGTGACAGCGCGCGGATCCGAGCATCGGGATGAGATCACACCGGAAGGGTTCTTAAGTAACCATGCTGGCGGGATATTGGGCGGCATCTCGTCGGGCCAGGATATCCTGGTGCGTATTGCCTTGAAGCCCACGGCCAGCATTCGTCTGCCGGGGCGCACGATTGATCGCAGCGGGGCGCCCGCCGAGGTCGTGACCACGGGGCGCCATGATCCGTGCGTGGGACTACGCGCTACCCCGATCGCCGAGGCCATGCTGTGCCTTGTGCTCATGGATCACTTTTTGCGACATAGGGGACAAAACGCCGATGTCCAAAGTGCGACACCGCGGGTTCCCGGGCACAAGCCCTAGCGTCTGCTGCGCCAGTAAACGACGGCGACCAGGCTGAGCAGCGAACACACCGCGATGATCTTAAAAATCAGGGTGTGGGCGAGCAGCCAAGCGAGGATCCCGGCCAAGGCGCTAGCGAAAGTGGTGAGAATAAGGACCCATAAAGCGGCCCCAATGGCATTGAAGAGCACGAAGGTCCGGATCGGGACCCCGGACATCCCGATCGCTATCGGTCCTACGGCGCGTAGGCCGTAGAGAAAGCGGACGACGATGATGAGCGGGGCTCTAAAACGAAATAAGAGGGCCTTCGCGCGCTCGGCGGGAGGGACAAGACGAGGAAACTTAAGTAAGATGACGTCCCCGTATTGCCGTCCCAGAAAGAATAACAATTGATCGCCCAAGAACCCGCCCAGAAAGCCCGCCGCGAGCACGCCCGGTGCCGAGAGATAGCCTTTGCCGACGGCGAGTGTACCCAATACGAGCGCTGTCTCGCCTTCGATCAGGCTTCCGAAGAATACGGCCAAGTAGCCGTAGCGCCCGACAACATCCGATAGATTCATGCGTTCAAAAGCCCTTTCATGTCTCAGCGGCTAGCGCCCATTGATTGGCCGCGGTCGGCCTTCTATTGGTTCTATTTCAGTGCGCTTGGCGCACTGGTTCCGTACTGGCCGCTGTACCTTAAGGCCCGCGGGTTTGGCCCCCGCGCCCTCGGCGACCTGATGGCGCTTTTGGCGCTGTCGCGGGTCATCGCGCCTTATGCCGGGGGTTTCTTGAGCGACCACTTCGGGCATCGGGTCGCGGTCGTTCGGGCCGCGGCGTTCTTGGCTCTTGCCGTGTTTCTTTTCGCCCCGGTGGCCCACAGCTTTCTCGAAGTGGGGGCGTTGATGTTCGGTTTTAGCTTCTTTTGGTATGCGACATTGCCGCCCTTGGAGGCGAGCACGCTCGCCTTTCATGGCGACCGCTACGGTCGGGTTCGGCTCTGGGGCTCGGTTGGGTTTATCGTCGTCGTCATGGGCCTCGGCCCCTTGTTGGACCGGTATGGCGCCCGCATCATCGTCCCCATTATCGCCCTGCTTTTGGGCGGTCTCTGGCTTTCGACCTTGCGACTGCCCGCGCTTACCCCCCGGATCGGCGAGACCTCCGTGCTCACTGTCAAGGCGGGTCTTGCCCCGTTTCTCCTCGCCTGTTTTCTTATGCAAGTGAGCTACGGGCCATACTATACCTTTTATTCCTTGTACTTGGCCCACTACGGATACAGTAAGGCCGCGATCGGCGGCTTTTGGGGGCTTGGGGTCATTTGTGAGGTGCTGGTTTTTTGGCAAGCCGGACGTCTGTTCGCGCGGTTCGCCGAGCGCCCGCTCTTTGCGCTGACCTTTGCGTTGGCCATTGTGCGTTGGGCGCTGATAGCGCTTTTCCCGAAGACGGGGGCGTGCCTGATCTTCGCCCAGACGCTCCATGCCTTTACGTTCGGCCTCTACCACGCGGTAGCCATTCGTCTCGTGGGGCGCTATGTGGGCCCCGGCGCCAAAGGCCGGGCTCAGGCGTTCTACGGAAGTGCGGCCGGCGCCGGGGCGGCGGTCGGCGCCGCTCTTAGTGGCTATCTATGGTCCGGATTCGGCGGGCGCGTCATGTTTCTTTGGGCCGCCGTGGTGGCGACTGTCGCCTTCGGTATCGTAGCGCTCTTGTTGCCGCGATCTACGGACGGTTCAATGGGCTGCCCGGCGGCGGATCGGAAATAGCAGGACCTGCCCCGGTTTGGTATCGGGCCTGACCCGCCTCGGCGGCGGTTGCTGCCCGAACAGCGCCTGGACTGTCGCGACGAGGCTCTCCAGAAACCGATAGGTGTCGATGTCCGTATGGTCGGCACGGAGCACTGCGGCCTGAATAGGGCCTATGGCGCGTAATGTGGGCTCGACCGTCACCCGGTCTTTGAGGTGGTGGCAACGGTTTTCGGCATAAATGGCGCGCGCGAGCGTCAACACCAGTTCATGGTGAAGCCCGCAACCTTCGAAGAGCTCGTGGACGCTTGCGGCCCGCGCGCGTAGGGGCCAATGGATGCGTCCCATGCGTTCCTCTAAGGTCTGTAGCAGCTGTAGGAAGGTCATCTCAATAGTGTCCCATCACGTAATGGATAGACGCGTCCGCCAAGCCAATGGGCCGAAAGGTCCCTGAAGACGGACTTATTGTCCGACAGGCGCGGCCTCCTTGTCGAGGTGCAGGAGGTCTCTATTCACGTTGTTTTCGCGGAAAATGTTGGCATCTGCGGGGACCTTGGGTACCATGGGCGCCTACTTGGGGTAGGCCGCATTCATGGGAAAGACACTTTACGACAAGTTATGGGAGAGTCATGTGGTCCGGGAGTTGCCGGACGGAACTTGCCTCCTTTATATCGATCGCCAGCTGGTGCACGAGGTGACGAGTCCGCAGGCGTTTGCTGGTTTGCGGGCCCATAATCGGCCGCTGTGGCGGGCCACCGCCAATTTGGCGGTGGCCGATCATAATGTGCCCACCACCGAACGGGCCCGGGGCATAATCGATCCCACGTCCCGCGTGCAGGTCGAGACCTTGGAGCGGAATTGCCAGGATTTTTCGATGCCGCTTTTTGCCATGAACGATCCGCGTCAAGGGATCGTCCATGTCGTCGGGCCGGAGCAGGGCGCGACTTTGCCCGGGATGACGATCGTCTGCGGTGATTCGCATACCTCGACGATTGGCGCCTTTGGGGCGCTCGCTCATGGGATCGGGACATCGGAGGTGGAGCAGGTGATGGCCACCCAATGCCTTTTACAAAAGAAGGCCGGTGCGATGCGTGTGCGTCTTGAGGGGACGATTCCGAACCAGGTGACCGCGAAAGACTTAGCGCTCGCCGTTATCGGGCGTGTCGGGACGGCGGGCGGCACCGGCCATGCCATCGAGTTTGCCGGGTCGGCTGTCAGTTCGTTGACGATGGAGGGTCGCATGACCCTCTGTAATATGGCGATCGAGGCCGGGGCGCGGGCCGGTCTGGTGGCGGTCGATGATACGACGATCAAGTACTTGGCCGGGCGGCCTTTCGCGCCCACGGGCAAGCTGTGGGACCAGGCAGTTCAGGCTTGGCGGACCTTGCACAGCGACCCGGACGCGCGGTTCTCGAAAGAGGTGCTCATCGATGTCGGTTCCTTGGCTCCGCAGGTGACCTACGGAACGTCTCCGGAGATGGTGATGTCGGTTGAGGGCTGTGTGCCCGATCCACGTCAGGAGACCGATCCGGCGCGCCGTGAGGCCCTGGCTGCGGCCTTGCGTTATATGGATCTGGCTCCCGGTACCGCTATGACCGACATCGCGATCGATGTCGTCTTTATCGGATCCTGCACCAACGCGCGGCTCGAGGATTTGCGGGCGGCGGCCGGGATGGTGCGTGGCAAAAAGGTGGCCGCGCACGTCCATAGGGCGCTAGTCGTGCCAGGCTCGGGCCTGGTTAAGCAAGCCGCCGAGGCCGAGGGTCTCGACCGGGTTTTTCGAGAGGCCGGGTTCGAGTGGCGCGATGCGGGCTGTTCGATGTGTCTCGCCATGAATGCGGATCGACTGGAGCCCGGAGAGCGCTGCGCATCGACCTCGAATCGGAATTTCGAGGGCCGGCAAGGGCAGGGCGGGCGCACGCATTTGGTCAGCCCGGCGATGGCGGCCGCGGCAGCTGTGGCTGGTCACTTTGTCGATATTAGACACTGGGTTTAGGAGGCTCTGTTGCAACGTTTTGAGACACTCACGGGCGTGGTTGCACCGCTTGATCGGCTGAACGTCGACACCGATGCCATCATCCCGAAGCAATATCTGAAGGCCATCAGCCGGACCGGCTTTGGCGTCAATCTCTTCGATAATTGGCGTTACCTCGACCAGGGCGAGCCCGGGCAGGAGCGGGCCCGGGTACCGAATCCAGACTTTGTGCTCAATCAGCCGCGTTTCCAGGGTGCCTCGATTCTGTTGGCGCGCGCCAATTTCGGGTGCGGCTCCTCGCGTGAGCACGCCCCTTGGGCGCTTCTTGAGTACGGGTTTCGGGCCATCATCGCCCCGAGCTTCGCCGATATTTTTTACAACAATAGCCTAAAGAACGGGTTGTTACCGGTTGTCCTGCCAGAACCGGAGGTTGATCGCTTGTTTCGGGCAGTCGAGAAGACCGTAGGGTATTCTTTGACGATTGACCTTCGTCATCAGCGCGTGGTGGCTGAAGGCCAAGAGTTGGGGACGTTCGATATCAATCCGTTCCGCAAGGACTGCCTTTTGGAGGGTCTCGACGACATCGGTTGGACCTTACAGTATCAAGCAGACATTAAGGCCTACGAAGAGCGCAGGCGTGAAGAGGCGCCCTGGCTCTTTCAAGAGGCCAGGACGAAACAATGAGGCTTGTAGCGGTATTGCCGGGCGATGGAATCGGCCCGGAGGTTGTGGCCGAGGCGGTACGGGTGCTCGAGTGCCTGCGTGACGAATATGCGTTGGCGGTCGAGATTGAATACGGTTTGGTCGGAGGCGCGGCCTACGACGTCCATGGGCATCCACTTCCGGAGACGACCCTAAAGCTTGCAACGAGCGCCCATGCGGTGCTGCTTGGCGCGGTGGGTGGCCCGAGATGGGAGTCGCTTCCGATTGTTGTGCGGCCGGAAAAGGCCTTATTGGGCCTACGGTCGGCATTAGGGGTGTTTGCGAATCTGAGACCCGCGATTTTGTACCCGCAGCTGGCGGGGGCCTCGACCTTGCGCGCCGAGGTGGTGTCGGGGCTCGATCTCATGATCGTGCGCGAGCTGACCGGCGGCATTTATTTTGGCGAGCCGCGCGGGGTCCGGACTTTAGAAAACGGCGAGCGCCAAGGGTTTAACACCCTGGTGTATACGGAGTCCGAGATCGAACGCGTAGTGGTGCGGGCCTTTGACATCGCCCGCGCCCGCGCCCGCCGGGTGTGTTCGGTGGACAAGGCCAACGTTCTTGAATCGACGGAGTTATGGCGCGAAGTGGTCATGAAGGTGGCGTGTCGCTACCCCGATGTGGCGGTGTCCCATATGTATGTGGACAACGCCGCGATGCAGCTTGTACGCGCCCCGAAACAGTTCGATGTGATCGTCACCACGAATATGTTCGGCGATATCTTGTCTGACGAGGCCGCGATGTTAACGGGTTCCATTGGGATGTTGCCCTCGGCGTCGCTCAACGAGACCGACCGCGGCCTCTATGAGCCGATTCACGGTTCAGCACCGGATATCGCGGGCAAAAGTATCGCTAATCCTTTAGCCACCATCCTATCGGTAGCCATGATGTTGCGCTATAGCCTGCATGAGCCGACCTTGGCCTCGCGCGTCGAAGCGGCCGTATCGACGGTTTTAGATACCGGCCTTCGGACCGCCGATATTGCTGAGACCTCGCACGCGAGCTGCTCGACTCGGGCCATGGGCGACGCGGTGATCGCGGCGCTGCGCGCCCCCCTTTCTTGATCAAAATAATCGAGTGCCTTTGCGGGCGGAGTTCCTGACATGTCGAAGACGTTTAATGTTGCGGTCGTAGGCGCAACGGGGGCGGTGGGTGAGGTGATGCTGGCGATGTTGGCTGAGCGTCGATTCCCGGCCGATAAGATCTATGCGCTCGCTTCGCAACGGTCGGTGGGAAGCCGGGTGCGGTGCGGTGATCGGGAACTGCTGGTCGAGGATCTGGCGACCTTTGATTTTCGTAAGGCGCGGATCGGCCTCTTTTCGGCCGGCGGGGACATTTCCGCCGAATTCGCCCCCAAGGCCGCCGCCGCTGGTTGTGTCGTGATCGACAATACGGCGCATTTTCGTTACGACGACGATATCCCCTTGGTCGTACCCGAGGTCAACCCCCAAGAGATTGCTGACTACAAGAACCGTGGCATTATCGCCAATCCCAATTGTTCTACGATTCAGATGCTGGTGGCCTTGAAGCCCCTCTATGACGCGGTCGGGATCGAGCGTATCAATGTCTGTACCTACCAATCGGTCTCGGGGACCGGGAAAGAGGCCATCGAGGAGCTCGTGAACCAGAGCCGCGCGGTGCTCGCAGGCTCGACTCACCCCGCAAAAGTGTATCCAAAGCCGATTGCTTTCAATGTTCTACCGCACATTGATGTCTTCTTGGAGAACGGCTATACCAAGGAGGAGATGAAGATGGTCTGGGAGACCAACAAGATCCTGGGAGATCCGTCCATACGGGTCAACCCGACCACGGCGCGCGTTCCGGTCATGTATGGCCATTCCGAGGCCTTACATATCGAGACCCGTGAGAAGCTAAGCGCCTCCGGGGCGCGGGAACTTCTGTTGAAGGCCCCCGGGGTCGTAGTTGTGGACGAAAGGATTCCCGGGGGTTATCCCACCCCGGTCACTGAATCCGCCGGTCGTGACGCGGTCTATGTCGGTCGCATCCGCGAGGATATCTCCCACCCGCGGGGCCTGGATTTATGGGTGGTTTCGGACAATTTGCGTAAGGGAGCGGCCCTAAACAGCATCCAAATCGCGGAGTATTTGGTAGACCGCTTTTTATAGGCTATAGTCAAAGCACTTCGAGACTTTTCTCAAGAAGTGTACGTAACTCAAGAGAATCTCGGGGACGTGATCGGTCTCCAGGAGAAGGTGGAATGGGTAAGAAGGGATGGCAGCGGTCGAGGCTTGTGCCCGTCATATGGGCTACAGCGCTCCTTTATGCTCCGTTGGCTCAGGCGCTCGGTCTGGGTCGGTTGACGGTCGAGTCAAGCCTTGGGGAGCCTTTGCGGGCCGAAATTCCCTTGTTGGCCTTTCATGCGGGTGATCGCCACTCGGTTCATGCGCGATTGGCTTCAAGTGGGGCGTTTGCGGCGGCAGGTATTCGCAAATCCCGGACCTTGCGGGGCATTCGCTGCGATATACAGCGCAACGCTCAGGGCCAGTACGTGGTTTTGCTGAAGAGCCACTCGCCGGTCGACGTGCCGTTTTTGCATTTCCTTCTCAGTTTAAAGTGGTCTAGCGGTTCGCTTTTGCACGAATACACGGCGCTTTTGAATCCGACCAGCGGCGTGACATCCTTGGCTTCCTCTGGTGGGGCACAAGCCTTACCCCTTCGGGTCCGTCGTGCGCCCACCCGACCGATTTACCAGCCTGCGTACCGGCCGCAAAGACATGCCATGGCCGCGCATCGTAGGACGAGCACCACAGGCCCTATCCGGTCCGGCGAGACCCTCTGGGTTGTGGCGTTGCATGCGGCCCCCAACGCCCAAGCCATGCCCCAGACCTTGGCGGCCTTTTTACACGAAAATCCAAGCGCCTTTTTCAATCATAACGTTAACGACCTCCGGGTCGGCGCCATATTGCGGGTCCCGACAAGGCGACAAATTCTCGCCACCTCGGCGCCCACCGCCCAGCGCTGGCTGGCGGCCCAGGACAGCGCCTGGTCGCGTTACAAGGCTGAACTTGCCCGCAGTCCGGCTATGGCCACAGGCCGGAGCCACGGGATCAGTGGCACGGTGCGTACGGTGCGGGTCCTGCCCGCGAACCAGGAAGCGTTGCGGATCGAGGCCACAAAGATGACTGCAGCCGGCACCCCGGGGTCGAAAGGTCGGGGGGTGCCGAAGGGCACCCCGCCGGCTTTGGCCGCGCGGATGACGCGTATCCAAAAAGAGCTGCAAAAGACCCGGCACCTTATGATGCTAGAGGATCAGGAGCTAGCCATGCTCCAAAATCAAGCCCATAAGGCGTCCCGCGCCCCTCACGCCGCAGCCGTGGGCGGCTTGCATAAAGTCCCGTCGCGCCCCGTAGTCCATGGCGTAAAGCTTAGGCGGCCGCTTCTCGCAAAGCGGGCTCCCATGAAGCATCCCGTGGTGCCGGTAGCGGTGCCACCCGTGGTGCCCGCACCATCCTTTTTCTCAACACTCCTCTCCTCCGAGCGTCTCCCGATCTTGGGGGCGCTGCTCGTGATCGTCGTTGGGGGAGGTGCGTTGTTAATCCAGCGTCGGCGGCGCACCATGGCCGAGTTTGAGGAAAGCATTCTGTCCGGAGGGGGCTTGAATTCGGAAGGCCAGATGCCGGATACCGCGGGCCTACCAAAGACCCCGGACGTGTCTTTTCTGAGTGAGTTTAGCCAGGTAGGCGGCAGCGGTGTGCATACCGACGAGGTCGACCCGCTGGCCGAAGCGGATGTCTATTTGGCTTACGGGCGCGACGAGCAGGCCGAGGAAATTCTGAAAGAGGCCGTGCTAAAGGACCCGGGTCGGGTTGAGCTGAAGCTGAAGCTCCTCGAGATCTATTTCCAGCGCAACGATACCAAGGCCTTTGAGATCATCGCCGAAGAGGTGTACGCGGCCTCGAGCGGGCGCGGCTCAAGTTGGCAAAAGGTCGAGGAGATGGGACGTAAGCTCGATCCCGCAAACCCGCTTTTCAAGCAGGGGGGGTCCTCGTCGCAAGGCGTAAGCGGCCCGGATGACGAGGCGCCGCGTCCGCATGGGCTCTCTGATCGCATCGATTTTGCGGCGGTCGCGCGCGAGTTGGCCGAGGTGTCGAGTCCGCAGGCGGTCACTGGTTTGACCGACGAAGGCGGTGGACTGGAATGGACTGGTGGCGCCGGTATCGGCGGTGGCAAGTCAGCCGCCGATGCGGCGGCGGCTGACGTCGGTTCGGCCGATAGCGACGAACAGGAGCTAGACTTTTCGCTGGATTTCGCAGGCGGCTCCTCAGCTGCGGCGACCGAGAGCGAGGCCCATACGACACCGCCCGCGACAAGTGACGATAGCGCCAGTCACAGCCTGGATTTTGAATGGGAAAGCCCGGCCCCGGAGGGGAGCACCAAAAAGACCGATGGGCCGGGGGATGAGTTCGCGCTGCAGTTCGATGAAGAGGAGCTTGCCAACTTTAGTGCGGCCGACCTCGATATCCAAGGGGGCAATCAGTCGTTTGGAAAGTCCGGAGCGGCTAGTGGGCTCTTTGATAACGGCTCCGATAGTGCTGCCGAAGAGGGCGACTTGCTGATCGAGGCGGAGGTCCAGAATGCCGATGGCGACGCGGTAGAGACGAAATTGGATCTCGCTCGCGCCTATCTTGAGATGGGGGATAGTGAAGCGGCGCGCGGTATTCTCGAGGAGGTTGGCAGTGAAGGAACGCCCGCGCAAAAGGCCTTGGCGGAGAGCATGCTCTCCGGGATCGCCTAACGAGAGCGCTCTAGAACCAAGAACCGAAAGGCGTAGTGGTGACGGGCATCCGCAGGGTGCGGTTCCTCGGTCGCAACGCGCCACTCTTTAGGGTCGTAAGGGGGAAAGAAGGCATCCCCCGCTATGGTCGCATCCACTTCGGTTACATACAACCGGTCCGCCTGAGCGAGGGTCTGGGCATAGAGGCTCGCCCCACCGGCAATAAATATCTCCTGCGATCGGGCCCGCGCCAAGGCCTCTTCGATCGACGCCGCCGTCTCGGTGTCGTCACCTCCTACCGCAAATCCCGGGTCCCTCGATACGACCACGCAGTGCCTGTCTTTGAGGGGTGCCGGAAGCGATTCAAAGGTCCGTCTCCCCATAATGACGGTGTTGTGGAGCGTTAGGGCGCGAAACCGCTTCAGGTCGTCGGGGAGCCGCCAGGGCAGGCTGTTAGAGATCCCAATGACGTTATTGCGCGCAAGCGCCACGATGAGGGCTAGCGTCATACCGCGACCGGCGCCTTAATGGCGGGGTGGGGGTCGTAACCTTCAATCGTAATGTCCTCGTAGCGAAATTGGAAAAGATTGGAGACCGCGGGGTTCAAAACGAGCCTCGGAAGCGGGCGGGGGGCACGGCCCAGTTGTTCCCGCGCCTGATCGAGGTGGTTACGATACAGATGGGCGTCACCCAAGGTGTGGACGAAATCCCCCACCGCAAGCCCCGTGCTTTGAGCCACCATATGGGTCAGAAGGGCATAAGAGGCGATATTGAAGGGCACCCCGAGAAAGATGTCGGCACTGCGTTGGTAGAGCTGACAGGAGAGTTTGCCATCGGCGACATAGAACTGAAACAGGGCATGGCAGGGGGCTAGGCGCATATCGGGCAAAGACGCCACGTTCCAGGAGGAGACCACAAGCCGGCGAGAGTCGGGATCGCGCTTGATGGTGGCGACCACCTCTTGGATTTGGTCGATGACGCGGCCATCGGGGGCTGGCCACGACCGCCACTGGGCGCCGTAAATGGGTCCCAGGTTCCCGTTTTCATCAGCCCACTCATCCCAAATGTGGACATTATGCTCCCGCAAATAGCGGATATTCGTGTCCCCCTTGAGGAACCAAAGGAGCTCGTGGATGATGGAGCGCAGATGGAGGCGTTTCGTCGTGACCAGCGGGAAGCCCTCGGCGAGCGGGAAGCGCAGTTGGTAACCAAATACGCTCAGCGTGCCGGTGCCCGTGCGATCGCTCTTCGCGATCCCGTGGTCTAGGACGTGACGCATGAGTTCTAGGTATTGGCGCACCGAAGTAGTGTAGCAGGAGCAGGCACTCATGATCTATGTGAAAGAGAGTCCGCAGCATGGACGAGGGGTGTTTGCCGAGACACCCATCGCCACAGGGACCCTATTATTGACCTTTACAGGACCGCTCCTTACGCGGGCGGATCTTGATCCCCACGACTATCATCTCCAGATAGGGGATGACTGCTATTTGGGTCCCTCGGGCGCCGCTGACGATTATGTAAACCATTCCTGCGCCCCCAATGCGGGCTTTGTCTCGGGCCTTACACTGAGCGCCCTGCGGCCTATAGGGGCCCACGAGGAGATTACCTGGGACTACTCCTGTGCCATAGACGAGGAGGATTTTGGGGGCTTTCCCTGCGCCTGCGGTGCCCCGTCCTGCCGAAAGGTCGTCCAGTCCTTCCGTCATCTTCCGCGCGAGGTCAGGGAGCGTCTCAGGCCCTGGACGTTGCCCTACCTGCGTGAGCGCTACCGTTAAGTTCATGCATAGAGACCAGAGGCACTGCGGCAATTTCCTGGGTTCAAGGTCTCGGAGGCGCGCGGTTTGAAGGTGGGGCCGCTTGTGACGGGTCTCACGGCATTTACGGCGGCATGCCTCTCAATGGTCCGTCTACGACGACGGTGGACCTGCCAACATACTGTTCGTTCATCGGTTTTTGTCGCCCCTCCGAAGCCGTGGGACGGGCCTTAGGGAGGGTTTTTGGGCGTCAAAAGCGCAACTTCAAAAAAAGCTTGCACTCACCGGCCCCAGCATTAGATATAATGGGGCGGGGAGCAGTGGCTCCCCCTACACTTTTTCTGGAGATGATAATGAAAAAACTCGTACTTGCCTCCGTTGTTCTTTTGGCGCTTGCGGGCTGCCACAAGGCGCCCCAGTCCAGCTCGTCTGCCAAGGCTGCACAGCCTAGCACCACCTCCTCCATGGGAAACGCCGCCACGACCACGGCCGCTCCGAGCAGCACAAAGACCCCGAGCACCGGGTCGGCGGCGACTACCAAGTCTAGCGGCACGGCGTCGAAGTCTTCTACGACGACAAAGAAGAGCGCATCGAGCCAGTAAGCTCTCTGCGATTTATACGGTCTGGTATTAACAATAAGCGTGCGGACCCACGCGTGAGTTTGGCCGGGTTATGACGTCTATCCGCGTGACGCGGCCGCAAGTGTATTCGCGAGCAGGGTGGCAACCGTCATGGGGCCCACACCACCGGGTACTGGGGTGATCCACCCTGCTCGTTTTTCTGCCTCCTGAAAGTCAATATCCCCCACCAGACGACCATCGGCCAGCCGGTTCATGCCGATGTCAATAACGATGGCGCCCTGCTTGATCCAGCGACCCTGAATAAGGCGCGGCTTGCCCGCTGCGGCGATCAAGATATCGGCCTCCGCTACGTGGGCCTCAAGGTTCTTGGTGAAGCGGTGGCAGGTTGTGACGGTGCAGCCCGCCAGGAGGAGTTCGAGGCCCATGGGGCGGCCCACATGGTTTGAGGCACCTATAATGACGGCATGCAGGCCATGAAGATCGACGCCGGTGTGTTGTAAAAGGGTCATGACCCCGGCCGGCGTACAAGGCCTCAGTGCCGGCCGCCTGACCGCCAGGCGCCCGACGTTGTAGGGATGAAAACCGTCCACGTCCTTGCTTGGTCTAATCCGCTCTATGAGCGTATCGGCCCGCAACGGTAGCGGCAGCGGTAGCTGAATAAGTATCCCGTCAACCTCCGGGTTTTCGTTGAGTGTGTCCACGAGTCGCAAGAGATCGGTCTCGGTTGGGGTCTTTTCCATCCTATGGGCTACGGAGCGAATTCCGATCCGCTGACAGGCCTCGGTCTTGTTCCGTACATAAATTTCCGAAGCGGGATCCTTGCCGATCAGGACGACCGCAAGACAGGGTGCCCGCACACCGGCGGCGAGCCTTTTGTCGACCTCGGTTTTAATCTTGGCCAAGAGATCCGCAGCGATCTGTTTGCCATCAATAAGGCGTGCGCTCATTTTTTCTCTAGATGGGGTGAAAGGGCCATCATCCCATGCGGCCGTGGGCGCGGCCAAGTCCCTTTACAAGTCCCTTTATTGGTCTCTCTCGGGCGCCATAGGGGGCACAATCGCAGGGGCTCTTGTGGTAGTGTAGGTCGTGCGGCGTTGGTTGCCAATCACGGGTCGTGCCCGTAAGTTGCGATCATCACTCTTAAGCGCCGGAGGTCGTTCGCGACGTCCGGCGTTGACTGGTAGGGGTAGGCCCGCGTATATTTCTGGCCCTTCGCCGGAATCGGACGGAAGTGTCGGGGTATAGCGCAGCCTGGTAGCGCACCTGCTTTGGGAGCAGGTTGTCGGGGGTTCGAATCCCTCTACCCCGACCAACAGGCAGAAGCGAGGCGCCCGTAGCTCAATGGATAGAGCAACGGCCTTCTAAGCCGTTGGTTGCAGGTTCGATTCCTGCCGGGCGTACCACTCCCCCAGGGAGACGGTTCTTTGGTGAGCGTAGCTCAGTTGGTTAGAGTCCCGGATTGTGATTCCGGTTGTCGTGGGTTCGAATCCCATCGCTCACCCCAATTTCATTGTAAAATCAAAGCGGTACAGCGCGCCAAATGGCTAGTCCAAATGGCTAGTAGAGTGCCGGACTCCTAAAATATAGCGGTTTGGCGTTAGAAGCCTTATATTTATTCCAAAAAATCCACGAGTTACGTTGATATCATGAGATGACACTTCATCGAATGGGTACAAATTTGGGTACACGGAAATCCGGGCGGGCCTAAAAAAGTAACCTCCGGGAGGCCGCAACAGCGGGAAGAAGGTGACCCCGATAGTGGCGTGATCGTCCGTGGCGGACCCTGGATTTTTTACCCTTATGCCTTCGAGGTTCAGTCGAACAGCCGCCTGGGACTTTTGCCGACTCGGACGTCTCGACGGTAGCCAAGACTATCTCTACACGCGCAGCAACATGGACTCCGTCACCTCCCTGGTCACCCCGCAAGGGATAGTGGCAGGCCAATATACCTACAGCCCTTATGGCCAGATGACGACCTCCGGACACACAACCACCCAGCCACCCACCCCGGCCCTCGGCTATGCGGGAACGGTCTTTGATCAGAGTACGGGCCTTAATCTCACCCTCTACCGCGCTCAAAGTCCGCGCCCGCCTTTTCGCTCGGCGCCAAGGCCTAGGCCCTCAGGTTGATCTCGCTTGATCCACCCTATAGGATTCCCGCGAGCCCCTATCCCCCTTATCGAGCCTCTGAAATCATGGCCTTGAAGAAGTCCGAGCCGCGCTCGTCTTTGTGGTCTCGCTGAGTGGAGTGGCGCATGGGCCTTGGGTGTACGCTCCGGTTGCTCCGGCCGTTCACCCGATCGGTTCGGCGTAGCGCGCCTTTCCATCGTGCGGAACGTGGCTCAAGTCCACGCCCAGCCGCGCGGCCGGCCCTGTTTTCCGGGCGCCTCAGGTTTTCCGTCTATGTCGCCTTAATCCTCGCTACGTGCTGGCCGGTACCGGGCACGGCCCAGACCGTGCCCCCGCCACTGCGGCCGCCCAAGGCCTGCTCCGTCAGCAGCAGCGCCAAAACCGCGCTCAGTCGCTCTTGCCTCGGGCCCCCAATCACCTGCATCAGGGCCCCGCGACGCCCGGGAGTCTCGCGCGACTCCCGCACGAGTCGCCGTGTTTTGTGGTGTCCACCATCCGTTTCACCGGTGCGCACGCGAAGCGCCTGGCGTGGTTGTCCCATGATCTAAAGCCAGTCCTTCAGCAGTGTGTGGGTGTCAAAGGGCTCGCGCGTATCGCGAACGTCCTTGATGCCCGCCTGCTTGCGGGGGGTTACACCACGAGCCGGGTCAGCTTTCCCCCGCAGAATCTGCGGCACGGGGTGCTCACCATCCATCTGTGAGACGGGGCTCGGTTGTGTCGCCGGTTTCGCTCTGGCCACAACCAGTGCCGACTATTTCCAGGCGGGCTATCGCCAAATGGTGAGCGGCACTTACACGCCCACGCTGGGCCAAAAGGTGATTACGAATTTCGACTTAAACCCGACTACCGCCGCCCGGACTTATGCAGGCTTCGGCCTCGGGGTGGGGTTCGTCGAAACTCCCCGTTTCCGGCAAAATGTTGTGCACAACATTTTACAGGATACGAATGTGTTGGTAGCGGCGTTGATTGCTCCCAGTGGTCCACCCCACTCTTTGTTTGAAGCTTTTCTCGGTGACCGGTTTACGCTTATTACAGGGGAGATGCAGATCGAAGAATTCTCGCGGGTTACTCGTTACCCTGCTCTCCGTAGTCGCATCCATCCAGCGCAGGCGGGCCGTATGCTCAACGCCATCCGGTCGCTTGCGATCTATTCGGGAGTTGATCGGCAGATTGGTGACGAGTTTCCACGCGATCGGATCGCGACCCCGAGGTTTGCCGCGCTCCATCGCATGGAGCACGGTGGGGTGTAGGCGCGCAGTCCCCAGGAGGCATAAGTTCGGGCAGGCGGCCGTGAATACAAGCGCCGGTTCGTGGGGGCGGCATCTCGCAGCGGAGCGGAAAGATCATGGGCCATGCGGTCCACATTGTGAGTTGCGCGAAGACCGATGACCTAAAACAAGCGGCCACCAGAGGCGCCAGGGCGTCTTGGATGTCCGGTCGCGGATACTGAGGACCAGCACACCCTTAGGTTTTCTTTCAAACACGGTACCCATTGACACCTTCCTAATTAGTGCACACAATTTACCGGATTTGTCGGTTAATTGAGGTCACATATGCACGTTTCTATCCGCGAATTCAAGGCACATTTATCCCGTTATCTGGCGCAGGCACAGAAGGGTCAGCCGCTCGACATTACGTCCCATCGCAAGGTGGTAGCGCGTATCGTTGGCGTTCCCGCTACCGAAAGCGCGGGTGTGGAGCGCCTTATCGCCAGTGGGTCAGCGCAGTGGATGGGAGGCAAGCCAGTGGGCGCTGCAATCCTGTTATCCCCTATCGGACGTAGCATGTCGGAGATGGTCCTGGATGGGCGTGAATGATTGTGTTCTGCGACACTTCGGCGTTGGTCAAACTTTATCTATTGGAGGTGGAAAGCGACGCTGTCAAGGCGCTAGCGGCTAATTCGGAGGCGGTTGCGGCATGTCGCATCGCTTGGGCCGAAGCGTACGCCGCCCTTTCACGGCGAGCACGGGAGGTTCCCGCAGATACGTTGTCCATTAGGCAGGCCAAGCAGGCGCTGACTACAGACTGGCCTCATTATTTGATCGTTGAGGTGACTCAAGCCGTCGTTGCGCGGGCGGGAGATTTCTCTGACACCTTTGCTTTACGGGGATATGACAGCGTTCAACTCGCGGCGGCCTATGAAGCTAAGCAAGTTTCCGGACTGCCATTAACCTTCGCGTGTTTTGACTCACGCCTCAATAAGGCGGCGCAAGTGCTGGGGATGGACACGCCTTTTGCTGCGATTTAAAGGACATCTGTGTCAGGATAGATGTCGTGTCAGGTGATTCCAAAACGGAGATAGCGGGGTAACAATATTGATTGGGGCGGGGATCGCGGTAGGGATGTCCGTTACCGGACACCCCCCGCACAGATCCCAGCGAGCCCGATTTAGGCACTGGGCTCCCACCTGGGGTGTTTGACGGCAAAGCGTTGGTCTGGCCACGGGTGCTGGATTTTGGGTGGTGGAAGCCAGGCGGCGGCAATCTTTGCGATGCGCTCCCATGTCATATGATCCTTCTGGCTGCGCCGCCGGAGCGTGCGTCGCCAGAGAACCGTGACGTGGTAGCGAAACGCCCCGAGGGCCCGTACATTCGTGGGCACCGCGTGGTAGGCAAAGTATCCCGTCACCACCTGCTTCAACCATCGTCCTTGCACCGGGATCGGTTCGTGCATGCGCTTTCGCAGTTGCGCCTTGATTTCCTTGAGCTTGGCCCGCATGCGGTCGCTGCGGGACTTCCGTTGCAGCAGGAAGGCCCCCCGTCGAGATTGACCACAGATGAAGGTGAAGCCCAGGAACGTGAAGGTCTCCGGTTTCCCCAAGCCGCGTTGCGCACGATTGGCCCTCGCATGACGGCCAAACTCCAGCAATCGCGTCTTGTCCGGATGGAGCGTCAGGGCATACTGTGCGAGCCGTCCCCGCATCGCCTCCCAGAAGCGCCGCGCATCCGCTTCGTGCTGAAAGCCCACCACAATATCATCGGCATACCTCACCATAATGACATTGCCTGTCGCCTCCCGCCGCCGCCATTGCGCTGCCCAGAGATCGAAGACGTAATGCAAGTACACGTTCGCGAGCAGTGGCGATGCCACTGCTCCTTGCGGCGTACCGGCCTCTTCTACGCTCCATTCTCCCTCTTCCAGAACACCCGCCTTGAGCCACTTGTGCACGAGGCGGAGGATGCGCTTGTCACCGATCCGATGTTCCAGGAATCGTACCAGCCATTCCTGGCTAAGCGACCCGAAGAAGTTGCGGATGTCGGTGTCAAGAATCCAGTTCACTGGGGTTTGGCTTATCCCGACCACTAAGGCATCGAGCGCATCGTGTTGACTGCGCTTGGGTCGGAACCCATACGAACATCCGAGGAAGTCCTCCTCGTAGATCGCGTTGAGCACTGCCACCACCGCCCGCTGGACGATCTTATCCTCCAGGGCGGCGATCCCCAACGGACGCTGTTTACCGTCGGCCTTCAGTAGGTACTGACGCTTGACGGGCAGGGCCCGGTACGCTCCGCTATGGACTCGTGCGTGCAGGTCCTGGAGTGTAGGCGATCATGTAAATCCGCGTCTTTTTGACACAAAGACGCGGATTTACATGATCGTTAACACTGGAGGTTACCCTCTAGACCGTCCGCATAGCCCTGCCATGTCCGCCCATCGACTCCCGGTGCGGCCGAGCGCTTGAGCGCCGAGAAGGCCGCCCGTAGTCGATTGATCGTGACATGGTGCAGTAGCGCCGTGAACCGCTCTTTCTTGTGTTGCCTTGCGACTTGCCGTACACGGTCTAACCCCTGTGACACGGATCCCCGGTTCTGTGCCCGGCCCGTGTGCGGTTGGCCCGTGTTCCCCTTGGCCCCCACCCTTGGCTCCACCCGCTCCGCCCCCGGTTGCCCGGCTTTGTTCGCGGGTTTCCCAGCTACTATGGTGGGGTCTGACTTCTCCTGTCCGTTCACCATCGGCTATGGCTCCTCGCCTTCCCGATGCGGGCCCTAGGCCGGTATTGGCACCTACGGTCAAACAGGAGATCTCCCGGTTCCCGTGCAAAGAGCGTGCGTACATGCCAGGGTCTGCGACCACGCCGGGTCGACTGGGAGCTTGCGTGTAACGCGCCCCGTCGTGCTGCCTTCCGCTTAGTTAACAGCGTCGGCACCCGAGATTGGTGACTATCGCGGCTCAATGGCTGGCCTATACGTACCCCTGTCAACGCTTCGCTTCGTATCTCGCGATACGCCACGCATGACTCGGGGACAACATGATTCGCTACTTCTTTGTTGTCAGGGACTTGCACCCTCTACTCCTTGCCGGTCTCCCGGCGCACTAACTACTCACGCCCTTCGGTATTAACGCTACGAGGCGCTTGACAATATAGGCTCTTGAAGCTCCGCTTCCCTCCCAGGTCAGGGACGAGGGGTGGAGGGCGATGGGGGCGCATTTCGGTTCAAAGGCCACATCCGGATTATGTCAGGCAATCATCACCCTCATGTCGCCCCACGACACCTGTATCGAGACCCATTTCGGCGGCGGCGCGATCATGACGCGTAAGCCCCGGCACGGCGTAACATCGACATCGATCGCGATGAGCGGGCGCTTAAGCAGTTCGCGTGCGACACCTCGGTGGAATTGGTGCACGGCTGCGCCCATCAATTCCTGACCAACTTTGCCTATCAGGGCCGTGACCTTGTCTACTGCGATCCACCCTACCTGCACGCGACCCGCACCTCCAAGCGGCGCTACCGCTATGACTGCGAGGAGGCCGATCGCCACGCGCTGCTCGCATTATTGAAGACCCTCCCGTGTTCCGTGATCCTCTCCGGCTACCCCTCGGCGCTGTACGATGACGCGCTCTCCGGCTGGCAGAGCCTGGAGCTCCAGGTGATGAACCAGGGCGGGGTGCGCACCGAAACGGGGGTGTGTACAATCCGGGGGATCTGGCATTTTATGGGTACGGTTATCAGAATCCGGTTCGCAATGTGGATACCAATGGGGACAATCCGGGCGCCGTGTACTTCCCCAGATTCTTCCCCGAGGCTAACTATAAGAAGCCAAAACCCGGTCACTAACGTAGCACTGACGTTTACCAACACCGCGCTGAACACCGCCAATTCGCTCGCGAATGGATCGCTTTGGGTGGCGGGGCCGTCGGCGATGGCGGCAGCCGTTATGCTGGCCAGCTGATGTCCGTTGAGTCGGGTTTAGGGCCCTACGCCCCGGAACCCGAGGCAGTCACTGAGGCCTTGGGACATCTGTCTCGTGGGTTGTCCTGGCTTGGGTGTCTGGACGGGGTCGGGGCGGGCTGGCGACTGTTTCACAAAGTGGATGGAAAGTTGGGGATGACGTCTACGCTGCGACCGCAAAAGGTAGCGAGCCGTCGTGGTCTACAGTTAGAGGCCGGTTTTGGAGGAATGAGGCAGGAGAGCCAGGTGCAGCCGGGAAATAGGCGGAGAGAACCTAGATCGAATGGCATCCGGTAGAGCGCCTCAGAGATACAACCCTGACAAGGGCGGAATGGAATCAATGGAGTTGAGTTACGAACCTGTTCCCGTTTGTGATGGCGGAAAAAATTTTGTGCCTCGCTGGCCACAGGATCACGCGGCGGTTGACCCTTACAGAAAGCCAGGATATTAACCGATAGTGGAGACATTTTCAGAGATTTTCCAGCGCACGCATGGCGCACCTATTGAGGTAGACGGCCGCATTGTTCAGCCGATTTTTCAGGTGAAGATCGACGGTGTCCGTAAAACCTTTGTCATACGTCGACTAAAGTCTCGCTCGGCTTCTGTAGCGGGCTTGCGCATAAAGGCTGAAAAGGGCGAAATCGAGGTACATGACGAACGACATCCAGAAATTATTTTGTGGGCTGACACTAGTCCTGAATCCGTTTCGCTGTCAGTGCTGTCGAAAGCCGGGTGTGAGTTGAGAATATGGAACGTCTGGCGAGCGGGGCGCATCATTCAAGCTTGGGTTGGCAATGCCGGGATTGTAGCTACTAAATCGAACGGCACGATACGACTTGAATGTAGCGGTGGGGATGAAGAAGTTAACTTCTCTGCATTAGTTGTTGAAATTGATAAAATTGGAGCATAAATGGTAGTGGGGGAAAAATGGAGCACTTATGGGCAAAAACTGGGCTTACGGTGTCAAAACACGATAATGCTCCGGAAATTTCGGGAAACCGCTTGTGGTCGGCCGAGGGCCATATCGAGCGGTCCTCGGGTATTGCTTGACAGGGGCGCGGGCGCGTTTACAATGCACCAGTCTGCGGGAATAGCTCAGTGGTAGAGCACAACCTTGCCAAGGTTGGGGTCGCGAGTTCGAATCTCGTTTCCCGCTCCAACCCTTTCCCCGAAGGGGCGTCTTTCTCCCCTCAATATTCATTAAGTACCGGCTGGGTGGCAGAGTGGTGATGCAGCGGCCTGCAAAGCCGTCAATGCCGGTTCGATTCCGGCCCCAGCCTCCATCCATTCATCCGATCGTGATTCCGAGTAGCACCTTTTCCCGTAGCACGTTGGGGTCTGGGAGAAGATCATGGTCGGTAGCGCCATGGGCTGGTGCAGCCAGTCAGGGCTTTACGCTGAAAATCCAGGTGTTGGTCATGCGTCGAAACACGCGCGTAGCCGATCAATATGCCTGACACCGTGCGTGTTGTCGTTTGACCCGGTATCCCTCTGTCTTCTAGTTTCGATGCAATGGGAGTATGCGCAAGCGCGTCCGGTTTGGGTCAACTGTGAGCAGAGCCCCTTCCTCCAGCTCAGGAGCCATCTGGCGCAGGGCATCGATTATCTCGCGGCCGATCACATCCGGACTAATACCCTCGGCGCGAATTTGAACCACGCTGGGCTTGTCGCCCTGGGTGGCCGCCAAGATCGCACTAAAGTCCAGGTCATGGGTGAGTACCACATAGCCGTTGGCTTTGGCGAACGTCATGATCTCCGCGTCCGGCGCGTTCCCCGCCCCGAGGGTCGACCAGTGCACCGCTTCGATGCCGGCTTCAGACAGCAGTGGCACCCAGCGTGGCGACAGGTTCATGTCGACCAGCAGCTTCACACCCTGGCCAGATCGATTTCGCGTTCCTCTGCCCGCCACGCGGCATAGCGCAGCGCCTGCATGATGTCTTCGCGCTTCAGATAGGGATAGTCGGCTAGGATTTCATCGACGCTGTGGCCTGCGCCTATTTGACCGACAATCATACCCACTGTGACCCGCATGCCACGGACGCACGCTTTGCCACCCATCACGCTGGGATCTTGGGTGATGCGATCAAGCCGTTCCATGCTCTACTCCTTATCGAAGCTCGTTGGGATGCTAGTCTATTGAGAATCGCGTTTCAAGAGCGAATGTTGAGAACAAGAGGGCGCTGGTCTTGGATGCCTATGCCCATTTTCTGAGACGTCCTGGTTTACCCTGATAGGGACCTTAATCGGTACAGCGATATCCGGCAGGGTAGTCTATGATCAACAATGGCTAACTGAAACTCTGGAGAGATGAGTAGACGAAAATTGACGCCCTGGTGGCGGTGCTTCCGACTATTAGCGGTAATAATAAGAGCCCCTCAATCAGCAACTTAATTTACTCCGCAACCTGAGCCCTCAGTCGCTTGGCGCACCACGCGAACGCGCTCGGGGTAAGCCGCTCTTGTTAGCCAGCAATCCCAAGCCGGAAGTCCCGTGGCGCCCGTGCATTGGTGTCTGTCCGTTTCCCAAAATAACCGTCTTCAGGCGACCGTCAACAAGATCAGCCGCAGCTGATTGTCCGCGGTTTTTTATCGTACGAACGAGTGCGGAGGATGAGATCACCGGGATTCAAGCCCGTCCGATGATTCGCGGCGGCGAACCCACGTCAGCGGGTTTCACAGGCTTTATTCCAGCGTTTTTCGATGGCCAGCATAAAGCGCATTGTCCCTTACTTGGCCCTGAAAGCCCAACGAGAGTGAGCAACACATTGATTGGTAATGGAAAGTATGAGTATTATAAACTTTCTGCAAAGCCGTCAATGCCGGTTCGATTCCGGCCCCAGCCTCCACTTTCTTAACCCAGAACATCCCGTTATGGTGCTGTTCAACCTCACCTCCGTGGCTTGAGTCATGGCGGCATCCGCTCCGTTTGCAGAGGACAATAGAGGCCGATTCAAGGCCTCCCTAGCATGCTCGGCATTCCCCAGTTCGCCTGCATCGGTGAAGTCGATAAGGCGGTACTCCAAGGGTCGAGTTTGTTGCCCGAAACCCCTCATGCGCCTAGAATAGCGCGTTTGTGACTTAATCCTTGGGGGAATGCGCTACGTGGGATGGAACGATCCAGGGAGAGGCCAGGATCCTTGGGGCCGCAAAGGCAGCAGTCGCCCTTTTGATTTAGACGCCTTTATTCAACGCCTCTGGCGCCGCATGCGCAGGCCCGGGGGGGCGCCCCCGCGCTGGGTCTATGGAGTGGCTGCGTTGGCTGCGGTCGCCGGATGGTTCGTCAGCGGGTTTTATAGCGTTCCCCAGGGAGATCGGGGTGTCCTTCTGCAATTTGGCCAAGAACAGCGGATCGTCAAGCCTGGCGCCCATTGGCGATGGCCTGCGCCGATCGCGAGCGATCGTATTGTGAGCATAAGGCAGGTCCATATTGTCGCGATCGGCTATCAGCGCAAGTCTACTCTCTACGAGGGGGAGCCAGCACCGGTCCAAGCCTCCATGTTGACGCGCGATAGAGATATCGTGAACCTAGAGTTTGCGGTTCAGTACCGCGTCGATAACCCGAGCCACTATCTTTTTTCTGTGGATCATCCACGAAAAACCGTAGCCCGTGCTGCGGAAGCGGCGCTCCGCCGGATCGTTGCGAGCACGCCAACCAATGTGATTCTCACGACGGGCGAGCACGCCATAGAGGCTACTGCCAAGTCGAGGCTTCAGCGCATACTCGGCCGTTACCGTGCCGGCGTAAAAATCGTCGCATTCAAAATCCAAAAAGCGGCGCCCCCCAAAGCGGTGATGGCGGCGCTTCAGAAGGTGGTCCGAGCGCGAGAAGCGGCGCAGCGCCAACAGACCCAGGCCGAGGCCTATGCCAATGGCATACTTCCCAAGGCCAAAGCCGATGCCGCCACGTTAATCGATAAAGCGCGAGCCTATCGAGCAACCGCCATTGCCCGGGCCAAAGGCCGAGCTGCGCGATTCGTGGCCCTGGCAAAACTCTATAAAGTGGCCCCTGTGATCACTCGCGAGCGGCTTTACATTGATGCGATGGCGCGCGTCTACCGCAAAAGCTCGAAGATCCTCCTCACCAATTCCGCGCACGCCGTTATTCAGCTCCCGCTCACTCGGTCCTGGTCTTTGCGGCAAGGGAAGGGCGTTGTCGCACCTGTGAGTCCGAAACCATGAGGGGCCAAGCGTTATGGCCGTTTGTCCTGGGACTCGCCTTAATCGTGGTCCTGTTCGATAGCACCTTCTATACGGTTCGTCAGGGCCAGCGCGCCGTGGTTACGAGCTTTGGGCGGATTATCGCAAGCCGCATCGGCCCGGGCCTTCACGAAAAAATCCCATTTGCCGATGATGTCCACGTCTTTAATGCCCGTCTCCTCAGTCTCCGCGTCGAGCCGCAAGTGATTCTCACGAAGGGGCAAAAGCATCTTCTCGTGGAGGCCTTTTTGGAGTGGCGGATACAGAGTTTCCGACGATATATGACGAGTACGGGCGGGGTGCGCCATAAGGCCGATGAACGTCTGCGCCAAGTCGCAACCAGTGCCTTGCGTCAGGCCTTCGGCTCACGCGATCTGAAGGCGATCATGAGGGGCGATACGAGCGCGGCATTGACGCAATCTGTACAGCGGCAAGGACTTCGGTATGGGCTTCAAGTCGTGGACCTGCGGGTTCAACGGATCGGCTTGGCAAGCCATGTAAGCGCAGCGATCGAAAAGCGTATGGAGACGGAGCAAATGCAGCATGCCTCGAAGCTCGAGGCGAGCGGCATGGCGAACGCTCAGACCATTCGTGCTCGTGCCAACCGAAAACGCGCCGAGCTTTTGGCCCACGCCTACGAAAAGGCCCAGATCATCCGTAGTCAAGGAGACACGCTTGCCGGGCGGATTTATACGGGCGCCTATGGCCGCGATCCTCATTTTTTTGCGTTTTATAGAAGCCTCAGGGCCTACGTCAAGAGTTTTGCCAATCGCCATACGATTCTCGTGCTAGGACCGAACAGTGGCTTTCTTCAATTTTTACCCGGTAACGGATCAAGGCGCTAATAATGATGAGTGAGGTCATGAGAGGGAGAGTTTGTGAGGCGTGATCGTTGGCTGCTGCCGGAAGGGGTGGAGGAGATGCTGCCGCCGGCTGCGCGTCACGCCGAACTCGTTCGACGTGAGCTCTTGGATCTCCTGGATGGTTGGGGCTACGATCTCGTGATGCCGCCGTTGATTGAATACCTCGAGTCTTTATTGACGGGCGTAGGCGGTGAGCTGGACCTAAAAACGTTCAAGTTGACCGATCAGCTCACGGGTCGGCTCATGGGCCTGCGCGCGGACATGACACCACAGGCCGCGCGTATCGACGCCCATTATTTGCGGCGCGACACACCTGTTCGCTTATGCTACCTTGGGCCGGTCGTGCGTGCGCGCCCGGATGAGCTCGGTGGTGCGCGCGAGCCCCTGCAAATCGGCGCTGAACTGTTCGGGCACTCCGGTGCCCGAGCCGATAGCGAGGTCTTGCGGCTTATGCTGGCCCTCTTAGCCCGTGCCGGCTTCTCGGGTCTCCACGTGGATATAGGGCACGTGGGGGTGTATCGTGCCTTGGCTCGCGAAGCGGGTTTGGACCGCGATGTGGAGGAGGAGCTGTCACAGGCCTTGCGGCAGCGTTCGCATGTCGAGGTCGGCCGTCTTTTGGATCGCGCGTCCTTGAGTGGGGGCGCAAGACGCCACCTCGAGGCCTTGATCGACCTCCAGGGAGGTTTTGAGAACTTCGCGACAGCGGAGGCGGCCTTACGAGACGCGGGGTCCGCTGTGCAAGGGGCGCTGGCCGAGGTCAAGGCGGTATGGTCTGCGGTCAGTCGCGCCAATCCGAAGGTCCAATGGCACTTCGATCTCGCCGAGCTGAACGGCTACGGCTATTATACCGGGGTCGTTTTTGCGGCTTTCATGCCCGGTTACGGCCAAGCGATTGCGCAAGGAGGCCGTTATGACGAGATCGGGCGGTCTTTTGGGCGCGCTCGTCCGGCGGTCGGATTCGGTGCTGATTTACGACTCCTGCTTAAACTGAAAGACCAGCCCGCGAAGGCAGCCGCGGGGATTTTTGCGCCTGACAGTCCGGACCAGGGGCTTTTGGACGCGATAGAGGCGCTGCGCACTCAAGGCGAGCGCGTCATCGAGGCGTTAACTCATGATGCGAAAGAGGCCCAAGATATGGGCTGTGATCGCGAACTCATACAACAGAACGGCCGGTGGACGGTCGTAGCTAGGTAATTAAGGGGATTATGGCCAAGAATATCGTAGTCATCGGGACCCAATGGGGAGATGAAGGAAAGGGCAAGATCGTCGACCTCTTGACCGATAGGGCGCGCGCTGTGGTGCGTTTCCAAGGAGGCCATAACGCCGGCCATACGCTTGTCATTGATGGCAAAAAGACGGTTTTGCATTTGATCCCATCGGGTATCTTGCGGCGCAATGTCACGTGTTATATCGGCAACGGCGTGGTGTTGGCGATAGGTCCTTTGTTCGATGAAATCGAGGCCCTTGAAAAGGGCGGCGTCCCGGTCCTCGACCGCCTTCGCATCAGCGACGCCTGTCCGCTTATCCTGCCCCACCATATCGCGCTCGACGTGGCCCGCGAAAAGGCTCGCGGGGCCCAGGCGATCGGGACCACCGGCCGCGGTATCGGCCCGGCCTACGAAGACAAGGTCTCGCGGCGCGGGCTAAGGCTCGGGGATATCTTCGACGAAACCGCTTTTGCCGCAAAACTGAAAGATGTCATGAGCTATCACAACTTTATGCTTGAACACTTCTTCAAGGCGCCGACGGTGAGCTACGAGGACACCCTAAAGGAGGTCTTCAGCTACCGGGATCGTTTGGCGAGCCTTTGCTGCGACATCCCGGAGGCCTTGGATCGGCATAAGAAAAACGGCGAGCCCTTGCTCTTTGAGGGCGCCCAAGGCACCTTCCTCGACATCGACCACGGAACCTACCCCTTCGTCACGTCTTCGAATACCAGCGCGGGCGCGGCAGCGACTGGTACCGGCGTAGGGCCCCGAGAACTGCACTATGTCCTTGGAATTACCAAGGCCTACGCAACCCGAGTGGGTGCCGGGCCGTTCCCGACCGAGCTCTTTGATGATGTCGGTGAGCGTTTGGGCGAACGAGGACAGGAGTTCGGCGCCACGACGGGACGCAAACGACGGTGCGGCTGGTTCGATGCGGTCGCTGTGCGCAGGGCCCGCCAGATCAACGGGTTTTCGGGTCTTTGTATTACAAAGCTCGATGTGCTCGATGGATTGCGCACTGTGAAAATCTGCGTAGCCTACGACGTCGATGGCGAGCGGAGATCGACGCCGCCTGGGGCTGCCGAGGCACTGGCGCGCTGTCGCCCGGTGTATGAAGAAATGCCCGGCTGGCAAGAGTCGACCGCCGGTGTGTCTCGGCTCGAGAAGTTGCCTAGCCCGGCCCGGCACTACCTGGATCGTTTGACGGAACTGACAGGATCGCCGATTGACATCATCTCAACCGGTGCCGATCGAGATGAAACGATTATCGTGCGAGACCCTTTTCTTGATTAACAGGAAAGACAAAGAAACGTCGAGCTTGGTACCGAGGAGAGGACTTGAACCTCCACGGGGTTACCCCCACTAGCACCTGAAGCTAGCGCGTCTACCAATTCCGCCACCCCGGCCCGGCGTCCTTTAAGGCCGGCGACTCTACCGAGAACCTGATACGATGTCAACGCAGAACGATGCTCCACCTTTTCCAGATCCAATGGCTGACCGCGAAGCCCAGACGTACGAATTCCCAGTACCGAGCCGCGAGGCGGTCATGGCCTATTTGGCCTCCCAAACCGAACCGGTGCCCCTGCGCCAGCTTCTCGAGGACATGCACGTCTCGGGCGAGCGCGATGTCGAATCGTTTGGGCGCAGGCTGCGGGCCATGGAACGCGATGGGCAATTGCTCAAAAACCGGCGCGGACGGTATGGGCTTGTCCAAAGAATGGACCTCATCAAGGGCCGAGTCATAGGTCATCAGGACGGTTTCGGATTCTTGTCCCGCGACGAGGGTAACGATGATCTCTTTATCCCGCCTCGGGAGATGCGCAAGGTGCTTCACGGCGATCGCGTTATGGCGCGGATTGCCAATCTCGATGCGCGCGGCCGCGGCGAATGCCTCGTAGTCGAGGTCCTCGAGCGCGGCCAACAACAAATCGTCGGCCGTTATTGCGAGGAGCGGGGCGTCACATTCGTGACCCCCGACGATCGACGCATCGGCCGCGACATCATGATCGTGCAAGGTGGCATCACAGCCGAACCGGGCCAGATCGTGGTCTGCGAGATCCTCGAGCAGCCAACCATGCGCACGCCGCCGGTAGGACGCCTCGTCGAGGTCTTGGGGGGTCGCACAGAACCCGGTATGGAGATCGAAATCGCCCTGCGCAAATATGGACTGCCGCGGGAATTCCCGCGCGCGGTCGAGCAGGAAATCGCGAGCCTTGAGGCGGTGGTGGACGCCAAGGAGGCAGGGCGCCGCGAGGATCTGCGGGTACTGCCACTGGTCACGATCGATGGCGAGGACGCGCGGGACTTCGATGATGCGGTATTCTGCGAAAGGACCACGACTGGTTGGCGTCTGATCGTGGCAATCGCTGATGTCTCTTACTACGTCTTACCCAAAACCGCTTTGGATACGGAGGCCGTGACTCGCGGCAATTCCGTCTATTTTCCTAAAGCCGTGATTCCCATGCTGCCCGAGGTGCTTTCAAACGGCCTCTGTTCTTTGAATCCGGACGTTGATCGCCTATGCATGGCCTGCGAAGTGCATATGGACCCCGATGGATCGATTCAGAACTATCGTTTTTTTGAGGGGGTCATGCGATCACGGGCTCGGTTGACCTACACAGAGGTAGGCGCCATGGTCTCTGGAGACCAAGAGGCCCGCCACAAACGCGCGGCTCTGGTCCCCTTTATCGATGCCTTGCATACGCTCTACAAGACTCTCCACGCAGCCCGTGTTCAGCGCGGGTCCGTGGATTTCGAGTTACCGGAAACGCGGATCGTATTCGATGCTAGCCGGAAGATCGATCGTATCGAGCCCGTGGTGCGTAACGATGCCCATAAATTGATAGAAGAGTGCATGTTGGCGGCCAACGTCTGTGCCGCCGACTATTTGATCACGCAGAATATGCCGGCGCTATTCCGAGTCCACGCCGGGCCTAGCGCCCAAAAGCTGAAGGATCTGCGCGCCATGCTCTTTGAGATGGGGCTTACGTTAAAAGGCGGGGACAAGCCTACGGCCAAGGACTACGCGGCCCTTCTCAGGGATCTTCCGCCCGGGCCCGAGGGACGGCTCTTGCAGACGTTATTGCTGCGTAGCCTGAGCCAGGCCGTATACAGCCATGAAGATATTGGACATTTTGCGTTAGGGTACCCGCATTACACGCACTTTACCTCGCCGATCCGGCGCTATCCGGACCTAGTCGTGCATCGGGCAATCAAAGACGCGCTTGCGCACAAAAAGCCCGATAAGGCGGATGCCATGAAGGCCCTAGGGGAACAGTGCTCGTTTACGGAGCGCCGGGCCGATGAGGCGACGCGGGACGTCATTCGCTTCCTAAAGACCGAATACATGGTCGATAAGGTCGGTCGTGAGTTCGAGGGCGTGGTAAGCGGCGTTATGGCCTTCGGTCTCTTTGTGGAACTGGCCGATATCTTTGTTGACGGCTTGGTCCACGTGTCTTCGCTGGGTAACGATTACTACCACTTCGACCCTATCCGCCATCGTATGGTCGGAGAGCGCAGTGGCCAGAGCTACCGCCTTGGGGATCCTGTGCGCGTACGCCTTATGCGCGTCGATCTGGACGAGGGTAAACTCGATTTCGAGCTGATCGCCGATCCCGACGCTGAGACCGCGGCCGCGAAGCCCGGGCGCACCAAGAAGGCCGGGGCCAAGCGGCGACGCAGCAAGACTCGCCGTGGATAGCGGCCCCGAAGACCTTATAGTCGGCCTGCACGCCGTACTGGCGGCCTTAAAGGAAGCCCCGGAGGCGGTCGATTGCGTATGGGTGGATAAGGACCGGGACGATGATCGCATTCATGCGGTTCTCAGTTGCGCGCGCGGCGCTCATGTCACGGTTCATAGAAACCCGCGGGTGGCGCTAGACCGGGTAGCGCCCGGACTCCCACACCAGGGAGTGGTGGCCCGCAGGCGGCCCCAAAGTCGCCCACAAGAACAGGATCTTTTGGCTCATCTGGCCGGCATTCCGAAGCCCTTGCTGCTCATACTGGACGGCGTCCAAGATCCGCATAATCTGGGCGCCTGCCTACGCACGGCAGAGGCGGCCGGCGTGAACCTCGTGATCGTCCCTCGGCATGCCCGGGCGCCGTTGTCGGCCTCCGCGTGCCGGGCCGCCTGTGGGGCGGCTGAACGAGTTCCCGTCTACGAGGTGGCAAACCTTGCACGGACCCTGAAAAGTCTGAAGGAGGCCGGTGTCTGGCTGATAGGGGCCACCGCCGATGCCGATGTCTCCTTACACGACTCCCAGCTGCCGGATTCCGCGGCCTGGGTCTTGGGCGGCGAGGGCTCGGGTCTTCGGCGGCTGACGCGGTCTTCTTGCGACCTTTTGGTGCGTATTCCGATGCAAGGAGCGGCGGAGAGCCTCAATGTCTCGGTGGCGGCAAGCCTCTGCCTCTACGAAAGCGTTCGCGCCCGGGGCCGCGCCCGGCGCGAGCTCTCCCAGTAAAAATTGCGTTAGTGGCGACAAGTCTCTAAAATGGCGCGGCCTTCCTTGCCTGCGGCAATGGGTTGCAGGCTTTACAGCCATAAGGGGCCACAATGCGTCATTATGAAATCGTCTTTTTGGTC
>JAJYQN010000092.1 GCA_021794595.1 Pseudomonadota bacterium
AATGGCGCTGGTTCATTCTGTCTACGGTCCTTGTCGGCGCCACGATGTCAGCGCTCGATGTCAGTATCGTCAATGTCGCCCTGCCTACCTTACAGGGGGACTTTAAGGTCAATCTCGCCGTCATCGAATGGGTGGCGATGGCCTACATGCTCACGCTTACGATCTTCCTCCCGCTTTTTGGTCGCTTAGCCGACATTTTTGGCCGGACCAAGATGTATAACACGGGTTTTGTCGTGTTCACGATCGGTTCCGCGCTCTGCGGACTTGCCACCACGGCCGGTTTCCTGATCGGGGCCCGCATCCTCCAAGCCGTAGGCGCCGGGCTTTTACAAGCCAACTCGGTGGCGCTCATTACCCAAGCCTTCCCAGCCAATGAGCGCGGCCGCGCCATTGGCATCCAGGGCGCCGTCCAGGCCATCGCCATGTCGATCGGGCCCTTTGTCGGCGGCATGTTGATCTCGGCTGTCAGCTGGCGGGCGATCTTTTACGTCAACGTCCCGATCGGGATTATCGGGACGTTTGCCGCGCTCTACTGTCTGCCCGCCGCTGAATCGTCCGGCAAGCGCGAAAAGGTGGACTACCTCGGCACGGCCTTTTTCGCAAGCGGGCTTGCCTTCCTGGTACTCGCGGTCAACGAGGGTGAGGGCATAGGCTGGACCTCGCCCATCATTCTCACCTACTTCGCACTGTCTGTACTCTTGATCACCGCCTTCCTGGTCACGGAAATGCGTGTCGAACACCCCATGATCGACTTGAGCCTCTTCAAGCGCTATGCGTTCTCAGCTGGCAACTTTACCGGCATGCTTTCGTATTACGTGCTCTTCGCGGTGCTATTTTTGATGCCGTTTTATCTCGAAAAGATCGCCGGCTACAGCCCCGCGGTCACAGGCTCCATCCTCACCCCGATACCGCTCGCCATGGCCATTGTCGCGCCCTTTGCCGGCCATATCTCCGACAAATACGGCTCGCGACTCATGACGACCTGGGGTATGGGCGTGTGCGCCTTGGCCACCCTGCTTTTGATCTTCACCGGCCAGAGCCCGAATATCTTCATTTTGGTCGCGGAGCTGATCATCCTTGGCATCGGCATGGGACTTTTCACACCACCCAACAACTCGGCGATCATGGGCTCGGCACCCAAAGAGCGGCTCGGCGTGGCCGGTGGTATTTTGAATATGATGCGCTCCCTAGGACTCATCTTTGGCGTCGACATATCGGGCGTGATCTTCACCTCTATCGAGCATCGCTACATCGTAGAGCATGGCTATAAAGTCACGGTATTCAAGGATCTGCCGGTTACCCTACGCAAAGAGGCGTTTTTACACGGCTTTGCGCCGGTCATGATCACGTTGCTTTTGATCAATATCGTAGCAGCCCTGCTGTCGGCGGCGAAAAAAGATGTGCATAGCGACGTTGAGCATGGAGAGCCGATCGACCTGATGTAGGGTCAAGCCAACTCCCGAAGGGGGCAAACCCGCGCGGTCTCGCCCCCTTTTTTTGTGGAGCGATTGCTCAACGCAGAAATAAGGCGCGCCCGCTATATCAACGCTCTTGCGGGCTTTGCTCTGCTGACGGAACGGATTTCGGGGAACGGCTTAAGGCGAGTCGCGCCTAGCCCGCTACTTGCATCGGGATTGCGTGACTGCTGCGAACGATCTTATTGTTGTCGTCTACGTAGATCAGGCGCGGCTTCATGGTCGAGGCCTCGCGCTCATCGTATACGCCAAAGGCGCAGATGATAATGAGGTCTGCGACCTGGGCCTTGTGGGCGGCGGCGCCGTTGACCGAGATAAGACCGGACGCGGGCTCGCCACGGATCGCATAGGTACTGAAGCGCTCGCCGTTACGCACATTGAACACATCAATACGCTCGTATTCGCGTATCCCCGCCGCCTCAAGCAGTAGGGCGTCAATGGCCACCGACCCTTCGTAGTCGATTTCGACCTGGGTTACGCGCACCCGGTGCAACTTGGCATGAAGTAGGGTTCTTTGCATAACGCTATTATCCCGGTTTAGGGGGCGACTGCAAACTCCCGCCATCGGTGCGCGAAGGCCGCTTAAACTCCAGATTGTCGATAAGACGCGTAGCCTGGAGGCGCGCGGCGGCCAGAATGACTAAGTCTTGGTCCTCGGGCGTAGGGACGGCAAGGTCGAAGGCACGTCGAACAGCGACATAATCCGCCACAAAACCGAGACTGCCGAGCCGCTCATGGCATGTCTTCTCGACCTCGGTCGGCATCATGCCAGAACAGGCCAAAGCCGCCCCGGCCTTCAAGGTGGTGTAGAGCCCCGGGGCCTTTTGACGCGCCTCTGGGCTCAGATATTGGTTGCGGGTGCTGTGGGCAAGGCCATCTGCGGCCCGTACCGTCTCCTGTCCTACGACCTCGACGCCCAAGCCAAGATCCGCCACCATGCGCTGGATGATGCGCCACTGCTGGTAATCCTTTTTCCCGAAATAGGCCGCACGCGGACGCACGAGCCCAAAAAGCCGGGCCACTACAGTGGCCACCCCTTCGAAATGGCCGGGACGGTAGCGCCCGCACAAATCCTCGGAGAGCGTAGGAACGCAGACCCGGGTCTGCTGGGCCCGGCCGCGGGGATAGATTTCGGCATCGCTCGGAAAGAACAGCGCATCAACGCCCACCTCTTCGAGCTTCTTGGCATCGACCGTCTCGGTCCGCGGATAGGCCCCAAAATCCTCATGGGGCCCAAACTGGAGCGGGTTCACATAGATACTTGCGACCACGAGTGGGTGGCGGGCGCGGGCCATCGCGACCAGCGCCAGATGCCCCTCGTGCAGACCGCCCATAGTCGGCACAAAACCGACATCGTCAGGGCCTGCGACACGCCACTGCGAAAGTGCCTCCACGGTACTCAGTATCTTCATCCAGCATAACTCTCTTCAGGCATCGGAAAACTGCCGTCCCGCACCGCCTGGACGTACGCCCGGAAGGCCTCGGGAATACTGCCGTGTGCGGACAAAAAATCGCGCACGAATCGCGGGCGGCGGCCTCCCAGGCCCAAGGCATCATGCATGACCAACACCTGGCCATCGCATGACGCTCCGGCCCCGATACCGATAGTGGGGATGGCAATGCTTTGGCTGATGTCGGCCGCGAGCGGCGCGGGTACCGCCTCCAAGAGTAAGGCGCTCGCCCCGGCCTCGGCCAGTTCTTGGGCATAGGCCTTCAATTGCGCCCCCTGCGACCCGCGCCCCTGCACCTTATAGCCCCCTAAGGTATTCACGGATTGGGGGGTAAGCCCGATATGCCCGCACACCGGGATGCCGCGCGCACAGAGGTAGGCCACGTTTTCGGTCAATACCCCTGCCCCCTCAACCTTCACCATATGGGCCCCGGCCTGCATCAAGGCCCCCGCGCACTCCAAGGCGCGAGCCGCGGGGCCCTGGAAGGTCAAAAACGGCATATCGACCATAAGCAGTGCATGCGTCACCCCACGCGCCACACATTGGGTGTGATAGACCATGTCGGCCAGCGTCACGGGCAATGTGCTCTTTTGCCCTTGCACGACCATACCCAACGAATCGCCGACCAGAATCACGTCCATGCCGGCCTCGTCCATGGTGTGCGCGAAGGTCGCATCGTAAGCAGTCATGGCCACGATCTTGCGGCCTTCCTTCTTCATGGCCATCAATTCCGGCACGGTAAGCACAGAGCTAAGCGAGGAGTTCATGCGCCGAGTCCCGAGGGTAGAGGATTAAAGAAGTGGCGGCCGTTGTGGATGCGACGCATGCAGTCGACAAGGGATGCAAGATCCTCGTCGCTCTCCACAAAATTGGCCTCGGCCGCGTTCACCATAAGCAAAGGCGAATCTTGGTAGCGATGGAAAAAATCGGTATAGGCGTCTCCCAGCTCGGCTAGGTAATCGCGATCGAGACGTTCGTAAGACCGTCCCCGATGGCGGATGCGATCGATCAACACGTCCACCGGAGCCTGCAAGAAAATCACGAGATCAGGACTCCTTGCGGGCGCCCCGAGGCCGGCTGCGATCTGCTCATAGAGTCGCCATTCGTCATCGTCTAAGGTGATGCGCGCAAATACCCTATCCTTCGCCCACAAGAAATCCGCAACCACCCCCGAGCGCAGGAAATCGGTTTGGGTCAGACTCTCTAAAAGTCGCAGACGCTGAAACAGAAAAAAAAGCTGGGTCGGCAGGGCGAAGGCGCGCCGATCCTCGTAAAATCTGGTTAAAAAGGGATTATCCTCGGGCGCTTCCAAGAGCGCCTCCATGCCGATCGTCGCCGCAAGCCGCCGCACAAGACTGGTTTTACCAACCCCAATCGGCCCCTCGATGACGATGAAAGATCCCGGGGACACGGATGTCTCTACGGCTCCTCCCTTCACAAGCCCTCCCTCACCACACAGCCTCTAGGCGTTCCACGCGCTGCCCCGGCACCCCCCGACACAGCTCCCGAAGAGGGCCGTGCTCGGGGAGAACGAAGCCTGGCATGATCTCAAGCCAAGGATACAACACAAAAGCGCGCTCGTGCAGACGGGGGTGCGGAAGCTCAAGATCGGGGCGGGCACAGCTCACGCCCTCGTAGAATAGAAGATCGAGATCGACCGTACGCGGGCCGTTGCGCAGATCGGTGCGCACCCGACCCAATCGGCCCTCTAGCGCAAAGAGCTCAGCCGCCAGACGCTCGGCGGTCAAGGCGGTTTTCAGCCAACAGACGGCATTCAGAAAATCCGGCTGATCCAGAAACCCCACGGGCGCGGTCTTATAAATGGACGAACACCGCACGAGGGTGGTCTCGCTCAGGACCGCTAAGGCGGCCCGGGCGGCGCTCAAGGTGGCCAAGGGGTCTCCGAGATTCGCCCCGAGCCCGACCACGGCATCAGCCACTAGAGGCCCTTCGTCGGCGCTTGCGGCGCACCCGCTTCTCCCCCTGCCCGCTCAGGCCCTGCACCAGCACCTCGCGTTCGGCGGGCTCGACCTCTTGAAACCGCGTCCACCACTCGAAAAGCTCGGGTTCAAGCTCGCCCGCCCCGACCCGCAGCCCGAGAAAATCATAAGCCGCCCGAAACCGCTTACTCTCCAGGAAACGAAACGCCTGGCGTCCGGAACGGCGATCGAATCGGCTCTGCAGACTCCAGATCTCGCGCATGGGCACGCTAAAGCGCTTAGGGATAGTGACAATCTGCAATTGTTCACGCAACACCCGTTCGGCGGCCTTCTGCCAGGCCTCCACAGGGACCATGCCTTCAGCGATGGCATGAAGGGCCTCTTCCCGAACCGGCTCCCATAAAAGCGCCGCAAATAAGAAGGCCGGAGTCACAGGCTTATTCTCGGCGATACGCCGATCGCTGTTCCTTAGGGCCTGCAACAACAAGGAATCCGGGTCCGATTCGGTCCCGAGCACCGCCGCGACCGACGGGAAAAGCACCTCGAAGAGTCGGTGCTCGCATAACGCCTCGTAGGTAGCGACCGCATTGCCGGCATGGAAAAGCTTCAGCATCTCCTCGAAAAGCCGGGCCGGCGCCACCCCCGAAAGCAAGTGTCCCAGGCGCGGAACGAGGGCCGCGCTGTCGGGCGTCAGACGCAAGCCGAGCTTGGCGGCAAAACGCACCGCGCGCAGCATGCGTACCGGGTCCTCGCGAAAACGCTCCTCCGGGTCCCCAACGACCCGCAGAAGACCGTCGGCGAGATCCTGAAACCCCCCGACATAGTCGCGTACCAGCCCCGCCTCGGGGTCATAATAGAGGGCGTTGACGGTAAAGTCGCGACGGAAGGCATCCTCCTCGACAGTCCCGAAGACGTTCGCATCACTGTCGTCCGGCACAAGAGACGGCGCCGCGCGGTAGGTCGCGACCTCGATGATCTCGCGGCCAAAATGAACGTGTGCCAAGCGAAATCGCCGCCCGATCAAACGGGCATTGCGAAAGATCTGACGGATTTCCTCAGGGCGGGCCTGAGTTACGACATCAAAGTCCTTCGGCTCCCGACCCAGCACAAGGTCGCGTACGCATCCCCCGACGAGGTAGGCCGTATAGCCGGCGTCTTGGAGCCTTTCGATGACTTGCCGGGCCTGAGAGCTGATGCGAGCTGAAGTGAGACCGCAAGCGGCGGCATCCACGGTTATAGGCGCCCTACTGTTATCATTCAAAGGAAATCTTATCCTCCCGAGCTCAAGTTTGTTTCAATTTGGAATAAGGCTTGTATAATAGCACCGGTTCGCAAGAGCCAAGAGTCATTACGTTCTGCTCCCTTCGTCTAGTGGCCTAGGACGCTGGCCTCTCACGCCGGTAACAGGGGTTCGAGTCCCCTAGGGAGCGCCATTCCCGCCATATCTCTTGATATCTCAAGAATTGGGCCCCACATGCGCCCAAAAGAGGAATATGGCATGGTCACTTCACCTTATATTCTGGACGTCACGCTCGAAAGCTTTGAGAACGAGGTCATAGCTCGTTCGCAAACCACCCCAGTTCTTGTCGACTTCTGGGCAGCCTGGTGCGGTCCCTGCCAAGCGCTCATGCCCATACTCGCGAAGCTTGCCGAAGAATACCAGGGCCGGTTCTTCTTGGCGAAAGTCAATAGCGACGAACAACAGGCCTTGGCGAGCCGCTTCAAGGTCCGTAGCCTACCGACCGTGAAGCTCTTTAAAAAGGGCACCGAGGTCGCGGAGTTCCTGGGCGCCCAACCCGAGCGGACCGTCCGGGCGCTCCTTGACCAACATATTGGGCGTCCCTCGGATGCCCTGCTTGATGCGGCGCTCGACGAAGAGGGCGCGGGACACATCGACCGCGCCTTAGCCCAACTCCGCGAGGCCCATGACCGCGACCCGGCAAATAACCGACTCACCATTCACCTGGGGCGGATATTACTGGAGCAAGGGCACACAGAGGAAGCCGAGCGGATATTAAATGGCATTACGGGCCGGGTTCAGGGTGATCAAGAACTGGCACCGCTGCTCGCGCGCCTGGAATTCGTGCGACTGGCCGCATCCGCCCCGCCCCTGCCCGCGCTCCAGCAAGCTCTCGCCAACGAACCCGGGAATCTCGAGGCCCGGGTGCGGCTTGGCGTACGCTATCTACTGAAAGGCGACTACGAGCCAGCGCTTGAACAGTGGCTCGCCGTGGTGCGCGCCGATCGTCGCTTCGACAACGATGCGGGGCGCCGCATGCTATTAAGCGCCTTTGCCGTTCTCGGCCCGAAAAACGAACTCGTTCGTAAATATCGCAATCTTCTCGCTATGGCCCTGAACTGATTACGCGTCGCAACAGGCCTCGACGGGGACCCGCAAGAAGCGTCCGAGCCCGGTGAGAAGGGGCGTAGTGGGCACGAAACCCAAGGCGGCCCGAAGACGAGTCACGTCCGCGCAAGAACGCCGGATGTCGCCGCTGCGCGCGGGCAGAAACTGCCGCGCAATCCCGTGCCCGGCGATCTCCTCGAAGGCCGTGACCAAGGTCAAAAGCTCCTGCTCCACACCCGTCCCGACATTCATGACGACGCCCTTCAAGTCCTCACGAACCAGCGCATGGGCCAAGAGGTCAGCCAAGTCCTCGACATACACAAAATCGCGCGTCTGACGGCCATCCCCGTAAATGACAAAGGGCAAGCCACCCTCCAGTCGCTCGGCAAAGAGACTAATGACCCCCGAATACGGGGACCCTGCGTCCTGCCGAGGTCCGTAGATATTGAAAAAGCGAAAAGCCGTGGCATTGAGCCCACGCTCACGAGCAAAATAGGACAGATACTGCTCGCCCGCTAACTTATCGATCGCGTAGGGCGACAGCGGCGCGGGGGGCGCCAATTCCGACACGGGGGCCGGGGCATCATCTCCATATACGGCCGCCGAACTCGCATACAAGACCCTTCGCACCCCTTGCTGGGAGGCCGCCAACAAGCAATTGAGCGTACCCCCGAGATTGGTGGCATGGGTTCCGAGCGGATCGTGCATGCTCGTCTGAACGGATGCGACCGCGGCCAAGTGGACGACCGCATCCATTCCAGCAATCGCCTCGTAGACGGCGTTCTGGTCGCGCACATCCCCCAACAGAAACCGGGCGCGGGCCGAAGGACCCGTCAAATTAACCCTTTTACCGGTCGAAAGATTATCAAAAATCGTTACACTGTGGCCGTCTGTCACGAGACGATCGGCTAAATGGGAACCAATGAAACCGGCCCCGCCTGTGATCAACACCTTCATCCTGTCTACCTTTAAGCCCGCAGGCCCGACTGTACAGTGGCTGCACATGGTGAGCCTGCACGGTCTAGCACGCTATCCTGCTTTTGGCTTATTGCCTGGAGGCCAGCTGGTCCGTAGCGTAGCGGCCTGAAGCGAGTGCCAGGATCGGCACTGCAGACAGATTCCTGACAGAATAAGGATGTTCTATGACTACAGTAGCAGTCGTGGGTCTAGGCTATGTAGGCCTCCCCCTAGCCGTCGCGTTTGGAAAAAAAGGTCGCACCATCGGGTTCGATCTCGATCAGGACAAGATCGATAGCTATCGCCATTAT
>JAJYQN010000105.1 GCA_021794595.1 Pseudomonadota bacterium
GATTTGGCTGTGGAGGAAGACTCAGAGCTTGCCTTCCTCGATGAGCTTGGTCAGTGTTGAAATGTCTGCGCCAAAGTTCTTCTCCGGCTCGGGCTCGGCGTGTTGAGAGGTGGTGAACATCGCCATGTGCTCGACTGTCCCCGGGGCGGCACGACTGAGTACATCGTCAGCCATGACTTCGCGGCGGCGAAACGTCGGTTTGGCCTTGCTGTGGACACCTTCGGTGAACAGGATCTTGGCCCGTAGCGCCTCGAAGCTGTAGCCGCGCCCGAGGCGGTTCATCACCCGGATCAGGTTGTTCAGGGACTCGGTGTAGGCGTTTGTGATTGGGTGCTCGAAGTAGGCGAGGATCTGCGGCCGCCAGTTCGTGAAGGCCCGGATCAGGTCGGCGAAAGCGTCGCGGACACCCGGGCTCACGGATCGATACCAAGCCTCGTACCGGGCCAACGCCTGAGCGGGTGTACCCATGTCCTCGTAGACCCCGTAGAACGCTTCCTTGATTCTATACGCCTCGCCCAACTCGGGATAGTTGGCTGTCCAGCCCGAGAGCAACAGCCGCCCCTTGTCGTTCAGGTCGCGCTCGCGCTTCAAGAGCACGAAGCGGTCGTGCATCAGTCCCCGGCGCTGCTTCGGCGTCAACGATTCACGTAGGCTCTTACGCACCTTCTCCACGGCGTCATTGGCCATCTTAACGACGTGGAACTTGTCGATCACGATCCGCGCGTCGGGCATGACCGCCTGCACGGCGTCGCGGTACGGTACCCACATATCCATCGCCACGGTCTGGACCTCGTGGCGGCCGTCGAGGTTGTCCAGATAGCCGACGACCGTCTTCTTGTCCCGGTTCGGGAGCAGGTTGACGACAGTGTTGCTGTGGATATTGGAGATCACGCAGCGCGGGCGGATGAGGTGAATCTCGTTGATCCCCATCCAGGTCGGAGTCTCGAATCGGACGGTTTTCTCCAGCTCGTTCACGTAGTCGCGGAAGATGTTGCGCACCGTCTTCTCGTCGAGGCCGATGTCCTCGGCGATGCTAGCGAAGGTACGGCGCAGGCTCTGTTGGCCGATCCACTCCACCAGGCGGTCGGTCATCTCCCGCTTGGCATTGACGGCGGGAAGTTGGTCCATGAAGGTCTTGCCGCACGCTTGGCACCGCCAGCGCTGGGTGTCCACATAAATGCCAACGCGCTTGCCGTGAATCGGCAGGTCGCGAACGAGTTGCTCGTTGCGTCCGTGGCGGAGCAGGTGATCACTGCGGCAGGTCGGACAGTGCGTAGGCGGTTGCGCGAGTTCAGTGCGGATGTGGTAGTCGTACTCGGTTTCCTCAACCCGCAAAACTTTGTAGGCTGAGAGGTTCAGGATGTTGGTGAACATGGATTCGCTTTTCAGGACCCCTGTTCCAAGGGGCGAATGACGGTTGCTGGTACGCCCGCTACGAACACGTTGGGCGGAACATCCTTGGTGACCACGGCGCCCGCCCCGACCACGGAGTTCTCGCCCACGGTGACGCCGCCGAGGATGGTCGCTCCGGTGGCGATCCAGACATTCTTTTGGATAACTATCGGCTTCGCTTCGATCCAGGCGCGGCGTTGCGACGGGTCCAGCGCGTGCCCTGCGGTGATGATGTTTACGTTCGGCCCGATCATGACTAGGTCTGCAATGTCCACACCGCCCATATCGTAGATGGTGCAGCACTGGTTGATGAAGACCTTGTGCCCTACCCGAATCCTGTTTCCGCCCGAGGTATAGAAGGGCGGGATCAGGCTGAAGGTCTCGTCGATACACCGGCCGGTCAATTCGCCGAAGAGTTCCCTGATCCGAATGGCGTCGTCAAGGGCAAGTTTGTTCAGTTCGGCGGTCAGGCGCATGGCTCGTGCGACGCCCGCCGCCTCCGCGATCCACTCGGGGCTTGAAGTTGACAGACGGGTCACCAGCGGGAATTTCTCGGCATCCATGCTGCCCTCATCCTCGAAATGCTAGGAAAGAGCGCACGGCTGTCACGAACGCCTCTGTCTGTTCAACCATCTTGTTGGCATCGGCCAGATCCACAGCGTTGTCGCTGTAGTCGGCGACGTACCGGAAGGCTTCGGCGTGCTTGAGCAGGCGCCCCGCCTCTTTAGGCATCGGGCCGTCTTTCACGAGATGATCGTTAAAAGCATTGAGTACACCGCGGTGTGTCTTACCAGCATCGTACCCGGAATCCAGCAGCGCGGTGCGGGCAGCATCGAACATGGCGTAGTAAGCGCGGTTGCAGGCGCCGTCGGCGTCGTCGCGATCTAGTAACGCTCGGGCGGATTCAGCCGCCTGAACGGCCTTGCTCATAAGGTCGTCCCCGTTCACAGGCGAACGCCTTCCCGAGCAATGTTGTACAACAGGGCCGGATTAGAATAAGTCTCTGGATGCTCCCACTCGTCCGTCCAGATCGGAAGCGGGGTGATGTTGACGCCTGTTTCAAGCAACACA
The DNA here is from genome assembly GCA_021794595.1 of Pseudomonadota bacterium. Lineage (GTDB taxonomy): Bacteria > Pseudomonadota > Gammaproteobacteria > Acidiferrobacterales > Acidiferrobacteraceae > Acidiferrobacter. The sequence continues at coordinate 2,464 of JAJYQN010000105.1, forward strand.
TCGTAGGCCACGTCAGCCAGTGCCAGCGTCGTCGGCAACAGCCGCTGGTGTTCGCCGCGCAACAGCACGGCCACGTCCGCATCGCTGTCGGGCCGATGCGTCCCACGCGCTCGACTGCCATACAGAATTGCTCCCGCCATGTCGTAGTTGCCCGCGATCAGGCCGAGGAACCGCTTGATCGCAATCCCCACGTAAGGATCAATCGCCCGGGCGCTCATGCCCGATCTCCACATCCAAGTCCGCTTTGAGTCTAGCAGTGCACCCGACTACGCGCAACAGCGAAATCCGGTTTCTCGCCCCATGTAACGCACTAGGCGCGGCTGGCCGAAACACACGTAAATCCGGAAACCCGTTTTTTCGCTGTTACAAGAAGACGAGAACTGGTCCGGTTCATAGGCGAGATCTCGTGTTCTCCTGTCTCTTACGGGACATACAGTAGACCGGCGCCCCCTCTTACATGGATATCGGTGTGGCAGGGCTTGATCCCAAACCGTTGCTCACCGGAGTGCTCCGCGAATGCGGTGGCGGTGAGCCCGGAGATTTGAGGTGCGGATCGCGGCATGCGGCTACATGTCGACGACTGCATATCTTCTGCCAAGCGCAGATCGACGAAAACCAGGGAATTATCGGCCCTGAGGCTTTATTGCACTGGGGCCATCCCGAGCGCGAACTGGTTCTGCCTTTCGACCTTATCCCGCTTGCCGAGGATATCAGTGCGCTCCGCACGTAAGTTCTGCGACAAGCTCGATCCCGGCAGGCCACGTCCCTAGGCCTGAGCGGTCGTTGATATGGCCCAGAGGACCCAAGACTGTTAAACGGGCGCCCCAATGTTCGGCAAAATATTCGACACGGGCGATAGAGCAAAAAGGGTCGTTCGCGCTCGCTACAACAGTACTGGGAAACGGGAGTCGCATTAACGGTGTGGGCGCAAAGCCTGCTACTTGAGCCGGGAATGTTGGGGCGCCAATGTCCGGTGGCGCGACGAACAGGGCACCTCGGACCAAACCCTTGTGGCGAAGCGCCCAGTGGGCGACAAGGCAACAACCCAAAGAATGGGCGATCAAGATCACGGGCGCATCAGAGGTCACGATGGCCTCCTGTAAGACCGCTACCCAATCGGCACAGTGGGGAGATGTCCAATTTGCTCTGACAGACGCGCCGCCAAGAGGGGTAATCCCGCTCCCAAAGTGATTGCCAGTGGTCAGGACTCGAATCATATAAGCCCGGCAGGAGAAGGGCGCGCTGATTCTCAAGCGCTTGCCCACGCCCTCCCTGAATACTCGTGTTACTCGGTCTCATTTCGGGTCCCTCTTAGAGCGATAGAGAGTGAGCCGCACAACAAATCAGTCCAACGTACACCTGCCGCCCCCGGCGTACAGAAGAACTTTGCTTGCATCCTACCGAGGCCCGGTGACCTTCACTACTCCTGACGGGCCATCGGTAAACCCCATTCCCCGGCGCTTTGCCGAACGCTGTATAGCCATTATTGTTGCAATCCCATCTTTATGGGTGGTCCGCCCGCATCCTCTGCCCGCGCGATCATAGATGGCGATCCTTGTTGACGTATGATGGCTAGACCCGTGCTAATCTTGACGAACGCGGGATCGGGCATCGTTGAAGCGCGAAGGTCCGAGCCCCCGAGTTCTCTTAGATGCGCCTTTTCGCTATGCTCGTCGTTTAGGTTCTGGGGGATGCCATGAAAATTGCGGTCGCGGGGGCGACGGGGCGCATGGGGCGGGCGGTGCTGACCGCCGTCATGCAGAGCCCTGGGCTGGTTTTGTCCGGCGCTTTGGCGCGCCCCGGGAGTCCGGCCTGTGGCCGCGACGCGGGGCTCCTTGTCGGGACACAGTCGCTTGGGGTTATGGTGTCGGACGCGCCCGCCGCGGTCATAGCCGAGTGCGACGTGCTGATCGATTTTAGCCAACCGCAGGCGACCTTGGAGTATGCTGAGTTGTGTGCGGCGCACGGCAAGCCGGCGGTCATAGGAACCACGGGATTCAACGCCCAGGCCCTCGAGCGGCTCCGGGCCTTGAGCCGCCAGGTGGCCTTTGTCGTGGCCGCTAACATGAGCGTGGGTGTGACCTTGGCGCTTCACCTCCTCGCTATCGCGGCGCGGGTGGCGGCCGATGCCGATGTCGAGGTCTTCGAGGCTCATCACCGACACAAGCGCGATGCGCCCTCGGGTACGGCCTTGCGTATGGGCGAGGTTGTGGCCAAGGCACGCGGCCAAAGACTTGAGGATGTGGCGGTGTATGACCGGCGTAGCCAGCGGGCCGAACGGGTACCGGGGACCATAGGCTTTGCGAGCGTGCGGGCCGGCGAGATCGTCGGCGAACATCGAGTGTTTATGGCGCTCTCCGCCGAGCGCCTGGAAATTGCGCATATCGCCGAGAGTCGTGATGTGTTCGCCGAAGGCGCGCTCCGTGCGGCCCGGTTCGTCCGGACCCAGGCTCCGGGCCTCTTCGACATGCAAGACGTATTAGGACTTCGTTGATTTCGCCGGGTCGGCCCGCTACAATCCGTCCCCAAAAACCGATAGCTGGTGCTGGTTATTTCAGAGCGGGGGCGGCGAAAAGCAGCTCCCGTTTTTGTGTGTGTGAACCCTTGTGCGGGAGGTATCTTGGCGCATCCGGCATTGCTTGCTCTCGCGGACGGCACGGTGTTCGTCGGGGAGTCTGTGGGCGCGTTGGGCAGCGCGCAAGGGGAGTTGGTCTTTAATACTGCCCTCACAGGCTACCAGGAGATCCTGACCGACCCCTCCTACGCGAGCCAAATCGTCACCCTGACCTATCCCCATATCGGCAATACCGGCATAAATCAGGAGGATATGGAGTCGGATCGGGTCTACGCGGCGGGCCTTGTCGTGCGTGACGTTCCCGGTCGTTATAGCAACTACCGGGGCCAGAATGACCTCTCGGCGTTTCTCGAGCGCCAGGGCATCGTGGCCATAGCCGGTATCGATACCCGGGCTCTTACGCGCCGTCTTCGCGAAAAAGGCGCCCAGAACGCGACCATAGTGGCGGGCGAAAAGGCCTGCGATCAGGCGGTGGCGCTCGCTCAGGCACGCGGCTTCCCGGGGCTCGACGGTCTGGATTTGGCTCAGGTCGTGTCGACTCCGACCCCTTATGTCTGGGACCAGGGCCTCTGGCAGCAAAAGAGCGAGCCTGCGAGTCTTCAGGTGGTGGCCTACGATTACGGCGTGAAGCGGAATATTTTGCGTGGCCTCGTGCAGGCCGGTTGTGCGGTGACAGTCGTACCCGCGAAGACCAGCGCCGCCGAGGTGCTGGCGCGCCGACCGGATGGCGTGTTTCTTTCCAATGGCCCGGGCGACCCGAAGGCCTGTGCTTACGCCATCGAGGCGGCGGCCGAATTGGTCGCGTCCGGTATCCCGGTGTTTGGGATTTGTCTCGGCCATCAGCTGCTGGCCTTGGCCTTGGGCGGGCGCACGGTCAAGATGAAGTTTGGCCACCATGGGGCCAATCACCCGGTTTTGGATGTGGAGTCGGGGCGCGTATTGATCACGAGCCAGAACCACGGTTTTGCGGTCGACGAGGTCAGTCTCCCGAAGACCTTGCGGATCACTCATCGCTCGCTTTTTGACGGGTCTATCCAGGGGCTCGCGCATGTCGATCGGCCTGTGTTTTCCTTCCAGGGCCACCCCGAGGCGAGTCCTGGTCCCCACGACGTGGCGCCGTTATTCGCACAGTTTGCGGCGCTTATGCGTTCCACCCGCGCGTCACAGTAGGGGCCATCATGCCGAAGAGACAAGATATCCAGAGCGTCCTCATCATAGGTGCGGGCCCTATCATCATAGGTCAGGGCTGCGAATTCGATTATTCGGGGGCGCAGGCCTGTAAGGCCCTGAAGGAGGAGGGGCTGCGAGTCATCCTCGTGAACTCGAACCCGGCCACGATCATGACCGATCCCGATTTGGCCGATGCGACCTATATCGAGCCCATAAACTGGCGAGTCCTCGAGCAGATCATAGCCCATGAGAGACCCGATGCCTTGTTGCCAACCATGGGCGGACAAACGGCCCTGAACTGTGCCTTGGATCTGGATCGAGAAGGGGTTCTCGAGCGTTACGGGGTGCGCATGATCGGCGCCTCCAAGGCCGCCATCGATAAGGCCGAAGATCGCGAGCTGTTCAAGAAGGCGATGGAGTCGATCGGTCTCAACGTCGCGAAGGGGGCCATAGCCCACAGCCTGGAAGAGGCCTTGCAGGTCCATGCGCTCGTCGGATTCCCGGCCATCATTCGCCCGTCTTTCACCTTAGGCGGCAGCGGTGGCGGGATAGCGTACAACCGGGAAGAGTTTATGCAGCTCTGCGAGCGTGGCCTGGATGCCTCGCCGACCCATGAGTTGCTGATAGAAGAGTCCATCATCGGCTGGAAAGAGTTCGAGATGGAGGTCGTGCGCGATCGCCTAGACAACTGCATTATCGTATGCGCGATCGAGAACGTCGATCCGATGGGCGTGCATACCGGCGATTCGATCACCGTGGCCCCCGCCCAAACGCTGACCGATAAAGAGTACCAGCGCATGCGCAACGCGAGCATCGCCGTGCTGCGCGAGATCGGGGTCGAGACCGGTGGTTCGAACGTGCAGTTCGCCATCAATCCCAAAAACGGCCACATGATCGTCATCGAGATGAACCCGCGAGTCTCGCGATCCTCGGCGCTGGCCTCGAAGGCCACCGGATTTCCGATAGCGAAGGTCGCAGCGAAGCTCGCGATCGGCTACACCTTGGACGAACTGAGAAACGAAATCACAGGTAAAGCCACGCCCGCGTCGTTTGAGCCGAGTATCGACTACGTCATTACGAAAATTCCCCGCTTCACCTTCGAGAAGTTCCCTAAGGCCGATGCCGTCTTGACGACCCAGATGAAGTCGGTGGGCGAGGTCATGGCGATCGGTCGGACCTTTCAAGAATCCTTGCAGAAGGCCTTGCGCAGTCTGGAAATCGGCAGCTATGGGTTCGAGCCGCGTATGGACCGGGCCGCCGATCCCAAGGTCACCCGCGACCGCCTGATACAAGAGCTCAAGATTCCCGGGGCGGAACGGTTATGGTCTGTCGCAGACGCCCTGCGCTGGGGCTTTTCGGTCGACGAGGTCTGTGATCTGACGCATATGGATCCGTGGTTCGTGGCCCAGATCGCCGAGATCGTGGCGGTCGAAGGAGAGATCGAGCAACTGGGGGTCGGCGGGCTTTCGGGCGATGCCGGAAGGCCGGCCATAAGGAGCTGGAAACGGCGCGGGTTCTCGGACCAGAGGATCGCGGTCTTGCTTGGGGTCTCGGAGGCGTGGGTCCGATCGTTCCGGCATGAGCGTGGCGTGCGGCCGGTGTATAAGCGGGTCGATTCCTGCGCGGCCGAGTTTGCCTCGGCCACCGCCTATATGTATTCGACTTACGACGAGGAGTGCGAGGCCGCTCCCGAGGCGCGCGACAAGGTCATGGTCTTGGGCAGCGGCCCGAATCGGATCGGTCAAGGAATAGAATTCGACTACTGCTGCGTGCACGCATCGCTTGCGTTGCGCGAGAGCGGTTACCAGACCATCATGGTCAATTGTAATCCGGAGACGGTGTCGACCGACTACGATATTTCCGATCGCCTGTACTTCGAGCCGCTTACGCTCGAAGACGTATTGGAGATTACCGACCTTGAAAAGCCCATCGGGGTCATCGTTCAGTATGGCGGCCAGACGCCGCTTAAGCTTGCGGAAGGGCTGCAAGCCAACGGTGCGCCCATAGTGGGGACGAGTCCCGCGTCCATAGATCTGGCCGAGGATCGGGGCCGCTTCCAGCAGCTCATTATGGAGTTGGGGCTGTTGCAGCCGCCCAACCGGATAGCGACCCATGCCGAGGAGGCCGTGGTGCTCGCCGACGAAACCGGCTACCCGCTGGTCGTCCGTCCCTCCTATGTTCTTGGGGGGCGGGCCATGGAGATCTGTCACAACCGCGAAGATCTCGAGGTGTATATGCGCCTTGCGGTGAAGGTGTCGCAGGATAGCCCGATCCTTCTCGATCGCTTTTTGAGCGACGCGATCGAGGTTGATGTCGATGCGGTCTGCGACGGGAAGGACGTCGTGATCGGCGGGATCATGGAGCATATTGAAGAGGCCGGCGTGCATTCCGGGGACTCCGCCTGCTCGTTACCGCCTTTTAGCCTCTCCCAGAGCTTGCAGGACGAGTTGCGGCGCCAGACCGTGGTCTTGGCCCAGGCCTTGAACGTTGTCGGCCTTATGAACGTACAGTTTGCGATCAAGGATCAGGACGTCTATGTGCTCGAGGTCAATCCTCGGGCCTCGCGGACCATACCTTATGTGTCCAAGGCCACGGCCCGACCGCTGGCGAAGATCGCGGCCCGCGCCATGATGGGCATCTCGCTCGCCCTGCAGGGGGTCGTATCGGAGATCGTTCCCGCCTACTATTCTGTCAAAGAGGCGGTGTTCCCGTTCATTAAGTTCCCCGGCGTCGATACGGTGTTGGGTCCCGAAATGAAGTCCACGGGCGAGGTGATGGGGATTGGCCGCAGCTTCGGCGAGGCGTTTGCCAAGTCGCAAATCGCGGCCGGCGCCGAGATCCCCAAGGGAGGGCGGCTTTTCATCAGCGTCCGTGACCGCGACCGGGCCTCGGCGGTGGCAATTGGCCGCTATTTTTCGGAGCAAGGGTTCGAGCTCTTGGCAACTCGCGGGACGGCCGCGGCGCTCGCCGCCGAAGGCCTTGAGGTGCGAGCTGTCAATAAGGTGTCGGAGGGCCGGCCGCATATAGTGGACATGATAAAAAACGATGAGATCGATATCATCGTCAATACGCTTGCCGATAAACAAAGCTGGGCCGACTCTTATCTCATTCGCCGCGAGGCCTTGCAGCATAAGGTGACGAATTACACGACGCTCGCGGCAGCTAGGGCCGCGTGCGAAGCCCACGGGAAGGCGCAGGAATTCGAGGTGCGTTGCTTGCAGGATTTGCACAAGGAGATTCGCCATGACTAAAGTTCCTCTCACGGTGAGTGGTGCCGAAAAGCTTAAGGCTGAGTTGCATCGGCTAAAGACCGTGGAGCGGCCGCGTATTATTCAGGCCATTGCCGAGGCCCGGGCTCACGGCGATCTTTCGGAGAACGCGGAATATCACGCCGCCAAGGAGCAACAAAGCTTTATCGAAGGGCGCATCAAGGACGTAGAGGCGAAGCTCGGTAACGCCCAGGTCATCGATCCGCTCACGGTCAATGCCGGGGGCCGCGTAGTTTTCGGGGCCACCCTGGATTTGTTCGAGGAAGAGGGCCAGCGTGAGGTGACCTACCAGATCGTGGGCGATGACGAGGCCGATATCAGCGCCGGCAAGATCTCGATCAGTTCGCCGATTGCGCGCGCCCTCATAGGCAAAGAGTCGGGTGCTGTGGTCGAGGTGCGGGTGCCTGATGGGACTCGCCAGTACGAGATCCTCAATGTCCGCTACGTCTAGCGAAGGTCCTCAGCGCCGCTTCCAGGGCTCGCTGCGGATCATGGCGGCGCTCTGGATCGGGGGCCTGTGGACTCTGGCTTGCGCGGTGGTTCCGTTGCTCTTTTCCCGTTTTCCGCAGGCCGTGGCCGGCGGCCTGGCCGGCGAATTGTTTGGCCTCTGGCAGGGTCTGGGCCTGGTGTGCGGGGGGTTTTTGGTCGCAGCGGTCCGCGGCCGCGGCCGCCCCTGGGCGGCGATAGCCTGGGCCACGTGGCTACTTGACGCCATTTTTGAGTTGCTCATACTCCCGTTTATGGCGTTTTTGCGTGCTCAGCCGAGTTTCGGTCCCCAGGCCCCGACCTGGGGTCTCTTCATGGGGCTTCATGGGCTAGCGACTGCGGTATACTTTACCGAAGGCGTGCTCGGATTGGCGCTGATCGCACGCGCCCTCTAGAGGGCTTATGGCTCGCAATCGCTGGATGGCTGAGCATTTTTCGGACCCCTACGTCAAACGGGCGCAGGCGGAGGGTTATCGGTCGCGGGCGCTCTTTAAGCTCCAAGAGATCGATGCCCAGGATCATCTGATACGTAAAGACAGTGTCATTGCCGACTTGGGAAGCGCCCCCGGCGGTTTTTCGCAGTATGCGGCGAGCCGGATCGGTAAAGCCGGGCGGGTCGTGGCCGTAGACCTGCTCCCCATGGAGCCGCTCGATGGGGTGCTTTTTATTCAAGGCGACTTTACCGAACCGCTGTGCTTTGCGGAGGTCCAGGCGGCCCTGGGGGACCGCGTTGACCTTGTAATTTCAGATATGGCCCCCAATATTAGTGGCGTTGGGGCCTCGGATCAGGCCAAGGCGATCGGACTTGCCGAGATGGCTTTGGATTTCGCCGGATCGTGCCTGGTCAGCGATGGCCGCTGCCTCATCAAAGCGTTTCAGGGTGCCGGATTCACGGAGTTGTTGGCCGACATGCGGCGCCGATTCAAACGGGTGGTTACGCGCAAACCGCCGGCGTCGCGCCCCCGTAGCCCCGAGGTTTACCTCCTCGGAACCGGATTGCGGCCAGTTGTGTCGGGACCGGAGTCGTAGGAGAATGGCGGCAGGCGCGTCCTTTGGGGCGCACGAGGTTACACTTTGAATAATCTAGCAAAAAATCTCCTGCTATGGCTCATTATCGCCATAGTCCTTATGTCCGTCTTTAACAGTTTCGGTCATCATCATCCGGCTGTCCGCTCTATCGATTTCTCACGGTTTATTAATCACGTGAAGCAGGGCCAAGTCGGGCGCGTGGTGATCAAGGGTCACAATATCTCGGGCGTGACCAAGACCGGGCAACACTTTCAGACCTATGCCCCGACCGACTCGGGCTTGATCGACCAGCTGCTCAATAACGGCGTGAGCGTGAACGCGAAACCGCCGGCGCAGCAGTCCCTGCTTCTCCAGATCTTCATCAACTGGTTCCCCTTGTTGTTGTTTGTCGGCGTGTGGATCTTCTTTATGCGCCAGATGCAGGGCGGTGGCGGTGGGCGCAGTGCCATGAGCTTTGGCAAAAGCAAGGCGCGCATGCTGACCGAGGACACCAATAAGGTGACCTTTGACGATGTCGCCGGGGTCGAAGAGGCCAAAGAAGAGGTCAAGGAGCTCGTGGAGTTCCTGCGCGACCCGACCAAGTTCCAAAAGCTTGGCGGACGTATTCCGCGCGGCGTCTTGATGACCGGCAGTCCCGGAACCGGTAAGACCTTGCTCGCCAAGGCGATCGCCGGCGAGGCCAAGGTCCCGTTTTTCTCGATATCGGGTTCCGATTTCGTGGAGATGTTCGTCGGGGTGGGTGCCTCGCGAGTTCGCGATATGTTCGATCAAGCCAAAAAGCATGCCCCGTGCATCATTTTCATAGATGAAATCGATGCCGTGGGTCGGCAACGCGGAGCGGGCTTGGGTGGCGGCCACGACGAGCGCGAACAGACCTTGAATCAATTGCTGGTCGAGATGGATGGTTTTGAGGGAAGCGAAGGCGTGATCGTCATCGCCGCGACCAACCGTCCGGACGTCCTCGACCCGGCGCTTTTGCGGCCTGGCCGGTTCGATCGCCAAGTGTATGTGCCACTCCCGGACATCAGGGGCCGCGAACAGATCATTCGCATCCATATGCGCAAGGTGCCGGTGGCCGATGATGTCATGCCGAACATTCTCGCGCGCGGCACGCCGGGGTTTTCGGGAGCGGATCTGGCGAACCTCGTCAACGAGGCGGCCTTGTTCGCGGCTCGTGGCGGCAAGCGTCTCGTGGAGATGCGGGATTTCGAGTTAGCGAAGGACAAGATCGTGATGGGCGCCGAGCGTCGCTCCATCGTCATGCCGGAGAAGGAGCGCATCAATACCGCTTATCACGAGTCCGGACACACGGTGGTGGCGCGCATGCTGCCGAACACCGATCCTGTCCATAAGGTGACTATTATCCCGCGCGGCCGCGCCCTAGGCGTCACGATGCAGTTGCCGACCGAGGATCGCTATAGCCACGATCGCGAGTATCTCTTATCGACCATCGCGGTGCTCATGGCCGGGCGTATCGCCGAAGAGGTCTTTATGCACCAGATGACCACTGGCGCCGCCAACGACTTCGAGCGCGCGACCGAGCTCGCCCGGAATATGGTGAGCCGCTGGGGCATGAGCGACCGCTTGGGGACCCGCGTCTATGGCGAGAATCAGAGCGAGGTGTTCCTGGGGCGCGATGTCACAACCCATAAGAATCTGAGCGATGCCACGGCCCAACTGGTCGACGCCGAGATTCGGCGCATAGTGGACGAGCAGTACGGACGGGCGCGGCGGATCATTGAGTCCAACAAAGATAAGATCGAGATGATGGCCGGTATGCTGCTCGAATGGGAGACGCTCGATACCGACCAGATCAACGACATCATGGAAGGCCGCAAGCCGCGGCCCCCGTTTGGCTTTAGCGATACCTCGAGCGAGGGCGATAGCAGTGACAACACCAAGGCGTCTGACCGGGCGCGCGTCAATCCGCGCATGGATTCTCCGGCGGGTGAATCTCGGTAGCAGCTGATGGTCTTGACGACCCGCGCGTCATCTTGGCTACGGCCCGATAACCGCGTGGCGATTATGGGTATTCTGAACGTGACCCCCGATTCCTTTTCGGACGGGGGTCTTTTTTTGGATCCCGATAAGGCGCTTGAGCGGGCGCGCCTACTCATCGAGGCGGGTGCCGACATTGTGGACGTGGGTGGCGAATCCACGCGCCCTGGGGCCAAGCCCGTGAGTCGGGACGAGGAATGCGCTCGCGTCGTTCCGGTCATTGCCGCGATTCGGTCGCGGTTCGCGGTGCCCTTGTCGGTGGATACCTCGGATCCGGTGGTAATGGCCGAAGCCGTCGCCGCCGGGGCCGATTTCATCAACGACGTCCGGGCTCTGACCCGCCCCGGGGCCTTGGCCGCAGCACGCGACCTTAAGGTGCCAGTTTGTCTGATGCATAGCCGGGCTGAACCGGGCATTCTGTCTAAGACCAGCGAAGAGGCCGGCGTGGTGGCCGAGGTGCGGACCTATTTGGCGGAGCGGTTGGCGGCTTGTGTCGCCGCCGGTCTTGATCGCCGCCATATCGTCGTTGATCCGGGCTTTGGTTTTGGCAAAAGCCTTGCGGAAAACGCGGCGCTTATGCGCGCCTTGCCCGAGTTTGTGGCTCTGGCCCCGGTGCTTATCGGCGTGTCGCGCAAGAGGATGACGGGAGAGCCACTCGGTTTACCGGTCGGTGAACGCTTACACAGCAGTATTGCGCTGGCGCTAGCCGGCGTTTTGGCGGGCGCACGGATCGTGCGAGTGCACGATGTGCGGGAGACCCGGGAGGCGGTGCGCATGTGGGAATGGCTATACGAACCTAAGGAGTGGGTCGCGTGAAACGGCAATATTTTGGAACAGATGGGATTCGCGGGCGCGTAGGTGAGGACCCGATCACCCCGGAACGGGTTTTGAAACTCGGGTGGGCGGCCGGCCGCGTGCTCTTGGGTCAAGGAGACGATCGAGGGTGCGTGCTCATTGGCAAGGATACCCGCATCTCGGGTTATCTCCTGGAGTCTGCGCTCGAGGCGGGCTTGTCGGCGGCCGGCGCTGATATTCGCTTGATCGGGCCCATGCCAACGCCCGGCGTCGCGTATCTTACGCGCACCTCGCGGGCCCAGGCTGGTATCGTGATCAGCGCCTCGCATAATCCGTACGAGGACAATGGGATTAAGTTTTTCTCGTCGCAGGGCACCAAGCTCGCAGACGAGATCGAATGCGCGATCGAGGCCATGATGCGTAAGCCCATGCGCACGGTCACGTCCGCGGAACTGGGCAAGGTCAGGCGCTTTGCCGATGCCCCCGGGCGCTATATCGAGTTTTGTAAGAGCGCCTTCCCCTATCGGCTCGACCTTGAGGGCCTGAAGATTGTCGTCGACTGCGCCCATGGCGCCGCCTACCAGATCGCCCCCCATGTCTTTGGGGAGCTGGGCGCCGAGGTGGTCGCCATAGCAAATGCCCCCGATGGTTTTAATATCAACCGCGAATGCGGATCGACCCATCCCCAGACCCTGCGTCAAGCGGTGCTTACCCATCAGGCGGATATCGGTATCGCCCTTGACGGGGATGGCGACCGGGTTATTTTGATCGACCACCGGGGCGAGCTGATCGATGGCGACCGTATCCTCTATATCATCGCCAGTCATCGCCAGCGTTCGGCGGTTCCCGTGGCCGGGGTCGTGGGTACGCTCATGAGCAATGTCGGGCTTGAGCAGGCCTTGAAGTGCGCCGAGATTCCGTTTCAAAGGGCCGCGGTCGGCGATCGCTACGTCATGGCGATGCTGGCCCAGGCCGGTTGGGATTTGGGCGGAGAGGCCTCGGGTCATGTGATTTGTCTCGATAAGAGCACCACCGGCGACGGGATCATCGCCGCCCTCCAAGTCTTGGCGGCCGTGCGCGAATCCGGTCGGACATTAGCCGAGCTCGCCGCCGGGATGCAGGTCTTCCCGCAGACCATCGTGAATGTCACCCTGGCGCGCGGACTGTCGGCCTTGGATGTGGTCAAGGCCCCGCGGGTCGTGAGTGTCTTAAGGGACGTGGAGCGCGAGCTTGGCGACCGCGGGCGCGTGGTCTTGCGGCCCTCCGGCACCGAGCCTGTGGTGCGGGTCATGGTAGAGGCCGCAGACGCTGGTACCGTGGCACGACTGAGCGAGCATTTGGCGGCGGCCGTGACCGAGGCGGCGGCGGGCGCGGCCGTGGCGTGATACGCGAGGGCCGTATCGCGGCCCTCGTTTCCCTGGGTCTTAAAATTGCTTTCGGTCCTCCATGCCGGTAACATCGGCGGCCGTTCGACGAGCACAGGAGGGCGCATGCGGCGATCTTTGGTGATGGGTAACTGGAAGATGAACGGCCGGCGCGACCAAGTGCAGGCGTTGTTCACGGCTCTCGAGGACCAGTTGGCCTCGCTTTCCGCGGTAGAGGTGGCGGTGTGTCCCCCTTATCCGTTTTTGGCGCTCGTGCACGACCGGCAGCGCGAGACCTCGGGCATTGGCCTCGGTGCCCAGAACGTCAGCATGTATTCCGATGGTGCCTACACCGGAGAGGTGTCAGGTGAGATGCTGCGCGACATGGGCTGTGAGTTTGCTATCATAGGGCACTCGGAGCGTCGCCTGCTTTTTTCCGAGACCAATGAGGTCGTCGCCAAAAAGTTTATCCGGGCGCGTGACGCCGGATTGGTGCCAGTCTTGTGTGTCGGCGAAAGCGCGGCCGATCGTGACGCGAGTCGGACGGAAGAGGTCATAGGGGCCCAGGTGTTGGCCGTATTCCAGGATGGGGGCCGCGAGGCATTCCGTCAGGCCGTGGTCGCCTACGAGCCGGTGTGGGCCATTGGCACGGGTCGGGCAGCCAGTCCCGCCGAGGCCCAAAAGGTCCACGCCTTCATCCGTAAGACAGTAGCTGCGCGTGACCCGGAAGCGGCCGCTACGTTGCGCATCTTGTACGGTGGTAGCGTAAAGGCGCAGAATGCGCGGGAATTATTCGCCCAGGACGATATCGACGGTGGCTTGATAGGCGGGGCCGCCCTGAATGCCGTTGAGTTCGCAGGGATATGTCGGGCCGCTTGCGGCGCCAACTAAAGGTCATCCATGACAGTGTTTTTGGTGGTTTTACAGGTATTGGTCGCGCTGGTCTTGATCGGGATCGTTCTGCTGCAGCATGGCAAGGGCGCGGACATGGGGGCGTCTTTTGGCGGCGGATCTTCGCAGACCCTGTTCGGTTCCCGGGGCTCTGCCACCTTCTTGAGCCGGATGACAGCGATCCTCGCCACGGTGTTTTTTGTTACGAGTCTAGCGCTGGCCTATCTCTCGGCGCATCCGCATTCTGCGCGGAGCGTAACCGAGATCGTAAAACCCGCAGGACCGGCCCAGCCGGCCCCGCAATCTCTGCCCACCGTTCCTAAGGCCCCGACGGGACAGAAGGGGCCGTAAGAGGGGATAGGTTTTAGGAGAGTAATCGAGTTCGCCGAAGTGGTGGAATTGGTAGACACGCCGTCTTGAGGGGGCGGTGGCGCAAGCTGTGCGGGTTCGAGTCCCGCCTTCGGCACCAGTTTTTCCTCTAGGTCAGGCCACCCAAAGCCTGGCTAAATGCTTGAAATAGAATAAATCTATGGCCCAGGACGCGGCTTGACTTGCGCGCATGCCGATGCCTAGACTAGCCGACCCGGTTGTTTACCAGGGGCGCACGATGGCTAGGACTTTGAGGAAAGCGGATGTTACAGAATTATCTGCCCATTCTAATTTTTATCGGTGTTGGAATCCTCGTTGGCGTCTTGCCGATGGCGCTTGGCCGTTTACTTGCTCCTCACCGACCGGATGCCGCTAAACTGTCGGCGTATGAATGCGGTTTCGAGGCATTTGAAGATTCGCGCATGAAGTTCGATGTGCGCTATTACCTCGTCGCCATTCTTTTCATAGTCTTCGATCTCGAGATTGCCTTTTTGTTCCCGTGGGCCGTGGCGTTAAAGCAAATAGGTCGACCGGGGTTTGTGGCGATGGCCATTTTTTTGGGAATCTTGGTCGTCGGATTTGTCTATGAGTGGATGAAGGGAGCGCTGGAATGGGAGTAGAAGGCGTTCTCGATAAGGGCTGGGTCGTGACGTCGGCGGACAAGATCATTAATTGGACGCGCACGGGGTCCCTTTGGCCGATGACGTTTGGTTTGGCATGCTGTGCGGTCGAGATGATGCACGCCGGGGCGTCGCGCTATGACCTGGACCGCTTCGGAGTCTTGTTTCGGCCAAGCCCCCGGCAATCGGACGTGATGATCGTAGCCGGAACATTGGTGAATAAGATGGCCCCGGCCCTACGGAGGGTCTATGACCAGATGGCGGAGCCGCGTTGGGTTATCTCCATGGGTTCCTGCGCCAACGGAGGTGGTTATTACCATTATTCTTATTCGGTCGTGCGCGGCTGCGACCGTATCGTTCCCGTAGACGTTTATGTGCCGGGGTGCCCGCCGACGGCGGAAGCGCTTCTCTACGGCATCATCCAACTTCAGAACAAGATTCGGCGCACGAACACGATCGCGCGCTGAGAACAGATCAAGGCTCCCCTTATCATGACCACGCACGAGGCCTTCCTCGACTACGCCCAAAAAACGCTCGGCGCGGCCGTTGTGGCGTCTAAGATCGAGCACGACGAAATAACCCTCGAGATCGCCCGCGAAAGCTGGGTGGACGCCTGCCTCATGCTGCGCGACGACGCCCGCTTTGGTTTCGAGCAGTTGATCGATCTCTGCGGAGTCGATTATCTCTCGTACAAGGAACAGGAGCTTCGCGGCCCTCGGTTTGCGGTGGTCGCGCACTTGTTGTCGCTTCGGGACAACAGGCGTCTGCGCGTGCGGACGTTTCTGGCTGACGATCAGCCGGTTCTGGCCTCGCTGGTCCCCGTCTGGGCGTCCGCCGACTGGTATGAGCGGGAGGCTTTTGATTTGTTCGGCGTGGTCTTCTCCGGTCACAAGGACCTGCGGCGGCTGTTGACGGATTATGGGTTCGTGGGACACCCCTTCCGCAAGGACTTTCCTTTGAGTGGACGCGTGGAGATGCGGTATGACCCGGACAAGAAACGCGTTGTCTACGAGCCGGTGAGTATCGAGCCGCGGGTTCTGGTGCCACGAGTGATTCGCGAGGAGGGCTACGGTGGCAGAGATTCGTAATTACACCATGAACTTCGGACCGCAGCACCCGGCGGCCCACGGAGTTCTGCGTCTGGTCCTAGAACTCGATGGCGAGGTGATCGAGCGCGCCGATCCGCATATCGGGCTCTTGCATCGGGCGACCGAGAAGCTCGCCGAAAGTAAGCCTTATAATCAGTCGATCCCGTACATGGACCGCCTCGATTACGTGTCCATGATGTGCAACGAACACGCCTATGTCATGGCGCTCGAAAAGCTTCTGAAGGTCGAGCCGCCGGTTCGGGCCCAATACATTCGGGTCATGTTCGACGAGGTGACCCGGATTTTGAACCATCTGCTGTGGCTCGGGGCGCATGCCCTCGACATCGGGGCGATGACGGTTTTTCTGTATGCGTTCCGCGAACGCGAAGACTTGATGGACGTGTACGAGGCGGTGTCGGGAGCGCGCATGCACGCCGCTTATTATCGGGTCGGGGGCGTGTACCGCGACCTTCCGGATACCATGCCGCACTACAGCGTGTCGCGCTGGCATGACGAGAAGGATGTGGCGCGCATGAATGCCAATCGCCAGGGCAGCCTGCTCGATTTCTTGGCCGACTTTTGCCAGCGCTTCCCGGGCTATGTAGATGAATACGAGACATTGCTGACGGACAATCGCATCTGGAAGCAGCGCACAGTCGGAATCGGTGTCGTGACGCCCGAGCGAGCTCTACAGCTGGGCTTTACGGGCCCGATGCTGAGAGGATCCGGGGTGGAGTGGGATTTGCGCAAAAAGCAGCCTTACGAGGTTTATGATCAGCTCGATTTCGATATACCGGTAGGGGTCCATGGCGATTGCTATGATCGCTATCTCGTGCGTGTCGAGGAGATGCGCCAATCGAATCGGATCGTCTCGCAATGTATAGACTGGCTGCGCAAAAACCCGGGCCCCGTGATCGCCACCAACCATAAGATCGTGCCGCCTTCGCGCGAGGAGATGAAGGGCGACATGGAGTCCTTGATCCATCATTTTAAACTCTTCACCGAGGGCTATTCGGTGCCCGAGGGCGAGGCCTATGCCGCCATCGAGCATCCCAAGGGCGAGTTCGGGATTTATATGATCTCGGACGGCGCCAATAAGCCGTTTCGACTTAAGATTCGGGCGCCGGGCTTTCCCCATCTCGCGGCCTTGGATGAAATGGCCCGTGGGCACATGATAGCGGATGTCGTCGCTATCATCGGGACTCAAGATATCGTGTTCGGCGAGATTGACCGGTAGAATTTATGTTGTCTAAAGAGTCGCTAGCGAAGATTGACCTGGAAGTGGCCAAATATCCGCCCGAGCATAAGCAGTCGGCGGTCATCGCCGCTTTGCATATAGCTCAAGACGAGCACGGTTGGCTCAGCGTCCCGCTTATGGATTACGTCGCGGACCTTTTGGGCATGCGTCCGATCCAGGTCTACGAGGTCGCGAGCTTCTATTCGATGTACGATTTGAAGCCGGTTGGGCGCCATAAGATTTCGGTATGCACGAACATTTCTTGCCTCCTGCGGGGTAGTGACGACATCGTGGCGCATTTGAAAGACCGGCTTGGTATCGGTTTTGGCGAAACGACGGCCGATGGGCGGTTCACGCTAAAAGAGGTGGAGTGTCTTGCGGCCTGCGGGGGCGCGCCGATGTTTCAGGTAGGCAAGGCTTACTACGAGAACCTGACGCCGGAGCGCATTGATGAAATTCTTGCGGGTTTGGAGTGACGATGGCTAATGAAGTCTGCTTGCCTCATCGGCACAGCGACCGTCCTTGGGCTTTGAGCGCATACGAGAGCGACGGCGGTTACGCTGCTTGGCGGCGCATCCTGAGCGAAAAGACGCCCGCGGACGAGATCATCAACGAGATCAAGAAGTCGGTGCTTCGGGGACGCGGGGGTGCGGGTTTTCCGACCGGACTCAAGTGGAGCTTTATGCCGCGGAGCGCCCCGGGTCAGAAATACATTGTGTGCAATTCCGACGAGGGCGAGCCCGGCACATTCAAGGATCGCGACATCCTCCGATATAACCCGCATGCGCTTATTGAAGGCATGGCGATAGCCGGCTACACGATCGGGGCGACCGTCGGCTATAACTACGTCCGGGGCGAGTTCCACGAGCCGATAGCGCGCTTCGAGGAGGCCTTGGCCGAGGCGCGAGCCGCGGGCCTTATCGGAAAAAATATCCTCGGCACGGGTATCGATTTTGAGCTCTTTACGCACGCCGGCGCGGGCGCCTACATCTGCGGCGAGGAGACAGCCTTACTGGAATCCTTGGAAGGCAAAAAGGGCCAGCCGCGGTTCAAGCCTCCGTTCCCGGCAAGTTATGGCTTGTATGGCCGGCCCACCACCATCAATAACACCGAGACCTTGGCGTCGGTGCCGGCGATTTTGCGCCATGGCGGCCAGTGGTTCCTGGGGCTTGGGAAGCCGAATAACGGCGGTCCCAAGATCTTTTCGGTATCGGGACACGTCAATCGCCCCGGAAACTATGAGGTCCCCCTGGGTACGCCGTTCGCGGAACTGCTCGAGATGGCAGGTGGCGTCTGGCGTGGACGGAAGTTGAAGGCCGTGATTCCCGGCGGCTCCTCGGTCCCGGTTTTGCGCGGCGAGGTCATGATGGATCTCACCATGGATTACGATGCCCTCTCGAAGGCTGGCAGCATGCTCGGGGCCGGATCGGTCATTATTATGGACGATTCCACCTGCATGGTGCGGGCGCTGGAGCGCATCTCTCATTTTTATTACGAAGAATCCTGTGGCCAGTGCACGCCGTGTCGGGAAGGGACGGGCTGGCTCTCGCGGGTATTGCACCGTATTGAACACGGCGAGGGCCGCGCCAACGACCTCGATCTGCTCGTCGATATGGCGAAAAAGATCGAAGGGCGCACGATTTGCGCCCTAGGCGACGCAGCCGCCCTGCCGGTCGTCAGTTTCATCAAGAATTTCCGCGAAGAGTTCGAATACCACATTCAACACCAGCGCTGCCAAGTTACGCTTGCGGCCTAAGCAGCGCGGGGAGAGCCTATGCTACATATAGAGATCGACGGCAAAAAGCTCGCGGTGGAAGAGGGTGCCATGGTGATAGAGGCCGCCGACGCGGCGGGGATCTATATCCCTCGTTTTTGCTATCACAAAAAGCTGTCTGTCGCCGCCAATTGTCGGATGTGTTTGGTCGAAGTCGAAAGAGTCGCGAAGCCCGTGCCGGCCTGTGCTACGCCCGTGACCGAAGGGATGCGCGTGTTTACGCGGTCGGAAAAGACCACGGGCGCGCAAAAGGGGGTCATGGAGTTTCTGCTGATCAACCACCCCCTGGATTGTCCGATTTGTGATCAAGGCGGAGAATGCGAGTTGCAGGACCTCGCCGTGGGCTACGGGCGGGACGTGTCGCGGTATCAAGAAGCGAAACGCATAGTCAAGGATCAGGATCTCGGCCCGTTCATTGCCACCGATATGACCCGCTGCATCCAATGTACGCGCTGCGTGCGATTCGGACAGGAGATCGCGGGCATGATGGAGCTTGGGGCAACGGGTCGCGGCGAACATATGCGCATCGGCACCTACGTCGAGTCGACGGTTGATTCCGAGCTGTCCGGCAATATGATCGACATCTGTCCCGTTGGTGCCCTGACTTCAAAGCCGTTTCGTTATTCCGCGCGCTCCTGGGAGCTATCCGAGCATGCCTCGATTAGCCCCCACGACTGTGTCGGCGCCAATCTGATCGTCGAGACTCGGCGCAATAAGGTCATGCGCGTCCTACCCCGTGAAAATGAGGAGGTCAATGAGGTCTGGTTGTCGGACCGCGACCGGTTTAGCTATACCGCCCTCAATGGCCCGGATCGTCTGGATGCGCCGATGATGAAAGTCGGCGACACCTGGAAGGAGATCGATTGGGATGTGGCCCTAGATAAGGTGGCCGAGGGTTTGCGTCAGGTGGTTACGGATCACGGGGCTGACGCCCTGGGGGCGCTGGCCTCGCCGCAGATCACGGTTGAAGAGGGCTATTTACTGCAGCAGCTGGTGCGCGGGCTCGGGTCGGAGAATGTCGATCACCGGCTACGCGGCACGGATTTCCGCGATGACGTCGGTGCCCCGCCCTTTCCTTGGCTTGGTCAACGGATCGAGGAGTTGGAGCAGAAAGACGCCTTTTTGTTGATCGGTAGCAATATCCGCAAAGACCAGCCCCTGCTTGGCCATAGGCTGCGCAAGGCGTTCCTCGATGGAGCCAAGATCGGAGTCATAAACCCCATCGATTTTCCGTTTACCTTCGATGTGGAGGATAAGGTCATTGTGTCTCCGAGCCGGATACCCGAGGCCTTGGGCCGGCTCGTGCGGGCGGTCGCGGCCCATGCTCATCGTGAGCTGCCGCCGGACGTGGCGCGCTTCGCGAGCGACTTACACCCAGGTCCGGTTGAGACCCGCATGGCCGACTGGCTTTGTGCGGCGCGTCACCCGTCGATTCTTCTGGGCCCGCTCGCCGAGCATCACCCCCAGGCCGTCCTGATCCGGGCCCTGGGGCAGTGCTTGAGCGACCTTATGAAGGCGACCCTCGGTCATTTGCCCTTGGGCAATTCGGTCGGGGCTTGGTTGGCTGGCGTGGTGCCCCAGAGAGGGCCTATGGGTGTGTCCAGGGCCAAACCCGGGCGCAATGCGTTTGCGATGCTAGACGGCAGTCTGAAGGGCCTCTTATTGATGGATGCCGAACCGGTGCGGGACAGCGCCGATGGCGGCCGGGCCTTGGCGGCTTTGCAAAACGCCCAGTTTGTCGTGTCCTTGTCGGCATTCCGCTCGGAGGCCTTGGACTACGCCCATATCGTCTTACCACTCGCGCCCTTTACCGAGACCGCCGGCACTTTTGTGAATGCTGAAGGCCGTTGGCAGTCCTTCGAAGCCGCGGTCGATCCGCGCGCCGAGGCCCGCCCCGGCTGGAAGATCCTGCGGGTTCTGGCCGGAAGGCTTGGGATAGCGGGTTGTGCCGTGGACTCAACGGACGAGATCCGGACGATCCTAAAGACCGCGACCGTCGAGCCCAAGGCCCATTACGTCTCTTTGCCGCTGCCACCGGCCCCCCCGGCCCCCGCTGAGTTTGAGCGGATCGGGGTGGTCGCGCTTTATGATTCTGACAGTATCGTGCGTCATTCGGATGTCGTTCACAGGAGCAAGGATCATGGCGAGGCCGCCCTTTATCTCAATAAACGGGAAGCGGAAGGCCGTGGGCTTGCGGCCGGCGGGGATGCGCGCGTGACCATGGGAGGCGTGCATCTGACCCTAGAGGTCCGTATCGACGGTCAAGTCCCCGATGGCGCCGCTTTTATCCCAGCAGCCCTGCGAACGACAGCACTTCTGCCCTTGTCGGGGGCGCTGTCGGTGAGTCGAGCGTAGGCCATGGGATCCTTAGGGGCATTATGGGTCAGCTTTCCCGCCTGGTCGCAGATTCTGTTGTGGGATCTCTTGAAGATTGTCGTCATTATTGTGCCGCTCATGCTGAGTGTCGCTTATTTGACCTTTGCCGAGCGCAAGGTGATTAGCTATATGCAGGTGCGAGTCGGCCCTAATAGGGTCGGACCGCGCGGCTGGCTCCAGCCAATCGCCGACGCCTTAAAGCTGCTGTTAAAAGAAATCATCGTCCCGACCGGTGCGAACAAGATCTTGTTCGTGCTGGCCCCAGTGCTCGCGATCATGCCGGCGCTCGTCGCCTGGGCAGTTGTTCCGTTCACCCCGAGCCTCGTGTTGGCTAACGTCAACGCCGGGCTCTTGTTTGTTCTGGCGGTGACTTCCATGGGGGTCTACGGGGTCGTCATTGCCGGCTGGGCCTCGAACTCCAAGTACGCCTTTTTGGGGTCGTTGCGATCGGCGGCCCAGATAGTGGCCTATGAGATTGCCATGGGCTTTGCGCTCGTAGGCGTCCTCATGGCCGCCGGTACCCTGAACCTGCGTAAAATCGCTCTGGCTCAGACTGGCGGGTTCTGGCATTGGTTGTTTCTGCCGCTTTTCCCGCTCTTTATCGTGTATTTTATCGCGGGGGTCGCGGAGACCAATCGGCTCCCGTTCGATGTCGCCGAGGGCGAGTCGGAGATCGTGGCCGGCTTCCACGTCGAGTATTCGGGCATGACGTTTGCGCTCTTCTTTCTCGCCGAATACGCCAATATGATACTGTTATCGGCGTTGACCACGGTTTTATTTCTTGGCGGATGGCTGCCGCCGTTCGATTTCGCGCCGTTTACGTGGGTTCCGCCGTTTGTCTGGTTTTTGCTCAAAGTCAGTACCGTGCTGTTCCTGTACCTGTGGCTGCGCGCGACCTTCCCGCGTTACCGCTACGATCAGATTATGCGGTTAGGTTGGAAGGTCTTGATCCCGGTCACTCTTGTTTGGATAGGGGTGATGGGCGTGGTGATCTTTTTTACGCCATGGGCTTTCTTGTTCTATCGGTAGCGGGGCTCCTATGAAAGCGATACGGAAATACCTGCATAGCTTCCTTCTCGTCGAGCTCCTGCGTGGCATGGCGCTCACGGGCCGTCATCTCTTTGCCCGCAAGATCACCGTGCAGTATCCGGACGAACGCACGCCGCAGTCGCCGCGTTTCCGGGGGCTGCACGCCCTGCGCCGCTACCCAAACGGCGAAGAGCGCTGCATCGCCTGCAAGCTGTGCGAGGCGGTGTGTCCGGCGCTTGCCATTACCATAGACTCGGAACAGCGTGCCGACGGGACACGGCGAACGACTCGCTATGACATCGATCTCACAAAATGTATATTCTGCGGCTTTTGCGAGGAATCCTGTCCGGTCGATTCGATCGTCGAAACGCGGGTCATCGATTATCACGGCGAGCATCGGGGAGATCTGCTCTATACGAAGGATATGCTGCTCGCAGTCGGGGATAAATACGAGAAAGAGATTGCAGCGGATAGGGCAGCCGATGCCCGCTATCGCTAGAGCCTAGGACCCAAAATGACGTTTGAGAGTCTCGTCTTTTATTTCTTTTCGGCCGTATTGCTGTGGTCGGCGGCGATGGTCGTGACTATTCGTAATCCGGTCAAGGCGGCCCTGTTTCTGGTGCTGGCCTTCGTGAGCGCGGCCTCCCTTTGGATGCTGGTCGAAGCGGAGTTTCTCGCGATCGTATTGGTGCTCGTCTATGTGGGCGCGGTCATGGTGCTATTTCTTTTTGTGGTCATGATGATCGACGTCAATCTCGCGGAGTTGCGACAGGGTTTCGGGGACTACCTTCCACTCGGCGGCTTGGTCGCCGTCCTCATGGTCGTCGAAATGGCGATCGCCGTGGGACCGGCTCAGTTTGGCCTTCATAAGGTCCCGATTCCGGCGGCCCTCGGCAGCCACTACAGCAATACCCGCGCTTTGGGCGACCTTTTGTACACGGTGTATGTCTATCCGTTCGAGATCGCCGCGGTGATTCTTCTGGTCGCGATCATTGCCGCCATTGCCTTGACGATGCGCAGACGGCCCGACACCAAGTATCAGAACCCGGCGCACCAGGTCAATGTTCAAGCGCGTGATCGGCTGCGTATTATTAAAATGCCAACAGAGCATAAGAGTTAGCGATGAAAAAGGATATCAGGGGAGGGTGGGGCACGTGGTATCGCTTTCGGATTATCTGATTTTAGCCGCGGCTCTGTTTGCGATCGGCATCGTGGGCGTGTTCCTCAATCGCAAGAACCTCGTGGTTCTGCTGATGGCGATCGAGCTCATTTTGCTTGCGGTCAACATCAATTTTATCGCTTTTTCGCATTATCTCTGGGGGCTATCCGGCCAGGTGTTCGTCTTTTTTATCCTTACCGTGGCCGCGGCGGAATCCGCCATTGGTCTTGCGATCCTGATCGTTTTATTTCGCAACCGGCGCACGATCAACGTCGACGACTTCGACACCTTAAGGGGATAGGGTTATGCCATCGTCGACCGCGCTCTATCTGGCCATTCCGCTCGCTTGCCTCCTTGGTTCTCTCATCACCGGGCTTTTGGGGTCTAGACTTGGGAATAAGTGGTCGCATCGCATCCCGATCCTAGGCGTCGGGGTGGCATTTGCCTTGTCGGCAGGCTTTGCCTTGCCGCGGGTTTTGAAGGGCTTGTGGCTCAATACCACCCTTTATACCTGGGGCCATGTTGCCCATGTTCCGCTCGTCATTGGGTTTTTGATCGATCCTCTGACGGTGACTATGATGGTCGTCGTCACGTTCGTATCGCTTATGGTGCACATCTACACCATAGGGTATATGAAGGACGATCCCGGCTATCGCCGCTTCTTTAGTTACATCTCGCTCTTTACCTTCGCGATGCTCATGTTGGTCATGGCCAACAACTTCCTGCAGCTCTTCTTCGGCTGGGAGGCGGTCGGTCTGGTGTCGTATCTGCTGATCGGATTTTGGTACACGCGCGAGTCGGCCATTTTTGCAAACCTGAAGGCGTTCCTTGTCAATCGCGTCGGGGATTTCGGCTTTGTATTGGGAATCGCGGCCATCTTTTCAGTGTTTCATAGCCTCGATTACGCGACCGTCTTCGCCCACGCGCATGAGCTGGGTGCGCGGGTCTTTCCTATCGCGGGGGGCGTGTCCTGGCGCGCCATTACGGTCATCTGCATCCTCCTTTTTATCGGCGCGATGGGCAAGTCCGCCCAGATGCCCTTACATGTCTGGCTGCCGGATTCCATGGAGGGCCCGACGCCCATTTCCGCCTTGATCCATGCCGCGACCATGGTCACGGCCGGCATTTTTATGGTCGCCCGCATGTCGCCGCTCTTCGAGTTGTCGCCCGTTGCTCGCAGCGTCATTCTCGTGGTCGGTGGTTCGACGGCGTTTTTCATGGCCTTGCTGGCCCTGGTACAAACCGACATTAAACGGGTCATCGCTTACTCGACCTTGTCGCAGCTCGGATATATGACGGTAGCGCTCGGCGCATCGGCCTACGCCGCCGCGATCTTCCATCTCGTGACCCACGCCTTTTTTAAGGCACTTTTGTTCCTGGCGGCCGGATCGGTCATCATCGCCCTGCACCACGAACAGGATATGCGGAAGATGGGCGGCTTGCGTCGGTATATGCCGGTTACCTTCGTTACGACCTGGATCGGGGCCTTGGCGCTTGCCGGCATCCCACCACTTGCGGGATTCTTTTCCAAGGACGCCATCATCGACGCGGTGTCGCGGTCGACTTTGCCGGGCGCCGACTATGCCTTCGCGACCGTGCTTGCGGGGGTGTTTCTGACCGCCTTTTATACCTTCCGTATGGTCTTTATGGTTTTTTACGGTGAGCCGCGTATGGATGCCCATGCCCGCCATCATTTGCACGAGTCACCTTGGGTCGTGACGATGCCGCTGGTCTTACTTGCCATTCCCTCGGTGCTGGCTGGGATGGTTCTTATGCGGCCACTGTTGTTTGGCCCATTCTTCAGTGGATCGATCTTCGTCTTGCCGGCCGATAATGCCCTGGCGCGTATGGCCCCTCATTTCCACGGGGTCATGGCTTTTATTGGGGCAAGCTTCGTGTCTCCTCCGCTGTATCTTGCGCTCTCTGGCATGGCAATGGCCTGGTATATGTATATTTATAGGCCGACGATCCCCGCCCTTTTGGTTAAGCGGCTGCACGGGGTGTATGAGATTCTTTGCCATAAGTACGGTTTTGACGAGATCTATATCGATGGTTTCGCTGCTGGCGCGCGCGCCCTCGGGCGCTTCCTCTGGAAGATCGGCGATATTCAACTCATAGATGGCGTCATGGTGAATGGTACTGCGCGAATGATCGGGCGCCTGGCGCGGCTCGGGCGCCGGCTCCAGTCCGGCTATATCTACCACTATGCGTTCGCCGTCATTCTCGGGCTTTTTGTGCTCATGACCTTTTTCTTGCACCACATATGATGGCGACGGCGATGGGATTTTATAAACAGGCTGCACTGACACTCGCGATATGGTTGCCCATCGTGTGCGGGATGGTCATTCTGGGGGTAGGGCGGCGATGGCCCAAATCCGTCCGTCCGTTGGCCGCGATTGGTTCCGTGCTCACCTTTATTGTGACGATCCCGCTTTGGGCCCTGTTTCACGCCCAGCGCTCGGTCATGCAGTTTCGTGAGAGGGTCGCGTGGATCCCGGCCTTCCACGTTAACTACGCGCTAGGCGTCGATGGGATTTCCCTGCCGCTCGTTCTTTTGACAAGCCTCATCGGCATCATCGTCGTGATTGCGGGCTGGCAAGTCATAAAGGATCGGGTCCCGGAATATTTCGCGGCGTTCCTGATCATGGAGGGCTTGATGATCGGCGTGTTTTGCGCCCTCGATGCCCTGCTGTTTTACGTCTTTTGGGAGGCCATGTTGATCCCGATGTTCCTGATCATCGGGATTTGGGGTGGGCCGAATCGCGTGTATGCGACCATCAAGTTCTTTCTCTATACGTTTTTAGGCTCGGTATTGATGTTGGTCGCGCTTCTCTACCTGTACTTCCAGGCCGGAGAAAGTTTTAACATCCTTTCCTACTACCACCTGCATTTGGGCGAGACCGCCCAAATCCTGATATTTCTCGCCTTCCTCATAGCCTTTGCGGTGAAGATTCCGATGTGGCCGGTCCACACCTGGTTGCCGGACGCGCACGTGGAGGCGCCGACCGGCGGCTCCGTCGTTCTGGCCGCGCTCATGTTGAAGATGGGGGCTTATGGCTTCTTGCGGTTTAGTCTGCCGATCGTCCCCTTAGCGAGCCACGTCTTGGCCGGGTTCATGATCACCTTGTCCTTGATAGCGGTGGTCTACATAGGGCTTGTGGCCTTGGTTCAAGAGGATATGAAAAAGCTCATTGCCTATTCGTCGATCGCCCACATGGGCTTTGTGACGCTCGGCATCTTCCTCTTCAACCGTTTCGCCATGGACGGGGCCATCGTGCAGATGATCTCCCACGGCTTCGTATCGGCGGCCTTGTTCCTGTGCGTCGGCGTCTTATATGACCGGGTCCATTCCCGGGAGATCTCGGCCTATGGCGGCGTCGTTAACCGGATGCCGGTGTTTGCCGCCTTCATGATGCTGTTTGCGATGGCGAACTCGGGCTTGCCTGGGACATCGGGCTTCGTGGGCGAGTTTCTCGTGATTCTCGGGGCCTTTAAGGTCAATATCTGGTATGCGTTCTTGGCCGCGACCACGCTCGTGTCGGGCGCGGCTTATACGCTCTGGATGTATAAGAGGGTGATTTTCGGGCCTGTGACCAAGCCCGCGGTGGCGGCTTTGTCCGATATCTCGCCGCGCGAGACCTCGTTTCTTCTGGTTCTTAGTATGGCGGTATTGGCCCTGGGTATCTGGCCGTTTCCGTTACTCCATATGATGAACGCCACCATACACCATCTTTTATGGCGTCCGGGTGTACGACTGATGGCCGGAGCACCTTAGGGGAACGTGATGCTGCATATTGGACCTGCTATGCCGGAAATCATCGTGCTCGCCATGGCCTGCGCGATTCTCTTGGCCGATCTCTTCTTTAAGAGACGGTTTAAGTCTCTGATGTATTGGGCCTCGCAGGCGACTCTGGGGATGGCCGCAATCGCGGCGGCGATGCATTCGAGCGCGCATTCACGCATCGTCATGCACGGCATGATGATCGCGGATCGTTTGAGTACGGTGCTCGAGGTCAGTATTTTCGCCTTGACTGCGGTCGTTTTTGTCTACTCGAAGGCGTATATAGCCGAACGCGGTATCTTCAAGAGTGAATATTTCGTGTTGGCTCTCCTTGGTGTGGTGGGTATGTGTGTCATGGTGAGCGCGGCCCATTTCCTGTCTTTGTATTTGGGTCTGGAACTGCTTTCTTTATGTCTGTACGCGATGCTCGCTTTACAGCGCGATTCGATTTCAGCGACTGAGTCGGCCATGAAATATTTTGTTTTGGCCGCGCTCTCCTCGGGGCTCCTGCTGTACGGGATGTCCATGCTCTATGGGGCGACCGGAAGCCTCGAGATCTCGAAGGTCGCAGCGATCCTGGCAACGCTTTCGCGGCATAACCTCGTGGCGACCTTAGGGCTCGTGTTCGTGCTCTCGGGGCTCGCCTTTAAGCTCGGCGCCGTGCCTTTTCATATGTGGATTCCAGACGTGTACGAAGGGGCGCCGACCTCGGTCACGCTTTATATCGGGGCGGCTCCGAAGGTCGCGGCGTTTGCGCTCTTTTTACGCTTGCTTGTCGCGGGCTTGCACGGACTTTCGGGGTCGTGGCAGGACATGCTGATACTGTTGTCGGTCTTGTCCATGGCGCTCGGTAATATCGTAGCGATAGCCCAGACGAATCTCAAACGCATGCTCGCGTATTCCGCGATCTCGCATATGGGATTCCTACTTTTGGGGATCTTAAGCGCGCGTACGAGTGGATATGCCGACGCCATGTTCTATGCGCTTGTGTACGCCTTTATGACGCTTGGAGCCTTCGGCGTTATCATCCTCATGTCGCGCAAGGGCTTCGAGGCCGAACAGTTGGACGATCTGCGGGGCCTGCATCAGAGAAGTCCGTGGTATGCGTTCGTCATGCTGCTCTTTATGTTTTCCATGGCGGGCGTTCCCCCGACGCTCGGCTTTTACGCCAAGCTCGCCGTGATTCAGGCCATTGTGAGCGCCGGCTTTTATGGCCTGGCGGTCAGCGCCGTGCTGTTTTCGGTCATCGGGGCCTTCTACTATCTGCGGGTGGTGAAGCTCATGTACTTTGACGCGCCGCAAGATAGTCATGCCTTGCGCGGTTCACGCGATCTCCGATGGGTATTGAGCCTAAACGGCGTGGCCATGATCGCCCTCGTTCCCTGGGTCGGCACTTTCATTGCGGTGTGTCGGGCCACGGTGCACGGCTTGCCCTAGAGAGGGCTTGGGGTGCTACCGCCGGGGCCTGAAGACGGGCTTTTAGCATCCACGATTTGGGATTGCGCCAGTTCTCCCCTATGGCGTCGATGACGACGCCACCGCCTTCATCTTGCGTCACCTCACGGCTAGGAGGCCTTGATGTCGTCCCGATTTACGGTTCTCAAAGCAAGGCTTCATATCGCCGATATCGACCGCGGCTATTACGGCGACCATGTTCTCACTCTGGCGCATCATCCCTCCGAGACCGATGAGCGCGTCGCTATGCGCCTTCTGGCGTTCATTCTGCAGGCGAGTCCTCAGCTCGCGCTTGCTCGCGGGCTGACTGAGGAAGACGAGCCGGATCTGTGGGAAAAGGATGCGATCGGCGATATCCGCCTATGGGTCGAGGTCGGTCTGCCGGATCCCAAGCGGATCCGAAAGGCCTGTACGCGGGCGCAGAGCGTTCTGATATATAGCTACGGAGGCCGCGCTGCTCACGTGTGGTGGGAGACCCACCGCGACAAGCTCGAGGCGCTTCAGAATCTGACGGTCCTAGAGGTCCCGGCTCAGGTGAGCCAAGCGCTCGCTGCCCTCGTGCAAAGGACAATGACCCTCAATGGCACGATTCAGGATGACCAAATCTGGATCGCCGACGACAAGACCTCGGTAACGGTAGCTCTGGATGTGCGTAAAGCCGGTGCCCGTCCGCAAAGAAGCTAAGGTCGTGTCTTATTCCTGCCATAGAAGCAGGGCATGCTGTGCCCTGCTGACCCTTTGCGGATGGTTCGCCATCGGCGTGTCCGCCTTACCCTTAAACCGCTACTTGAGACCCACAACGACATGAAAGTTTCCCGAAGAATGATCACCCTCTGTGCGCTCGTATTGAGTCTCGCTCCCACGCTCTCCTGTGCCGAGACGCGTATCGAGTCGGACATCGGTTACCGCAAAGATATTATGATGGCGATGGATTGGAATCTGGTGCGCATAGCGCAGGCTGTGAGACACCAAATCCCCTACAATCGCGATCGCCTCATAGCCGAAGGCCGAGCCCTACGCTCCTTAAGTACACTGCCGTGGGTGGCGTTCGTCCCGGGCTCAGACCACGGAGCCACGAAGGCAAAACCCGAAATCTGGCGGCAAGCGGCTCAATTCCAGGCCCACATCCGGAAATTCGAACAGGTCGCGGTGCAACTGGAGAAGTCGACATCTCAGGGCAATTTGAGCGGGGTCGCGCAACCACTTACCGAGGTCGCGCAGGGCTGTCGATCGTGTCATCACCGATTTATGAGGTGAAAGTAACGGCCTAAGGGGCGGGGACAGGATGCCTTGTACTCGCCGTCTTAAGCCGCCCTTCCTAGGCCTTAACAATCGCCCAGGTGATGGCTGCGGATAGACAGAGTGCTATGAAACTCACCCAAGGGCGCGCAAAGGTGAGCGGGGCCTTTGAGAGGCCGGAGGCCGCGGCGCGAGTGCGCCCCGTGATCATCGGCGTAAGGAGATTCTTGCCGCCTAGTATCTTATGAAGAGCGATGGCGATGACGTGCGCCGCTATCAGGCCGAGTAAGACATCGAAGCTCACTTTATGGACGAGCGTGAGGAAATCCGCCGTTCGATTACTCACAAGAGGGTTCAAGGGTCCCGCGCTCAGGATATCATCGGTCGCAAAGAGTCCAGTTCCGGTTTGGATCGCGAGTGCCAACAGAAACGCGATCACCGCCCAACCCCCAAGCGGGTTGTGGCCCACCGCGGCATCATGCCGGGGGGTTCTGAGTGTCGTGAGATATCGCCAAGTGGTTTTTGGCGAAGCGAGGAAACTGGAAAACTTGGCTGTTGTGCTTCCTATAAAACCCCACAAGACCCGAAAAATAATCAGCGCTAGGACCGCGTACCCTCCCCACATGTGGTAGGTCATCCCATTCCCGCCGAGATGGCTAGAGGCCCATTCCCATCCGATGAGAATAACCAAAGACCAATGAAACGCGCGTGTCGGGAAATCCCACAGCCGTCTGGGGGGTGTCATACGGGGGCTATCGTTATGTATGCGCGTTTCGTTCATTGGCTCGCCGAATTATCGTAGGGGCCGCGATCATAGTAGACACCTAGACGACTAGCAATACCGAAGACGCCAAGAATGCGCCTAGCACTGATGGATGGTCTATGTCCGTGTCCCTGTCACCGATTTGTCATCCCTAAGTCCCGGTCATGTCACATATCTCTGCCACTCTCGGGTCCGTTACGAAGTCGCGTACCAGAAAACAAAAACGGGAGGAATTATGGATATGTCGCGTCAGTCGCATCGTTTGCCTCAAAGCCGGCTTCCTTTGGCCGTGCCAATCGCGTTCGCCATTTATGCGATGGGGATCGCTCCCCACGTGTACGCGGCGTCGAGTACGGCCTCCGTCAACGTAGGCACTGTAAACGCCAAGCGGGCAAAAAGGGCCAGAATATTGCTTCAGAAAACAAGCACTCGGCTTACAAAAAAGCAGATACTGAATTCCACACAGACTGAGCGTGTCATTGGCAAGCGCCAGATCGCGAGCAATGGGCCGGCGGCCGGGGCCGCGCAGGCGCTGGCGCTCGCGCCAGGGGTGGCGGTGCGCGGTTACGGTGGAGCAAGCGGCACGGCGCGCTATGAGATCGCGGTGCGGGGGGTCAAAGTCGGCTGGTCGAGCGTTAATGGTGATGTCGAGCGTAATGGCATCACGGTGTTGTTTGACGGCGTTCCGATGAATAACCTCATCGCCCATAATGGCGGTTGGGATTCGAACGAAATTCCGATTATGTCCCTGATATCGGCCGTTAACGTCATTTACGGGCCGGGGAATCCGGCTACACGGTGGTTCGATAGCGTTGGTGGTACCGTCAACTTTGTGCCCGTCCAGCCGACGCCCAAGGCCTCCGGCTCGGCTAGCATAATGTACGGCAGCGACCAGACAGAAGGCGCGAATCTTATCGCCAACACCGGTACGCATGGAGGGTGGTCGACCGTCGTAGCGGCCGGTTTTGTGCGCGACAATACGTTCCGGACAGGATCGTTTTCGGCGCCTAGTCGTTCGTCTGCGGTGTTTGCAAAGAGTGTAAAGACCTTCGCGAACGGGTCTTTAAGCGTCGGCGCTTATGCCGACGATACTACTGAGTTTCGGCCGAATTTCATTCCCGTAGCGCCGATTACCGCGGGCGCGGGCGGTACCGCCATAACGGTCGACGGGACTCAGAATACCCCCTTGTACAGCCAGTCGACGACGGGCTTTTATTCGTCCCTACCAGAATCGGTATGGTTTAAGCAGATCCGGGTGCGGGATCGCATGTTGTATTCCCAGCTTAATCTGCGCCTCGACAAGGATTTGACCTTTCACGATATGTTCTGGTACCGCCACGGCCATCGCGTCCATTGGCGCGTCGACAACTACGATTACAATGGCGCGGCTCCAGGAACCGTGAATTCGGAATACTACAATCCGCGCTCAGATACCTATGGCAATAGCCTGTATTTCGACTGGGATCTCCCCATGAATCGCGTGAAGTTCGGCGGTTCATGGATTAACGAGACCTACTCGACGCCTTATACGGGGTATAACGCGAGCGATGGGACGAGTCCATCTAATCCGGTGCAGTATAATAACGATACCTTAAACAACACCTACCTAACGGCGTTTGCGCAGGATGCGATCTCGCCGATCTCGGCGCTGACTATCACGCCGGGTATCGCGGGGGTCGATTTTCAGACGGAGTTCTTTAATAACGGTGCAAGCTATTCTCCGCCCGGGTCTGTAAATCAAACGGTGGCGCCAAACGACAATAAGGTCTTTACCCGCGCGGAACCGTCATTAGGAGCGCTCCTTAAGATCGACAAAGGCTGGTCCTTGTATGGAAACGCCGCCGAGACCTATCAGAACCCGGCCGATAACGCCTTTGGTGCGTATAGTGGGAGCAACACCATAGATCTCGCGAGCCTAAAGCCGGTTAAGAGTCTGGATTATGAGGTCGGAACACGGTTTTTGATCCGCAAGGCGGGCTTGTTGCGGCATTTCGTTATGGACATGGACCTCTATCGGGACACCCTGAGTCACGAGACCTTAGCCACCTATATTTCGACCGGGGGGAATTTTGCGACGACCGAGTTTGCCTCCGCGAGCGCGACCTATGAGGGCCTGAACCTCAGTTTTCAGGATAGTCCGAGTTGGCACTGGCACTTGGTCGGAAACGTGGCCCTCACGCACGCCCATTTTAATTCCTATGTGCCGAGCGGGAGCACTCAGAACTACGGCGGTTACCCAGTGTCCTACAGCCCGGATCTGACGGCGGCCGCCGGCCTTGATTATCGGCTGGCGATAGGAGGCGTTCTGGTTTCGCCAAGCCTCTCGGATCAGTTCACGGGGACGCAATATCTCTTCAGCAATGTGACAAACGCGCCGACCAATAACGTCAAGATGCCGTCGTATAACGTCGTGAATACCCAGGTGGCCGTGAAGACGGGCGCCCAGGTGGCAGGTTTGTCGGCGGTAACCGTTACGGTGGGGGTCACAAACCTCTTTAACAGGAAATATAACCCTATCGAGTACATCACAAGCGGGGGTTATTTCGGGGGCAATAGCGCCGGAGCGGTTTTGGCCGACCCCGGTGCGCCGCGCCAGTATTTCGTAAATGTGACAGCTCATTTCTAAGTACCGAAGACCCCTCCTTTCGGGCTCCTTGTGGGGCCCTTTTTTTTGCCCGGTATCGGGGCGCTCATGAAGGCGCAGGCTATCCCGTGAGCCGGCCATAGTGACGGAGGCGCAGCGGAACTGTGCAATGGCGACC
Source organism: Pseudomonadota bacterium (assembly GCA_021794595.1). GTDB lineage: Bacteria > Pseudomonadota > Gammaproteobacteria > Acidiferrobacterales > Acidiferrobacteraceae > Acidiferrobacter. The sequence goes on from JAJYQN010000105.1 coordinate 35,693, forward strand.
CACCAGGGGTATGAAGCGGGCAGCAAACCTGCGATCCGAGAACAAGAACCGGATAGAAAACCTCAGCGAGCAGGCAAGCGGGCAAGGAGCCGCAAGGTCAGAGGCGAGAACGCCCCACGTTTCGTGAAGCCTATCCCGCGGATCTCGATCACCCACGCGGGCCGGATGATGGTCAGGATATGGATGAGAGCGAGCGGCGGTTGCGTCAAGCGTTACAGTCCCGTGAGGCGGAGACATGAGGGGAATAGGGGTTACGGAGATGGTGATCGGGGAAAGTCGGTTTATAATCATCTCATGAATACTCCATTTGTGACCGCCCCTGTCGCTTCGTCCGGCGAAGACGTTGATGGTAGGTTGGAGGCCGACATCCGGCGTCTAGAGACTATGGTTCCGCAGATGGCGGCCGCAGCCCAGGCCGCCGAGATCGATGCGCGCGCTCGGCTTGCGGCTCTCCATGAACGGATTGCTTAAGACATTGCGACCCTTCGGAAGAACGAGGCGTGCATCCCGTCCTCACGGTGATTGCTGGGCCTAACGGCTCCGGTAAGTCATTTTTGACTGCCATCCTCAGGCGTCAGCTTGGTTTTCCCGTACGCCTTTTCTGAACCCTGATGATATTGCCGCACGCCTCGGGGATCCAAGTGAGCTTAAGATCATCCTTCAGGCGGCACGTGAGGCGCAGACCCAGCGAGAGTATTGGCTCGTCGAGCGCCGGAGTTTCGCCTTCAAGGCCGTTTTTCCCGCGCCTGACAAGGTCGTATTTTTGCGCCTCGCGCAAGACGCTGGTTATCGCATTCGTGTGTTTTTTTGAGTACCGGTAACCCAGAAATCAACGCCGCCCGCGTGGCCCGTCGTGTTATGGCTGGCGGACACGATGTGCCTATCACGAAAATCATCAGTCGTTATAGCAAGTCCCCTATCCAGGCCGCGCAGGGGGCCTCCTGGGTGGATCGCATGTACCTCTTCGATAACGCCGTGGATGGCGAAACCCCCGTTTTGTGTGCCTGGTCCGTCGTGGGGCACTGGCAAGTGCAACGAGATAAGGTGCTTCCTGTCTGGGCCACGCCGATCATCACATACCCCTCCGTGTCCCCGCGGCCGACTGAAGCCGAGAATCACCGAGGCTTTGGGTGCCCGGAGGCCGGACCGCGGTAATTGATGAAAATAGGGCCACCCGTAAGTCATTTTCGCAATGACGGGCCCCGAATCGGCACCGTCACGAAACATAAAATTCGTGTCTGGCTTGGGTTAAATACCGCAAGACATTGTAGGCCGCACGGCTGACGCACAGTGTCGCGCGCCGTGAGGCGCGGGTTCGCGCACTTATGGCTTGGTGTGAGTCCGCGGCGTGAAGAGCACGCAATAGCCCATGGGGGTGATGCGACCAGCGACTTTTTGGCAATGTCCGAGGGCCATGGTGCCGTTTGCCTTCATGCCGCCCATCATAAGACCGTTGGCATGCCCCTCGGCGGGCACGAAGAACCGGCACATGCCGCACATCTTATGGCCCTTGGGGTGGGTTTGATAGTGCACCGTGGCCTTGCTGAGCTTGGCCGGCGCGGTTTTAGCGAGCGCCAATGCGGGCCAGGCAAGACCTATGGTGGCGAAGGCGCGGCGGAGGAATAGGCGTCGTGAGGCTTGTTTCGGCATAGTGGTCTCCTTCCGGTGTCCGATCCCTTGGATTCAAGAAGATGTGGCGTATGCGTAGGGTGCGTTTTGCGCATGAGGGCCTCATCGGCTGAGGGTCAGGATCAGCGCTTGATGATCCGATAAGGGCTCGCCCGCCTCCGGGACCACGCGAATGTCCAGGAGCCGCCTTGGGTCGACGCCGCTTAGGAAGATATAGTCGATGCGGCTATGCGGGTTCGGGGCCGGGAAGGTCGTCCCCGGGCCCCGCCCGGCGACCTCGAAACTGTCGGTCCAGCCCGCTTGCACCAGATGCTGAATACCCGGCCCATCCGGTGTGGCATTGAAGTCCCCGACCAAGCACTGGGGCCCGGGGAACACCTGGAGGGCGCCCTCCAGGGCTGTGATTTGGCGCAGGTTCTGCGGCGCGACCCAGGAGCAGTGGGCGTTTGTGAACTGCCACACTTCGCCATGCCAGGCGAAGGTGGCGCCAATCGCGCGCCGGAACGAAGGATCCTCGTCGTCCTTGCGATGAGGCAGGGCATAGGACCAGGGCGCGCTCAAGGGGACATCGGCGAGGATCGCGCTGCCCTGATAGGGGAGCGATTCGCTTGCCGCCATAAAAAGCTTATGGCGGTAGGGGTAGCCGCGGGTCAGGGCCTCTACTTGATCAAGCTGCGGACTGACGTGCACCGCCTGAAGGGCGACGATATTGGGCCTCTCCTCTTGTAGTAGCGTCTCGATGCGCGCTTGGCGCTGCGACCATGTGCCGGCCCCGGCATGGTCGTAATTGAGGTTGAGGGTCAGGATCTTCAGCATTCTGTTACTGTAAGGACTAACCGATGTCGGCACTATCCGACCGGGGGGCGATGATGGCGAATCGCAAGGTCTATTGATCGACAAGATGCGCACCCGCTTTGCTGGGTTGAGAGGGCCATGTCTGTTCGGGGATCTCGCCGCCAGTGGCAAGGATGGGACGATTAGGGCAGGACGGGAGTGGCTTGGGGAGGGGGTGCGGGCTTGAGATCGTAAGATGGGGATGCCGGGGGACGGGCTTTCAAGGGACCAAAAAGCCCCTGGGAGGCGGTGGGATTCGATTTCGGTCTTTCGTGGGTCTATCCGGCTACAGCGTAACTGTCCGCTAGCGGCTTTTGTAATTGGTAGCGGGGGTAGGATTTGAACCTACGACCTTCGGGTTATGAGCCCGACGAGCTGCCAGACTGCTCCACCCCGCACCGAAGGGCGCAGAGTCTACCATGTTCCCTGGCAATCGCAAGCCTAAAACACACGCATTGAAGTTTGGCGCGGAAAGCTTATAATCCAGCTTTATCTTGTGCAGGTTGTGGCGGAAGTGGGCTTATGCCCACTTTTGCGTTTATAGGCTATGGAGAAACGGAGTCAAGCGGATCGTTTACGAACCTTGGTCGAGCCTGCGGTCGACCGGCTGGGGTTCGAACTCGTGGATGTTGAGTTTATCAGCGGCCAAAAGACCTTAAGGGTCTATATTGACGGACCGGACGGCATTCATGTCGACGACTGTGCGCGAGTGAGCCGTCAGCTGAGCGCGCTTTTCGATGTCGAGGATCCGATTCCTGGACAATATACGCTAGAGGTGTCGTCCCCGGGGCTCGATAGGCCCCTGGCCCGGCCTCAAGATTTCACCCGTTTTACCGGTTCCCAGGTCAAAATTAAGACGCTGACTCCGATAGAAGGGCGCCGGAATTTTCAGGGGCGTCTCATGGGTCTGAGCGGCGAGTGCGTCGTCCTTGAGACAGAAGAAACACGTTATGATCTAGCCCTCGCTAATATCGAGAAGGCTAGGCTTGTGCCCGATCTTTAGAGCGGGCGGAGGTTGTGATGGCAAATGAAATTTTGATGGTGGTTGAGGCCGTTTCTCGCGAAAAGAATGTCGATCGGGAGGTCATTTTTGGCGCGCTCGAGGCAGCCCTCGCAACGGCCACGCGGAAGCGCCACAAGGAAGACATCGATGCGCGTGTAGAGATTCATCGCAAGACCGGTGACTACGATACGTTTCGGCGCTGGATCGTGGTGGCGGACGAGCAGGAGGTATTGGAGTTTCCGGGGCGGGAGTTGCGGCTGAAGGAGGCGCAGGCGCGCAATCCCGAGGCGGTGGTTGGCGATTATATCGAAGAGCCGCTGGAGCCCGTCGATTTTGGGCGCATCGCCGCCCAAGCCGCGAAGCAGGTGATCGTACAAAAGGTTCGCGAGGCTGAGCGTGAGCAGATCGTCAATCAGTTCAAGAGCCGCCAGGGCGAGCTTATTACGGGTGTCGTGAAGCGTCTTGAGCGTGGCGATGCCATTATCGAACTCGGCGCCGCCGAGGCGCTACTGCCCAAGGCGGCCATGATTCCGCGCGAGGGCCTGCGCCCCGGCGACCGGGTGCGGGCCTATCTTGAGGACGTGCACTCGGCGCCCCGCGGGCCGCAGTTGTTTTTGAGTCGCACGACCCCCCAACTCCTAGTGGAGCTTTTTAAGCTCGAGGTTCCCGAGGCGGGGGAAGGCCTGATAGAGATTCATGGGGCCGCGCGCGATCCGGGTTTGCGGGCCAAGATAGCGGTCAATTCAAAAGACCCGCGCATTGATCCGATCGGCGCGTGTGTGGGCATGAGGGGTTCGCGGGTCCAGAGCGTGTCGAACGAGCTCGGCGGGGAACGCGTCGATATCATTCAGTGGTCCCCTGATCCGGCCCAATTCGTCATCAACGCCCTGGCCCCGGCCGAGGTGTTGTCGATAGTGGTCGATGAAGAACTCCACAGCATGGATGTCATAGTCGACGAATCGCAACTCTCTCAGGTCATTGGCCGAGGTGGACAGAATGTGCGTCTCGCCTCCGAGCTCACCAGCTGGGAACTGAATATCATGACCGAGGAGGCGGCTTCGGCGCGCGGCGAAAGCGAGGCGACGAATGCCGTCCAGATGTTTGCCGACCAGCTGCGTATCGACGTCTCGGTAGCCGAGTTGTTGGTCCGCGAGGGGTTCATGACCCTCGACGAGGTGGCCTACGTTCCGAAGCAGGAGATGCTGGCGGTTGAGGGTCTGACCGAAGAACAGGTCGATCAAATGCGCGATCGGGCCCGTGATATCCTCTTGACGCGGGCGATCACCCTCGAGGAGAAGATCGACATGGCCGAGCCGGCCGCCGACTTATTGGCGATGCCGGAGATGGATGAACATATGGCCCGGCTGTTGGCGAGCCATGGGATTAAGACCATGGAAGAGCTCGCCGATCAGTCGGTTGACGATCTGGCCGCCATTGAAGGGTTGGACGAAGAGCGGGCGCGGTCCTTGATTATGGCGGCGCGCGCACCATGGTTTGCTGGCCAGGGCCAGGGGGCCTGACGTACAAAAATGCCTGAGACAACAGTCAAGAGCTTTGCCGAGCAAATCGGGGTAGCGCCGGATAAGCTGCTACAGCAGCTGGTCGCGGCCGGAATCAACGGAAAGAAGACCGGCGATCCTCTGAGCGACGAAGAGAAGATGGCCCTGCTGAGTTTCCTCCGGACCCATCACGGCGCCGGGGAACCGGAGGCCAAGCGCATCACGCTCACTCAAAAGTCGACGAGCAAGATCGTACAAAATTCTCGCTTCGGACAGTCGCGCGCGGTACAGGTCGAGGTGCGCAAGAAGCGTACGTTCGTTAAGCGACCGCTCCCAGGCGAGCCGGAAACCCCGGTCGTGGCTGAGCCCGAGACGCCGATTATTGAGCCCGTAGTGGCCGCCGGGGTGGTCCCGGTCCCCCCGCCCGTTGAGGTGATCGTGGCGCCGCCCGAGGAGCGCATCGAGGCGCCGGCGCCCAGTGCTGCGCCGTCCGCCGAACTGCCTATAAGCCCGGTGCCCGCGAATGTGCCCGCTAAAGCGGTCCCCGAGTCGCGGGTAAAGAAGGATGTGCGGCCGGATCGCGCCGAGCGGGATCGCAACGATCGCCGCGAGCGCCAAACGCCGAAGCCCGCCGGTAATGACCGTAAACAGAGGCCCCGCAGTGGGAGCGGCCCACGCGCCCCGGGCGGTAAACGGGTCGTGACGAGTATGAGCGGCCAACACGCCTTCGAGATGCCGACTGAGCGCGTGGTGCGTGACGTCTATCTGCCCGAGGCCATTACCGTGGCGGAGCTGGCGCAGCAGATGTCCATCAAGGCGGCCGAAGTGATCAAGGTCTTGATGCATCTCGGCATGATGGTGACCATAAACCAAGTGCTCGACCGCGATACCGCGACTATTGTCGTCGAGGAATTGGGCCACGTGGCCCGTGAGGCACGTAGCCACGATCCGGAAGCGATGTTAAAGAGCGGCGAGCAGGCCGGCGCGCGCGAGCATCGTCCCCCGGTGGTGACCGTAATGGGGCATGTCGATCACGGTAAGACCTCCTTGTTGGATTATATTAGGAAGACCAAGGTCGCAAGTGGGGAAGCGGGCGGGATTACCCAACATATCGGCGCCTACCACGTCGAAATGCCGAAAGGAATGCTGACCTTCTTGGATACTCCGGGCCACGAGGCGTTTACCGCCATGCGGGCCCGCGGCGCCAAGGTCACCGATATCGTGATTCTGGTCGTGGCGGCCGATGACGGAGTCATGCCGCAGACGATCGAAGCCATCCATCACGCGCGTGATGCCGGCGTCCCGATCGTGGTTGCGGTCAATAAGATCGATAAGCCGCAAGCCGATATGGAGCGGGTCAAGCAGGAATTGGTCGCGCACGCGGTGGTGCCGGAAGAGTGGGGCGGCTCCGATATCTTCGTTCCAGTATCCGCGAAAACCGGACAGGGCATAGAAGAACTACTGGATGCGGTGTTGCTGCAGGCCGAATTGCTGGAGCTGACAGCGGTGCGCGCCACCTTGGCTACGGGTATCGTGATCGAGGCGCGCCTGGATAAGGGGCGGGGACCTGTGGCCACGATCCTGGTTCAAGAGGGGACTTTGCGCAAAGGGGACGTAATCCTGGCCGGCCGCGAGTCCGGACGGGTGCGGGCCATGACCGACGAGAACGGTCGGTCGATCAAGGAGGCCGGTCCCTCAATTCCGGTTGAGGTCCAAGGGCTTTCCGGTGTGCCGAATGCCGGAGAAGAGGTAACGGGGGTCGAGAACGAGCGCAAGGCGCGCGAGATCGCCTTGTTCCGCCAGGGCAAATACAAGGACGTCAAGATTCAGCGCCAACAGGCCTCCAAGCTCTCGAATATGTTCCAGCAGATGCAGGACGGGGACGTAAAGACCCTGACCCTGATTGTGAAGGCCGATGTTCAAGGGTCGGTCGAGGCCCTGACCGACGCACTCGAGAAGCTGTCCACAGACGAGGTCAAGGTCAGGGTGGTGCATGGCATGGTGGGCGGCATCAGCGAATCGGACGTGAACCTGGCGGTGGCCTCCAATGCCATCGTAATTGGGTTTAATGTCAGGGCCGATAGCGGCGCGCGGCGACTGATCGATTCCGAGGGAGTCGACATCCACTACTACAACGTCATTTACGACGCCGTAAACGAAGTGAAGGCGGCCATGGCGGGGATGCTGAAGCCGCAGTTCCGCGAAGACGTCGTGGGCGTGGCCGAGGTCCGCGAGGTATTCAAGACGCCGAAGGTCGGGGTGATTGCCGGCTGCCAGGTGAGCGAGGGTGTGATCCGGCGTGGCCGCAGTGCCCGGGTGCTGCGCGATAACGTTGTGGTCTTCGACGGAGAGATCGAATCTTTGCGTCGTTTTCGGGATGATGTGTCCGAGGTCAAAGGTGGTATGGAGTGCGGCATGACCATCAAGAACTACAATGATATCCATATCGGCGACCAGATCGAGGTGTACGAAAAAGTCGAGGTCGCGCGCTCGCTTTGAGACATCGTCCGCGTAGACCTGGCTCGCGTTCATCCCGCGTCGGGGCGCTCATTCAGCGCGAGCTAGCGACGCTCGCGCTTACCGTCATGCGTGATCCGCGTGTCCTCGGGGCGACGCTGACCGAGGTGAGCGTGAGTCCCGATTTGAAGCAGGCGCGGATCTTCGTCACCCATTATCTCGGACGGGACGCCGCGCAGGCCGCGGTGGCGGGCTTTAATAGCGGGGCCGCGCGGTTCCGCCGCGAGCTCGCGGCTAGGCTCGCGTTGCGGGTGGTGCCAGCGCTGGTCTTCGTGTATGACCCGTCCGCAGACCAAGGATTTAGGATCGATGCCTTGTTAAACCAGGCGCGCCGCGAGGATCGGGGCGGAGGAGGATCGTCATGAAGGAACCGTGCCTGCGCCGCGACGGCCTGCTCGTTCTCGATAAGCCCGTGGGCTTAAGTTCGACCCAAGCCCTGGGGCAGGCGAAGCACCGCCTGCGGGCGTGCAAAGGCGGGCATACAGGCACGCTCGATCCGCTGGCGACCGGGGTCTTGGTCTTATGCTTTGGCGAGGCCACCAAGGCGGCCTCGTTTCTGTTCGAAAGCGATAAGTGTTACCAAGTCACGGTGGCGCTCGGTGTCACGACCTCGACCTTTGATGCCGAAGGCGAGGTGGTGGGGCGCCAAGCGGTGGCGGTCTCTGATGGGGATATCCGCGAGGCCTTGGTTCGGTTTACGGGCGATATCGAACAGATTCCGCCGCGCTTTTCGGCGATCAAGCAGGCCGGCGTGCCGTTTTACGAGCGCGCGCGGCGTGGCGACATGGCTCTGCCTCCGAGCCGATCGGTGCGGGTGCACGGGATCGAACTCCGGGATCGGGTGGGGGATGACATCACCCTTCAGGTCGAGTGCGGAAAGGGGGTCTACGTACGGAGCCTAGCCCACGATCTCGGGGTGGTCTTGGGCTGCGGGGCCCATGTGAAGGCCCTGCGGCGCCTAGCGGTCGGCCGTTTTACGATTGAACAGGCGGTGCCCTTGGCGGAGGTGAGCCCCGATACCCGCTTGGTGGATAGCGACGCGGCCTTGACGGCGCTCCCGGCGGTCGTCTTGCCCTCGTTTTTGGCGCGCTCGGCACGGCGCGGTCAAGCGGTGTTTATCGGGGGGCGCAGCCATGAGGGCTGGGCCCGGTTGTACGACGACGAAGGCGCCTTTCTCGGCATCGGCTGGTCCGATCTCGGGGGGGAGATTCGGCCGAAGCGCTTATGGGGCCTAGGGTCCCATGTTGAGCCGGTGGGCGCGGCCGGTTAGAATGATGGTTTACCCAATTCCCAACAGTTTCCGGTAAGTGAGGGCGGTATGGCGTTTACAGTGGATAAGAAAATGCAGGTGATCAAGGAGTACCAACGCGGCGAGTCCGATACGGGGTCCCCGGAGGTGCAGGTGGCGTTGATCTCGGCGCATATCGAGGACCTGTCGCAGCACTTTGCGGTGCATAAAAAAGACAATCACTCACGCCAGGGTCTTTTGCGCATGGTCGGCAAACGGCGCAAGCTGCTTGATTACTTAAAGCGCGTGGATGCGGCCCGTTATCGGGAGCTTGTCGCGCGTCTTGGCTTACGCAAGTAGGCCTACAAAGACCGCACGGCCGGAATTAATACGGAAACACAGAGGACAAGCGAGTTGGGTAAAATCACAAAGACGTTCGCGTATGGTCAACATACGGTAAAGATTGAAACTGGGGAAATCGCTCGTCAGGCGAGCGGTGCTGTCATGGCCAGCATGGGCGATACGCTAGTCCATGTCACCGTGGTCGGTATGCGCCAGTCGGCGCCGGATCGCGACTTCTTTCCGCTGACCGTGGATTATCAGGAACGCACTTACGCCGCAGGCCGGATCCCCGGCGGTTTCTTCAAGCGCGAGGGCCGACCTTCCGAAAAGGAAATCCTTACCTCGCGCCTCATCGATCGCCCCATTCGCCCCTTGTTTCCCAAGTCCTTTACCAACGAAGTCCAGATCATAGCGACCGTGATGTCGCTTGATCCCGACATCGACCCGGACATTATCTCCCTGATCGGGGCCTCGGCGGCGCTGTCCCTTTCGGGTATGCCGTTTAAGGGACCGCTTGGGGCTGCCCGGGTAGGCTATAAGGACGGTCAGTATCTTTTGAACCCCGGGATGGCGGAACTCTCCACCTCTTTGTTGGATTTGGTGGTAGCCGGCACCAAGAACGCGGTATTGATGGTGGAATCGGAGGCCAAGGGCTTGTCCGAAGACGTCATGTTGGGCGCGGTCCTCTTTGGCCACGAACAGATGCGTACCGTCATTCAGGCAATCGAGGAATTGGTCGCCGAGGCCAAGGTGCAGCCGTGGGACTGGAAGCCGGCCGCCAAGGACGAAGGCGTGATGACGAGTGTCGCCGCCCTTATCGGGCCGGACCTCACCGCTGCCTACCAGATCCGCGAGAAGCTAGCGCGCCAGGATCGGGTGGCGGAACTCCGGGACCGGGTTGTGAACGAATTGTCGGGCGAGGCGCCGAAGCCGCATGCGGATAAGGTGTTGGCGGCGTTTGGCGATCTCGAGAAGCGGATCGTGCGCGGCCGGATCCTGAGCGGTGAGCCGCGTATCGATGGGCGCGATACCAAGACGGTGCGTCCGATCACGATTCGTACCGGAATCCTTCCGCGTGTCCACGGATCGGTGTTGTTTACTCGCGGCGAGACCCAGGCCTTGGTGGTGACCACCCTCGGCACGGGACGCGATGCGCAGATGATCGACGCCCTGGAGGGCGAGCGCAAAGAACCCTTTATGCTTCATTACAATTTCCCGCCATCGTCGGTTGGCGAGACGGGCCGGGTCGGTAGCCCCAAACGCCGTGAGATTGGCCATGGCCGTCTTGCCAAGCGCGCCGTGGCCGCCGTGCTTCCCGATCTGAGCGATTTTCCCTACGTTCTACGGGTGGTGTCGGAGATCACGGAGTCCAACGGCTCGAGCTCCATGGCGACGGTATGCGGCGCCAGCCTGTCCTTGATGGACGCCGGCGTGAAGACCAAGGCCCCCGTGGCCGGTATCGCCATGGGCTTGATCAAGGAAGGGGACAAATTTGCCGTCCTGACCGACATTTTGGGTGACGAAGACCATCTCGGAGACATGGATTTCAAGGTGGCTGGGACCGCCGACGGGGTCACGGCCCTGCAGATGGACATCAAGATCGAAGGCATCAATCGCGAGATCATGGATACGGCCTTGCGCCAGGCGCGAGACGGTAGGCTCCATATCCTGAAGATCATGAACGACGCGATTCCCGCCGCTCGCCAGGAGATGTCGGAGTATGCCCCGCGCATCATCACCTTCCGGATCAATCCGGAGAAGATTCGCGACGTCATAGGTAAGGGCGGAGCGACCATTCGCGCCTTGTGCGAGGAGACCGGCGCCACCATAGACATAGACGATGATGGTACGGTGAAGATTGCGTCGGTGGATAATGCCGCTGGCCAAGAGGCTCGTCATCGCATTGAGCAAATTACGGCCGAGGTCCAGGTCGGTATGGTGTACGAAGGTAAGGTCGCGAAGCTTATGGATTTTGGCGCCTTCGTCACGATTTTGCCCGGCAAGGACGGACTTGTGCATATCTCCCAGATTTCCAACGAACGGGTGGAAAACGTCAGCGATAAGCTGAGCGAAGGGGAAACTGTACGCGTCAAGGTCTTGGAAGTGGACAAACAAGGCCGCATTCGCCTGAGCATGAAGGCGGTCGAGGGGGCCTAAGGGCGCCAGGTCGTCAGTCACGCGCGAGCGGGTTTTGAAGGGAAGGGCAGGGGGTAATTCCGTCTGCCCTTTCGTTTTTGAATGGGGGCAAGAGCGAGGACCCAGGAGTGCCGAAATACGGCGCGCTGGCGCGGGTCTCGTCGGTTCTCACGAGGAAGGAGGCAGCATGACCGAGATCCCAGTACCAAACGCCTTACGCGAAACCGCCATGAAGGACGTCCAGGCCGCAGTACGGCTTGCGATAGCCTTTATAGGCATCGCGGGCGGGCTACTCCAGGCCCTTGCCGACCTAAAGCACGGGTCGGCCGCCGATATCGCCGCGGCCGCCGGGAAGGATACTGGCTATGTGGTGCGGTGGTGCGATGCGGCTTATGCCTTCGAATTTTTGGATGAAGGCGCGCGAGGGTTTGAGCTTACCGATGTTGGCCGGGCGTTTTTGCCAAGCTCCCTCGGCACGCTTATGCCTTTTGCCGTCCAAGAGGTCTTGACCACCCATATGGCCGAGCGGGTGGTAGGGCTCATGGCGACTGGAGAGCGTCCCGGCGAGTCGGTATTGGCCGAACGCGAGAGCGTGCTGCCGTGGTTTGGTCCTATGCTAGAGGCCCAGTTCGGTCCACTTTTTGAAAAATCGGTGATGCCCGGCCTTAAGGTCTACGAAGAGGTGGCCGAGCGGGGCGGTTTGGTCATCGACCTTGGCTGCGGAAACGGCTGGTATCTCTTACGCTTGGCGCGCGCCTTTCCGGGTCTGCGTTGCTTAGGGGTAGACGGGTTCGAGGAGAATATTCGCCAAGCGCAGTCTCGGGTCGCCGCCGAGGGCCTCGCGGGGCGCGTTCGTTTTTCGGTCGGCGATATTTACGGCTTCGAGAGTGGGGAAGGCGCCGATATCATTGCGCTGAACCGCGCCCTGCATCACGTATGGGACCAGAAAGACGTGGTATTTAAGATCCTGAGGGATTGCCTGAAGCCGGGGGGTTCTGCGGTCATCTGGGAACCCCATTGGCCGCAGGAGCGCGCCGCCTTGCGCGAACCCGGTCGGCGTATGGTGGCCTTCCAGAATCTCACAGAACATGTGCAGGGTAACCACTTTCTGCGACCTACGGAGATCGCGGAGGCCTTCACGGGGGTCGGTCTCGTGCCTGAGATCTTCTCGTTTGCCGATGGTCGCGAGGCGGTCGTGGTCGGTAAACGGCCATAAGGCCGCCCCTTGGGAATGGCTACGGCTCGTTCGTCGCCATATAGGGCGACAAAAAGGCGCCCAAGCGCTCGTCCAGCCAAAAGCGTGGGGCCCAAGGCCAGCCGCCGGCAATAAACCCGACATGGCCGCCGTGGGCCGACAGCTCGAACTGAATCTGGGGACTCAATTCGTCAGGACTGGGCAGGTTGGTCGACAGGAAGAAGGGATCGTCGGCCGCCTGAATGAGCAGCGTCGGCACAGCGATCCCCCGGAGGTAGGGGCGGCAGCTGGCCTTTTGATAGTAGTCGCTCGCATCGCTGAAGCCGTGAAGTGGGGCGGTGATGGCATCGTCGAAGGCGCGGAAGTGGGTGAGCGCGCGTAACGGCGGGAGGCCCTGCCCGAGGCTTAGGGCCTTGCGTTTGATTGAGCGTTTAAGCCAACGCAACAAGACCCACTGATAGACGCGCGAGAAGCCCCGATTCAGCCGCTCGGCGGCGCTTTCGAGGTTAAACGGCACTGAAACGGCCGCGGCCGCCAGGAGTCCGGTGCGGTGCCCCTGTTCACCCAGCCATTTCAGCAGCACCCCGCCACCCAGCGAGTAGCCGACCACGCAGAGGCCTTTTGGGCTGCGACTCTTCAGATGGCCAATTATGGCGTCCAGGTCCTGCGTTTCACCGCCATGATAGCCGCGCGCGAGGCGGTTTGGCTCTCCACTACAGCCCCGAAAATGCATGACGACCGCCGGCCACTGCCGAGTTTGGCAGGCCGCCAGCAGCCGGTGGATGTACGGCGACCGCGAGGAGCCTTCGAGACCGTGCAGGATCAAAACCGTCGAGCCCCCACTTTTCGGTGTGACCAGCCAATCGAGATCAATAAAGTCGCCGTCTGGCAAGCGGACCCGTTCACGGTTCAGTGGGTGGGAGTGGACGCGATCAATCAGTGCGCCGAGCAGTGTTTGGCAGTGAGGATTGCGCGCCCAAAGCGGCGCGGTGAAGGTCCTCACCGGCCTGCATCTCCTTGCAGCTGCTTTATGATATCGGGATTTTCCAGCGTCGAGACGTCCTCTTCGACGGTCGTTCCGCTTGCGACCGCGCGCAAAAGGCGACGCATGATCTTCCCCGAGCGGGTCTTTGGGAGGTTGTCGGCGTAACGAATCTCAGCCGGTTTGGCGATCGCCCCGATCTGTTCGGCGATCCATTGTCGCAGGGTCTCGGTGACCCGGGCCTGTTCGTCGGCGGTAGGCCGCGGGCCGCGGGTGACGACGAAGGCGCAGATCGCCTCTCCTGTAATCTCGTCCGGACGCCCCACCACCGCGGCCTCGGCCACCAAGGGATGGGCCACCAGCACGGATTCGATCTCCATGGTCCCGAGCCTATGACCGGAGACCTTTAAGACATCGTCGACTCGCCCCATCACCCAGAAGTAGCCGTCGGCATCGCGTCTTGCGCCATCGCCGCTCACGTAGTAGCGATTTTGGAAACGACCCCAGTAGGTTTCTTGGTAGCGGGCCGGGTCGCCCCAGATGGTCCTCAGCATAAACGGCCAGGGACGGCGAATGACGAGATAGCCGCCCTCTTGCGGTTTCGTAATGCTCCGCCCTTCCGAGTCCACCACGTCGGCGAGTATCCCGGGCAGGGCCTTGGTGCAGGAGCCCGGTTTCGTGGCGGTGATGCCGGGGATCGGGGCGATCATATGGGCGCCGGTTTCGGTTTGCCACCATGTGTCTACGATTGGGCACCGCTTCTGTCCGATGACCTCGTGATACCACATCCAGGCCTCGGGGTTGATCGGCTCTCCCACGGTGCCGAGCAGGCGTAAACGATCGAGATGGTAGCGGCGGGGATACTCGTCCCCTTGCTTTTTTAAGGCGCGGATGGCGGTCGGGGCTGTGTAGAAGATGCTAACTCGGTGGCGCTCGCAGATCTGCCAGAAACGCCCGGCATCCGGAGTGGTGGGCGCGCCCTCGTACATGACCATCGTGGCGCCGCACGCAAGGGGCCCGTAGGCCACATAGCTATGCCCCGTGATCCAGCCTACGTCCGCCGTGCACCAATAGACGTCGTCTGTGCGAATATCAAAAACCCAGCGCATGGTGAGAATGGCCCCCAGAAGGTAGCCGGCGCTCGCATGCTGTATACCCTTGGGCCGGCCTGTGGAGCCCGAGGTGTAGAGAAGGAAAAGCGGGTGCTCGGCGCCGAGCGCTGCCGCTTGGCAGCTGGTGGGCATCCCGGCTACCGCGTCATGCCACCAGACGTCGCGCCCCTCGCGCCAGGAGATGGGATTACCGGCCCGCCGCAGCACAAACACGGTGCGAACTGAGGGGCAATCGTCCAGGACCTTATCGCAGATGGCTTTTAACCCGATAACGCGGCCACCGCGGTGTCCGCCATCAGCGGTCACGACGGCCACGGCCGCGGCATCTTCTATCCGGCCCTTCAAGGATTCGCTGGAGAAGCCGCCAAAGACCACCGAGTGGATCGCGCCGATCCGGGCGCACGCCTGCATGGCGATCACGGCCTCGGGGACCATGGGCATATAGATCACGACCCGGTCGCCCTGCTTAATCCCCTGAGCGAGAAGGGCATTGGCGAAACGGCAGACCTCCGCCAGAAGTTCGGAGTAGCTGATGGTGCGGGTGTCGCCCGGCTCGCCCTCGAAGACGATTGCCGGCTTATCGCCGGATCGGGCGATGTGGCGGTCTAGGCAGTTGGTCGAGACGTTGAGCGTTCCGTCTTCGAACCAGCGATAGTGGGGCGCCTTGGTCTCGTTTAAGGTGCGGGTAAAGGGTGTAAGCCAGTCTATCTCGGAGCGCGCGAGGCGCGCCCAAAACCCCTCGTAATCCTGGTCCGCTTCGCGGATCAGTTGCTGATATAAGTCCTCGCTCATACCTCCCTTGTGGTTGAAGGCGGGCGGCGGGGGGAAAAGGCGATCTTCCTTGAAAAGGGATTCAATCGGGTCGCGCGACTCGTTGGTCATGGCCACCTCACACTGTCAGAAAGTCTTGCTGGTCGTCGGCGTCCGGCCTGCACGGCGGCGTCAGTCATGGCGCCTAGCATGGCGTACGAGGGTCGCTGCGATCAAGGCAAGCGCCACGACCACGACACCGATGTCGATCCTATGCATATAGGGTCCCAGGGCCTGCCAATGCCGACCAAGCTTTAAACCCACCCAGCCGAGTCCCGCGCACCACACCAATGAGCCGGCCGCGGAGTACAGGATGAATGGTATCAAAGGCATGCCGCCCACGCCGGCCGGAAGCGAGATGAAGGTGCGCAGGACAGGGAGCAGGCGACCCACGAAAACCGTCACTTGGCCATGGCGTTCAAACCAGGTATGGGCCCGATCCAGATCTCGATGCGAAATCAGGATATACCGTCCATAGCGCGCCAGAAAGGGCTGGCCTCCATAGGCGCCGAGGGCGTAACCGAGGAGCGACCCTATGACGCTCCCCAGCGTACCGGAAAGCGTGATCCCTGTCAGGGTCATGACGTGGGTCGAGACCAAGTACCCGGAGAAGGTCATGATGATTTCCGACGGAATCGGGATGCAAGCGCTCTCTAAGGCCATGAGCGCCACGATGCCGGCATAGCCGAAATGATGGATAGTGCCCAATATCCAGCCGGCGGTGAGGTTGACCATGTGGGTGATCACAATCGCGATCCAGGGTGTCGGGGCATGTCCAAGGCCCGCCGGCGGGCGAACCCTTCGTGGCGCAGACGAGGTCTCGTCTTTGGTGCTGGGGAAGGGCGGCTCGCCGATCGTCTGCGGATGGGATGGGGTAGCCCAAGAGGGGTCGCGCACGGCGTGCGCGGACGCAAGGACCAAGGACTGTGACCGTGACCCCCCTGAAGCGGGTCGGGATGACCCGCGCCGAGGTCGCGGGTCCGTCGCGGGACTCCCATGTGTCTAAGCCATTTGCTTTTCGCGTATTTCGTCTAGGGTCTTGCAATCAATACATAAGGTCGCGGTAGGACGGGCCTCAAGCCTTTGCACGCCGATCTCGACCCCGCAGTTTTCGCAGTAGCCGTAGTCGTCGGCATCGATCTTGGCCACGGCCTCCTCGATCTTTTTGATCAATTTGCGTTCCCGTTCGCGGTTGCGTAGCTCAAGCGACATGTCTGTTTCTTGGCTCGCGCGGTCGTTCGGATCCGGGTGGTTGGCGGTTTCGTCCTGCATCGCGTGCATAGTGCGCGAAACCTCCTGCATCAGTTCCGCCTTCCAGGCAAGCAGAACCTTGCGGAAGTGGTCCCGTTGCCGGGTATTCATGTATTCTTCGCCCTCGGCGACGAGGTAGGGCTTAATACCGTGCAGTAGAGCCTGAACTTCCTTCTTTTTCGTGACCGCCATGGGTGACTCCTGCGCTCGAGACGATTGGGGCTTGCGAGCAAGCGCGAATCTATACCAGAAAGCTTACGGGGGCGCAAGAAAGGCGCCGACAGGCGGACGCCATATCATATGAGTAATAGCTAAGGGGCTAGGGATGTTGAAGGCACTGATTTTCGATGTTGACGGTACGCTCGCTGATACCGAGCGCGATGGCCACCGCGTGGCCTTCAATCAAGCGTTCGCCGCCGAGGGGCTGCCGATCGTGTGGGACGAGGCGCTGTACGGTGACTTGCTTTTCGTGACCGGCGGTAAGGAGCGTCTCACCTATTTCTTTACTCATACCCGGCCCGATCTGCGCCCACCCGGGGATTTGCTGCCGATCGTGCAGCGCCTCCATGCCCTGAAAACCAAAATCTACGGCCAGCTTCTCGGCGCCGGTGCGATCCCTTTGCGTCCCGGCGTGCTGCGTCTCGTGCGCGAGGCGCGGGCCGAGGGTCTGCGGCTTGCCATCGCCACGACCACCACCCCTGAGAACCTGGAGCCGATCTGGAAGGCCATGGGGCCCGATGCCCGCAGTTGGTTTCAATCGGTGGCGGCGGGCGACTGCGTGCCGGCCAAGAAGCCATCGCCCGACGTCTACGAGTATGTTCTTGCAGAGCTCGGTCTCACGGCTGATGAGTGCCTAGCCTTCGAGGATTCGGAGAACGGGCTGCGCGCGGCCAGAGGGGCCGGGCTTAAGACTATCGTGACGGTGACCGACTATACCAAAGCTCAGAACCTGACGGACGCGCTCCTCGTAGTAGATCACCTGGGCGAGCCGGATCGGCCACTGACCCGCAGGAGTGGCGTGCCTTTCACGAGCCCTTATGTGGACGTGCGGGCCTTGCGAGCCTTATCCGAGATGCGCGGGCGAGAGTAGGATTTTTATGGAAATCTTCAAAACGTTTAAGATTGAGGCGGCGCACCGGCTCCCGCACTTGCCCGAGGGCCACAAGTGCAGTCGTTTGCACGGCCATTCGTTCCAGATCGATCTCCATGTGCGGGGCGCGGTCGATGAGCATCTCGGATGGGTTCAGGATTTTGCCGAGATCTCGGCGGCGTTTCGGCCGGTTTTCGAGGACCTGGATCATCGTTACCTAAACGATATCGACGGGCTCTCGAACCCGACTAGCGAGCGCTTGGCCCAGTATGTGTGGAATCGCCTGATCGCGCAGGTGCCGGGGCTTTACCGGGTCGTTATCCACGAGACGTGTACCGCCGGTTGCATCTATGAAGGGCCGGTGTCAGAGGAGGAAGGCTAGGAGGTCGCCGGGCGCCGACAAAAGCCCGTCCGCGCCCCACGATTGGGCCTCTTGTGCCGATGCGTAACCAAAGGCCGCTGCCAGCGCGGGCATGCCGGCGCGTCTGGCGGCGATGATGTCCCCCGAGTCGTCCCCTATGTAGACGCAGCGGCCAGGCTCAAGGCCGAGGCGTTGGCAGGCACAGAGCAGGGGGTCTGGGTGGGGCTTTGGGCGCGCTGCCGTGTCGCCCCCGACAAGACAAGCGCTGGCGTCTTCGAGTCCCAAGGCCTTGATCACGCGCCGAGCGAGGGCCTCGGGCTTATTGGTGACGATACCCCACGGGAGACCTTGGGCGGCGAGCACTTGCAGCACCATCGCCATGCCGGGGGTCAGTACCGTAGCCTGGCCTATGAGCCGGTGGTAATGATCGAGGAAGGCCGTCCGGGTCTTTTCATAAAGATCGTCGCGGGGTGTCATGCCAAGCCCCAGAGACAAAAGCGCCTCGGTGCCCACCGCAGTCGCCTTTCTGACGTCGGCGACCGCCAAAGGCGGTAATCCGGGGTCGCGTACGGCCTGTAAGGCCAAGGCCAGATCCGGTGCCGTGTCGGCAAGCGTTCCGTCTAAATCAAAGAGGACGGCGTCGACCTTCACGCGTTTTCGCGCTGCGCGCACACGAGGTAGTTGACGTCGATGTCGGGGCTGAGCGAGTAGTGGTCGATAAACGGCAGGTAACGGACCCCGCGCGTGAGAAGGGTCGTGAGGTGGGCGTCGCGCATCCAGGAGGCCAGCTCCGAGGGGCGAATAAAGCGCCCGTATTCGTGGGTGCCGCGCGGCAGAAGGTTGAGTAAATATTCAGCGCCCACCACTGCCAGTATCCAGGCCTTAGGGGTCCGGTTGATAGTCGAGAAAAACACATGACCGCCGGGCTTGACGAGGCTTGCGCAGGCGCGCACGACCGAGACTGGGTCGGGGACGTGTTCTAACATCTCAAGACACGTGACGACATCGAAAAGCGGCTCCTCTTGATGTTGCGCCAGGTCCTCGACGGCGGTCTCTCGGTAATCGATCGCGAGGCCGTTTTCCGCCGCATGCAGGCGCGCCACGAGCAGCGCCTCGTGCGCCAAGTCGATCCCGGTCACGCGGGCCCCGGCTTGCGCTAGGCTCTCGCTCAAAAGGCCGCCACCGCAGCCGACGTCCAACACCCGTTGATCGACTAAAGGGGTCTGATTTTTGATGAACTGAAGCCGGAGGGGGTTCATTCCATGAAGCGTTTTGAGGGGGCCGTTTGGGTCCCACCACGTACTGGCCACGGCCTCGAATCGCTGAAGCTCTTGTGGGTCGGCGTTGTGAGTGGCTGTCATGGTTGTCCTCCTTGATCGACGCTACGTATCTTATCACGCCAGTCGGCGGCCCGGCCGAGGATGGCCCTTTCGTCTAGGGTCAGGGTCTGGCGCCCGCGCATCAGCAGGCGCCCGCCGACCCAGACGTGGCTCACCTGTTCGCGGCCGGCGGCGTAGACGAGTTGGGATATGGGATCGAACACGGGTTGGGTGGCGGGCGTGTTGAGGTCGATCGCGATGATGTCCGCGTTCTTGCCTACTACCAGGGACCCGATGCGATCACCAAGCCCCAGGGCGCGGGCCCCGTTGAGGGTCGCCATCTCAAGGGCGATTGGCGCCGGAACCACAGTGGGATCGCCGCTTACGCCCTTGGCGAGCAGGGCCGCTGTGCGCATTTCCCCGAACATATCGAGATCGTTATTGCTCGCAGCCCCGTCTGTACCGAGGGCCACGTTCACGCCGTGCTGAATGAGCTGCGGGACCGGGCAGATGCCGGCCGCGATCTTGAGGTTCGATTCCGGGCAGTGTACGACGCTTACGCCGCGTTCGGCGCATAAGGCCATCTCCTCGGGGGTGAGTTGCGTCATATGCACAGCCACAAGCCCCGGGTGAACGATGCCCAAGCGGTCGAGACGGGCGAGCGGGCGCGCGCCGTGGACTGTCAGGGACTGGTCGATCTCGCCTACGGTTTCATGGATGTGCATGTGTAGGCCGATGTCGAGTTCGTCGGCCTGAATGCGAACCCGCGCGAGTGTCGCATCGGAGACCGAGTAGGGCGCGTGGGGTGCCAAGAGCGGTTTTATGAGCGGGTTGTGCCGCCACTTGTCGCATAAGGCGACGCCGCGGCTCAAATATTCCTCGGGACTGCGCGCAAAGGCCGTTGGGACGTCGATCACCACTAGGCCTAAGGCGGCACGGAGGCCGGCGGCGCTCGCTACGTCGGCGGTCGCGTCGGGGAAGAAGTACATGTCGCTAAAGCAGGTGACCCCGCCTTTGATCATTTCCAGCACCGCGAGCGCCGTGCCGTCGCGGACGAAGTCGTTATCGACGAGGCGGCCCTCGGCCGGCCAGATGTGGTCGTTTAGCCATTGGTGCAGCGGGAGGTCATCCGCGAGCCCGCGAAATAAGGTCATCGCGGCGTGCGTATGGGCGTTCACGAACCCAGGCATCAGGACGTGGTGGGCCAAATTGAGGGTGGTGGTGGCGGTCACCCGGGTCGATTGCGGAACGATGGCCGCGATCAGGCCCTCGCGAATCACGAGCGCGTGGTCATGAAGAACGGTGCCGCGCGGTTCGACCGGGACGATCCAGGGCGCGCGGATACACAGATCAGCTTCCATAAAACCCCTTATCAAAGTAACCCGGACGAGCGCAACAGGAGGCCATGCCTTACGCGCTTATCCGGCCTTGGTGTTCTGGGTGTTAGATGTGTCCACGGGATCTGCCTCGAGCCGGATGATGGCAGCCGCAGAGCGCCGTGGACAAGGGGCGCGCGCCGTCCCTTGAGGGGACGGATGGTGCTAAAGGAAGGTGGTGCCCGCGACTTTTTGGCATAAGCCCCATGAAAAATTCGGCCTCGGCCATGATACATTATCCAGGGTCTTTAGTGTTTGTGGCTTTCGGGGGTTCAGTGCTCAGTGATGTCTTGTACGACAAGGTTCGCGCCGTCGAGCTTCGCGATGGCGCGGTCCATCTCTTGGATCAGCGCGTGCTGCCGGGGACGATCCGCTACGAGGTGTGCACGACCGCGCGCGCGGTCGCTGAGGCCATCACCGCCATGGTTGTGCGCGGGGCGCCAGCGATTGGGGTGACCGCCGCCTACGGGGCGGTCCTGGCAGTCAAGGCCGCTTACGAGAAGGCCCCCGATCGTTGGCGCCGCGAGGTGGCGGCGGATCTCGCCTTATTGCGCTTAAGCCGGCCCACGGCCGTCAATCTCGCTTGGGCGCTTGATGTCATGGAGCGGGTCATGGCTGAGGACGGGGAGGAGAAGCCAGTCGCGCGGGTCGAGGCCGAAGCCCGCCGCCTGCATGCCGACGATATCGCCGCCAACCGGCGCATGGGGGCCTACGGTGCGGCCTTATTGCCCCCCAAGGCGCGGGTCTTGACCCATTGCAATACCGGGGCGTTGGCGACCGGGGGTTTTGGCACGGCACTGGGCGTTGTGCGATCGGCCGCGGCCGGGCGCGGAATCGCCATGGTGTATGCCGATGAGACCCGGCCCTGGCTTCAGGGCGCACGGCTCACGGCCTGGGAGCTTATTGAGGAGGGCCTGCCTGTCACCTTGCTTGCCGATAGCGCGGCGGCCGCGCTTTTGCGCACCGGCACCATCCAGGCGGTGCTCGTGGGCGCGGATCGGATTGCCGCCAACGGCGACACCGCGAATAAGATCGGCACCTATGGCTTGGCGGTCCTGGCCCGGCACCACGGGGTTCCCTTCTATGTCGTCGCCCCCTTGAGTACGATCGATAGGCATTGCCCGGATGGCTTGTCCATTCCTATAGAGGAGCGCTCTCCCCAGGAGCTTTTACAGTGCCAAGGGATAAGCCATAGTCCGGCCACGGCCAAGGCCTGGAATCCGGTCTTCGATGTGACGCCTGCGAGCTTGATCGATGCCCTGATCACAGAAGACGGCGTGGTCGAGCGACCGAGCGCCCGGACCATAGAAGGGCTATTCGCCGCGAAGAAGCGCTAGAGGCGTTTAGCTTGGGTGGATCTAAAGAGAAAGGGCGTGGTGGGTCCTTAGGGGGGTGGCGAACGCGAGTCGCAAGCGGAGGGGGATGGGATGCACGGTGTTCGGTCGAAGCGCGGGGCCTTGGGTGGGGTTCTTCTGTATACACTGTGGGTAGTCGGCGCGGTTAATTGAAGGTTTGAAGGACGATTTTTCGGATATCTGGAAGTGGTGATGGGTTCCTCTTCTTTTTGTCGCGGTGACACGGGTGCTGACGTCGCCAAAGAAGCCGCACGGCATCGACTCCTCGCTACGCTACAGGGGCCGGACCGGGGGCGGCTGGGCGGGGTCGACAGCGTCCATCCCGTGGCTTGGCAGGAGCGTGGCGAGATACGGGACCATCGTCACCGGCTGTCGGCAATCGCGAACTGCTGGGCCTTATGGCCGAGAAGGCGCCGGGCTCGCGCGATAAGCTGGCGTGCCTCACCGGCAAGGCCAAATCCCACCTGGTGCAGCACGTTGCGGACAATGGAAGGCTACGGCCTGCTTCGCCTCGAACGGGGCGAGCACGGACGCATCACACCCAAGGTGATGCATGATCGCGTGGAGCGGGACCGACCGTTCATCCACTCATGCGGGCGAGTTGAAGGGAGAATGCGCGACAAGGCTTCTGGGGTCCTCCTACCGTCCATTGACTATCGGGCCGTCGCAGCGGCTGTAAGCCTAGTTCCTTATTGAGCCGCTTGGCATAAGGGTTCGGTGGGCCGCCCTTCCCGAGGCGGCGCTTCTGGGTCTTGTGCGGGATGCGCCAGAAAAATACCGCCCCCTATCAAAACCGGTCGGCTGTCAGGGACTATTTCGCGGCCGGCGATCGTCTAGTCACCAGACAGCACAAGGATATGGTCATGAACCGAGCAGTCACGATGGCATTGACGATCTTCGCGAGTTGTATCCTCCCGCATAGTGCGCAGGCCTCCACGGCCTTGCGCCAAGCCGTGCACGCCGGCGCTCGGCTATTTCAGGAGGCCCACTTTGGCGGCCATCTGCAGGTGCCCTTGAATGCCCATGCCGCCTTTGCCAGTGCCCTATCCGATCATGCGTCCACCCAGAATACCGGTATCACCTGTGCGACCTGCCATTTGCACGGCGGGCGTACCGCCGGGCGGCTGCCGGATGGCCGACAGATCCCGAGCCTGCGTAACGCGGCCGCTATCTTCCCGCGGTTCGCGCACGGGCGGGTCGTCACCTTAAGTCACCAGATTCGCCATTGTGTCCGTCAGGGCCTTGGTGGTACCGCCCCCGCCTATGGCGGCCGCGCCCTCGTTGATCTCGTAGCCTATCTCGGCGCTTTGGCCCATGGCCAACGTATCGCCATTGGCGCCCCACCCCACTAAACCTGAAGATCCGTAAGCCGCCTCCGACACCGGTCACGGCGCGTGGCGTCGTCGATAACGTTGGCGCCGTGCCAGCCTTGTGTGTGTCCATCATGATTGTGCGATCCCGGAGGGTTACTCGGAGACCCTTCTGGTAACCCTAAGGAGGCGGACGCACGAGCGGCCCGATGGGTGTGAAGAATGGCGCCACCCGGCCCATGGCTACGAGACCGGCGCCGGGCAGATTGCCCAACAGCGGATACGGCGTGGCGACCCGGCCCGCAAGGTCCCTCCTCGAAGGGTGAGAGGTAGGGTCGCCTCGGTTTCCCGGATCGTCGCTCGGTACCGGTCCTGCCGCGCCGCCGATGCCCGTAGGAGGGCCATGGGTCGGCCAGGGTCTGGAGCGGGGTCTGTCTGGCGGAGGTAAGCCTGAGGATGCGGAGTGGATGACTCGTTATTTTGCGGACGCTTTGGCCAGCACTCGGTTCTGACGCTCGGAGGCCTTCTTGAGTACTTGTTTGTATACCCGTTTTTTTTCGCGCGACGAGGCGTTACGGATGAACTCCGAAAAAGGAGTCGACTCTGCTATCTTGGGCTTGCGCTTTAGGGTAAACATAATCCGGAATTGGTTAGGCCTAAAAGGTGTTTTAGGTCGTCAATACCGTATTTCTCAGGGACATGGTTGTCAATCCTATCAACGCCCGCCTGGTAGAACCGGTGCGAGTCATCGTTGTTCTTCGATTTGCCTGCCCAGTTCGGTCTTCAGGCGGTTGACCACTTCGCGTGCCGCAAAATACTGCCGGATGAAATCATCTGGCTGAATTCGGCGTCCCTCAGCTGCTCCACGAGCCTGAACGAATTGCCAAGCTTGCTGAGGTTCTTGATATACGTACAAAATTTGTACCGTCCTACCCCGCTTCAATGATCGCTGGATGTTTTTTTCCGCGACCTTGTAACTGGATAGTGTTCCATCGAGCAAAAAGCTTTGTTTGAGGGCCAGGTCATGCATGAACTCAATGATAGGAATCACTGCGCGTTGAAATAGCCACGCATTCTGCCCCGTATAGCCGGGCAAGGTCTCGCGCAGTTCGTCTGGATCGATACGGAGTACTTTTATGCCGTCTGGCCCCTTAAGGTTCAATAACTCAATTGAGGCCTCGGTCTTACCGGCGCCCGGAGAGCCTGCTATGAATACCGACACGGGATGGACTTCTGGGGTAAATACCTTTGGGTCAGTTAGGTGCCGCGCGATCTTGGCCCGGTGTGCTTTGGCATATTTCAGATATCCTCTCTGAAGTGCTAGCTGAAATCCGCCCCATCTCTTACGCTCCCTCGCAAGCATCGCTTTGGTTCCTGAGCGCGAGGCTGCCGGTAACAGTACAAACGCGCCTATGCTCATGAATGGCCGCGAGGGCGATCAGGGGCTGACGGTGGGGCGCATCACTCTCGGCAATGTGAGGGGTCGAAAAGGCCGGGTTATGGCATCACGACCAGGGCCCTTAAGAGCCGGATGGTCAGGTTCTCAGCCCACGCCTCCGCCCGCCCTTGTTGCCTAGCCCGTGGGGCCGCTGAAGACGCCCGCCGCGCTTTAGGTCAGGGGGACCCTATGGTATAGTGGGCGACCGGCTTTTCAGCACCCCATAAGAGGTCCCAAGGCCGCACTCGCAGCCTAAATTTGATGGATCAATTCGCCAAAGAAACTATCCCAGTTAATCTGGAAGAGGAGATGCGCCAGTCGTACCTCGATTACGCCATGAGCGTGATCGTCGGACGCGCCCTCCCCGATGTGCGCGACGGCCTAAAGCCCGTCCATCGCCGCGTGCTCTATGCCATGCAGGTCCTGGGCAATGAGTGGAACCGGCCTTATAAGAAGTCGGCGCGCGTCGTCGGTGACGTCATCGGTAAATACCACCCCCACGGCGACACCGCGGTCTACGACACGATCGTGCGTATGGCCCAGACCTTCTCGATGCGCTACCCGTTGGTAGACGGGCAGGGGAATTTCGGTTCGGTCGACGGTGACGCCCCGGCGGCTATGCGGTATACCGAAATTCGCATGGCCCGCATCGCGCACGATCTTTTGGCGGACCTCGACAAGGAAACGGTCGATTTCGCGCCGAACTATGACGGTTCGGAGCACGAGCCCCTGGTGCTTCCCACCGCTTTGCCGAATCTACTCGTTAACGGCTCATCGGGTATTGCCGTGGGTATGGCGACCAACATCCCGCCGCATAACCTCTCCGAGGTCATAGACGCGCTACTCGCCTTGATCGAAAACGGTGACTTATCGGTGGATGCCTTGATGGCGCATATCCCCGGACCGGACTTCCCGACCGCCGCCATCATCAATGGGAGCGCTGGCATCCGCGAGGCCTATCTCACTGGCCGCGGCAAGATCTACGTGCGCTCGCGGGTCGAGATCGAAGAGGAGCGTCCCGGCCGTCGCCAGGCTCTGATCGTCACCGAGTTGCCGTATCAGGTCAATAAGGCGCGCTTGCTCGAAAAGATCGCCGAACTCGTAAAAGAAGGGCGCATCGACGGGATTGCCGAGTTGCGCGATGAGTCCGACAAGTCGGGCATGCGTATGGTGATCGAGTTAAAGCGCGGGGAAAACGCCGAAGTCATCTTAAACAATCTCTACCAATTGACGTCTTTGCAGACGGTCTTTGGTATCAATATGGTGGCACTTGACGACGGCCAGCCGAAGCTCCTGAACCTGCCGCAGATCTTGAAGGCGTTCTTGAGTCATCGGCGCGAGGTCGTCACCCGTCGCACCCTCTATGATCTGCGTAAGTCGCGCGAGCGCGCCCATGTCTTGGAAGGTCTCGCCGTGGCGCTCGAGAACATCGATGACATCATAGCGGTCATAAAGGCTGCCGAAGACCCGGCGAGCGCCCGTAAACGTCTCCTCGAGCGGTCGTGGTCGGCGCGGCTGGTCGGAGCCTTGCTGAAAGACGCCTCTCAGGCCTCGCGGCTCGAGGGACTAGCGCCCGGGGTCGGTTTGATGGGCGAGGGATATGTCTTGACCGAGGTCCAGGCCCAGGCGATCCTGGATCTGCGGCTCCATAGGTTGACCGGGCTCGAACAGGAAAAGATTCACGGCGAGTACCAGGAGATTCTGCGGCGTATCGAGGCGCTGTCTGAGATACTGCGCAGCGATGGGCGCTTGATGGAAGTGGTGCGCGACGAGCTCTTGGTGATCAAGAGCCAATACGGGGATGCGCGACGCACCGAGATCTATGCTGGTCGCGTGGACCTGAGTCGGGAGGATTTGATCGCCCAGGAGACTGTGGTCGTCACCCTGTCGCACGCCGGTTACGTCAAGGCCCAACCGCTTGCGGACTACCGGGCGCAGCGCCGGGGCGGCAAGGGCCGCAGTTCCGGACGCATGCGCGAAGAGGACTTCGTCGATCGGCTCGTGGTGGCCAATACCCACGACACCATTCTGTGTTTCTCGAACCGCGGCAAGGCCTATTGGCTCAAGGTCTACGATCTACCCCAGACCGGCCATGGCGCGCAAGGGCGCCCCATCGTCAATTTCCTGCCGCTTTCCGAAGGCGAGAAGCTCACGACGATTCTCCCGTTGCCGACCTTCGAGGAGGGCAAGTCGGTGTTCATGGCGACCTCGGATGGGACCGTCAAAAAGACCCCATTGACCGATTTTTCCCGGCCACGCACGAGCGGGATCGTGGCGATCGACCTCGTGCCGGGCAATGTCTTGGTTGGGGCCGGCATCGCGAGCGGACAAAGCGATATTCTGTTGTTTAGTAATGGCGGTAAGGCGATCCGTTTCCATGAGCAGGATGTGCGCTCCATGGGCCGTAACGCCCGCGGCGTGCGCGGCATGAGCTTGCGTGATGGCCAGCGCGTGGTGTCGCTCATGATCGTCGATCCGGCGGCCCAGACCCAGGCGGTCTTGACTGCCGCCGAAAACGGTTATGGCAAGCGCACCCCGTTCTCGGACTTCCCCTGTCATAATCGCGGCGGCCAGGGCGTCATCTCCATGCAGGTCACGGAGCGCAACGGCAAGATCGTGGGCGCTGTTCTGAGTGGCGAGGATGACGAGGTCATGATGATTACTGACAGCGGAAGCCTGATCCGCATGCGCGCCGCTGAGATCTCCATGACGAGCCGCAATACCCAGGGCGTGCGGCTCATGGGCTTGGATGCGGGAGAGCGTTTAGTGGGGCTTGAGAAAATAGAGGAGGCCCTGGTCTTGGGTGATGCCGAGACCGGTGCGGGTGGCCACGTGACAGCGACGGACGGTGATCATGACGCAAATCTTTAATTTTGGAGCGGGTCCTGCGGTCATGCCGCAGGCGGTCTTGCGCAAGGCGCAAGAGGAACTCGCGGAATGGCACGGCAGCGGCATGTCGGTCATGGAAATGAGCCATCGCGGCAAGGAGTTCATGGGTATCATGGCCCATGCCGAGTCGTCGTTGCGGGCGCTTTTGGGGATCCCCGGCCACTATAAGGTGTTGTTCCTCCAGGGCGGCGCCTCTCTGCAATTTGCGATGGTGCCGATAAATTTATTACGCGGCAAGACCGGTGCCGATTACATCAATACTGGCGAATGGTCGAAAAAGGCCATAGCCGAGGCCCGGCGGTTTTGTGAGGTCAACGTGGCGGCGAGCGGCGAGGCCGGCAAGTTCACCGACGTTCCCGCGGAGGAGACCTGGAGGCTCAAGCCCGATGCCGCTTATGTCCATTACACGCCCAACGAAACGATAGGTGGGGTGGAGTTTCCCTTTATTCCCGACACTAAGGGCGTGCCCTTGGTGGCCGATATGTCGTCTACGATCCTCTCGAGGCCGATCGACGTCAGCCGCTTTGGGCTGATCTACGCTGGCGCCCAGAAGAATATAGGCCCCTCGGGTCTGACCGTTGTCATAGTCCGCGAGGACCTCCTGGGCGGGGCTTTGAAGACTATGCCGCTTATGCTCGACTATCAGATTCATGTCGAGAACGACTCCATGTACAACACCCCGCCCACCTTCCCCATCTACATGGCCGGCCTTGTGTTCGATTGGCTGCAGGGGCAGGGCGGTTTGACCGGCATGGCGCGTATAAACGAGCGCAAGGCGCGCCTCCTGTACGACTGTATCGAACAATCGGGCGGCTTTTACACCTGTCCCGTCAAGGCGCGCGCACGGTCCTGGATGAATGTGCCCTTTACCTTGAAGGACGAGCGGCTAGACGATCCGTTCTTGAAGGAGTCGCAAAAGGCGGGGCTTTTGCAGTTAAAGGGACATCGCTCGGTGGGCGGTATGCGGGCTAGCCTCTATAACGCGATGCCGGAAGAAGGGGTTGCCGCCCTCGTCGCGTTCATGCGGGACTTCGCGCGGAGACACGGCTGATGTTTAGGGTCCAGACGTTGAATCACATCTCGCCTCTGGGCCTTGCTCGCTTCGATCCCGATCGTTTTCTTGTCGGTCCGGATGTGACCGATCCGGACGCGATCATATTGCGGTCTTTCAAGATGCATGACCTCGCTTTGCCGGCGACCTTGAAGGCCGTGGGCCGCGCCGGAGCCGGTGTGAACAATATCCCGGTGGCGGCCTTAAGCGCGCGCGGCATACCGGTTTTTAACGCGCCCGGCGCCAATGCCAATGCGGTCAAGGAGCTGGTGGTTGCGGGCCTTTTGATCGCGGCCCGGAATCTCCGTGGGGCTTGGGAGTTTGCCGAGCGCCTAGAGGGTACGGATGCCGAAATCAACAAGGCGGTGGAGGCCGGCAAGAAGGCCTACGCGGGGTTCGAGTTGCCGGGGCGCACGCTGGGGGTCGTGGGTCTTGGCGCGATCGGCCACATGGTCGCCAATATTGGTCTTCGTCTCGGCATGCAGGTGGTGGGGTTCGATCCGAGCTTGACGGTTGAAGGCGCCTGGCAGTTGTCGGCCGAGGTCCGCAAGGCCGGCAGCGTCGACGAGCTGCTAAAGCAGGTGGATTTCGTGAGCTTCCACGTGCCGCTCATGGATGCCACGCGGCACATGATCAACGCCGCCCGCCTTGCGCTCATGAAGCCCACGGCGACGATCCTCAATTTTGCGCGCGAAGGCATCGTCGACGATGCCGCGGTGGTCGCGGCGCTCGATGCCGGCCGACTACACGCCTACTTATGCGATTTTCCGTCGAATCAACTGAAGGGCCACGCGAAGGTCTTAGCGTTGCCGCATCTGGGTGCATCGACCCAAGAGGCCGAGGATAATTGCGCGGTCATGGTCGTCGACGAGGTGCGCGATTTTCTGGCGCATGGAAACGTACGCAACTCTGTCAATTTCCCCGAGGTCGTGGTGCCGAGAGAAGGCGATTGTCGGTTGGTGGTGGCGAACGCCAATGTCCCGAATATGGTCGGCCAGATATCGACGGCCATGGCAAAAGCCGGGCTTAATATCCATAACCTTGTGAATAAGTCGCGTGGTGATCTAGCATACACGCTTGTCGACCTCGATAGCGCGCTGCCTGACGCCGTGTATGCGCAGATTGCGGGTATCGCCGGGGTCATGTCGGTGCGCCGGATAGCCGCCTGAGGTCGTTATGCCAGAACATCCCGAAGATCCTGAGTGGCGTCTGCGTGAGCTGAGGGGCCGCATCGATTCGATAGACTCGCAGCTACAAGAGTTGCTGGCCGACCGCGCGCGGTGCGCGCAATTGATCGCGAAAGCCAAAGAAGAGCGGGGCGATCCGATCTTCTACCGCCCCGAACGTGAAAGGCAGGTCTTGGCGCAGGTCGCCGCCCGCCACCAGGGTCCGCTCCCCAAAGACGATGTGTTGAGGATTTTTCGCGAGATCATGGGCGCGTGCCTCGCGCTCGAGCACAAGCTCGTAGTCGCCTACTTTGGTCCCGAGGGAAGCTTCACCGAGGGCGCGTTACGTAAGCATTTTGGGGGCGTCGTGGACGCGCTCGCGGTCGCCACGATCGCCGAGGTCTTTCGCTCGGTCGCCGCCAAGAGCGCGGATTTCGGAGTGGTGCCGGTCGAAAATTCGGCCGAGGGCATCGTGAGTCATACCCATGATCTTTTCGTGCAGTCGGCGGTCGTGATCGTAGGCGAGGTGGTTCTGCGCGTCCACCACCAACTGATGACGAAAGCCGCCACTTTGCATGACGTGAAACAGATCGCGGCCCACCCGCAGGCCTTGGCGCAATGCCGCGACTGGATCGAGTCCCATCTGCCCCAGGCGGAGCCTATCGCGGTCTCGAACAATGCCGAGGCCGCCCGGCGGGCGGCGGCGGATCCGACGCTTGCGGCTATCGCCTCGGTCGAGGCCGCGGCCCGCTGGCAAGTCCCGATTGTGGCCCATAACATCGAAGATGCCCCGGACAACACGACCCGGTTTTTCGTGATTGGCCGCGATCCCGTCGGCCCGAGCGGCCAGGACAAGACCACCTTGCTGCTCGCAGCTCCGCACCGAGCAGGCTCCTTGCATGCGCTCTTGGAGCCGTTTGCGCGCCGCGCCATTAGCCTTTTGCGGATCGAGTCGCGGCCCGCGCGCCGCGCGCTCTGGGAATACGTCTTTTTCGTCGATATCGCGGGGCACCAGAGCGATCCCGCGATCCGCGAGGCTCTAGAAGAACTTGAGGCCGATGGACGCGTCGTGAGGCGGCTTGGGTCGTACCCGCAAGCGATCTAAACCGACAAGAGTGGAGGACAGTGTAGCCTTATGATGTGTGATCCCCTGATTTTGGCTGTGCCGGGCGTGCGCGGTCTCGTGCCCTACGAGCCCGGGAAGCCGATCGAGGAGTTAGAGCGCGAACTGGGCGTGAAAAACGCGATCAAGCTCGCCTCAAACGAGAATCCGTATGGCCCAAGCCCGCGCGCGCAGGCCGCCGCAGTGGCGGCCTTGGGGCATGTGAGCCGCTACCCCGATGGTGGGGCGTTTGCCTTAAAGCGGGCGCTGGCCGGGAGGCTTTATGTCGGTGAGCGGCAGATTACGCTCGGGAACGGCTCGAACGATGTCTTAGAGCTCATTGCCCGGACGTTCTTGAGCCCGGGCGAGGTCGCGGTATGCGACCAGTTCGCCTTTGCCGCCTACCCTATCAGCGTGCGCGGGATCGGCGCCGAGATGATCATGGTCCCGTCTCGCGATTACGCCCATGATCTCGAGGCTATGGCTAGTGCCTTGAGCCCGGCCGTTCGTATGGTGTTTTTAGCCAATCCCAATAACCCGACCGGGACCTGGTTTAGTCGGGACGATCTCGAGCGGTTCTTGGCGGCCTGCCCGAAATCGACGATCGTGGTGTTAGACGAGGCCTATTTCGAGTACGTTTCGGATGCCGCCTACCCCGATGGCCGCACGTTTTTGGACCGCCACCCGAATTTGATCGTGGTACGAACCTTTTCCAAGGTCTACGGCCTAGCGGGTCTGCGTCTGGGCTTTGCCCTGTCCTCGCCCGTACTCGCGGACTTGATGAATCGCCTCCGTCAGCCCTTCAACGTGAACGCCGTGGCCCAGGCCGCGGCGATCGCGGCCTTAGAGGATCAGGCCTATGTCGCGGAGATGGCGGCGATCAACGCTCAAGAGCGCGAGGCCCTGCGCACCTCGCTTGCCGCGCTCGGTGTCACGGTCTTGCCCTCGGTTGGCAACTTCTTGTGCCTTAAGGTCGGTGATGCGCCCCGCCTCTATCAAGCGTTATTGCGCACAGGGGTGATCGTGCGACCTCTCGGGCCCTATGGCATGCCCCATCATGTGCGGGTGACGGTCGGGCGCCCGGAAGAGAACGCCCGCTTTCTCCGCGAACTGAGCGTACTTCTGGACCCCGTCCGTGAAACCTAGTGTCGCGATCATCGGGGTCGGGCTTATGGGGGCCTCGCTTGCCGCGGCGTTGCGCGCCGTCGATTTCGCCTCCTGTATTGTCGGCATCGACGAGAATCCCGAGTCCTTGGCGTTGGCGGTCGAGCAGGGATGGCTTGATCGAGGCGTAGCCGAACTGGGGCCTCATGAGGCCGACATCGTGGTGTTGGCGACCCCGGTCGGTGCCATGCCAGGTCTGCTTGCGCGTCTTCAGCCGCTTTTATCGGCGCGCGCCGTGATCACCGATATGGGCAGCGTGAAAGGTCCCGTGGCGCAGGCCGCGGAGACGCTCGGTTTGGCTCGCTTTGTGCCCGGTCATCCGATCGCCGGGGCCGAGCGATCGGGGCCCGCGGCCGCGTCGGCCGCGCTGTTCGTGAAACGGGTGGTGGTTTTGACGCCGCGCGAGGGCTGTGACCTTGAGGCGGTGGCGGTGGTGCGCGCGATGTGGGAGGCCGCCGGCGCCCATGTCTTGATAGCCGAACCCGGTGTCCATGACCGCATGGTGGCCTATACGAGCCACTTGCCGCACCTGCTCGCGTTTGCCTGCGCTGATCTTTTGGCGGAGGAGGCGGAGGATCATGATCTTTATCCTTTCGTCGGAGCGGGCCTGCGTGATTTCTTGCGGATCGCGGGCAGCGATCCTGTGATGTGGCGCGATGTGTGCCAGGCCAACGCCGCGCTTCTTGGCCCGGCGCTGGCCGCCTATGGCGAGCGCTTGGCGGCCTACGGACGGGCCTTGGCGGCCGGCGATTTTGTGAGCCTGCAAACCCAATTTGCCAAGGCCCGGGATTTTCGCGAGACCCTTATTCGAGAGACGGATCGTGGCGAGCATTGATTACATCGTAAAAGCGGGTGGTCCGCTGCAAGGGACCCTCAAGGTGGCGGGTGACAAGTCGATCTCTCACCGGGCCGTGATCCTGTCAGCCCTGGCCGAAGGCCAAAGCGTCCTGACAGGTCTTCTCGAGGGCGAAGATGTTCTGGGCACGGTGAACGCGTTTCGCGCGCTCGGTGTCTCGATCGAGGGACCGGTCGCGGGCCGCCTGGTGGTAAATGGGGTCGGGCTTCACGGCCTGAAGGCCCCGGCCGGCCCCTTGGACCTCGGTAACTCGGGTACCAGCATGCGGCTCTTGGCTGGGCTTTTGTGTGCCCAGGACTTTGCCACTGAACTTGTAGGCGACGAGTCGCTCATGAAAAGACCGATGGAGCGGGTAGCCGGTCCGTTGCGCCTTATGGGAGCCACCATCAAGACCGGACGCGAGGGGCGTCCGCCGCTTGAGATCAGGGGCGGCCAGCCGCTGCGCGGCATACGCTACGCGCTGCCGGTCGCGAGCGCCCAGGTCAAGTCCGCGATCCTCTTAGCGGGCCTCTACGCCGAGGGGCGGACGACTGTGATTGAGCCGGCCCCGAGCCGCGACCATACCGAACGGATGTTGCAGGGCTTTGGCTACCTGGTTGACCAGGACGGGGCCGCGATCTCGGTCGTGGGTGGTAAGGGCCCGCTTACGCCGGGCGCCTGGGAAGTTCCGGCCGATCTGTCGTCGGCGGCCTTCTTTTTGGTGGCGGCAAGCCTCGTTCCCGGGTCGCGCCTGGTGTTAAAGCGCGTGGGCATGAATCCGACCCGCATCGGGGTCGTGGCGATCCTGCGCGCTATGGGCGCCCATATCGAGGCCGTGAACGACACGGTCGTGAGTGGCGAACAGGTCGCGGATCTGATCGTGACCGCGAGCCCCTTACATGGGGTGGTGATTCCGCCCGAACTGGTGCCCTTGGCTATCGACGAATTCCCGGCCATCTTTATTGCGGCGGCCTGTGCGGAGGGTACGACCATCCTTCACGGGGCCGAGGAGCTGCGTGTGAAGGAAAGCGATCGCTTGGCGGTCATGGCCTGTGGTCTGAAGGCCCTGGGGGTCGCAGTCGAGGAGTTTCCGGATGGTCTTGCGGTTACGGGTTCGCCCCTGCAGGGCGGGGTCATCGACTCCGGGGGCGACCATCGCATCGCCATGGCGTTCGCGGTCGCGGGTCTCCTGGCGCAGGGGCCGGTGGAGGTTCGCGATTGCCGCAATGTCGCGACCTCGTTTCCAGGTTTTGTGGACCGAGCCCAGGAGATCGGCTTCGATCTTCGGGTTGTGGCGTCATGATTCCCGTTTTGGCGATCGATGGGCCCTCCGGCTCCGGCAAAGGGGCGGTGGGCTTTGCCGTTGCTCGGGCGCTCGGTTGGCATTACCTCGACAGCGGGGCGGTCTATCGGGCGCTGGCCTTGGCGGCCATGTGGGCCGGTATTGCCTGGGACGATGAGTCGCGCCTCGGCGCCTTGGCAAGCGGGCTTCAGCTGCGTTTTGACAGCGGTTTGGCGGGCGATGTCAGCGTGTTCGTGAACGATCGCGACTGTGGTGCCGAGTTGCGGGCCCCGGAAGTGGCCGGCGGCGCCTCCCAGGTGGCGGCGCTCGGGGCGGTGCGCGACGCCCTACTGGCTCGCCAGCGGGCCGCGCGCGTGAGCCCGGGACTCGTGGCCGATGGGCGGGATATGGGGAGTCATGTGTTTCCGGACGCCTTTTTGAAGGTGTTTCTGACCGCGAGCGCCGAGGTGCGAGCTCGTCGGCGCTATGATCAGTTGAAGGCAAAGGGCTTCGGTGTTACGCTTCCGCAGCTTATAGGGGAGATTCGGGAGCGGGATGAGAGGGACGCTCAGCGCGCTATCGCACCACTTAAGCCGGCCCTGGATGCCGAGTTGCTGGATTCTTCGGCACTTTCGCTTCAGGAGGTGATTGATCAGGTCCTTGCTATGGTCAGAAAGCGCCTTGTCATCTAGCCCGCCCGAATCCAAATAAACCAATTCCGCTTCGTGCGGGACCACCCGCCCTTCGGGGCCCTTGATCAAGAGAGATACATGAGCCAAAGCTTTGCCGAATTGTTTGAAGAGAGCATGCAGTCGTGCCAAATGCGACCCGGAAGCCTCATAGTAGGTGAAGTGGTGCATGTCGATGACGAGGTCGTGATAGTCAATGCGGGCCTCAAGTCGGAAGGCGTGATCCCCACAGAACAGTTTCGCAACGCCAATGGCGAGATCGGGGTCAAGGTCGGCGAACGCATCGAAGTCGTCATCGAGTACATGGAAGACGGTTTTGGGCAGACCCGCTTGTCGCGCGAGAAGGCCTGTCGCGTCAAGGCGTGGGATGTGCTTGAGGAGGCGTTCGAGAAGCAGAGCGTGATTACCGGTATCATGACCGGCAAGGTCAAGGGCGGGTTCACCATCGCCATTGATACCATACGGGCGTTCCTACCTGGCTCCCTGGTCGATGTGCGGCCGGTACGGGACCCCTCGTACTTGGAAGGCAAGGAACTCGAATTTAAGGTCATAAAGCTCGATCGCAAGCGCAACAACGTGGTCGTATCCCGTAGAGCCGTGGTCGAAAACGAGATTTCGGCGGAGCGCGATCAGCTGCTGGCGAACCTCGAAGAGGGTCAGATCGTGAAGGGCGTGGTCAAGAACTTGACCGATTACGGCGCGTTCGTGGACCTAGGCGGCGTCGATGGCCTCTTGCACATCACGGATCTGGCTTGGAAACGCGTCAAACACCCCTCCGAGATGCTCAATATCGGCGACGAGGTTGAGGCCAAGGTTCTGCGGTTTGATCGCGAAAGGAATCGGGTCTCTCTCGGCTTGAAACAGTTGGGTGACGACCCGTGGGTCGATCTCGCCCGCCGCTACCCGGTGGGCACCCGGATCTTCGGGAAGGTTACCAATATCACCGATTACGGCGCGTTCGTGGAAATCGAAGAGGGCGTCGAGGGTCTGGTGCACGTCTCCGAGATGGACTGGACCAACAAGAACGTCCATCCCACCAAGGTGGTGCAGTTGGGCGACGAGGTCGAGGCCATGATTCTCGATATCGACGAAGAGCGCCGACGCATATCGCTTGGGATCAAACAGTGTCAGCCCAATCCTTGGGAGGAGTTTGCGACCACCCATAATAAGGGCGACATGGTTAAGGGCCAGATTAAGTCGATCACCGATTTCGGTGTGTTTGTCGGGCTGGACGGCGGGATCGATGGCCTAATCCATCTGACCGACCTGTCCTGGACGCGAGCCGGCGAAGAGGCGGTGCGCGATCTGAAGAAGGGCGACGACTTAGAGGCCGTTGTTCTGGCGGTCGATCCCGAGCGCGAACGCATCTCCCTCGGCGTGAAGCAGATGGAAGGCGACCCGTTCAATAATTACTGCGCCGAGACCGGCAAGGGCGCCGTCGTGTCCGGGGTTGTGACGGCCGTCGATGCCAAGGGTGCGACCATTAAGTTGGGCGAGGATATCGAGGGCTATTTACGGGCCGCCGAGGCCTCGCGCGATCGTATCGAGGATGCCCGCTCGGTCTTGAAGGAAGGCGACACCGTCGAGGCGAAGATCATGACGATCGATCGCAAGAACCGCAAGATCACCTTGTCCGTCCGGGCCAAGGATATGGAGCGCGAGAACGAGGCGGTTCAGGAATACACACGCAAGGCCTCCGTCACCACCTCCTCTTTGGGTGATAAGCTAAAAGAGAAGCTTGGCCAGAAGGATTGAGGGGAACGATAGCGTGGCTATGACGAAGTCTGAGCTCATTCAGTCTCTTGCGGCAAAGCAGCCGCAGCTCGACCAGCGCGACGTGGAATTGGCCGTAAAGGGGCTACTCGAGCGCATGTCGATGGCCTTGGAGGCCGGCGAACGCATCGAGGTCCGCGGCTTCGGGAGTTTTTCGCTTCACCACCGGCCTTCACGGCTGGGACGCAACCCCAAAACCGGGACGAGCGTGCAGGTACCCGATCGTCGAGTGCCTCATTTCAAGCCGGGGAAGGAGTTGCGGGAGCGGGTCGACCTGTAGGTTTGGGTTGAAGGGAATGACAAAAGAGCGGCATGGGTGAGCGCCCGTGCCGTTTTTTTTAGAGGGGTGGCAACGACCATGAAACGCATCCTCTATGGATTCATCGTAGCCCTCGTGATGTTTCTGGGCCTCGGGTTTGCTTACAAAAACGCCGCCGATGTGACCGTCCGTTACTACGGCGGCTTAGCCTGGCAGGCACCGCTGGCCGTCGTGTTGCTAGTAAGCCTGTCCTTGGGTGTGGTTTTTGGGTTTTTCGCGAGTCTAAATCGCCTCATCCGTCTGCGCCGTCAGCTCAGTCTCGCGCGCAAGGAGGCCCGTCATATGGAACAAGAAGTGGCAAACCTGCGGGCCCTCCCCATTAAAGATGTTCTTTGATCATGCGTTAGTCCTTATCTCGCTGTTGCTGCCTTTGGCGGCGGGCTCAGGATGGGTAGCGGGACGCTATGACCACAGGCGTCAGCGTGCCCGTAAAGACCTGCCGAGCGCCTATTTCAAGGGCCTGAACTTCCTCCTCAACGAGCAAGCCGACAAGGCCATTGAGATCTTCATCAAGGTCTTGGAGGTCAATTCCGAGACCGTAGAGACCCATCTCGCTCTCGGAAGCCTGTTTCGCAGACGGGGCGAGGTCGAGCGCGCCATCCGCGTCCACCAGAACATCATCGCCCGACCGGCCCTTGACCGCGACCAGCGGGCGCGGGCGCTCTTGGAATTGGGCCAAGACTACCTCAAGGCCGGCTTACTCGATCGCGCCGAGAACTTGTTTCTCGAGCTGGCCGAGATTCGTATCCATAACGGCGAGGCCTTGCGCCTGCTCATGCATATTTATCAGCAAGAGCGCGACTGGGAGAAGGCGATCAGCGTGTGCCGGCGACTGGGGCGCGCCGGCGGTCCCGGGCTTTCCGACATCATTGCTCAGTACTACTGCGAATTGGCCGAAGAGGCCTATAAGGCCAACGACCAGGAGCTGGCTTTTGAGCAGGCCCGCCGCGCCTTGCAAAGCGATAAGTCGTGCGTGCGCGCCAGCATCGTGTTAGGCCAGATCGAGGCCAAGGCCGGACGCCACAAAGAGGCCATCAAGGCCTGGCGGCGCGTCGAGGCTCAGAACCCTGTCTATCTCGGCGAGGTCGCCCAGTTGCTGGCGCAGAGCTTTCAGGCCTTGGGCGACGAAGACGGTCTCTACCGGTTTTTTCAGGAGGCCTTGGCGCGCCATCCCGATATCTCCCTCGTCCTGGTGTTGGCGGAGGTGGTCGAGCGGCGAGAGGGTTTGGTCGCGGCCGAGGCCTTTGTCGTATCCTGGCTTCGGCGCCAGCCTTCAGTGCGCGGTTTAAACCGACTCATAGGCCTCCATATGGCCCAGGCCACAGGCGATGCCCGCGAGGATCTTGCGATCCTAAAAGGGATTATCGAAAAGATTGTCGAAGGCCGGCGCCGTTATTTGTGTCACCACTGCGGCTTTTCCGGGCAGTCCTTGCATTGGCAATGCCCGAGCTGTCATCGTTGGAATACTGTCATGCCCTCGGGAGAGGATGATGTCGTCTAAAGCCCCGGTTATCATTGTGGCCTTGGATTTCGCGAGCGCCCAAGAGGCCTTGCGTCTCGCGGAACGGCTTGATCCGAAGGACTGTCGAGTGAAGGTGGGTTTGGAGCTTTTCACCGAGGCCGGTCCTGAGATTATTAGGGATCTCAAACGAAGTGGCCTCGAGGTCTTTTTGGATCTCAAGTTTCACGATATTCCCCATACCGTGGCGCGCGCTTGCGCGCGGGCCTGCGAGCTCGGCGTCTGGATGCTGAACGTCCACGCCTTGGGCGGACCGCGCATGCTAAAGGCCGCGCGCGAGGCGGTAGCGCCCGGGACCGCGGCCTTGATCGGGGTCACGGTCTTGACGAGTCACAGTGCCGACGAGTTGGCGCTCTTGGGTCTTGGGGATCCGTTGTCGCGGACCCAGCAACTGGCGGCCTCGTGTCGGGAGGTGGGGCTTGACGGCGTGGTGTGCTCGCCGCATGAGGCAGCGCTGTTGCGTGCCACCCACGGCCCGGATTTCGTCTTGGTGACACCCGGTATCAGATCCTCGGGATCGGCCCAAGACGATCAGCGACGCACGATGGGGATAGGGGAGGCCTTGCGGGCGGGCGCCCACCATCTTGTGATCGGCCGACCGATCACGGCAGCGCCAAACCCGCAGGCGGCCCTCGAGGCCTGTTTGGCCGAAGTGCGCAGTTCGACCCTCGGCAAGAAGAAGGAAGACAAGACGTGTTAAATACACTGACCGCCGTGTTAAGTCGCATGGCTCGGGCCCATGTGACGGTGATAGGGGATGTGATGTTGGATCGGTACTGGTACGGGGGCGTCGAGCGTATTTCGCCCGAGGCCCCGGTACCGGTGGTGGCGATCAATCGCTCCGAAGAGCGCCCTGGGGGTGCTGCCAACGTCGCTCGCAATATCGCAGGGCTCGGGGCCCATTGTGATCTCATCGCCCTGTGTGGAGACGATCCGGCGGCCGACTCGCTTCAGTCTTTATTGACGGCGTGCGGGGTCGGTCAGGGCCTTATTCGTGATCCGCTCGTCAATACCACCGTGAAATTGCGGGTGGTATCGCGTAACCAACAGCTGATACGGATCGACTTCGAGACCCAGGCCACACCGGACGGCTGTCGCGGGCTGCTTGCGGCCTATAAAGCCAGACTTGGGCAGACCTCGGCGGTGATTGTTTCCGATTACGGCAAGGGCGGTCTGGGGCATGTCCATGACATCGTGAGCTCGGGCCGCAAGGCGGGCTTGCCGGTCATCGTCGACCCTAAGGGCGACGATTACAGCGCGTATGCAGGGGCTACGCTCATTACCCCGAATCGCAAGGAGTTCGAGCAGGTGGCGGGGCGTTTTCGCGACGAGCACGAGCTCGAGAGCAAGGCCCGCGCGCTGATCTCGGAGCTGAACCTTGGGGCCTTGTTGGTCACCCGCAGCGAGGAGGGCATGACCCTCTTTGAGCAAGGAGGCGCGCGCACCCATGTGGCCGCCCGCGCCCAGGAGGTCTACGATGTCACAGGCGCCGGCGATACCGTGATTGCCATGATCGGCGCGGCCCTTTCCGTGCAGGCAAGCCTTGGCGAGGCTATTCATATCGCGAATGCCGCAGCCGGGATAGTGGTAGGCCATTTGGGCGCGGTCGCCGTGCCCTGGACGGAACTTGAGGCGGCCCTAGCCGCAGAGGACGAAGTCTCATGATCGTTGTGACAGGCGGTGCCGGATTTATCGGCGCCAATCTCGTGAAGGGTTTGAATGACCGTGGCTACGACGATGTTCTGGTCGTCGATAACCTGGAGCACGGCGATAAATTCCGGAATCTGACGGATTGCGAGATCGCCGATTATCGCGATAAAAGGGTCTTTCTGACGGAGCTTCAGCGCGGCGAGTACAAAGGGCGCATCCAGGCGATCTTTCACGAGGGCGCCTGCTCCGACACCATGAATCACGATGGCCTCTACATGATGGCCAATAACTACGATTACACGAAGGCCTTATACGCGTTTTGCGTGGCCGAAGGCGCGCAGTTTCTGTACGCCTCCTCGGCCTCGGTCTATGGCGGGGGCCGTATTTTTCGGGAAGAGCGGGCCGTCGAGGCCCCGCTCAATGTGTACGGGTACTCGAAGTTCCTGTTCGACCAGTATGTGCGGCGCCAGGGGCGTGTCGCGAACCAAGTCGTGGGCTTTCGCTATTTCAACGTCTACGGCAGCCGCGAGCAGCATAAGGGCCGGATGGCCTCGGTGGCCTACCACTTCTTTCATCAATACCAGGCGACCGGACAGGTTCGGCTGTTCGATGGAAGCGATGGCTACAAGCCCGGGGAGCAACAGCGCGACTTCGTATCCGTCGAAGACGTAGTCAAGATCAACCTCTATTTTTTGGATCATCCCGAGAAGAGCGGCATCTTCAATCTCGGCACGGGTTCTGCCCAGAGCTTCAATGACGTGGCGGTGGCAACCGTGAACGCGATCCGGCGGGCGCAGGGCGAGGAGGCCTTGACCTTGGCGGCCCTTCAAAAACAAGGGATCATAAGCTATATCCCGTTCCCCGAGGCCCTGGTCGGCAAGTACCAGAGCTTTACCCAGGCCGATATCGGGGCCTTGCGGGGTATCGGCTATAAGGAGTCCCTTTATTCCGTAGAGGAAGGGGTGGGGCGCTATGTCGAACACTTGCTTGCGGCGTCAAAGCCACTGTAAGAGGGAGGCGTGTGCCCATGAAGCTTCATCCGATCATTCTTTGCGGCGGTACTGGTAGCCGCTTGTGGCCGCTTTCGCGCGACGAGCACCCAAAGCAGCTTCTGTCGCTCATGGGCGGACGCACGCTCCTTCAAGAGACCGCCCTGCGCATGGATGGAGTGCCTGATGTAAGCACCGCTTTTGTCGTCAGTAACGCCCAATACCGCTTCTTGATCGCAGAACAGATGCGCGAGATCGGCAAGTTGCCGTGTCCGCTGCTGCTTGAGCCGGTCGGACGCAATACCGCCCCGGCCCTGACGATCGCCGCCTTAAAAGTCTTGGCCGAAGGCGGTGATGCCTTGCTGCTCGCGATGCCCGCCGACCATGCAATCAAGGATCGAATCGCCTTCCAGGGCGCGATCGAGAAGGCCATTCCACGCGCGATCGAGGGGCGTCTTGTGACCTTCGGAGTCGTTCCCGATCGCCCCGAGACCGGTTATGGGTATATTCGCCGGGGGCCTGAGGACAAAATTGTCGAGTTCGTGGAAAAGCCCGACGCCAAGCGTGCGGCGCGTTATCTCGCGGCCGGCGACTATCTCTGGAATAGTGGCCTTTTTCTTATGCGGGCCACGGTCTGGGTCGACGAACTGCGGCGTTATCGGCCGGACATCCTTGCCGCTTGTGAGCGCGCATTGGTTGAGGGTCGTGAGGATCACGATTTCATACACATAGGCCCGTGCTTCGATGACTGTCCGAGCGAATCGATCGACTATGCGGTGATGGAGCGGACCGGTTTGGGCGCAGTGATCCCTTTGGCGGCGGGTTGGTCCGATGTCGGGGCGTTCGGGGCTTTATGGGAGCTCGGAGACAAGGATGAGTCGGGCAATGTCGTGCGTGGCGATGTGGTCGCCTTGGGATCGCAGGATAACCTCTTGATCGCAGAAAGCCGCCTCGTGGCCGCGGTGGGCGTCCACAACCTCATCGTAGTCGAGACCAAGGACGCGGTGCTGGTCGCGGACCGGGCATCGCCGCAGTCCGTGAAGGATCTCGTTTTGAAACTGAAGGGGCTCGCGCGCAGCGAATGCGTAGCCCCCAGTCGGGTGTGGCGGCCGTGGGGATTTTATGAGGCGCTGGATAGCGGTGCGCGCTTCCAGGTTAAAAGAATCATGGTAAGACCGCAGGCGGCGCTATCTTTGCAGATGCACCATCACCGCGCCGAGCATTGGGTCGTGGTCAAGGGAACGGCGCGGGTGGTACGTGGTGACGAGGAGTTTTTGGTGACCGAGAATCAGTCGACTTATATCCCGGTCGGTGTTCGTCATCGGTTGGAGAACCCCGGTATCATTCCGCTTGAAATGATCGAGGTGCAGTCGGGGAGTTATCTCGGCGAGGACGACATTACGCGCTTCGAAGACCGTTATCGTCGGGTTGATGTTACCGTTGGCTGAAAAGGCGCCCGTAGCGCGCTGGAGGCCTGAGGGTCACAGGTCGCGAGGCGTGCCTTACCTCGCGAAGGATGGGGTCTTGTGACCGACTTCTCGCGGATAGCAGAACGATGCGTGCGCTGGTAACGGGGGCGACTGGCTTTATTGGCCAGGCCTTGGTGCCGGTCCTAGACGCCGCCGGAGTGACTGTGCGAGGGCTCGGTCGCACCGCGTCTACGAAGTGTGAATGGTGGTGCGCTGATCTCACGAGGACGGAATCTCTACGCGGTGCGTGCGCTGATATCGATGTCGTCTTTCATCTGGCGGGGGTAGCCCACACCCGGGCGCGGGGGTCTGAACACGCCGAAGTGACCGTGGCGGGTACCCACGCCTTGCTGGCAGAGGCCCGCTCTGCGGGTGTGCGGCGGTTTGTCTTTGTAAGCAGCATTAAGGCCCTCTGTAGTGATGATGAGTATGCGCGCAGTCGTCGGGCCGCCGAGGAGTTGGTGCGCGCCGCCGGTTTCCCCATGACCGCTGTCGTGCGTCCGGGTCTCGTTTATGGTCCAGGCATGAAGGGCAACCTCGCGCGTCTACTGAACTTTGCAGCCCGTGGTTGGCCGCTTCCGGTGCCAAGGGGTGGGGCGCTACGCAGCCTTATCCATCGCGACGATCTGGTGCGTGTTCTCATAGCCCTGATAGAGACAAGCACGGCCCCTGTTCCTTATACGCTGACCGATGGCCGCGCCTATACCCTGCGAGCCATCTATGAGGACATGCGCGCGGGGTTTGGGTACGGGCCCGTCCCCTACGCCCTGCCCCCCGCCTTCTTCGAGAGTATCGCTCGTTTTGGAGATCGCGTGGCACGATGGACGGCGCATTCTTGTCCGTGGGACTCCCAAGCCCTGGCGCCGTTCCTGCAGTCGTGTTTTAGCGACGAGAGACGGGTGTGGGACGATCTGGGGTTAAATCCGCACTACTCCTTGGCCTCGGCTATGCCAGAACTCGTCCGCGCCTACCAGGAAGCGCGGAGCGCAGGCGCGGCCGCGCAAACGACCGGGTCTCGGCCGTGACGGACGTATGGATACAAACCGCAGCATGGTTCCCCCATCCGGCCACTCCCGCAGGCTACGGCCAGGCGGACCCATGATCATGGAGTTCGCTAGGACCACGTTTGTGGTGGTGCTGGTGTGGGCCTTAAGCCGGCTTTTTGCAGATCCCCGG
This sequence comes from Pseudomonadota bacterium, assembly GCA_021794595.1. GTDB lineage: Bacteria > Pseudomonadota > Gammaproteobacteria > Acidiferrobacterales > Acidiferrobacteraceae > Acidiferrobacter. The sequence goes on from JAJYQN010000105.1 coordinate 79,553, forward strand.
AACCCCTGGCGGGTGTTGGATTGGCCTAATGCCCGCTCCCTGCATGAAAGACCGGTACCGCGCATGGGGGGGCTTGCGATCGTCCTCGGGATAGTGGTGGGCTTGGCCTTGGGACCTCGGTCCCTTACTTCGCGCTGGGAGTGGCTGGCCTTGGCCTGGGGCGTGGTGGGGGCGGGCTCTTGGTATGATGATGTCCGCGGACTCAGTGCCCGCATCCGCCTGGGGCTCCATGGCCTAGCCGCGGGGCTTGCGGTCTGGGCCTATCCGCATTGGCCCCTGTCCTGGCTGCCGCAGGGGACGCCAGCGCTTGGTGGCCCCATCGCATTTGTGTTGATGACACTATTTCTGGTTTGGTGGATCAACCTCTACAACTTTATGGACGGGATGGATGGGCTGGCCGGGGGTATGGCGGTTTTCGGCTTTGGGACGCTGGCTCTGCTCGGATACCGTGCTCACGACCTCCCCTACGCCGGAGTAAGCCTGACGGTCGCGAGCGCGGCCCTGGGCTTTACCTTCACCAATTTCCCGCCAGCGCGGCTTTTCATGGGCGATCTTGGGTCCACGACCTTGGGTTTTGCCGCCGGCCTTCTGATTTTTGTCGGAGCCGATCGCAGCGATTTCCCGGCGTGGGTCGGGCTCGTGGTGTTCTCCCCGTTTCTGGTCGATGCCACCGTGACCTTGGTGCGAAGGCTCATTCGCGGCGATAAGCTCACGACCGCGCATCGCGAACACTATTACCAACGGTGCGTGCGCAGTGGGTTTAGCCATAAGCGAACGGTCATAGGCGAATATCTTTTGATGGCCCTCTGCTCCCTATGCGCCTATCTTGCCGTTGGCAGACCGGCGTCATTCCAATGGGCTATACTGGCGTCTTTGACGGTAATCTACGGCCTCCTCGCTGCCCTTGTCGGGCGCTGGGAGGCCTTGAGGGAAGCTAATGGCAAGGCCTCGTATTAGATTTCCGATCGGACGCTGGGCGATTGTGGCCCACGACCTCCTCGTCATCCCCATAGCCTGGCTCGGGGCCTATTGGCTACGCTTTAATTTGGGCCCGGTACCGCATCTCTTTGTCCGCCAAAGCGTCTATCTCCTGCCGGTCGTTCTCGTGGTGCAAGGTCTCGTGTTCTGGAACATGGGGCTTTACCGCGGCATCTGGCGGTTTGCCTCAGTACCGGATTTGCTGCGTATCTTTAAGGCCATCGTAGCCGGCACCGCGGGTAGTGCCTTGGTGTTGTTTTTGTTGGCACGTTTGGTCGATGTCCCGCGCTCGGCCTTTGTACTGGATGGCCTCCTGCTCATGGTCTTTTTAGGGGGACCGCGGTTTTTTTATCGCTTCCTTAAGGATCGGAATCTGTATCAGCCGACCGAGAAGAAGGCGCTTATCGTAGGCGCAGGGCGCGCCGGCGAAATGCTCGTGCGCGACCTTTTGCGGGGAGCCGACGTCGGTTACTGGCCGGTGGCTTTTGTTGACGACAACCCGCGGCGCGTGGGTCAAGAAATCCACGGTGTCCCGGTGGTCGCGGATTGCGACCAGCTACCGGAGGTGGCCGAGCGGCTAGGGGTCGATATCGTATTCATCGCGATCACCGAGGCCAAAGCGCGCACTATGCGTCGCTTGGTCGAGTTGTGTGAGCGCTCCGGCCGCCCCTTCCGGATACTTCCGGGCTTACAAAACGTGGTCGACGGCCAAGTCAATATCCAAGAGTTGCGCGAGGTCAATATCGAGGATCTTTTAGGGCGCGAGCCGGTCGTCCTGGGTTGGCAAGAGATTGCCTCTGGCATCGGCGACAAGACCGTTCTTGTGACCGGTGCCGGGGGATCGATCGGTTCCGAGCTTTGCCGTCAGATCGCCCGTCTCCATCCGCGTTTGCTCCTGCTTTTTGAGCGCAGCGAATTCAACCTCTACAGCATAGAGCTGGAACTTAGACGCGACTACCCACATCTTTCTATTGTGCCGATCCTGGGCGATGTGGGTGACCGGCTCTTAGTCGAGCGCGTGCTCGGAGGCAGGCGTCCCGACGTGATCTTTCATGCTGCGGCTTATAAGCATGTGCCTTTGCTTGAGGGCCAAAGTCGATCGGCTGTGGTGAATAACGTGTTCGGTACGGAGACCTTGGCGGCCGCCGCCGATCGTTTCGGGTGCGGGGTCTTTCTCCTGATCTCGACAGACAAGGCGGTCAATCCCTCCAACGTGATGGGTGCCACGAAGAGGGCGGCCGAGATTCTGTGCCAGGAGATGAACGCCCGGTCGAAGACCCGGTTTTTGACGGTTCGATTTGGGAATGTCCTGGGGTCGGCAGGCAGCGTCATTCCGCTTTTTAAGGCGCAAATCGCAAGTGGCGGCCCGGTTACGGTGACGCATCGTGATATCACCCGCTACTTTATGACCATCCCCGAGGCCTGCGGCTTGATCCTGCAGGCGAGCGTCATTGGTAGGGGCGGGGAGATTTTCGTGCTCGATATGGGGGAGCCCGTCCGGATCAGTTATCTCGCCGAACAATTAATTCTCTTGTCAGGTAAGCGTCCGGGGCAGGACATCGAGATCACCTATACCGGCTTGCGTCCCGGCGAAAAGCTGTATGAGGAATTGTTTTATCCCGACGAGGCCTTACAACCCACGGGTCATGCGAAGATCCGCCAAACGTCAGGGACGCCCGTCGACACCACGGATTTTAGTAAGCAGTTGAATGTGCTGCGCGATCTCTGTAGCCATGCCGACGAGGAGACTCTGGCAGCAGCGTTGAGGGATATGATCAGCGGCGAAAGGGTATGTTCGCAAAGCTCCGCCTCGGGCTAGGACCGCTCGACCATAAGCCGGCGCGAGATCTTGGGCAGGCAAGCATCTGCGGCCCTTTAAAAAAACCGGTCTCACGAGCGTGGTAAGTCCCGACGGACGGTCAATCCTGAGGCGCACCACCTAGGATGGCGCGGGGCTATCCGCGCAAGCCCACTCTGGTCTTCATGGTCGAGCTTCTCAAAAGGGTAGCCTTTGTGCGGAGAGGATCTGAATGGGGGGGGTTTGCTTCCGATACCTACACTATTCCGATCGCGGTATCGTACCCTCATCTTGTGTCCCATACGGGGACTCGCGGCGGATGATCCGTGAGGGGTCGTTCGTGGATTGTCAGGAGATCACATCATGTCGCTACGTCATTTGGGTCGGTCTGGCCCGGCCTGTTACCCCTTGGGCCTGGGATGCATGGGGATGTCGGATTTTTATGGTCCGGCCGATCGCGGCGAGAGCCTAGCTACGATCCATGCCGCCCTTGATGCCGGGATCAATGTCCTCGATACCGGGGATTTCTATGGCATGGGGCACAACGAGCTTTTGATTGCCGAGGCGCTTCGGGGCCGGGCCCGCGATGCGGTGATCATGAGCGTGAAATTTGGGGCCCAGCGTGATCCCAGTGGCGGGTGGGTCGGTTACGATGCGCGCCCGGCGGCGGTGAAGACGGCCCTCGCTTACACTTTAAAGAGACTCAATACCGATTATGTCGACATCTATCGACCGGCGAGGCTTGATCCGCAGGTCCCGATCGAGGACACGGTAGGAGCGATTGCCGACATGGTGACGGCCGGTTACGTCCGCGCGATTGGCTTATCTGAGGTCGGGAGCGAGACCGTGCGGCGTGCCGCGCAAGTCCATCCCATCTGTGATCTGCAAATGGAGTACTCACTCCTCTCTCGAGGTCTCGAAAAGTCCCTGCTCGGTACGTGTCGGGAACTCGGTATCGGCGTAACCGCTTACGGCGTGTTGTCGCGCGGCCTGATCAGTGATCACTGGGGTCGGACGAAGCTCACGCCTCGGGACTTTCGGAGTCATGCCCCGCGTTTTCAGGGAGCCAATGCCGAGCGCAACCGGGAAATATTGGAGCCTTTGCGCGCGCTCGCGCGATCCCGGAATGCCACCATGGCGCAGATCGCCATCGCGTGGGTGCTCTCGCGCGGGGATGATATTGTGCCGCTTATAGGAGCGCGCAAGCGCGAGACCCTGCGCGAGTCGCTGGGCGCTCTTGCCATCACCCTTTCGTCTGCGGAGTTAGAGACCTTGGATAAGGTGTTTCCGGAGGGAGTGGCGGCCGGCGCCCGCTACGCTGAGCCGCAGATGGCGCATTTGGACAGCGAGCGTCAGTAGCCGCTAGGGCGCCCCGCGGGTTCTGGTCGACCCGGTCCGCTCCACGGTCCCGTTTAGGTTAGAGTGTCTTTGTGCTGTCTGCTAGGCGCGCCATTACCTGCCGCCAGTCTTTTTCAGCGTCTCGTCCGACTTTTGAAAAGACCTCTGCCAATTGTTCCGTTTGACTGGTCGTGAGTTGTGACTCAAGCGCATGGCCGGTCTTAGTCAAGCGTAAGAGCTTGGTGCGATGGTCATGGGTCGCCGTCTCTACGGACACCAAGCCCTCCGCCACTAACCGGCGGAGCGGGGCATTGAGGGCTTGTTTGCTGATCTTTAGGGTGTCGAGCAGGGTGTGGATCGCCATGTCGGGGTGGCGCCCCACAAAATAAAGAATACGGTGATGTGCCCGTCCTAGACCATGGTGTTCCAGGATGTGGTCGGCGCGCGCGGTAAAGGCGCGATAAGCAAAGTAGAGAAGTTCGATCGCTTCACGAAGTTCGGACTGTCTCTTTAGGTCAACCATATTGACAATTTACCGGGCGGGGCCTAGTGTGTAAATAGGTCAATAATGTTGACATATAAAGAGGGTATCGCATGGAGCCTCGTTTCTCGGCGCGACTCACTGCTCTGCAGGCCTCGCCCATCCGCCAGATCCTAGCCGTGGCCAATCGCCCCCACATGATCTCGTTTGCGGGCGGTCTTCCAGCACGGGAGTGCTTCCCGAGCTTCGATCTCAAAGTGCCCCCCGCCGTTCTCCAGTACGGGCCAACAGAAGGGGATGACGCCTTACGCGAGCGCCTATGCGAGGATCTGGTCCAGCTGGGTTTACCGGTGACCACGGATCAAATCGTGATTCTGTCCGGATCTCAACAGGGAATAGATCTCGTAGCGAAGCTTTTTATCGACGCTGGGACTTGCGTGGCCTCGGAGTCACCGACCTATCTCGCGGCTCTGCAGGTATTCCGGTTTTTTGGGGCCCGATTTGCGCCCTTTACGGCGGCGGATGTCGAAAACGGGAATCCCTTCCGGGAAAGGCCCGCCTTCGCCTATGTCATCCCGACATTTCAAAATCCCACGGGCTATTGCTACTCGGACGCCGAGCGCAAGGCACTCTCGCGGGCCTGCGATCGCGAGACGATACCGGTCTTTGAAGACGACCCGTATCGAGATCTCGCCTATGATCCTTGTGATCGCAGACCTGTCTGCGCGTATTTGCAGAAGAGTCCCTGGATATATCAGGGGTCGTTTTCCAAAACATTGGCGCCAGGCCTACGGTTAGGCTTCCTTGCCGCTTCTCAGATGCTTGTGCCACATCTTGTGAGACTGAAGCAAGCCGCCGATCTCCACAGTAATCGCCTGAGCCAGTGGCTCGTCCTTGACGCCTTAAAGCACCCGGACAGAGAAGCGCGACTTGCGGCCATCGTGGAGATGTATCGGCGTAAAAGAGATACCTTCGATAGGGTGCTCCACGAGTACTTCTCGGATTTAGCGCACTGGGAAAAGCCGCGCGGCGGGCTCTTTTTTTGGCTCCAACTGAAGGTGCCAATAGATACGCGCCTGCTCCTCGATTCGACCTTGGCGCACGGCGTCACCTTCATGCCCGGAGAGCCATTTTATGTGGGTTCTTCGCCGCGACCCACAGCGACACTGCGCCTCGCTTTTACCCACGCAAGCGAGCCCGAGGCCCTGAGCGGTCTTAAGATTCTCTCGGCGCAGCTCCGGCGATTCCGAGATGAGGCGTGTGTGACGAATCGCGCCCTGTCAAACCCGTAGAGGCCCGATCTCTGGCCCGCGTCACGCGACACGCACCTTGATGCGGCAAGCGGCATCAAGGTGCGCATGATCAAAAGCTGAGATGGTTAGCGTCTTTTCTTACCGCCGAGCGCCGGCCAAGTAGGCGGCAAGCGGCGCGCCATGATCTCGTCTTAGGCGCGCGAGAGAGAGCATCGCGGCGCGATAGGCGGCAGGCCCTTTCGCGGCGAGCCATTCTTGGCGCATTTGTGTGGGCCCCGGGACCTTGAGCAGGGTTGTTGGGGTATAGGCATTATGCGGGCCGTGAGGGGGATGATCGTGGCTGTCGATATGCGCCTTATACCACTGCGGGGACAAAGTATGACCGGTGGCGCCCGCCTCGCGTCGTAGGAGCGTGTAATGGGTACAGACCCCGGCGTTGAAGCGGACCGGAACCTGTATAGGGGAGATAGGGGTCTTGGCAAAATCCGGGTGATGAGTCCAGATACCGGAGAATACCGCGGCATTTTGGTCCCACTGCGAGAGCGGTGGGAGGTGCAAGAGGGCCTCGGTCGTTTTCAAGATGTTGACCTGAGAGTAACGATGGGTGTCAATCAGGCCCTTTTTGACCCACGGGCCCAAGGCGAGCGCGAAGGTTCTATGGGCGTTGATGTGGTCGGCCCCCGATTGGGCATCGTCTTCCGTCAAAAACACCACCATATGCCGCCACTCGGGCGTAGTGGAGAGGTAGTGAATGAATTGCGCGGTGGCCAAATCGTTATTGGCGACGTAATAGTTAGGACTGTAATAACAAGGCGCGCGTCCGGCGGTGTGGTCGTCTGGTAGCCAGATATAGAGGAAGTGCGGGAACGCCTCTCCCGGGTGCGCCTTGAGCCAGTGGATGGCAAGGCGCGTCCGGGTGGTATCAAGCAGCATGCGATCCCAGCCCGGGAAGCTTGTGGCCACGTGGGCCTTCATGGCCTGTGAGAGGGCGCCGGAGCGGGCCCGGGATACGAATTCGCCGAAGTCCTCGAACGAGACGTGGTGATGCAAAAGGTCGTTAAAGAGAAAGAGGCGTCCGGGGTAGCTCACCCAGGGATTTGACCATTTGCCGAGCACAGAAAGGTTCTCGTAGATCGCGTAGGGGTTGTCGGCGCCGAGCGGCAGCCCACCGGTGCCGCTTGCGCCACCCGGTACCAGCGATTGGGTCCATCCGGGGTTTGCGACCAGCCCCCTTCCGGAGTAGTACTCGGGCCAGGTGCGCTGCACGAAATCGGAATCCGAGGCCGCGGTCGTCCATTGATGTCCTTGGGCTGTGACCTCGCCGTCTGCGAGGAATCGGGCAAAGAGCACGCCTTTACCGGCAAGACGGTAGAGGTTTGGGAGCTCGCGCGGACCAAAGAGATCGAGCTGGGGGTCGGCGTAGGCCCCGGCGGCTCGGTAATCGCCTAGGTCCTCATCGAATGTCTTATTTTCGCGCAGGATAAAAACGACATACCGGATATGGTGGCGTATATAATGAAGGCTCGCCCGATCATTTCGCGCGCGCAGCCTTTGTTCCCGCTGGGTGAAGCCATCCTGGCGCAAGGCTTGATGCGTCCAGCGGGGCAGCTTGTGCGTCAGGGCAGCAAGCGGGATCTTTTGTATAAGGCCGTCCATCATATCCCCGACCCACTGGTGCTGGATGTTGGGTCCGGAACCCAAGCCCTTGGCGGCCACGACGTAGAGCGCAGTCGGGCTCGCGGCGAGCGCAGTCGGGTACCAGCCGGTGGGGATGAGACCTTCGCTCCGTCCCGAGCGCGCATCGAAGACCGCGACATCGTTGTTTCCGGCGTTTGCGACGAACAGACGGTGGCCGATCAGGGCGAGACTATCCGGATAGCTCCCGGGGGGCGCGTTCCGATAGGGGCTGTCATCCAAAAACCGCACCGTTCTCAGGGTCTTAGTATCGATTTCGGCCACCCGATCGATATTCGCAAGGGTGACGAAGGCATAAGGACTCTGAGGCACGGCTACGATCGCCGTCGGATGGACGCCTGCGACCCGATCCTGGGCCCAGGCGGGCGGGCCGACGGCAATGCGGCCAAGGGGCGTAAAGCCCTGGGTGGCGATCATGGCTACGCTGTTGCTAGCCCAGAGACTTACGGCGAGACGGCGGCCATGGTCAGTGAGGGCGAGATCGTAGGGGTAGGCACCGACGTTGAGATAGCGCGCATGACCCGTGGCAAGATCGATACGGGCTACGCTATTGGCAAGCAGGCCTGTGACGAAAAGGTGGCGATCATGGGGCCCGAGCACGACGGCATCAGGATAAAAGAGGCGTGGCGTCCCCGTATGGTGCCCTTGGTAATGGTAGGGGTACTGGGTTTTAGGAAAGGCTTGCCAAGCCAAGGGGTAGCGACGGAGAAGGACGGGTCTTCCGGCCTGCCATCGGAAGGAGACGACATCGTTTGTGCCGCCTCCGGCGACATAAAAGGTGTGATGCGGGCCAAGGGCCAGGCCTTGAAAGAAGTCCTGATGACCGAGCGCAAGCGTAGCCTGCCGCGCGCTGCGCGCGGCCGCAGTCTGATAGGCCGCGATATGTGCAATCGGCATCAGATGCGAGGCCTTGTATACCGTCACGGTCTGGGCGTGCGCGGCGCCGTTTGCGAGCACCAAGACATCGGGGCCTGCGGCCAGGACCACGGTCGCCATATTCGGCGTCCCGTTAATGACGCCGACCGGGCTTGCTACGCGTCCGGTCGGCAGGATGTGCGTGTAGCGGGCGCGGTTGGCGGCGCTTATGGCAACGGCCCTCGTGACATCCCAGCGATTGGGGGAGGCGCAGGCGGGGGCGAATAGGGCCGCGTGGCTCAGAAGACAGCCTAAAGTGAAATAGCCGAGATTATGCGTCTGCCGCGATCTAGTCATACTCCCTCCCGAAGTTGCCATGCACCGGTCACGGCATGCCCCTATCGTACCCATATTGTGTGACGCTTTTATGCGATCGCCCCAGGGCCCCGCGCCTTAAGATGAATGGGAGCAAGACAAGGCGGGCCGCCTGGGCTCTCTAGAGAGTCGCGGGCGGGCCTAAGACACGGGGACAAGTGCATATCCCTTTTCTTGATAGGCGATAACGGAAATAAAGCCGTTACCGACCGGTGTCACCTGAGGGATGAGCGTTCCCGGGCTCACGTCCATGCCATGGAGGGCGACCCCGCAGGCCTGGAATTGGATGCCCGTGCCCGACATTGTCCTGATGTCCTTTTGGATGTTGGCCACCGCTCGTTCGTCGGTGTAGGGGACCCCGCGCCGGTTGTGCGTCAGAAAGGCCACGTTAGGGCCGATAAAGGTGACGATAAAGTGAGGCGTCACCTTCTGCGCTCGCAATTGGCGACCGGTGAGGGCGATGAGTTTCATGAGGTGTTCGACCGCGACCGGTTGGCGGCTGCTGACCAAAAAAATCGCCTTAGCTTGATGGAGTCCGGCGAGAGCGGCTTTGTCCGAGAGTTTCCTTGCTAGGGCGGGTGATGAAAGTACGAGGCTCGCTATGAGGAGGCGGCCTAGGATTCCTTTATGTGTCATGTCGTGCTCCTTGGTTGAGTGGGACTGTAGGGCTTGCCTGTTTGCGAATGGGGCCATAGGCCCCGGTCTTTGGTGTTTCGATCCTGACTCATATCAGAGGAATTATAGAGACCGATCGGGCCCCGGCCAGAGACGGACCCCAATTCTTGGACACAGGATTACTCTTAACTATGTCATAAAGTGCACCTTGGGTTCAGGGACCCCCAACAGGGACCGCGAGTGCACGAGCGATGGCGCGGGCCAGCAGAAAGCGCAGGGTGGCGATCGAGTCGGGAACGTGGCGCGGCATTCTTCCGGCGGCCACGTGGCGTGTAGCCTTGGGGTAGGAGAGACGCTTGTGATCGAGTAGAGTTTTTTACACCCACCGCGTGCTTTCAGGCGTGTTGTGAGCAGGAAACCGTAGGCGGCGATACACAGGGTGGCATGATGAGGGAGGCCTCGCCACCCGCGGCCCTCATAATGGGAAAGACCGAACTCTTGTTTCAGCTCTTGATAATCCCGCTCGATGCGCCAGCGCATCATCGCCGTACTCACCAAGGCGCGAAGTGTCATCGGGGCCGGGAGATGAGCGAACCCGTAATGGATAGGCTCAGGCTCTTGTCGGGGCCAGTCAAGAATTGGGGCCCATCTCTAAGTGGCATACCGAAAGGGGGAGAGGCCCACCTTAGCCCGCGCTAGCAGGGAGGATAGGCGCCTCGTGTTGGTCAGGATCGCCCCGTTGTGCGCGGCTTAAGGGCATCGGCCACGACACTCAAGGGTAAGATAAGCTTTAGGGGGTCGTCCAGGAGAGGAAGGGCGCCGAAGCGTTCATACCAACGCGCCGCCCCCTTGTCTTTGGCGTCAATCGCGAGCGCCACACCGCCGACTTCCGTAGCCACCGCAAGCGCCCGTTCGCCGGCCACCAGCAGCAAGTCGCCACCGAGTCCCTGACGTTGCAGGGCGCGATCCACGGCCAGACGGCCCAGCCGGAATATGGGCACGTCATAGCGTCCCAGTTGGCGGGTAAGTTCGGTTGGAACGTGGGCAAACGCGATAGAACCAGGACTGATTGTGTAGTAGCCGAGAATGCGGTTTGGCTGCTCGGGTGGTACCGCTACAAAGGTCTTGGCCGCACCGCACGTATGGTTCTGGCGGGCGTAGCGGTCGAGATAGGTGTTGAGTTCCGAGTGATCGCAATCGAAGCCTTTGCGATCGTGTCGGCGCTCAATAGCCTCTTCGCGCCAATTCACGTCCCAATCAGCTTCGAGCGGTGCGACGCCGAGCAGCGGCCCGAAGGGCCGCGGTAGGCTTGGGCGGATGCTCCAGTAGCTCGAGCACGCGCCGAGTGTCGCGCTCGCTTAGCGCAATACGTTCGGCACGGTCAAGAACGTCGCGGGCGGCGGGCAAGACGGTGCGCATGATAAAACTTGTCACGTCCAGCCGCTCATAAGCGGCCGCCGTTGCGAGAATCCGTTTCTCTTCCTTGGTGGTCCGCAACTCAACCCGATCTTCCCGAGCCGTGGTGATTGTTGTCATCAGAAGCCTCTAAGGTCTTTCTGTATGTACGTTTGGTACCCGTACATGAAAGACGGCGTCAATAGACTCGGATGGACTGATATCGAGACGCCGAGATTGCCGTGACCGTCGGCCGATAGCGCGCAGAATGGGGGCCCGAGTCGAAAGTCTCAGAGCCACCTGTATAGCGAACTGTCTATTACGCACATCTTTTCAACGGCAACGCGTGAGACGTTAATGGATGTCGATAAATAATCAGATGTCAGGTCTTATTCTTTGCAGAGATGTCGACGAAAGTCCCGCGCAAGCGGGTAGACCCAGAGGCTTTTGATGGGCTGGTCGCGGCAATGGAGCGTATCGAGTTTGCCGCGACCCTGCGTATCGCCGAGATATTGCCAGTCGGCGGCTTTGACGATCAGCATACCCCA
>JAJYQN010000125.1 GCA_021794595.1 Pseudomonadota bacterium
CGGCGTATTCTTTTGACGTGTTCAGGGGGGCCGTTTCGCAAGACCCCGGCCAGCCACTTCCCAGAGGTCACGCCCGAAGAGGCCTGCGCCCATCCCCGCTGGGTGATGGGACGCAAGATTTCCGTGGACTCCGCGACCCTGATGAATAAAGGGCTTGAGCTGATAGAGGCCTGCCGGCTCTTCGGCGCCACACCCGATCAGGTCGATATCGTCATACACCCGCAGAGCGTGATCCATTCTTTGGTCGAGTACGTCGATGGCTCGGTGTTGGCGCAGCTCGGGAATCCCGATATGCGCACCCCCATCGCGCATGCACTGGGTTTTCCGGACCGCATCGAGGCCGGTGTCGCGCGACTCGAATTGACTCTGACCGGGCGGCTCGACTTCGAACAGCCCGATGAAGCCCGATTCCCCTGCCTACGGCTCGCGCGTGACGCGGCCATCGCCGGTGGGAGCGCCCCGACAGTCTTGAATGCCGCAAACGAGATCGCAGTCGAGGCCTTCTTGCAGCGTAGCCTCTCGTTTGCCGCCATCCCTGAGGTCATCTCGGAGGTCATGGACCGTGTGGCCGTGAGTCCCGCCGATACCCTGGACGCGATCCTGGAAGAGGACACGAGGGCGCGGGCGCTTGCCCACGAAGCCGTCCTTGCGCGGCGCCTTAAGGGGGCGAAAGCGTGTTAGAGCAGATTGGTTATAGCCTCCTTGGCTTTATTCTTGCGATTGGAATACTGATCATCGTTCATGAGTTTGGCCACTATATCGTCGCCAAAGGCGTAGGGGTCAAGGTCTTGCGATTTTCGGTCGGCTTTGGGCGTCCGCTCCTCTCCCGTACTGCGGGTCGCGATCAGACCGAGTATGTCCTGGCCGCCCTGCCGCTCGGCGGCTACGTCAAGATGCTAGACGAGAACGAAGGCGAAGTCGCGCCCCACGAGCTCCATAGGGCCTTTAATCGCCAGCCGCTCGCAAAGCGCACCGCGATTGTCTTGGCGGGTCCGGGGTTCAATTTCCTGTTTGCGATATTGGCCTACTGGGTAGTCTTTATGACCGGCGTTCCTGGCCTCAAACCGGTCATTGGGCGGGTCGATCCCCATTCGCCGGCCGCCGCCGCCGGCATTAAAGTCGGCGACCGAATCCTCGAAATCAACGGGCGCCGCATCCAGAGCATGGGGCAGGATAGGCTGTATCTCTTCCAGCAGGCCCTAGACCATGCGCGTATTCGCCTGGTGGTGAAGACGCCCCAGGGGCACAGACAAGACCTGTGGCTGAACCTCGCCAAGGTCCATACCGCCGCCCTCGGAAATGGGCGGTTGGGCGCGGCCCTGGGCCTTTCCGGGTGGCAACCGGTCCTCTTACCGCGAATTGGGGAGGTACTGGCCCACACGCCGGCAGCGCGCGCCGGATTGAAGCCCGGCGACCTCATCACCCGCATTGGTACGGAGCCCATAAAGAACTGGGTCGAGGTCGCCAAGGTCATCCGCGCCCATGCCGGGCAGCCCCTTACCTTCGTTATCTCGCGTCATGGGCGAACACGGCAATTGATCATCACGCCAAAAGCCGTTAAGGTGAACGGAAAACAGATCGGGCAGATCGGAGTGGGCGTCAAGGTGCCAACTCTCCCTCCGAACTTACGCGTCACCGTTCGCCTTGGGCCGTGGGACGCCTTAAGACAAGCGGTCTCGGACACTTGGCTCATGAGCCGCCTGACGGTCGAGATGCTCGGAAAGATGTTGCTGTTGCAGATCTCTCCGAAAAGCATTAGCGGGCCCCTGACGATAGCCCAATACGCGGGGTATTCGGTTCAGGTCGGGTTCGCGAGCTTTGTGATGTTCCTTGGGGTCGTGAGTATCAGCCTCGGGGTCTTGAATTTGATGCCGGTACCCGTGCTTGATGGCGGGCACATCCTTTTCTACTTTATCGAGTGGTTGAAGGGGAGCCCGGTTTCCGAGCGGGTGGTAGGATGGGGACAGCGAGTCGGCGTGACACTATTGTTGGGTCTCATGATGCTTGCCTTCTATAACGACCTTACGCGCATTTTGGGATAAAAGAACAAGGCGGGCTTTGAGCAATGAAAAGATGGTTAACGGTGCTCTGTTTATTAGGCACCCTGGTAGGTGCTGCGGCTCAGGCGGCCCCGTTCGTAATTGGCCATATTGCAATCACGGGACTAAAGCGCATCTCGCCCGCCACGGTCAAGACCTATCTGCCCTTGCGGGTAGGCGAGACGCTGACCGCGGCGCGGGCCGAACGCGCCATCGTGGCGCTCTTTAAAACGGGTTTTTTCCGTGACGTGCGACTTATGCAGGAGGGGAGCACCCTTGTGGTCGCGGTCCGCGAGCGTCCCGCCATTGCCAGCATCAAGATCACCGGCACCCATGTTATAAAACCCCACAAGCTTCTGAAGTCGCTTGCGCGCATGGGCTTTGCCAAGGGTCGGGTGTTCAACCGCGCCTTGTTGCACGAAACCAAACAGGCCTTGCGCCGGCAATATTTCAACCGCGGATATTACGCGGTGCGAGTGGTGACGAAGGTCAAACCTCTGGCGCGCGACCGGGTGGCCGTCAGTATCGCGGTCTCCGAGGGGAAGATCGCCCGCATCAAACAGATTACGATCGTCGGCAACCATAAGTTCAAGGAACAGCGCCTCTTGGGGCGGTTCAAGCTCGGTCCTCCAGGCCTTTTTAGCTTTTTTACCGGCAACGACCGCTATTCCCGCCAGAAGCTGATGGCCGATCTCGAGAATCTGCGCAATTTCTACCTCAATCGGGGATTTTTACGATTTCGTCTCATGTCGACGGTGGTGGCCATCACGCCCAGCAAAGACTGGATCTATGTGACGGAAAATGTGCATGAAGGCCACGTCTATCGGATTTCGCACTACGAGTTTCTCGGTAAGACGGTTTTGCCGCTTAAAACGCTCAATAGCCTTATGCACCTCAAGGCGGGCGAGGTGTTTTCGCGCGAACGTATCACCCGGGGCACGCATCGCATCATAGGTCAGCTCGGGAACCGCGGCTATGCCTTTGCCAATGTCCGGGTGGTACCGCGCGTCAATCGCCGAAACCATACGATCGCGCTCAGTTTTTTCGTGGAGCCCGGGCAGCGTGTCTACGTGCGCCGCATCAAATTTTTTGGCAATACGGTGACTCAGGACGCGGTTTTGCGTCGCACCATGCGCCAATATGAAGGGGCGTGGTTTTCGGCAAGCCGCATCAAAGAATCGGTGACTTTGTTACGCAGGCTCGGTTTCTTCGACAATGTGCGAGTGAGTACCCCGCCGGTCCCGGGCCACCCCAACGAGGTCGATGTCGATGTCCATGTAAAGGAGCGGCCGACCGGCAGTATCGTGGCGGGGCTTGGTTACTCGGATCTTTATGGGCTTTTCATTAACGGCTCTGTCACCTACCAGGATCTTCTCGGGACCGGGAAAGAGGTCTCCGTTACCGCGGATACCTCGGTCGCGTACAAGGACATCAACCTCACCTACGTAAATCCCTACTACACAAGCTCCGGTATCAGCCGTGGTTTTAACATATACGATAGCTCCTTCAATGCCGCAGCCGCCTATACCGCGGCCTATAATGAAAGCACGATTGGCGCCGGGGTGTTTTACGGCATCCCCATCGGGGTCAATCGATCGATCAATATTGGTCTGGCCGCCGAACGCGTCAAATTGACCGCCAATTCGACCAGCGCCTATGTTGCACAGCAATTCGTGGCCCATCATGGCTCGACAAACGACATCATCAAGGCAACGTTTGGCTGGTCGCGCAATACCTTGAACAATGCGATATTTCCTACCGACGGCACCTACCAGCAATTAAGCGGCGAGATCGGTCTTCCGGGCGGAAGCTTGGAGTACTATCGCGCCTCCTACCTTGCAAGCGTATTCTTCCCGCTCGGTCCCCAGGAGAGCTTGAAGCTGAGCAGCGAATGGAGCTACGGGCACGGTTATGGCAATACCCACAACCTACCGTTCTTTAAGAATTTCTACGCCGGCGGCGCGAGTTCGGTTCGGGGTTATCAGAACGAATCCTTAGGTCCGCGGGATATTTTACCGCCTTATGACCCTATCGGGGGCGATAAGCGGGTATTGGCAAGCGCCGAGTACTTTTTCCCGGTGCCAGGCACCTCGAAGCATAATCGTTCGATGCGTTTATCGACCTTCATCGACGCGGGCCAGGTCTACGGGCCCGGGCAGCCGATTGCCTTTAGCCAGATTCGCACGTCTTTTGGTATCGCGTTTGATTGGTTCTCACCTATCGCGCCTTTAAGTATTAGTATTGCACGGCCCTTGAATGCGCATCCCGGTGACCAGACGCGCGCCGTGCAGTTTACGCTTGGTACGCTTTTCATGTACTAGCGGAAACAGGCGCCAATGGCTAGGCTTCGAGTCTAGGAGGCGGGCGCGGCCCGAACGAACATGGCGTACACATTGAGTGAGTTGGCGCGAGTCGCCCAGGCGACCCTGCGCGGAAACGCCGAAAACGAGATAGATGCCGTGGCCCCCCTCAATAAGGCGGGCCCGCGGCACATCGCCTATTGCGCCTCTCCCCGATACCGCTGCTTGATACCCACAAGCGCGGCCGGGGCCCTCGTTTTGCAAGCCGAAGACGCGGATCTGTTCCCCGGCAACGCCCTCGTGTGTCCCGAGCCTCGGGTGGCATTCGCGCGCATCGCCAATCTCTTGCACCCCCCCGAGAAGATGGCCCCTGGGCGCCATGCGAGCGCCGCGGTCGATGCCACGGCTAAGCTCGCGGGCAATGTCAGCATCGGGGCGCACGCGGTGATCGAAAGCGGCGCGATCCTGGAGGCCGATGTGGTCATAGGCGCGGGCGCCATAGTAGGGGCGCGCTGCTTCATTGGGCAGGGTACGCGAGTCGAGGCCCGCGCTGTTATCATGCACGATTGCCTGATCGGAAAACGCTGCGTTATCTCCCCGGGAGCGGTCATTGGCGGCGAAGGGTTCGGCTATGTCCGGGAACAAGATGGCCGCTGGCTCAAGGTACCGCAGTTGGGACGGGTGGTGATCGGAGATGACGTTGACGTGGGAGCGAATACGACCATTGATCGTGGGGCCCTGGGTGATACCGTCATAGGTAACGGGGTCAAGCTCGACAATTTGATTCAGATTGCTCATAACGTCAGGGTCGGAGACGACACGGCTATGGCCGGTTGCGTGGGCGTGGCCGGCAGCGCCGTGATCGGAAAGCGCTGTATGATTGCCGGCGGCGCCGGGATTGTGGGCCACATCACGGTGGGAGATGATGTTGAAGTGACGGCCATGTCGTTTTTGAAAGGATCGGTGGAGGGCCCGGGTCGGTTTTCGTCCAGCCTTCCTGCGACGGCGGCCGATGTCTGGGCGCGGAACGTGGGCCGCTTTCGGCACCTCGATGAATTGGCGCGTCGATTACGGCGCGCCGAGCAAACAATAAAGCAGCTTTTGGCAGGGGGAAAACATTGAACACGCTTGATATTCACGAGGTCTTAAAACACCTCCCGCACCGGTACCCGTTTTTGTTGGTCGATCGGGTTCTAGATTATGTTCCTAACGAGTCTCTCGTAGCGATCAAAAACGTTACGATTAACGAGCCATTTTTCCAGGGACACTTCCCCCACTATCCGGTTATGCCGGGCGTGCTGGTGATCGAGGCGATGGCCCAGGCCTGCGCGATCTTGTCATTTAAGACGCTCGGTAAGCTGCCGGGGGACGGGGGCGTCTATTTGTTCGTGGGCATAGACAAAGCGCGCTTTAAGCGCCCGGTAGGGCCCGGCGACCAGATGCGCCTCAGCGTGAAGTTGACCCGCAAAATGCAGGGCATCTGGCGTTTCGAGGCCACCGCCACCGTAGATGACGCGGTGTGCTCGACAGCCGAGCTCATGTGTACCTATAAGGAGATTGCATGATCCACCCTCATGCTCTCGTCGATCCGAGCGCAGAGATTGCCCCAGGCGCCGAGATCGGACCGTTTTCGGTCATCGGACCCGAGGTCGCGATTGGAGAGGGGACCTGGGTCGGGCCGCATGTCGTCATCAATGGCCCGACCCGGATAGGACGCGAGAACCGGATCTACCAGTTCTCATCCCTGGGGGAGATTGCCCAGGATCTGAAGTATGCGGGGGAAAGGGCCGTCCTCGAGATCGGTGATCGTAACGTCTTTCGAGAGTACTGTACCGTGAGCCGTGGAACCGCAGGCGGGGGTGGTGTGACCCGCATAGGCGACGACAACTTCCTGATGGCATACGTCCATGTTGCGCACGACTGCCAGATAGCCAACCACACCGTGTTCGCGAACTGCGCGAGTTTGGCGGGGCATGTACACGTCGAAGACTACGCCGTTCTCGGGGGGTTTACGGGGATCCATCAGTTCTGCCGAGTCGGCGAGCACTGTATGACCGGGATTGGCACGGTCTCGTTTCAGGATATCCCGCCGTATCTGATGGTAGCCGGCAATACCGCAAAGCCCTACGGCATCAATACCACCGGGCTAAAGCGGAGGGGTTTTTCGGCGGAAGATCTCGTAGGACTGAAGAAGGCCTACAAGCTTCTTTACAAGTCGAGCCTGCGCCTTGAAGAGGCGATCATCGAAATCGAAGGCCTAGTCCGGGATTACCCGCCCGTCGAACGCTTGCTGCAATTCCTGCGCGCCGAAGGACGCGGCATTATCCGCTAATGAACTTACGGTTCGGAATCGTAGCGGGCGAGGCCTCGGGAGATCTTCTCGGGGCCGGGCTTATGGCCGCACTCAAGGCGCGGGTCTCCTGTTCCTTCGAGGGAATTTGCGGGCCGGCCATGATCGGCCAGGGGGGCGTCAGTCGCTACCCCATGGAGAATCTTGCGGTGATGGGTATCTCCGAGGTCGTGGGCCATCTGCCCCGGCTTTTGCGTATGCGCCGGGACTTGATCGAGTACTTTTCCGATACCCGCCCGGATTGCATCATCGGCATCGATGCCCCGGACTTTACCTTGGCCCTCGAAAGAGCGCTGAAGAAGCAGGGCATCCCGGTTGTCCACTATGTGAGTCCTACCGTCTGGGCATGGCGGCGCGGGCGGGTCAAAACAGTCGCCAAAAGCGCCGATCTTCTTTTGGCCCTATTCCCGTTTGAGCCGCCTTACTATGCGGGCAAAATGGAGGCGCAGTTCGTGGGCCACCCGCTTGCCGACGTGATCGGGTCGAGCACTGATACAGCTAGGGCCCGCACCGAACTGCGCCTCGACACTGACGGGCTTATTATTGCTTTGTTGCCGGGTAGTCGCGAGGGCGAGCTGAAGGCCCATGCGGAGTTGTTCGTAAAGACCGCTATGCGTTTGAATCTGCGGTATCCCGGATGTCGATTCATCGCGCCCTTCGTCAACCGCGAGACGCGGGCCCTATTCGACGAGGCGCTGACCGCGCATCGCGCCTTCGATCTTCCAGTTACGCGGCTTCATGGCCATGCCCGTTTGGCGATGGCCGCGGCCGACATCGTGCTTGTCGCCTCCGGTACCGCCGCTCTGGAGGCGGCCTTGATTGGAAGACCTATGGTCGTAGTCTATCGGCTGTCGGGGCTCAGTTACCGCCTTATCAGGATTCTTTCACGCTTAGACTATTACTCGCTTCCCAACCATCTCGTCGGCCGTCAGCTGGTTCCGGAACTGATTCAGCACCAGGCGACCGCGGATCATCTCGTGCGGTCGGCCGAGCGCTTGATCGAGGATCCCGCGGCGCGGCTTGAGATAACGCGCGAACTCAGCAAGATTCGGGAGACCCTAAGATGCGGCGCTAACGATCGGGCAGCGGAGGCGGTACTGAACCTGATCCACGTTGATTGTCCACCGGTAGCTGCGGTGTCATGCGGCTCATAGCCGGGATCGATGAGGTCGGCATGGGCCCGCTGGCCGGTCCTGTTGTCGCGGCGGCCGTCATCTTGAGACGCTGTCGGCGCATAGATGGTCTGGCCGATTCAAAACAGCTGACCGCACGCAAACGAACAACCCTCGCAGAACAGATCAAAGAAGGCGCCTTGGCTTGGGCGCTGGGGCGCGCCGAGGTGGCCGAAA
Organism: Pseudomonadota bacterium; assembly: GCA_021794595.1. Lineage (GTDB taxonomy): Bacteria > Pseudomonadota > Gammaproteobacteria > Acidiferrobacterales > Acidiferrobacteraceae > Acidiferrobacter. The sequence continues at coordinate 8,039 of JAJYQN010000125.1, forward strand.
TCGACAGCTTGAATATCTTGCATGCCGCCTGGCTTGCCATGCGCCGAGCGGTCGCGGCCTTAGAGGTTGCGCCCGAATTCGCGATTATCGATGGATTGTACGTTCCCGATTTGCCTTGCCCCGGTCGTGCCATGGTGCGCGCCGATGCGCATA
>JAJYQN010000086.1 GCA_021794595.1 Pseudomonadota bacterium
GGCGTTACGCCGACGCCTGCGCGCTTATGCCGCCTTTGATTTGCTCTGTGTTGACGAGGTCGGCTACCTGTCCTATGGCGACCGCCATGCGGATCTGCTCTTTGAGATCGTGAGCCGTCGCTACGAGACGAAGAGCCTCCTGCTCACCACCAACAGGCCCTTCTCCGAATGGCCACAGGTCTTCCCCAATGCCGCCTGCGTCGTCTCGTTGATTGATCGCATCATCCATCATGCCGAGATCCTCGCCATCGACGGCGAGTCGTATCGGGCGAAGGAGGCGCGCGAGCGCGCGGAGACGCAAGCGACCCGGCGCAAGAAGACCAAGCGGTCATGACGCGCAGATCCTCGCCGCTGCACCGGGATGCGGAGTCCTCGCCTCACGCTCTGTGCCTACACGGGGAGACCGTCACGCCCTACGAGGCCTGGGCCTTCGCCCAGTTCTTAAAGCGGGCCGGATGGGACCACTACCGGACGCTCGCTATCGGCGACGACGAGGCTACCGCCATGCAAGCCGCCGCTGAGCGGTTGCGTCAGGCCTTAGCCCAGCAGGGCTATGCGCCGCGCTAACCCACAATCCGCGTCTATGTGTCAGAAAGACGCGGGTTTACATGATCGTTAACACCACCCAATTGCCCACCACAAAAGAAGATTTTATCCCTAAATCCTTGCGCCTTAATTCTTAAGTTCTTTGGGCTAAAAGCCTTGAGTACTTCTGGCCGTGGGTCTGCCACCTAGGGGTTCTCTTTACCTCAGACTGCGGTGCTGAAGCGGAAAACGTCTTACCGGAGCGATGAGCGAAGGTGAGGCGTTTTCCGCTTCAGCACCGGTAAATGGTAACAATCTAACAAAGTCTGGCGAATCGCCCGACAATAGGGGTAAGTTCTACCAACCGCCTATTCGCGTAAAGAGGTGTCGATTCTTTGGCAAAATACGGCATTTGTCAAGACTGACTGAATGCCCGGCACGGTTTGGGAGACGTTCTTCATCGTTGATTGAGATCTGGGCGAGAGATGAGTGGGTGGGTATCTTCACCCCAACCGCGATAAGATAGCCCCTAAAACACGGGCCCGGACCACCGGGCACCCAGGGCCACCAGGGCCACCAGGGCCCTTGTATGATCACAATCCATACTATCCTGGGTGAGCTCGCCCGTACCGCCACGGATGCCCGTAATAGAGACCAGGGTGCGGCGCCCTACGCCTAACAATGTCCTAAAAAGACCCTCAGTGCGTCAGTACGACGGGCCGGAGCGGGGTCCCAGGCTTTCCACCGGGGTCATCCGGCACTAAGATGGGTCTATTATTCCTTGAGCGTATGGTATGACCGAGCAAGATATCGAGCGCTTACTGATCGACAAGCTCTCTGATCTTAAATACCGCTACCGCCCCGATATCCGTGACCGCGCGGCCTTAGAACACAACTTTCGGGAGCATTTTGAGGCCCTTAATCACGTTCATCTCATGGATAACGAGTTTGAGCGGCTGTTGGCTGAGATTATCACTTCTGATGTGTTTGCGGCCGCCCGGCACCTACGGGAGCGTAATAGCTTTGAGCGGGACGATGGCACACCGCTCTATTACACCTTGGTCAACATCAAGGATTGGTGCAAGAACACCTTTGAGGTAATCCATCAGCTGCGCATCAATACCGATTACAGCCACCATCGGTATGATGTCATCCTGCTCATGAACGGGGTCCCTGTGGTCCAGATTGAGCTGAAGGCTTTGGCCATCAGCCCCCGGCGGGCCATGCAGCAGATCATCGATTACAAAAACGATGCCGGTAACGGCTATAGCAAGACCTTATTGTGCTTTCTGCAACTCTTTGTCGTCAGTAACCGCAGCGACACCTGGTATTTTGCCAATAATAACAGCCGGCATTTTAGTTTTGATGCCGATGAGCGCTTCCTGCCGCTCTACCAGTTCGCCGATGAAGCCAATCAGAAGATTACCCACCTAGACGGCTTTGCCGAGGCCTTTCTCGCTAAATGTACGTTAAGTGAGATGATCAGCCGGTATATGGTACTGGTGGCAAGCGAACAGAAATTGCTGATGATGCGCCCCTATCAGATGTATGCCGTCAAAGCCATTGTCGCCTCGATCCATCAGCATTGTGGCAATGGGTATATCTGGCACACGACGGGCAGCGGCAAGACGCTTACCTCCTTTAAGGCCTCGACGCTCCTCAAAGACAACCCGGACATCGATAAATGCCTGTTTGTGGTGGACCGTAAGGATCTGGATCGGCAGACCCGCGAGGAATTTAATAAATTCCAGGAAGGGTGCGTAGAAGAAAATACCAACACCGAGACTTTGGTGCGCCGACTCCTATCCGAGGATTACGCTGATAAGGTCATTGTGACCACGATCCAAAAACTGGGCCTAGCGCTTGATGAGACGAACCGTCGGGCGTACAAGGAGCGGCTGCAACCCTTACGCGCTAAACGCCTCGTCTTTATCTTTGATGAATGCCATCGTTCGCAATTTGGCGAGAACCACAAGGCGATCAAGGCGTTCTTTCCAAACGCCCAGCTGTTTGGTTTTACCGGGACGCCAATATTTACCGAAAACGCAAGCTACCAGCAGATCGAAGGCCAACAGGCGTCGCTTAAAACCACCCAGGACATTTTCCAGCAGCAACTCCACGCCTATACCATTACGCACGCCATCGAAGACCGTAACGTCCTGCGTTTTCATGTGGATTACTATAAGCCTGAAGGGAAGACTCAGCTGTCACCGGGCACCGGACTTACCAAAAAGGCGATCGTCGAGGCGATCTTAGCTAAACATGATGCCGCCACCGCAGGACGTAAGTTTAATGCGCTATTCGCTACCGCCTCGATCAATGACGCTATTGCCTATCATGGGCTCTTTAAGACCCTGCAAGCAGAACGACAGGCCAAAGACACGGAGTACCAACCGCTCACTATCGCCTGTGTCTTCTCCCCACCGGCTGACGGCAATAAGGACGTGCTGCAGATTCAGGAGGATCTACCCCAGGAAAAGGCCGATAACGAGGACGAACCCGATCAAAAGAAGGTGGCATTAACGGCTATTATCGCTGACTACAACACCACCTATGGGACCAATCACTCGCTGTCCACCTTTGATCTGTATTACCAGGATGTGCAAAAGCGCATCAAAGACCAACAGTATCCCAATGTGGATCTACCCCATACACAGAAGATCGATATCGTAATCGTCGTCGACATGCTGCTTACAGGCTTTGATTCGAAGTACTTAAATACGCTCTATGTGGATAAGAATCTTAAATATCACGGCCTCATTCAGGCGTTCTCACGTACCAACCGGGTATTAAACGACACCAAACCCTACGGCAATATTCTCGACTTTCGCCGGCAACAGGAGGCCGTGGATGCCGCCATCACGCTCTTTTCCGGCCAATCTACCCGGCCTGCAAAGGATATTTGGCTCGTGGAGCCGGCACCCGTGGTGATCGACCAGCTGAAAGATGCCATGCATCGCTTGGGGGGTTTCATGCAGTTTCAGGGGCTCTCCACTACCCCCGACGCGGTGCCACACCTGAAAGGGGACATCGCCCGTAGCCAGTTTGTGAACCTCTTCAAAGAGGTCCAGCGCCTAAAGACCCAGCTCGACCAGTACACGGATCTGACCCCTCAGCATGCGCAGACTATCGAGACGGTGCTCCCCAAAGAGCAGTTGCTGGGCTTTAAAGGGGCATACCTGGAGACCGCCCAATACCTTAAGGCCCAACAGGACAAGGCCAGCGCCAAGACTTCGGAAGCCGTGCAACAGCTGGACTTTGAATTCGTCCTCTTTGCCTCTGCGGTTATCGACTATGACTACATCATGGCCCTGATGACCCGTTATTCCCAACAACCCCCGGGTAAGCAAAAGGTGAGCCGTGAGCAACTAATTAGCCTGATTCAGTCAGACGCTAAGTTCTTAGACGCCCGGGAGGACATTACCGCCTATATTGATACCCTAGAAGCTGGTAAGGGATTAAAAGAACAAGCGATTCGTGAAGGCTTTGAGCGCTTTAAAACCGAAAGGCATGCACAGAAACTTGCGCACATGGCCACCCAGCACGGACTGACCCCTACCGCCTTACAAACCTTCGTGGAGACTATCTTGCGTCGTATGGTCTTTGATGGAGATGCCTTAAGCGATCTTTTGGCTCCCCTTAACCTCGGCTGGAAGGCCCGCACACAAAAGGAATTAGCCTTGATGGGCGATCTTATCCCGTTACTCCATAAGCTTGCTCAGGGACGAGAGATTTCGGGGTTGAAGGCGTATGAGTGATAAGGCCAAAGATAAGATGATGAAGGGGCAAGAAAAACGGGGACTCGTGCCTAGGTTACGCTTTCCGGAGTTTCGGGGGGCGGGGGAGTGGGAGGAGAGCATGTTGGGGGAAATTTGTGAGGTATTAAATAACCGCAGGAAGCCCATCACTAGTAGCGATAGAGTCAAGGGACCGTATCCGTATTATGGTGCAAGTGGAATCACGGATTATGTGGCGGATTTTATTTTTAATGAGCGTCTTCTATTAATTGGTGAGGACGGCGCAAGATGGGGCGCTCATGAAAAAACAGCTTTTATTGTTGACGGAAAGTATTGGGTAAATAATCATGCGCATGTTATGAAGCCTTTTGCAGCTAACGATATTCTTCTTGAGAACTATCTTACCCTGTTGGACCTCAGTCCCTTCATAACGGGCGCAGCGCCGCCTAAATTAACGCTTGGTAAGTTGAAAGAAGTGCCTATACCGGTTTCTCCATCTGACGACGAGCAACAAAAAATCGCCGACTGCCTCTCTTCCATTGACGAACTCATTACTGCCGAAGCTCAATACCTTGACACACTCAAGACCCACAAAAAGGGGTTGATGCAGCAGCTTTTCCCGAAGGAAGGGGAAACTGTGCCTCGGTTACGCTTTCCGGAATTTCGGGAGGCGGGGGGGTGGGAGGAGAAGAGATTAGGGGACGCAGGTAAATTCACAGGCGGAGGAACTCCCAGCAAAGACAATAAGGCTTACTGGGAAGGCGTGAATCCTTGGATATCAAGCTCAGATATTTCTGAAGACTCTATCCACGAAATCAAAATAAGCAGATTCATTACTGATGAAGCCATTCAAGAAACTGCCACAAAATTAGTTCCACCTGATAGCATCTTGCTTGTCTCTAGAGTTGGCGTAGGCAAGCTCGCCATCACACATAAGCCCATCTGTACAAGCCAAGACTTCACCAATTTCACGCCCGCCAAAGACAATCTTATCTTCATGGCTTATTACCTTAGGTCACTTAAAAACATTTTTCTTTCGTTTAATCAAGGCATGGCGATCAAGGGGTTTACGAAAGAGGATGTGTCAAATTTAGAAATTTGTGTGCCTCAATTAAAAGAACAACAAAAAATCGCCGACTGCCTCTCTTCCCTTGACGAACTAATTACCGCGGAGGCTCAACATCTTGACACACTCAAGACCCACAAAAAGGGATTGATGCAGCAACTGTTTCCAAGCGATGGCGACCTACGGTGAGACAACATGTCTCTGGCAACTTGAAAACCATTAGAGAGGAATTCTCTAGATTGGCCCGCTCTGATCACTTACCAGTTTTGGCCAACTTATTCTCGTATTCGCATCTGCGAGATTATGAAACTTTTAAAGTTATTCTGGATACGAATATAATTCTAAAGGACTTATCAGCTACCATTAAAAACAGCCCGCGAGTCCCTGGCTATCGAACCCATATTGTAGAGTGTATCGAGGCTGGATATTTTGAAGCTTATATTCCGAGACAAGTTGAACAAGAGGTTGAGGAAAAAATACCCATTAAGTCGGGCTCACTCAAAGTATGTCAAGATAAAATGTTCAGCGAATGGCGCGATTACCGACGACTACTTCGGAAACGAAAGGTTTCTGACGTAGAGATTTCCAGATTCAAGAAACGTTACCCAGCGCTTCCGGACGAGGATGATATTCCGATAGCCATCCTTGCAAAAAAATATCACGCAATCATCTTGACGGAGAACAAGAAACACTTAATCCCCATAAGTTCCGTCGTAGTAGCAAACGAGAGGAACTTCGCTTGCGCGTCAAAGGACTATGTGAGGGAGTTGTCTGTTTCCTTGTTTGCTGCAGGATCTATCATGTACGTCGGCAATATTTCCGTTACATTGGTTTTTGGGCTATTCAAGTCATTGCCTCGCGGGCTTGTGCTATTCACGTTCTTGACTGTGTGTGTCGTTATGGCGTTTCCCAGTACGAGGGTCAAGGTTATCAAGCTATTAGAGAGTCATTCTGACGAGCTAGCCGCCGTTAAGGATGTTGTCATTAAAGCGATAAACCTCGTTAGCGAAATTCACGAAAACACCTCAAATTCGTTGCCAACAGCGCCAAAACCAGAACTCATCAGCAAGGACTCTTCATGAACGACAGCGCAAAGCAACAACTCGGCAACACCCTCTGGGGCATTGCCGACCAACTGCGCGGCGCCATGAACGCAGACGATTTCCGCGACTACATGCTGTCCTTCCTGTTTCTGCGCTACCTCTCCGACAACTACGAGACTGCGGCTCAAAAGGAATTAGGACCGGATTATCCTAAGCTGCAGACGGGGGATCGCCGCACGCCCTTGGCCGTGTGGTATGCGGATAACGCAGACGACACCCAAGCTTTTGAACAACAGATGCGCCGCAAGACGCATTATGTAATCCAACCCGCCTACCTGTGGGGTAGTATCGCAGAGCTTGCTCGTACCCAGAACGGGGAATTACTACACACCCTACAGAAAGGCTTTGACTACATCGAGAACGAGTCCTTTGCCAGTACCTTTGCCGGACTCTTTTCGGAAATCAATCTAAATTCAGAGAAACTCGGTAAGGACTATGTCGTGCGCAATGCCAAGCTTTGCACCATCATTAAGTCCATTGCCGAGGGACTCGCGCAATTCTCGACGGATAAGGACACCCTGGGGGATGCCTACGAATATCTGATCGGCCAGTTTGCCGCCGGCTCCGGCAAGAAGGCGGGTGAGTTCTACACGCCGCAGCAGATTTCCAGCATCCTTTCCGGTATTGTCACGCTCGATAGCCAAGAACCCGCCAGTGGCCAAAAGAAACAACTCGATAGCGTGTTGGACTTTGCCTGTGGGTCAGGCTCACTGCTGCTTAACGTGCGCCATCGGATGGGCCCGCATGGCATCGGTAAGATCTACGGACAGGAAAAGAACATTACGACCTACAATCTGGCGCGCATGAACATGCTGTTGCACGGTCTCAAGGATACGGAGTTTGAGATCTTTCATGGTGATACCCTTACTAACGATTGGGACTGGCTGCGTGAGATGAACCCGGCTAAGAGTCCTAAGTTCGATGCCGTGGTCGCTAATCCCCCATTTAGTTACCGTTGGGACCCCACCGAGGCCCTAAGCGAGGATCGGCGCTTTACCGATTATGATCTGGCGCCTAAGTCCGCCGCCGACTTTGCCTTTTTGCTGCATGGCTTTCATTACCTGAAACCCGAAGGGGTGATGGCCATCATCCTGCCCCATGGGGTGTTATTCCGGGGTGGGGTAGAAGAGCGTATTCGCACGAAGCTTTTGAAGGATGGGTATATCGACACGGTGATCGGGCTTCCGGCCAATCTCTTTTTCTCGACTGGTATCCCGGTATGTGTCCTGGTACTCAAAAAGTGCAAAAAATCCGAAGATGTCCTCATAATCAATGCCGCCGAGAATTTTGAAAAAGGCAAGCGCCAAAATCGTCTCCTGCCGGCGCACATCGATAAGATCATCGACACCTACCAGTACCGCAAGGAGGAAGAGCGGTATGCCAGACGTGTAGGGATGGACGAGATTGAGAAGAATGGCTTTAATCTCAATATCTCCCGCTATGTGAGCACCGCGATTGCCGAAGATGCGGTAGACATGGAGACGGTTCATGCCAATCTGGTGGCGCTGACGAAGACGATTGCGGTGGCCAAGGATAAACACAATGCTTTCCTAAAGGAGCTGGATTTACCACCCTTACCATAGGGAAAAACGGCGGCAAGTGGGATAAGAGCGTGATGGTCTACAACGAGCGCCAGACTCTGCGCGATATTGCGTTAGAGGCGTACGAGTTCGTGGTGAACGGGAAGTCCGGTATTGAGTGGATCATGGCGCGCTATGGGCTATGGTTGACAGAGATAGTGAGATTAAGAATGACGCTAATGATTGGGCGAGATTGACCAGTTATATCGTGGATGTGGTGAAGCGGATAGTGAGGGGGGCGGGGAGATGGTGGGGTTGTCGCCGGACTATCATTGTTGTTAGCGTTAGTATGTCTAGATTCATAAGATCCTAGAGCGCACGGAGAATGGAGAAATATGGCAGAAACACTGCATGAGTCACCGGACTTTCAGAAGAATGGGTTTACTTGTCATTTCTGTCAGGCGTTCGCGCATATGGAATGGCACGATTTACTTACATCGGTTTATCCTGGTAGGACGAACTCGAATAATCTCAACAGGACTTTACAAGGAAACAGTAGAGATCAAATATACGAAGCTACATGCGCGCGATGTCGGAATCAGTCCTATTGGATTAAGGTGTGGGAAACATCGCTATGGAGTATGGTATGGCCAGATAGTTCTTTAGCGCCTTGGCCGCATGCCGAAATGCCGGAGGACGCGAAACAAGACTATCTAGAGGCTAGGTCCATAGTTGCAAGATCGCCCCGTGGTGCCGCCGCTCTACTTAGGCTCACCATACAGAAGCTCTGCAAACACCTCGGAGAGAAGGGGAAGAGCATAGACGACGATATCGGTGCGTTGGTAAAAAAAGGTCTACCGATCCAGGTACAGCAATCATTAGATTCTGTGCGCGTGATTGGTAATAACGCCGTCCATCCCGGTGAATTAAGCACAGAGGACGTGGCTAATGTTGCCTTAGCGCTATTCGATATCGTCAATTTTATTGTTGACGACAGAATAGCAAAACCGAAACAACTGGCCGAGTTATATGATCGACTACCATCTGGTGCGCGAGACAGTATAAAAAAACGGGACTTATGATGGCATCTTACGTGTAACTTTGGTGACGCTGGCATAATAGGGGGGCTGGATTGCCGTTTTGGAGATACAGGTTATGGCGAAGATATATGGTGGCCGGTATGAGAATTTAAACCAAGACATTGGAGGGGGTGGGCAAGGGATAATCCTGCGCGTCCGTGATATACAGGATCCGTCTTCGAAAGAATACGCCTTGAAGCGCCTCAAAGATCCTAGTCGTTTCGTACGATTCCAATCGGAGATCGAAGCACTTCGTAAAATCACCCATCCTAACGTAATGAAAATTATTAGCCATTCAGGAGAGCCACAACCGGGCGATAAAGAACATAAATATTGGTTTGTTATGCCTATCGCAAGCGGTAACCTCGTTGATCGAAAAGGCCTCTATGAAGGAAATTTAGATGGGGTGCTACCTTTCTATTACACACATCTTTCGCGATTTTCGCTGACCGTTTGACGCTCCCAACAAAAGTGCTGGACACACGCATGGATAGTGCGTAAGGTGGCAGTCGTCGCGGCGTGCGACGAGGACCGAGCGGACGGCGTGCGAAAGTCGAGGCGTTGCGCAGACCCTGACGTACAGGCGATGATGACGGCCGGCACGGAGTCGGTCGAGTGGGTGACGCAGGAGTTTGCCCGCGCCGATCTGCGCGATAGACGACTGGATCATCGCTTGGTGAAAACCGCGGAACACCTGGCCAAGTCGCCTTGCTCGCCGATCAACGAGGCGTGTGGGACGTGGGCGGGCACGCAGGCGGCGTATCGGCTGTTCAACAACCCCAAGGTGAGTCCGGCCAAGATCTTACAGCCGCACTGGGAGGCAACGGCCGCGCGCATGGCCGGCTGCGGGGGCCCGGTACTGGTCATGCAGGACACGGTGTTTTTCTCGTACGGCACCCATGTGAAGACCCGGGGCCTGGGCCCAATTGGCAAGAGTAATGCCGCGCATGACCGCGGACTCATCATGCACAACGCGCTCGCCTTCACGACCCAGGGGGTGCCGCTTGGGATCCTGAGCCAGAGTATCTGGGTGCGCCGGGAAGTCCCCGTGGAGGAATACCAGGAGAAGATCGAGCGTCTGCAGGTCACCGCGATCGAGGAGAAGGAGAGCGCGAAGTGGCTCGTGGCGCTCAAAGAGACGGTCGAGCGCGCGCCGGCGGGCGTTGCGGTCGTCACGGTGGCGGATCGGGAATCGGATGTCTTCGAGTTCTTGACACAAGCCCAAGAACTGCGCGCGAAGTTTCTGATCCGCGCGCGCATCGATCGCAAGCTCGTGCCGGAAGACAGCGCGGGCTGCGTGCGGATGCAGGAGGCGTTGAGCGACGCGCCCGCCCTGGGCCGCATGACGGTGGCGGTTCCCGGTAACGGCCGCCGCAAGGCGCGTACGGCGACGATCGAGGTGCGTATCGCCGAAGTGTCGCGATCCAGCCGCCGCAGCGGCGTGGGGCGGCGAAGGCCTCCGGCTCGATCGATCCCGTGACCGTGACCCTGATCGGCGCGACCGAGTCCTCTCCCCCTGCCGGGGTGGAGCCGATCAGCTGGGTGTTGCTCACGAATCTCCCCGTCAAGGACTTCGCGTCCGCCACCGAGAAGGTGCGGTGGTACGGGAGGCGCTGGGGCATCGAGATCTGGCACAAAGTGCTCAAGTCCGGCTGCAAGGTCGAGGATTGCCTGCTTGAGGAGGCCGGGCGGCTGAAGCGTTACCTGGCGCTTTTTAGCATCATCGGCGTGCGCCTGATGCAGGTGGCCACCCTCGCCCGCGTCGAACCGGATCGGCCCGCGACCGAGGTTTTCTCCGCGGTGGAAGTCCAGGTCCTGCACCTGCGGGTGACCAGGACACTGCCGCCGGCCGAGCCGCCCCTGACCCTGCGCGACATGGTGCGCATGCTCGGCCAGCTCGGCGGCCACTTGGGGCGCGCGGGGGATGGCGAACCCGGGGTCTTGGTTCTGTGGCGCGGATGGATGCGGCTCTACGAGTCGGTCGAGATGCTGCATGCGCTGCAAACGGCCGGCGTGGTCGAGGCGCACTGAGTGGTGCGCTATTGCGGCCGCGACTTCACGCCGACCGAGATCGCGTTGATCCACGAGCTGCTCCCTGTCCCGCAGATGAACCGGGCGCGTCTCTCGCGGGAAGTCTGTGAGCGGCTCGGATGGCGCCGGGAGAATGGCAAACTCAAGGATATGAGCTGTCGCGTCGCCCTCAATCGCATGCACGCCGATGGGCTCATCACCTTGCCCCCGCCAAGAAACCCCAAGCCCGTCCGCTATCGCTCCTATCCGCACATCGAGCAGGCGGTTTGCGAACCCGCCGTCATTCCGGTCATCGACTTGGCTGCGCTCACGGTCGATCCCGTGCAAAGCAAAGCCGACTCCTTGCTGTGGAATGCGTATATCGAACGTCACCATTACCTCGGGCATACACCCATGCCCGGCGCCCAGCTGCGCTACCTCGTGCGCGCCGAAGGCCAGATCATAGCCGCCCTGGGCTTCGGGGCCAGCGCCTGGAAGGTCAAGCCCCGCGATCAGCTCATCGGCTGGACGACAGAGCAGCGGCAACGGAACCTCCCTCTCATCGTCAATAACGCCCGCTTCCTGATCCTGCCGTGGATCCACTGTAAAAACCTCGCGTCCCGCATCCTGAGCCTCGCCGCAAGGCGGCTGCCCGATGACTGGCAGGCCCGCTATAGCTACCGCCCGGTGCTGCTCGAGACCTTCGTCGAGAAGCCACGCTTTACCGGCACCTGCTATAAGGCCGCCAACTGGCACAACGTCGGGGACACCCAGGGCCGCGGCAAGCTCGACGTGTTGCATCGCCGCGCAAAGCCCATCAAAAGCATCTGGGTCTACCCGCTCGCGCGGGACTTCCGCCAACGGCTCTGCAAAAGCTAGAGTCCCATCGCGGGATGGGCATCATCATGGTGTTGGTGCGTCAAAAGATGTGTGTAATAGAAAGGGGGTGCTACAGGTTGCGGTTCAATTAGCCGATGCGTTAGCCGCCGCGCACGCTTTAGGCATCGTTCACCGTGATGTGAAACCTGCGAATATTTTATTTCCTCGCTTGGATAACGAAATTTGGCTCAGCGACTTTGGCATATGTCATATCGGGACTGCACCAGAGGGCCTCACAGAGACCGGTGAGGTAGTTGGCCCTCGTGGGTTTACGGCTCCCGAGCTAGAGTTCGGCGGGTCAGCGACTGTCACAGGAAGTGCCGATATTTATTCGCTCGGAAAGGTCATTTACTACATGTTGAGCGGCGGAAGGTTGATCGCGCGCGAGCATCTGGACACAACGGAATGTAATACGGTTTTCGGCAAAGGGGAGCGCTACAGTATTCTTCGTGCACTTCTTCTACGTATGATCGCACCGTTAGAGCGTCGCATTAGCCTTGTCTCGGAGGTCGCTCAGGAATTACGACGCATACAACAGTGGGAAGAATATGCACATACCCTACCATTATCGGAAAGAGCGCTTTCTATGATTATCGCCGCGCAACAAAAAGCCATAGATCAGGACCGTATCAAAAAAAAGAACGAGGAAGTGCGTCAAGATACGCAAAGATTAATCGAGGCGGCGGGCGCAGGTATTTTAGAGTGGCTTAATGGTGAGATAACAAAAACGGCTGCTTTCTTAGAGGTTGGTGGAGTTTATAAGACGGAGATAAAGAAAGCATCCTGGATACACAGTAGTGGACCTATTTTTAAGGATAGCTCAAGGGACATGTATGGCATTGTCGATGGAATAGAGCTTATATTCGTTAATATTTTAGGGCAATTTCAGTCGCAGTTTGTTCTTAAATGTTTTATTTGCAAGGCGAGCCGACAGATAATTCAGAATGCCAACAATATGCAGCCTGTTAAGCCGACTGATCCACAAATGGCGTTTGTGCCCTATGTTGTCGAACTTAAGGGACCAACTTATACGGAATCGTTGCATGGCGGTTTTATAAAGAGCAAGGAAACAGTAGTGAATTTGCGAAAAAAGGAGATGGAGCGCCGTGGTGGCCGCATTAATTGGCATAGGGAACCGCTGATCGATCCTACTTTTATTGGATCACCCATCAATCTGCTAGTCATGTTCAAGGCATCAGAGTGGTCAGGAGCGATCGAACATATTAAGACGGTGTTCTCGGAGGCAGTTGAAAGAATAGTCGAGTTTTCAGCAAAAGACAGTAGCTCTGTAGGAGCTTAAGATTACAAAATTAAAGGTTAGTTGCGCCCGGTGGTCAACTGGATCGTGTCACAGAGTATCTTTACAGGCACCGAAGTTCGAATGTAATCTAGAATTGGCTATTTCATCTTCTGTTTTTTGATAGCTCGGACAAGTTGCGCAGATTCGGTTTTGCGTCCGGTCTTGACCTGTTTCGAAAGACCTGGCAAGACATAGATTGTGCGTAGAACATTCTCTGCAATATCAAGGGCAGCAACGAGCTCTGTGGGTTGCGCTGGTGTTATTTCGTGGGCGGCGGCATTTCCTAGGAACCGGTGCGTGTGCAGAATATCGGCTTGCGTTCTCGATAAAATGCCTTTGTCAGCTAGGCCAGTAATTAGGGCCTCTAAAGTTTTACCCTCGATGCCTTGCTCGCGGCAGACTGCTTCGATTAACGCTCTCAGTCCAATGCCCGTAAGGACAGGAAGCTGCGCATTTATTGCCCCGATAACTTCCTTGTAGATGAGGCGAACCTTTGGGGGAAGATCGGACGTCTGTTTAATAGCCTCCCGTTCGCCTTGTCCGTGTGGATATGTTTTCCACTCGCTTTCGATTGCTCCAGTATACGGATTCCAATTCTCAATAGACCAGCTTTCAATGGCGTAGGTAAATGAGTCGCAGCCCTTACATTGAGTAAAGCGGTGTACTTCTCCCCACGGATCCTCGTAGTTAGGGTCGCTCTTGAACTCGCGCTCACACAGACATTCGTGATTAGTGGTTTTTCCGCATTGGTGGCAGAAAATCTTCATAAGCAAAAGTCCCTGACATGTGTTGCTGTGAGAAGGATAAGTCGTTTCTCATCTTCGGTAGTCATTGTGTCTTCCTTAAGAAGCCCAATGTTCGCTTTAATGGGCGCGGCGCTTAAGTGCGTCCCGGTTGAACGCGTTGTTGGGGATCACTTGTTTCTGCCGAAGAAGTATCCAACGACTGAACCAAGCAACACGCCAACTGTTGGGTTGAGTTTGTTGACGACACTGAGACCAACAACGGCGCCAACTACAACAAGTATTACCCCGGCTTCTATCCACCGATTGAACTTTGCACCGGAATAATTTTTATCAATCGTTGCTTTCTTCACGTCCTCAATAATTCCAACGACACGAGACGCGATTTCATGTCCTTGAGAGCTTTGTAGATAATCAAAGAACCGGGAAAAGTCTAGCTCTTGGTCTTCTTCTGATGCCGGAAGTAGTTCCGTATTGGTCTTAGTAGGGAGTTGATCGTTACTTGTCATTCTCAATTCCTTGTTTCCCAGGACTGGCGGAATGGTGTGTTAGAAGGCATTTTTTATAAGCCATTAAGCACTATGAATCAATTCTTTAACCTGCTCTTTCGTCGATTTTACATCGTTAATTGTGAGGACAGGTGTTATGGAGGTTAGCAAGAAAACGAATCTTTCGCTATGTGGGAGTACTACCATTCATGGAACCATCTTTGAGAACCAATACCAGTAGCGATTAGCCGAGTAATGTCACGAGGTCCTCAGCCCTCAAATGGGTATACCGCTTCAACATCTGTAGAGTCTTATGTCCGGTGATCGCCGCCACCTGCATAGGATTGAGCCCCTTCTCAAAGAGCCTGGACGTCGCCTCATGCCGTAAATCATGGAACGTTAATCCCTCAATCCCGGACTTCTCACAGACTCGCTCGAAGGCCTGGCTGATGGAGTCGGGACGCATACCCCACACATGGCCATCGATACGCCGGGGTAGCCCATCCAGGACCCCCAACGCGGCACTCGACAACGGAACCCTTCTCGGTGTCCCATTCTTTGTTTCGGGTACCAACAACACCCGCGCCTTGCGGTCCACGTGTTCCCATCGCATGCCGGCAATCTCGGATCTTCGCATAGCGGTTTCGATGGCCCAGGTAATAATAGGGCCAATCTCCCCGCCGTAGGCAAGGGATGCGGTTAAGAGGCGGGGGAGTTCGTCGTCGACTAGGCGACGGTCACGGCCTTGGGGAAGGCGAGGCTTATGGACTAATTCAGCAGGGTTGCTTAAGCCTTCCATACCCCATCGTTTACGGGCCACAGTAAAGACGTGAGAGAGTAGGGCAAGATAAAGGTGGATAGTGTGTGGCGCTGCTCCTTCAGCTGTTTTTAAGGCTAATACGGTAGTAATGTCTTTGCCCCGAATTGAGGCGAGTGAGCATGAACCCAATGACGATGCTTGCCACCAGCGAATCGTATAAATTTCACGGTTGGCGGACTTTTTTGTAGCAGAGATTTCGGTAACGTAGCGGTCAAGAGCTTCGGATAGCGTTGTATTTTCTGATTCAGAAGTCGAGACGAAAGAGCCTGCATTCATATCGCGTTCGATTGCTGTAGCCCATCTTAATGCCTCATTTTTAGTGTCGAAGGTGCGATATTGCTTATCAAAACCCTTTTTAATGATTTGTGCTTGCCAGACTAACCGACCATTGGGACCAGGGCGCTTGCGGATCGTTGCCATATTTCCCCACGCATTTAAAGACTCACTATGGCAAGATTATGGCATACTCATGTTTTGGCGGGGAAGGGAGTCAGCTAAGTGCTTGTTTATGTTGGTCGGGGCGAGAGGATTTGAACCTCCGACCACCTGAACCCCATTCAGAAAAATACCCATTTCTATATAATGGCTTAGCGAATAATATCATTTATAAACGGCTACTTACAGCGGTATAAGGAGGTATAGGACGGTGTGAGAAGTTGGAGCAAGTGGAGCAAATTTGGAGCAAACAGGGCTGTGGCGAGCCCTGAGCGTCACCGAGCAAAATCCCGGATCACCATCAGCCGCTTCACGACCCCATAGGTACGGACATCGACGACCTGCTGTACTGGGTAATGGGGATTCAAGGGACGCAAGAAGGTACGCCCTCCGTCGCGGATTAACCGTTTGAACGTCAGGTCTCCGGTCTCCGTACGCGCCAGGACGTAGTCCCCGGAGACCGCCGTGGGTTCAGGGTCGACATACAAGATGCCCGCTTCCGGAAAGTCAGGAAGCATCGTGTCATCGGGGACTGAGACCGCAAACCCACGGGGTCCGACGAGGTCCTGCCCGGGGAGATAACAGTAAATATCGTCTGGCACCACCTCGCCTTGCTCGACCCACGGCATGATGGCCGCCCACGTCAGGTGGGGATGTGCCCCGGCGGTGGCCCCGGGGCATGAGGGGTACTCCCGGCCGACGAGGCCCCGCGCCCCGATAAGAGAAAGTCTGTCGTTGTGTGATAACGCTCCGCCAGTTCCACCAGCTTTTCCGGCGATGGGTAGGCGTCGCCCTCAACCCACCGCCGGGCCCCTCGTACAGAGACATGAAGGGCGTGCGCGACCTCCACTTGCCGTCCCAGGCCTTTTCGTACGACGCCCGCCGCGTCGAGCGTCTCATTGAGTCGTTGGGCAAAGGCCACCAACCGTTTCGGATCATTTAGAATTTTCATGGAACCAAAGTCTCGCGACGCGCACATGCTCCGCGATCGGGTAGGGATTGTCCGGAAAGCTGCTCGGAATCGAGAGAAAGTATAACCGCACCCGAGAGGCGCGCCCAACGGAGGGCTAGACGACACTCCGAATCGGGAAATAGGGGCGGGCAATGGGCCTCAATTCAACACAGAGAGGGCATGAGGACCGCGTTTTTGGTACGTGTATTCTGACCATCTACTAGGGTAATGGCGTTTGACCGAGAGGCTTGACAAGCAAGCTGAGCTTGGGGATTATTCTCCCATAAAAAAATGGGCCTGAATTGGGCACTGTTCAACAATAATAAGGGAGGCCGGTCCGGTGTCATAGGGATCGGGAGGGACGCCAGGATGAGCAAAAACAGGCGAAGCGTCGGTGACGCGCTGGGTGTGCGTGTGTCATGGATAAGGCGCACGGATGCCGCTTCGGTAGAGCGCTTACCGCTATGACGAATCCCGCCGAAGACGCCGCCCCACCGCTTCGGTCCCCTCCGGCCTTTTGGGCCCTCACCCAACTCGCCGCCTTTCACCAGAAATCGATCGATCCCGGACAATTGATCCGCGCCTTGGGCCTGGAAGGTCGTGCTATTGGCGTTCCCGAGATTCTGCTCGCCTGCGCCGAGATCCCGCTCAAGGCAACTTCGGTCCCGCTGGCCTGGGCGGATCTGGCCACACTCAAACAACCGGCCCTAGGCGCCCTTCAAGACGGGGGTTTTGTGATCGTGGGTCGCAGGCGCGGTGATCAATTGCCGGTCACCGAACCGGGGGCGGGCCGCCCCACGTGGGTGACGGAAGCCGAATGGACGGCACGCGCCACCGGGACCTTCGTGTTGGTCACCGAACGCCTGCATTTTGATAACCCCAATCGGCCCTTTGGCCTGGGCTGGTTTGTCCCGGTCTTGCATAAATACCGCAAGGCCTTAGGCGAGGTCCTGCTCGCGGCCTTTTTCTTTCAGTTGCTGGGCATCGGTCTGCCGCTCTTTATCCAGGTCATGATCGACCGGGTGTTCGTCTTTCAGAATCACGCGACTTTGCTTGTGGTTGCGATCGGCATGCTGGTCGTGATCGTCTTCGAAGGGCTCTTTGGCATTGTCCAGAGCATCCTGTTGGCGCATGTCGGCAACCGCGTGGACACCACCCTGGGGAGTGCCATCTATCGCCATCTCGTGCGTGTGCCCTTGCGGTACTTCGAGAACCGGCGGGTGGGGGACACCACCGCGCGGGTGCGCGAAGTCGAGCGCATCCGGCAGTTTCTGACCGGCCATGCCTTGCTCTCGGTGGTCGACGGCCTCTTCGTGTTTGTCTATATCGGGATCCTGCTGCTCTACAGCTTGCGCTTGACGGGGATTGTGTTGCTCGCGATGGTGGCGATCGCCGGGGTGACCGTGGCCTTTCGCGGGCCCCTGCGCCGGCGCATGGAGGCCTCGTTCGACGCCGACGCCCATAGCCAGGCCTTCCTGGTCGAGTCCCTCACCGGCATGGGGACTCTGAAGGCCATGGCTCTGGAACCCCAGATGAGCCGCCGCTGGGATGCGCTCTTGGCCCACCAGGTCACCGCCGGCTACCAGGCCGATCGTCTCCAGGGGATTGCCGGTGGCATCAGTCGGGCCCTTCAGAACCTGACGACGCTCGCCATTTTGTGGGTGGGGGCAGGGCTCGTGCTGCACGGCGATCTCACGGTGGGGGCCTTGATCGCCTTTCAGATGCTGGCGCGCCGGGCGGTGAGCCCGGTGCTGCGCGTGAGTCTTTTGTGGCAGCACTTCCAGCAGGTGGGGGTCGGGGTGCAGCGCTTAGGGGATTTGATGAACGTCCCGGCAGAACCGGTGCTCGATCCGACCCGTTCCAGCCTCCCGGCCCTCAAGGGTGCTGTGCAATGCGAGGCTGTGACCTTTCGGTATCACCCGGAGGGGCCGCGGGTCCTGGATCAGGTGAGTTTGACGATTGCCCCGGGGACCGTGGTCGGTATCGTCGGCCGCAGTGGTTCCGGTAAGAGTACGCTCGCCAAACTCCTGGCCCGCCTCTATACCCCGGAGAGCGGCCGTATCCTGGTCGATGGCCAGGACTTGGCCCAAGTCGATCCCGGGTGGCTGCGCCGTCAGATCGCAGTCGTCCCCCAGGAGAGCTTTCTCTTTGGCGGCACGATCCGCGAGAACATCGCGGTGCGCGCCCCCGGTCTAGCTATGGCGCGGATCATCGAGGCCGCGACCTTGGCCGGGGCGCACGACTTTATCGGGACCCTCCCGCAGGGCTACGACACCCCGACCGGCGAGCGCGGGGCTTCGCTCTCCGGCGGCCAGCGTCAGCGCATCGCCATTGCCCGGGCCTTGGTCACCGATCCCCGCCTCCTGATCTTTGATGAGGCGACCAGCGCCCTGGATTATGAGTCCGAGCGCATCATTCAGGATAACCTCCAGCGCATCTGCGCCGGGCGCACGGTGATCATCATTTCGCATCGGTTTTCGTTCTTGCGCGCTGCCGATCGCATCTATGTCTTGGATGGCGGGCGTCTCGTGGAGGAGGGCGATCATCGCGATTTGGTCGACGCCCGCGGACTTTACCATCATCTCTGTACGCAGCAAGGTTTGGCGGCATGAGTGCGGTGCCGACACCACCCGCTCAATCATCGGCCCCCGCCGGCCCCCGATCTTCTTGGCGTCACCCGCGCGCGACATGGCGGGCTCGGACGCCCTCCCGTGTGCAGGCGCTGACCCAGGCCTTCCAACCGCAGGCGCTCGCCATTCAAGAGGCGCCACCGGCGCTTTTTCTGCGCGGGCTCCTCTGGGTGCTCGTCGCCCTGGTGACGGCGCTCTTGGTCTGGGCGACCGTGAGCCGCATCCCGATCTTGACGAGCGCACCGGGCAAGTTCACAGCCGGCCAACACACCCAGATCGTGCAAAGCCTCTATAGCGGCGCGGTGCAGCAGATCCTGGTCCACCCGGGGATGACCGTGCACCGCGGCCAGGCCCTGCTCCAATTAAACCCGCATGTCGATTTTCAAAGCCTCCAAGACCATCTGCGGACCTTGGCCTTAAATCGCGCCGAGCGCGCGCGTATCGAAGATGAACTCACAGGGCACGCGCAGGTCTCCCGCAGCGCCTACGAGACACAGAGTGCCGCGCTCTTAGAAGCGACCCTGGCGCGCGCCGATCTCGCCCATGAACGAGCACGGCTCACAGCCGATCGCGCCACTATCCGCGAGGCCCGCGCCCAATGGCAGAGCGCCGAAGGCCGGGCGCAGACCGCCCAGGTCCGCGCGCGCCTCGACCATCATGTGGTCACCGAGGCAAGTCCCTTGGTGGCCGATGGCGCGCTCTCCGGCGCCCATTACGCCCAACTCCTGGATCAGGCCCTGCGCGCCCAAGGCAAGGCCCGCCGGGCGAAGCGGCGTATCACAGCGCGCCTCCAGGCCCTGAAGGCCGCCGAGGCCAACCAAACGAAGGATCAGGCGAAATTCACAGACACCCTCTTACAGGACCTCGAACAGACACTCGGTGAGACCTATAGCCTGCGCCGCAAGGTGACACACGCCCACCGCCGGTACCGCTCTGACTGGCTGCGCGCGCCCTTGACGGGCACCCTCCAGAGTCTCAAAGTGGCGAGCGTCGGGACCGTCGTCCAACCCGGCGAGACGCTGGCCACCATCGAACCGCCAACACAGACACTCACCGTCACAGCCGATGTCCCAAGCCGCGACATCGGCTTCATTCATGTCGGCGACAAGACCGACATCAAAGTGGCAAGCTACCCCTTCGAACAATATGGCATGATCCCGGGGATCGTCACCTGGGTGAGTCCCACGGCTGCGACCACCAACACCGTGGCCGCCCCTCCAGCTGGTGAGAACCCCCAGGCCACCAGTACGCCGGCGCCCACGACCCCCAGTCACTCGCACTCCCATTCGGGATCGCTCACGCCGCCCACACTCTATTATCGTTTGCATGTCAAACCCTTGAAGACCACGCTCTGGGTCCAGGGGCACAAGCGCCTTATGCGCCCAGGCATGACGGTCACAGTCGACATCCATACCGGCGAGCGGCGGGTGATCAATTTCTTCTTGGATCCGATCACCAAATATCTGCATAATGGGGTGGAGGAGCGCTAGGGTATGGACGATACATTATCGAACAAGGCAACTGGGGATGGGATACGGCGTGGTATGAGTTGGCTCGGGACCATGATGGCGGGAAGCGGGATGGACTCGATAGTACATCATGAGAACACGTGGAGTTCGCGGTGCGGATCATGCCGCGCCAATTGGATTGGTGCGCCCATGAATCCAATTGTGCGCGTTATCTCTTTCATCCAGAGTTTGATATCGATAAAGAGCTTTGTCACGAACAGGGTTAATCGCCTTATGTTTCGTTGTCGGGGTACACAAAGCGCGGTTATACACACGATAAGACGACAGAGTTGTTAATTTTTCTTTGTGGACCAGAAACCAGGAGTTACCCGGCACAAACGCACAGGGCGGGCACCCCTCATAGCAGGAATCGTGGGTGTGCCAAGGATGGAGGTTTCATCGTGCGTATAAGGAGACGAAGGGAACCACGGAAAAACCAAATTGTGAAGCGATGGCTGATCCATCAAGGGGTGGGGAACGCAGACGCCATGGTGTGTCTCGACGTCCCTGTCCAATCTGACCCTAGCGGAGACTACTAGTGTAGTGCTTCATAATTAACGGAACTAACATGGCCCTCTCCGGTCTCAGTGATAGAGTACAAGACAGGAGGCCATCGATGCGCGCAGCACCTATGATCGTGTTGACCGAAGCGGAACGCAAAAAACTCACGCAACTCGCGAAGTCCCGCACAACGAGCGTGCGCCTGGCGCGTCGTGCACAGATTGTGCTGCGGGCGGCAATGGGCGCGCACAACGATGCGATCGCACAGGAACTCAAGATTGGGCGTGTGCAGGTCGGGCGTTGGCGGGAGCGCTATGCCGAAGGCGGCCTCGCCGCGATCACGCAGGATTTGCCGCGTGGCGGACGGCCGCCGAAGGTAGACGCTGCGGAGGTGGTGCGCCTCACCACGCAGACGCGGCCCGAAGGGGCCACGCACTGGAGCACACGCCGGCTTGCGGCCAAGATGGGTGTGAGCGATACCACGGTGCTGCGGGTGTGGCATCGCCATGGGCTGAAGCCACACCTCGTCCGAACCTTCAAGGTCTCGCGTGACCCCCGATTTGTCGAGAAGCTGGAGGACATCGTCGGACTGTACCTCAACCCTCCCGAACACGCGCTGGTGCTGTGCTGCGACGAGAAGAGCCAGGTGCAGGCACTCGATCGCACGCAGCCCGGTCTGCCGCTGAAGAAAGGGCGTGCGGGCACGATGACCCATGACTACAAGCGTCACGGCACCACAACGCTGTTCGCGGCGCTCAGCACGCTGGATGGGTCGCTCATTTCCTGTTGCCAACAGCGTCACCGCCATGAGGAATGGCTTGTCTTCCTGCGGAGAATCCACCGACAGACACCCAAGGATAAGGAACTGCATCTGATCTGCGACAACTACGCCACCCACAAGCATCCCCATGTGCAGGCACGGCTCGCCCAGCACCCGCGCTTTCATATGCACTTCACCCCTACCTCGGCGTCGTGGCTCAACATGGTGGAACGTTTCTTTCGCGACTTGAGCACCCAGCGACTGGAGCGCGGTGTCTTTCGCAGCGTCCCTGAACTGACGGCCGCCATCAAGGAATATGTGACTGTGCATAACAAAAACCCCAAACCGTTCATCTGGACCGCCAAAGCGGCCGATATTCTCCAGAAGGTCATCCGCGCGAATCGGCGCTTAAGTTCCAAACAGAATGAAGCACTACACTAGGTGGGTGCGCGACTGCAGTCGCATGGTACCGATATAGTAATTGGCAACTGTTTGAATGAATGACGCGGGTTTTACGGATCTACCCTAGCTTATACAATAACTAGAGGGTTAAGATGAGTGATAAAAATGATGCGGGATTCCTGACAGTAGCGCGTCTAGCAGTATCTTTCTCCATTATCCTTTATTTTGTTGGACAATATTGGCTCTATACGGTGGTTACATCAAATGCATCCTTAATATTACCGATTATTAGCCGGTTTGATTTGACGACCCTGGATGCCTGGTGCTTGCGTTTTTTGTCTTACACAACAAGGTTCGGTGGCGTAATGAATCCGCAGGAGCTATCGATTCTTGCAAGCACTCTGACGCTTATGCTTATGTTCACGCTGGTGCCCTTTGTGTTGTTGTTCTTCGTGAACACATATAAATTGCTATCTGGTGTAGGCATGGGTTATTTGGCGAATGGGGTACCGACGCTTCGCCAGAAATATAATTACTTATACATGGACAGCGGGTTTTTTATGTTTGGGACTTTCAGTAATCGGGTGGGGTCTGTGCAAGCGTATGCAGGGCCACAAACGGAGTACGTCAATAGCCCCGGAGGCGATGTGAGCCCAAGCGTCGCGCTTATCCGATATTACAATGCGGCGCTTAGGAGTCCAACGAAGCTCCAAATACCGATTTTGTTGGTAATACAAATTCTATTTGTTGCGACAATAGGATCTCTTAATGGAGGCCAGATTCGTAACCTGACCCACGGGGCGTGTTTGGATTTGGAACTGTTTTCTGTTATCTTTCTGGTATTTCTTAACGAGATGCTTACATATGTGGTAGCGTGGTTGTCGACCCAATTGAGAGCCCGTTAGGGTAGTGAGCGTTATGCATATGAAAATTAAAACAGTTGATGAATACAGTTTAAATGTAAACGGTATAATAATTGGCAACGAATTCAGGAATCGGCGAGTCTGTGCGCAACATCAGACGAGCATTTCATTACCGTGAGGACTAATAAATGACTACAGCGGTTATAGGCGGGTCGACTGCGACAGACGGTGCAACAAAAGTGGATGCCGTGCTTACGGCATATGACTATGCTCAGCAGGCCCATACGTTGTTGGAGGACTATGAGTCTGGGAATATGGTCGCATTTGCATCGACATTTGCAGAATACATTGCCGAGGATTCCGTAAGCGCTTTAGCAGGGGCCTTTACGGAGGAGTTTGGGCCGCTCGCAAGTATGGCGGTCGCGTTGGAAGCAAAGCTCATTGTTGAGGATCTTATTAAGCTTGGCCGGAATTTGCCAATAGGAGCTGACTTAGCTGAGTTACTGCATCCGGTGCAAAGTAGCGACTTTGTACCCAGTGGCGGGGGCGCCACGGGAAATAATCCAGCGACAGGTGGTGGTAGTGTCCCTGGCGGTGGCGCCACGGGAAATAATCCAGCGACAGGTGGTGGTAGTGTCCCCGGCAGTGGCGCCACGGGAAATAATCCAGCGACAGGTGGTGGGAATACGAGCACGCCTGGAGGACAGTTAGCTGCCTCTACAAGCGTTACGTACACGGCAAACGGTGGCTTCTATGGGGCGAGTTCGGGACAAACCTACTACGGTGGCAGCTACTCCGACAAGTTCAGCCTCACCCCAACAGCCAATGGGGGCTATGATAGCTCGAGTACTGGCAAGACCTACTTCGGGGGAACGTACTCCGACAGCTACCAAAGTACTGCGAAGGGTGGATATAGTGAGCACTCTAGTGGTGTCACGGCAGGTGGTGGACAGAGCGATAGCAGTTATAGCTATACGCCTAATGGAGATTATACCAGTAACTTCGCGAGCCAGACCTCGAGCGGTGGTTCGTCGGGCCACTTCAGCCTCACCCCAACGGCCAATGGAGGATATGACAGCACAACGACTAGCAAGACGTATAACGGTGGTACTTACTCCGATAGCTACCAAGGCACGCCAAGCGGTGGGTACTCCGATAATTCCACCGCCATAACGGCAGGTGGTGGACAGAACGATAGCAGTTATAGCTATACACCTGACGGTGGTTACACCAGCAGCTATGCGGATCACGCCTCATACGGTGGAAGTGCCTCTGGCAGTTACAGCAGTCTGCCGACAGGCAATGGCGGATATGATAGATCAAGCACCAGTAGAACCTACGGTGGCGCAAGTCATTCTAACTCTTATCAGAGTACAGCAAACGGTGGGTACTCCGATAATTCCACCACCATAACGGCAGGTGGCGGACAGAGCGATAGCAGTTATAGCTATACACCTGACGGTGGTTACACCAGCAGCTATGCGGATCACGCCTCATACGGTGGAAGTGCCTCTGGCAGTTACAGCAGTCTGCCGACAGGCAATGGCGGATATGATAGATCAAGCACCAGTAGAACCTACGGTGGCGCAAGTCATTCTAACTCTTATCAGAGTACAGCAAACGGTGGGTACTCCGATAATTCCACCACCATAACGGCAGGTGGTGGACAGAGCGATAGCAGTTATAGCTATACGCCTAATGGTGATTACACCAGCAGCTACGCAGATCATACCTCACACGGTGGAAGCGCCTCTGGCAGTTACAGCAGCACATCCAGCGGTGGTTACAGTAGCGCTTATGTAGACCATACCACTTATGGCGGTAGCTATTCCGGTAGCAACCAGGGCACCGCAAACGGAGAGTATAACGATACCTCTGTTGGTACCACAATGGATGGTCAACAGCGTGACAGCAGTTACAGCGGCACCGCAAACGGCCGTTACAGCAGCAGCCAGAACTACCATACCGCTAATGGTGACACATCATCACACAATTACAGCAGTCTACCGACAGGCAATGGCGGGTACGATACATCAAGCACCAGTAGAACCTACGGTGGCGCAAGTCATTCCAACTCTTATCAGAGTACAGCGAACGGTGGATACTCCGATAATGCCACCAACATAACGTCAGGTGGTGGACAGAGCGATAGCAGTTATAGCTATACGCCGAATGGTGATTACACCAGCAGCTACGCAGATCATACCTATGCGGGGGGCACCGCCAGGAGTACCTACAGCGGTACTTCTGGCGGCGGCTATACTAGCACTTATGCGGATCATACCGCATATGGGGGTAGCTCCTCTGATAGCTTCACTGGTACTCCCAGTGGAGGGTACACCAGTGACTACGCGGGGCATACATATTTTGGGGGGACATACTCTAGCACTTTTAACGGTACTTCCGGTGGCGGATTTAGCAGCAGTTACTCGGACCATACCTACCTTGGTTATAGTTTCTCGGGTACTTATAGTGGCACTCCTAATGGTGGGTTTACAAGTTCCTTTGGCGGGAATACCGGTGTTTCAAGTGGCGGCAGTAGCACCTACGGCATTTATTCCACAGCCTTCGGGGCCGGTACAAGTCTCACTACTGGCGGTAACAGCACTTTTTGAGTGGCGCCAATAAAACACAACGATCATGCTGGACGTTTATGTGTCCATCTAAACGGCCCTGGTTGAGGCCCTACTCCAACGCTGCGCGCCAGGGAGAGCAAGCGATGGTGCGTAGTCCGCAGAAGGCGCTGCCTTGCGTCCAAGGACATGGGTACGAGGTCCGGCGATATGTGGACGAGCCTCTTGTGCGAAAGACCAGCGCATGGCTTGCGCATAGGACGGTAGCAAGCATCTTAGGGCTTCGTTGTGGGGTCGGTTACCCTGATTCGAGGGCGCGATGGTGGCCTGAACGTCCCTTTGTGCACGCTGAGGTCTGGGTACGCTTGATTGATCCACAACCGGAGAAGTGAGAGATGGATGTATAACACCTATCGATTGCGGAAACTGTACACGCATCCTTGTAGGAGACCGAGCAACAAATGACATCGCCCAACATTAGTCACGAAGCCGCGGAGGAAGTGGCGATAAGCGCAGAGTCGCTGGATAAAAACGTTGTAGGCTCCGTGAAATCTGAAGGTTCTTTGCTGCGAGCGGCATGGGCTCTATTCCGCCAAAATCGCTTTGATGAATGCCTGTCAGCATGCGGGCCGAACCTTAAAGTGCACAAAGAGGCTGCAGGCTTCTGGGTTCTATGTGGGCTAGCATATCAAAAGCAGGGAGCCCACGCTAAAGCGACGGACGCGCTGCGGGCAGCATTGGCTCTAGGACCAAGTATTCATTGGGTCCATCATGCAATTGCGATCTCGCTTCTCGCCTTGCGTGATCCGCATAAGGCGGTTTCTCACCTTCAGATAGCGGTGGCAAAAAAAGGCAACTCAACCGAGTATTTATTTTTGCTGGGCACCGCGCAGAAACTTGCCGGAAATTACGCCGAATCTCTAGAATCACTGCAGCGGGCGGTAATTCTATCGCCGGCCGATTATCGCATCCATCATGAACTCGGGACAATCGAGCACAATCGCCATAGAATGGATGAAGCGCTTACACATTACATGACCGCGCTAAGATGTAATCATAACTATATACCATCAATAGTGGGTCACGGCGCCGTTCTCTGCGAATTCGGAAGGTTTCAGGAAGGGTTAGCCTTATTTCAAAGGGCCGTTGACTTATCGCCGAATGATCCTGAGCTTTGGCTACGACGCGCCTCCGCGCTATTTGCGCGGGGACTCATCCCCGAAGCCATTCGATATGCGCAAAAGGCTCTTCAAATAAAGCCAGGTCTAGTTGACGCACATGTCTTGCTGGGAAAACTTTTCGCAAGTCAAGGGAAAACCGATTTAGCCCGCAAGTGTTTCGACAATGCGCTCCGTATGGATCCGGGGAACGCATATACCATGGTGTCTCAAGCGGTGATGCTGGAACGTAGCGGTGAAACTGGCGCCGCTAAGGATGTGGTTGACGCGGCGTTACGGAAGATCCCTAGTCATCCCCAGCTCCTCATGCTTTTGGGGCGCATCGCAAGGACTAATGACGAGCGAAATGACGCTATTCGACGAATACAAGAGCGGCTAAGAAGTAACGAAACATATACTCCGCAAGAGGGCCGTTCCCAACTACATTATGCGCTTGGAAACCTCTACGATCGTCTCAATGAGCCAGCGAATGCGTTTGCGGCCCTAAACGAAGCAAATCAATATCGTAAAGTTGTAAGGCCATTTTCTCGCGATAAAACAATAAAAGAATTTCAATCTATAAAAAATACTTTTACCCAAGACGTGATGGAGCGCTTGCCACGTTCCCTGGTGGGCGGCGATCAAATGGTGTTCATTCTTGGGATGCCTAGGTCTGGTACGAGTTTGGCGGAACAAATTTTGTCAAGCCATTCGGATGTGTATGGCGCAGGTGAGCTGACAACCCTGGATAGAGTGGCGCGTTGGTGGCCCGATGGAGACGATCAGCGGTCGCCACTGCCATATCCAGCTTATTTCCCAGGCATCGATGCCTCCGGACTAACGGAGCTTGCGTATAGATATTTAAATCGGCTACCAGATAGTTCGAAGGCTTATTTGCGGATTACGGATAAGATGCCGTACAACTTTTTGCATATCGGGATGATCGCATTACTTTTCCCGAAGGCGCGAATTATCCATTGCGTTAGAGATCCGATTGATACCGCGTTTTCCTGTTACATGCAGGATTTCCTTGAAGGAAACGCTTTTAGTAACGATCTTAGTAACTGCGGTTGGTTTTATAACCAGTACCTAGAGATGATGCGCCACTGGAAGCAGATAAGTTTGGGTGTCCCTATAATGGATTTAAGGTATGAAGAGCTTGTCGCGGATCCGGAAACTACCGTGCGGGCGCTGTTGCATTTTTGCGGGCTACAGTGGCAAGGGGAGTGTTTGGATTTTCATAATTCAAGGCGGATAGTTAACACTGCAAGCTATCAGCAGGTTCGTGAGCCGCTGTATAACCGTTCTGTAGGGCGATGGAAGCTGTACGAGTCATACATTCAGCCCTTGATTCATGAGCTGTCCGCGCAGACGGAGACCAACGTTATACGCCTAGGGTTAAGTGATGATAGGACGGAGAGGTGAGGCCTGCGAAAGTACCCGGTCGATTGCAATATCTTTGAGATATGGCTGTGGATTATTAGGCATCGGTGCGATGACTTTCATGGCTACCAGAGGTGTGTTGTGCGAGGACGTCTATGATGACGACTTATGACATTAATTGTCTGGTTCGTAAGGTGGAGGTCTGGCTGATATTCGGTTTTTGCGTTGTCGATATTTTCTCCGGTGGGGCGCGGTTCTAATTATAGAACCGATGCAGAGATTATTTAACATAGGAAGTTAATAACATGGCGCAGTGTGAGTCGCGCTTTTCTGGTGTCGACAGCCCCGCTTTGCTTTTGGGGGAGACGAGAGGAGCCCGTGCGAGCACCTGGTCCTTCGAGGGTGCGATGGTACATCCAAATGATTTTTGGGCTTTCGCTTTGTTCATCTTGGCGCGTAGCGCCGGGAGCGAGCCTATCCTTTATTCGTACTGCGGCAGAAGACGCAGGAAATACAAGGGACGTTACGTTTCATGTGACTGGCTAATGATGGGCCCCAGGACAAAGAAGGGAGCAAGTCTTTTCGCGGGGAGGTTGGCAATGCTGGCCCTGTGTCTCGGTCTTTTCGTGTCCGCCCATGCCGCGCCCCGCATCCCGCCCGTGGCGCGTATCCTGCGCGTTGCGCGTCTCTGGCAAGCGGGCGATGAGGGCCAGGGTATCCGTGTGGGCGTAATCTCCAACGGGGCCCGGAATGATCGAACCCTGGTCGGACGCGGTATCTTGCCGCCCGACATCGCCTTCCCCCGAGGATACGGCCAGGGGGATGAAGGCGACTGGATGCTGCAAGTCGTTCACGACGTGGCGCCTCGGGCGCAGCTGGGCTTTTGTCCCGGAGGGCCCGCGCGCCGCACCGTGGCCTGTGCGCGGACCCTCGTGACGGTCTTTCATGCGGATATTGTGGTCGATGACATGAACCCACAGCCCATCTTCTTTGCGCCCACGATCAAGGCCCAAGGCCTGGCCTCTCTCCTGAAGCGTCACCCCGGCGTGTTATTTTTTACCGGCGATGGGAACAACGGTGGCGGATATTACCAAGGGCGCTGGCGCCCGCGGGCGGTGACCCTCGCCGGGCGGCGCGATAAGGCGCAGGTCTTTGGAGTCGGTCCCGCCGCGACACCGTATGATGGGCTGTGGGTGACCCCCCGGGCCCGGGGGGTCATCCTGTTGGGCACCAATGCCCGTCCGGCGTCCCGCGGTGGGCGGTGTCTGGCGAGCAACCCGCTTATCACACTGCTTGTCACCAATAGACAAGGCGCGGTCTTGGCGCGCACCACCAGCCGGTGCGCCGCCCTGCATGTGCGTCTGCGTAACCGCCGTGCGCGCTGGGTCCATTGGCGGGTCTTTGTGCTCACGCGCGCCTCCTCATGGCCCCCGGCCTTCGCGCTGAAGCTTGTCGCGATTCGCATCGGGTTGGGGGTGAACCCCTTGTTCCTTACCGTGCATACGGCAGGTGGGGCCGGGAACTCGGCGACCTTCCCGGGCCTTATGGCGGTGGCGGCCGTGGATCCTTATAGCGGGTATCATCACCGGTATCTTGTAGAACCCTATGCCAATAGGGGTCCTCAATGTCTCGACTACCGATGGGGTCCGAGCGGTCTTAAACGGTTAACGCGTCCTATGTGCTTTCAGCAACCGGTATTCGCCGCCCCCGATAAGACCCAGGTGGCCATGCCGGCCGCTAACGCCCGTGGGTATCGCTGGCGCGCGTTCTCCGGGGATTCGGCCGCCGGGCCGGCGGCCGCGGGGGTCGCGGCCTTGCTGTTGGCAGACCATGTCCCGCCGGCGCGCATCGAGGCCGTCTTGCAGCGCACCGCCCGTTTTCAGGGCGGGCGGCCGGGCTGGGCTCCGCGCACGGGCTATGGGCTGATCGACGCCGAGGCCGCCGCCGTGCAAGCCGGCCTCTTAGCCCCGCCGCCACACCGAGCGCGGCCCCCCTGGAGGGTGCCGTTCACGGGGCGTGCCGCGGTCCGTCAGGACCATCTGTTAGTGCAGGCCGCGCGCGCCGGCGATCCCGGCGCCGCCCAACGCTTGCAGCGTCTCGCCCAACACGGACAGCCCTTGGCGCAGAGTCTTTTGGGTACGCTCTATAATCGCGGGTGGGGGGTGACCCTCGATCCCCGCGCGGCCCACGCCTGGTGGACGCACGCGGCCCGGCACGGGGTCGTGGATGCCCTCTATAACCTCGGGATGACCTGGGCGGTCGGGCGCGGGGCGGCCCCAAAGCCCCTGATAGGGTATGCCTTGATGTGCGCGGCCCACCAGCGCGGGCTTTCGTTTCCCCCGATGCGTCGGGCGCTGCGTCAGGCGCGATCGCGCCTGAGCGCCCGGGCCCGGGCCCAAGCCGTGCGGCTCGCGCGGCGCTTTGCGGCCGATCCCGCGCGCATTCCCTAAGGTGGCGGATCGGGCACGCAGGATGGGGCCCCAGCGGCGTGAGACGCCACGCGGCCTCGGGTGTATAGGGGGGATGGGGTTCTGGGGTCCGATTCTTATGATCGGTCTGATAGGTGTGGGCGGGATGCGGCCAACTGAAGCCGCGCGCTCTCCCGCACGGTCTGCGCGAGGATCGCCACTCTCGCTTGCCAGGGCCTTGCGCACGAGTCTGCGCCACGCCCACGCGATCCAGAGCGCGGAAGGGGCGTTGACCCAGGCCCACGGCCAGCGTCTTTCGGCACTCGCCGCGTTTTTGCCGACCTTATCGGTGAGCGATGGTGAACAGTTGTACGCCCCCCTGGGCGCCCAGTCATCGACCTTTATCGCCGGGACCCTCGTTTCCACCCGCGGGCGCTTCTATGACAATGCCGCAACCGTCAGCGCCAACTGGAACCTCTTTGATGGCGGCAAGGATGTGGCGGGTTATCGGGCCGCCGCCAACACGATGACCGCCGCCGACACGGGCCTGCAAGCGGCCGTCAACAAGACCCTGATCCGGGTGGTGGGCGCCTATGAGGCGGTGGCCGCCGATCAGGTGCGGGTGCGGGCCGACGCCCGGATCGTGGCCTGGGACCATCGTATCGTGCAGATGACCCAACAGCGCTACCGGCATCTGGTGGCGAGCCGTCTCACCGTTCTCCAGGCCTTGCAGCAGCTGATCACGGCCGAGACCACCGGGATCAATGACCGCACCCAGGAGGCCGAGGACCGCGAGACGCTGGCGCGCGCGATCGGGATCCCGGGGCATAACGGACTGCGGGTCGCAGTCCCCCTGCCGGGGCCTGCGCGGCTGCCGGCCGCCGCGGAACCGATCAAGGGAACGCCTTCTGTCATCGCGGCCCGCGCCAGCTGGCAGGCCGCCCGCGAAGGGGTGAGTGTCGCCGAAGCGGGCTACTGGCCGACACTTGCCGTCACCGGCCAGTACAACTGGTTGGGGCTGAATCCTGGGAGTGCGCGGACCGCCTTCACCGAAACCCACGGCAGCAATTACACCGTGGGTCTCACAGTCTCGTGGTCACTCTTTCCGCTCATCAACACCGGGGGTTCTGTCGAGAGCGCCGAGGGGCAGGTTGTCTCGGCGGATGCCGATTTTCGGCAGGCCCAAGTCATCGCGCGACAACGCCGCGAGGCCGCCCGCCACCTCTATCAGACGGCTAAGGCCAATACCCGCGCCGCGGCCCAGGGTGTCCGTTGGGCCCATGAGACCGTGCAACTCACGAAGGCCCGGATTCGAGGTCAACAAGATAGTGAACTGGCCCTGGCCCAGGCCGAGGTCGCGCGTCTCCAGGCGCTCACCACCGAACGGGTCGCTGCCCTCACGCGTGCGCTCGCAGCCTGGAAGCTTGTGCGCGCGGAAGCCCCGCGACGATTTGCAATCCGGCTCTTGCGGGCCGCCCAGGGTCAGCCTGATGAGCCGTGATGAGGAAGTCAGCCCTTGTGAGAGACGAGCTTAGGGTGATTGTCGGGAGGCGAGGAAGGCGAGAGTAGAGTATGGGCTCCTCACATCCGTCTTTCCAGGTACCCAGATCGACCGGTGTCGTGTTTTCCGTGTCCTTCACCTGTGTATCAGAGGCTCGTCCGAGGAGAACATAACCGCGTATGAGCAAGATCTTATTGGCCTGGGAAATGGGGGAGAACTGGGGCCATTTGACTCGGGATGCGCCGGTCGTCCGCGCATTGCGTGCGCGCGGCCATCAGGTGGTGGCAGCGGTCTGTGATACCCGGGTGGCGGGGGAGATTTTAGGGTCGGCGGGTATCCCCTTCGTTCAGGCGCCGATGGCAGCGTCCCGTACGCGCATGACGCAGCCTTTAGCGAGTTACGCGGAGTTGCTGATTACGAGGGGATATGGTGAACGGGCCACCTTGGAAGGTCTTATTGCGGCCTGGCGGGGATTATTCACGCTCTTTCAGCCTGATGTGGTTATGATTGACTATGCACCGACCGCGCTTTTAGCCGCTCGTATTCACGGGATCCCGGTGGTCCTTATTGGCAATGGGTTCGAATTGCCGCCGCGGTCGTCTCCGCTCCCATCGCTTCGGTTCTGGGAGCCGATCCCTAAGGAACGCTTTGAGCGCGCCGAGAGCCTCGCACTCCGCCATATCAATGAGGTCTTGGTTTCCTGTCACAGCGAACCTCTGGCGCAATTGGCCGATGTTTTTCAGGGGGAGCATCGGATTCTAACCACGTTTTCGGAACTCGATCATTACGGTGCGCGTCAGGACGGGAACTATGTCGGCCCGGTCTATGAGATGCCAAAGGCGCAACGGGTCGAGTGGCTTTTGGGCGGACACGGTTCCCACATTTTTGCGTACCTGCGGCCTTGGGTGCCGGGCGTGGAGGATCTGTTGCGGGCTCTTCAGGCGACGGGCTGTTCGGTGATCTGTGCCTTTCCCGGGGGTTCTGCGGCGATGATTCAGCGGTTTCAGACCCCGCTCCTACGGATCTTCCCGACGGCCGTTTCGCTGGAATCGTTGCTCCCCACAGCCGATCTTGTGATCGGCTACGGCAGCGGCTTGGTTGCCACAGCGCTTCTTCGCGGTGTGCCGCTCCTCCTGGTTCCGCGTTGGTCCGAACAATATCTGACCGCCCAGCGGGTGGAGGCCTTAGGCGCCGGCTTGATGATGCGCGGCCCGCCGACCCGGGCATCGTATTCGTCGCTTATAGCCACTGTGCTTGGAAAACCCGCATTTCGGCAGGCGGCCCAGGCATTTGCGAAGAAGTATGAGGGGTTTGATGGAGCGCAATCGGTCAAGGATACGGTCGCCTGTATTGAAGGGGCGATACCGTGAGGGATTGGGAAGGGGTCGCTTCAATGGAGGTTTTTAGACAGGCGCTGCGCGCCAGGGAGAGCGCAAGCGAGGGCGCGTAGTCCGCGGGAGGCGTAGGGTCCGGGCGGGTGGCCGCAGGCCACCTGCAAGGACATCGACACGCCGTCCAGTTATTGTGGGCGAGCCTGTTGTGCGCCAGAAAAGCGCACGGCTCGCCCGCAGGACGGCCGCGGCATCTCGTAGCGGAGCGAAGAGATCATGAGTTGCGCCGAGATCGAGGGCGCGAGGGAGACTTGGATGTCCCGTCGCGCATACTAATGGTATGGTCGCCCCCTCCCCAAATGGCATCAGGCGTGCCAAAGTGGAGAGTGTGATGTACCACTCCCATAGAGAGGAGATGATCATGAAGATGACAACGATTGGGATTGATTTGGCAAAGCTGGTGTTTCAGATCCATGGTGTAGATACCCACGGAAAGGTGGCCCTGAAGAAGCA
>JAJYQN010000124.1 GCA_021794595.1 Pseudomonadota bacterium
GGGTAACCCCGGCTTAGTCACCCCCCCCCCCCCCCCCCCCCCCAGTTGCCTGTCACTCTGCCCAATGACATGGCGGACGTCGTAAAGGCCAAGGCCTGCCCCAGCGAGTACCCCAGTGAAAGCGAGGTCATCCGCGACGGCTCGCGGACGCCGATGGCCTGGGACCGCGCCACGGAGAGTGGATCGTATGGTCGGGCCGGTCCCGCTTAGGACGCCCTGAAGGCCGATTAGTCGCGCGCCGCCGGGCCCGACCAGATGCGGGCGCGGCTGGCCCGCGTACACGAAGGCGCGGTGAGCTATCGCGTCGTATACAGTACTAAGACAAGAAGCGGCTCGCCGCCACCTAACGTTCCATCGCGGGGGCGGCATCGGCGGATATTGCGACCTGATACCCCAGGGCCATTATCCGCCGCCGCGAAGGTCTCGACACATTGCCGCATCGGGGCCTAGCGCTAGACGATGTGTAGCCTGGATATAGGAAGCGCGTCGTCATTGCCTCTATGGTGGACGCCGACCAGGACGATATTCCCAGCGGCTTCTCCAGTGTAGTGGAGACCTTTTGGGACGAATATATTTAAATGCAAAAGCTTAGTCCGATAGACCACTGCGAATAGGGAAAGACGGGTTAGGATAGCGTTGACAATATTGCCCAGATATACCTGGATGGGGGAGGGATACGTCTTTCAGGCCATCGGTAACGAATCTAGGTAAATCGCGGGCCCACTTCGCTCTCATAATATACCCTGGTTCGTTGCCGTTGTGTCAGGAGCCGGTTTGCTGGCTGGGACGCGTCGTTGTGGCGCGAAAATGGTGCGCGATCGAGGCGAGGGTCCAGGTGCGATGAGCTCCGGTATGAGGCTGCGGTGCCAGGAGTTCGTGTTCATTTTTCGACGCCACGCGCGCCAGGGCGGTTGCGTCCATAACTAGCTTGACGACACGTCAATCACTCAAGGTCCGTAAGGTGTTTTTCGTACATTTTCCAACGGCCTACGGAGGTCGTGTAGATAGGTTCCTTGACCTGCTGGTAGCTTGAAGTGACGCAGCGCGCCTTGTTTCGGAAGAACGCCCGGGCGCCCTCATGCCACGGTAGGCCCACGAATTGGAAGACCTCTCGTGTCGTCTGATCGAAATGGAAGACCAGATCCTCGTAACCTACCGTGATGATCTTGTCCCCATACAAATCTTTCCACGCCTCCATCATCGATTCGTGGACGCGGTAGTAATAAGCAAGATCAGCCAGGCGGTATTTGTAAGGATGGCGCCCGGAGAAATCCTGGCAATAGCAGGACAAACAGGTGTCGCGCCAGTCGCGCCTCATATGTATGATCTTCGCGTTCGGAAAGAGGCGCATGATGATGCCGACAAACTGGAAATTGGCGGGCATTTTGTCTACGATCCGCAGAAATTCAGAAGCAGCCCCGAGACTTTCTTTGTAGGCACGCCTATAGCGCGCAATCTCCGGATCGCTAAGCGCCTCGAGCATCGCGGGATACCGCGCAATGACGCCACCAGACAACTCAGACGCAATGCGGCCTATGGTGGCGATCTCTCCGGCGCTACCAGTGTTCTGGTCGGTCGCCAGGATTTGCGCCATGAGGGACGTTCCAGATCTTGGCATGCCGACCACGAAAATCATGGTTTCGTCATAACTCTCCTCGCGGCGCAAAGCGCTGCGTGCACAAAAGCTGCGGACGGACGTCAGCAGATCGTCGACGCTTTGACGATCAAAGCGGTCGGGCACGAGATTGTTGGCGCTCTTGTAGCACTCAAAGGCGCGATCCAAGTCCGAAATTCGGTCATAGAGGGATCCCAATGCGAAAAGAATGGCGCGAATTTCGGCTGGGCTCGTCACGCCCTCGTGGTGCGCACGCCAGCGCTCGATAGTATCGGCGGCCATTGCTGCTTTGGCTTCGCTGCAGCGTCGCGCCACATGGCCATAGACTACGAGACTCTGGGAATAAAGGGCCTTGTCGATCCAGGGCTCTAGCGAGGCGAGCGCGTCCTCATACATCCCGTCGCGCTCCATGGTTTGTGCGCGCAGTGTCGAGACCATTTGACCGGACGCATCGTCTGTAGCTTTCAAGCGCGCAAGGAGACCCCTAGCACGTTCCGTAAAACCTGCTCCAATCAACGCCGCAATCCAATTATAATGGGCCACGGTGTTATTGTGATCAAGCTCGCACGCGCGCGCGAATCGCGCGATGGCTTCATGGGCGCGTCCCATGTTCTGAAGGGAGACTCCACTATTCACAAGGGCGCCGAGATGGCAAGGGGTTCTCCCGAGTATCGCTTCGAATAG
Source organism: Pseudomonadota bacterium (assembly GCA_021794595.1). Classification (GTDB taxonomy): domain Bacteria; phylum Pseudomonadota; class Gammaproteobacteria; order Acidiferrobacterales; family Acidiferrobacteraceae; genus Acidiferrobacter. Next base: position 2,300 of record JAJYQN010000124.1, read on the forward strand.
CGAAAGGGCTGTAACAGGTCGCCCCAGGTTTTGGTACAATACACCTAGATGGCATGCGATATCGTCAGACGCACCGTCAAGCTGGTAGGCCTTTGTGGCTGCCATGAGCGCTTCGCGGTAACGCCGCCTGCCGGCGTATATTCGACTAACAAGGACATACAAAGAGGAAAGTGGATATCCCTTAATAGCGACGAGCCGCAGCGCGGCACGTTCGGCGAACGTATCGTCCCTCACCATGAGGCCGATATCGACGAGAGCCGCGGCATCCGCGATATCGGTCACGACAACTAGATCAATCGCATGCAGGGCGCCTTGGACCAGTCCTTCATGTATCAAGCGCGCCTCGGCCGACTCCTCTAGTTCACGGCGAGCGCGTTGATAGTCTCCGGCTTCGAGTAGTGCCTGCATTCTTCTTACAAACGCCTCATGCGCGACGTCAACTCCCTGAGGGAGAGACTCGGGCCATTGTGCACCTACAAAACGCCAAGCATGGCCGTCGCCATTAAAGTAAGCTTTCATAGCATAGACTTCCTGTCGACTACATGGGGAAGCGAAAGATCTCGTGGCGCCGCGGGCCGCGTGAGCCATGGGTCATCTTGCGGGGCGCACCAAGGCTATAGTGCCATCGCACCTATTTTTATCATAGTGGGCGCGTCCGCGAAATAGCGGGACTGCATTCCAGGAATGAAATGCCTGTCGCCGAACCGAAATATTGCCGCCATATTGCATGGCTAGAGTGGCGGCATGGACTAAGCATTACTCTTGCGTGACAACCAAAATATCGAGAGACGCAACCTGACCAGTGATCAGAGGTATGCGGTAATCATGTATATTCTTATTCCGATGCACTTGTTGCTAAAGGCGGCGGGATCCCTTCGCAAAGATTTGCGTGTCTTCGACGACGCAGCTGTGTCGAGTGCGCCGCAAATGCGATCCGTCTTACTCGTAAATGATGCCGGACATCTGGCGGCCATGCACGAAACACTAACCGGTTTGGGCGTAGACGTTGTGCATACATCGGCGACGGCGCGCGACTGCGTGAAGGGCATCGCTCGGATCGGTGCCAATACCGTCACGGTCGCGGGAGACGCGCGGAAGGCCGACTCGCTCGCCGCAATAATACAGGATGTTAGGCATTCGGCGGGTCAGCACATTGGAATAATCGCTTATATGAATGGCCAGGATGAGTTCAATGAGGGCCGCTTCATCTGTTCGGGTGCAGATCTCGTATTGCATGCAGGGGTTGACTTAGGCACGCAGCGGGCGCGGCTTGCGGCGCTTGGTAGAAGATTGGCTAGGTATATGCGTGCGGATACGTATCGGGAATTTTATTTGGATATGCAGTCCCAAAAGGCGTACTACTACGATTATGCGCTCGCACTGAGTGGCCGATATTTCGAGCTACTTAAGCTCCTGGTGACAAAGGCAGATACCGTCGTGAGCCTGGAGGATTGCGTGGCGATGTTCCACGCGCAGCTTGGAATTAGGGTTCAATCGATCACGGTCGTGACTATGGTTCACAGGCTTAGGAGTGAACTGGGCACAATAGGGCTTTCACACAAGCTGCGCACGATAAGGCATAAGGGGTACCTATGGGATAGCGCCTAATCTCTCGGGTTATGGTTATGTGTGTCTGTATCTGGATAAGAGGAGAGCGCTGCGCGAAGCGCTAAACCATTTAAGTAAGTGTTGAGATCGCGCATCAATGGCACTACAGACAGAACAATGCAAGCTTCGGAGGCTATATAATGGCAAGGCAAATTTCGCGACGCAATTTTCTTAAGTGCGCGGCGTTGGTATCGGGTGCGCTCGTCGCGCCACCGTTGGTACGGGTTGCAAAGGCTTCCGGTATAGACAAAAAGACACAGATGCGTGATCGCATAGAGCATGTTGTTGTTATCTTCCAGGAAAATCGCAGCTTCGACCATTATTTTGGAACATATTCTGCTGCGAATGGGCGCCATCCGACAAATCTGCTTGATAATAATGGCCACATCGACAGGCGCTTTGTCGGATTGCAGAAGAACCCGGTGGGAATCCCCTACACTATGTTGCCTGTGCCAAAGGAGATTCCTGCGTTCGCGGATGCGCTCTTGCCAAACGCGCCGTTTCACTTAGGCCCGTACATCCCGTCCGACAGCAACGCGCACTGGGATCCGAAACACAGGTTCTTCCGGATGTCGGCGCAAATCAATAACGGGCATATGGACCGGTTTGTAGCATTGAGCATGGGAGATCGTCAGCACCTAACTCGAGCGGATCTGGACAACTTCAGCGCTGAGGCGCTGGCATTCGATCTCGCGCGACCGAGCGGTCCTGTGCTGGGGTACTACGATCACCGGGATATTGGCTTCTATCACAAGCTTGCGAAGAACTACACGCTGTTCGACCATTTCTTTCAGGCGATGTCCGGGGGGTCTACCGGCAACGCATTGTACCTCGCTGCAGCCCGCTCGTGTGTCAATACAGGCGCGCCCGTAGCCTCTCGCAGCCCGCGAGACCCGCGGGCGACCGGGGTCGATCACGCCTTTTTTGATTTGCCCTACGACCACGCGGGCATACTCATAAACGACTTGCCGCCGACACAGGGTCCGACAGGCGCGGATAACACGAAGGCCTTGCGGCTATCGCCACCACCTGGCGAGCAAACGTACCCAAACATCGGTGACAGGTTGAGCGCGGCGCACGTTTCGTGGGCGTGGTACAACGAGAACTGGGATCTCGTGAAACCGTGGGCACTGAAGACTGCGTTCGGCCCAGGAGACGGGTCTGCGGTGGTGGATTCGGGACGCATCTATGAGGCCCACCACAATCCTTTTCAGTATTACGCGCGATGGCCGCAATACGTGCGCGAAGGACATATTCGCTCAAGCGACGACTTTTTGACGGACGCAAGGGCCGGCACATTGCCTGGTGTAGCCTTTTTGAAAGCCGCCGCGGCTAATACGGAACATCCGGCAGACTCCGCGCCGGCATGGGGCATGGCATGGGTCGAAAAGCTTGTGCGCGCCGTCGCGGCGGGTCCGGCGTGGGACAAGACGGCGATCATTATCACCTACGATGAGGGGGGAGGATTCTGGGATTCGGTACCGCCCCCGCAGATAGACCAATATGGTCTAGGCACGCGGACACCCGCGATCCTGGTCAGTCCCTACGCGAGGAAGGACTTCATTGACGCGACCGTGAGCCACACCGGCAGCATTCTGAAGCTCATTGAGACCAGATTTAATCTGGAACCGCTGAATGAACGCGACAGGGATGCCTACGATTTGATGAGGGCTTTCGATTTTAATCAGGATGTGGAGGAGTTTTCTGCCTGAGGAAGGCGATCCGATAGACCGTGCCATTGAGCGGGGGAAATGGAAATCGCCACGATATACTTCATATGAAGAATTACGGACAAGCGATTATCTACAATAGCACCAAAGGGAGTTTTATACCACATGAGTAATCCGCAGAATGCCGGCCGCGAATGGCCCATGGGTTTCAAATTCTTGCATGTATTATTCGCGTTGCTAATAACGATGCAGTTATTTAGCGAACTATACATGAAGAAGATATGGAAAAAACGCGGGCAGGATCATTTTCAGCATCTGCTATTTCATGCGCATATGTGGGCCGGTATGGCTACAGTGGTGGTCCTAGGAATATTCTGGTACTGGGTATATAAAAACGGGGATGTGCGTTCGCATTTTTTCCCCTATTCGGGGGCGCCTCTTCAGGGGCTTTGCGATGATATCGCTGGTCTTACGAAGAAAAAGCTGCCACCACACGGTGTTCGCGGCGGTTTGCCGGGCCTAGTGCACGGCCTGGGAATGCTGGTCGTGACGAGTATGGCGGTGACCGGTTTCTTTATGTTCTTTCTGATCCCGTCATTTGGGGTCGCCAAGCCAGAGCATATTTACCAGATACCGAAAAAGATACATGACTTCTTGTCCACTCTGGTGTGGATCTACTGGTGGGGGCACATCAGTATGGCATTGCTACATGCGCGAACGAACCGCGGGATATTGCGCATTTTCAACCCTATGGCAAAAGCATGAGCGCACGACGGATGACAGGGTGGTTGTTTAGGATGTTCACCGCCTGGATAGCTGTTGCCGCCGGGGGCTTGGCGTGCGCCCATATGGCACGAGGCCCAGCACGCAGGGATGTACTACATCTGCGCAAGGTGGTTATCTTGATGCGCCACGGCGTACGCGCCCCGACACAAAGCCCGCAAAAACTCAGTCGCTGGTCCGATAGGAAATGGCCTTCGTGGTCTGCGCCACCGGGCGATCTGACACGTAACGGCTTTCGGCTTGCGGAGATGATGGCTGTCGGCATACGCCAGTACTATGGTTCGCGTGGCTTGGCGGTGCCTGTCGGCTGCGCGGGTCACCGGGACCTATACGTCTATGCGGACAATATGCAAAGGACAATAGCGACGGGTCAGGCGGTCTTAAAGGGGTTTTTTGGTGATTGCCATGTGGTGCCAAGTCACTTTGCGATTGGCAAGGATCCCTTGTTTCATGCCATAAAGATGAACGCGTGCCGTGTCGACAAGGGTAAGGCCAGGCGGAAGATGATGCGGGATCTGCAACGCATGACCGATATGAGGTCGTTTCAAACCCATATGGAGGACATGCGGAGGATTCTGTGCTCGTCAGAGGACACGAAGCAGGCCATATGTGCGTTGCGACGTCCAACCAGGATAGTCGTGGGAGAGCATGTGGCCTTGCATGGGGGGCTTCATGTCGCGTCGGCCGTCGGTGAGGCCTTCTTGATGGAGTACGCAGACGGCAAGCCCCTTAAGGATGTTGGCTGGGGTCATCTTCGCTCCGTGCACGCTGTGAACCGTATGCTTTACCTGCACAACGTGTATTCGGCTATCACAAGGCAAGAAAGCTATGTTGCCGCGCACGGGGCAACACCTTTGATGCGCGCCATCAATAACGTCCTGATGAGTGGCCAGCTCACGGAGGGGCGCCACGCCATACCGCAGGCCTATCGCAGGGCGAAGATGGTGTTTCTCATTGGACACGACGTGAACATTGCGCACGTAGCGGGAATGTTGCGGCTCAACTGGGCGTTGACGGGGCAGCCTGACCGCACGCCGCCAGACATTGGTTTGGCCTTCGATCTCTACCGGAACAATTCGGGTCGTGAGTGGGTGGGGGTACGCATATTCTATCAGACGTTGGCATCTATGCGCGCGGCATCTTTGCACAAGGGCGATGCGAATCCTTTGAGCGAGCCCGTGGTCATCAAGGGGTGTGATTCCGGGCCACGGCGCGATCTCTGCACGGTGAAGAGGTTTGAAAGGATCGTGAGTAGGCGTCTTGTATCCAGCTGTTCTATGCAACGCTCATGGCTTGAGTGAGGCCGTGGTCAAGTGTCGCCAGTTGGACTGGCGGTGTGCCGCGCTGGCCGGCGACGGGACATAGTGCACGATATGGCCGGGCACTGTAGGTAAAGATGGGTCTTCAGGCTTTCGTGTGGGTAAGGGGGTATTGGGCTTGCATCAGGCGCCCCCGCAGGCAAATATGGCACCCCTATGCGTGACACTGAATTGTACCAAAAGCTCTTGGGATTTACGGCGCCGTGGCGAGTCACGGCAGTGGCGGTACAAGAAGCCTCAGGCGATACGCCACTGGGCGAGATTACGGTGCGCGTGGGGTGGCCGCCAGACGTGCCGCTGCACTGCCCTGAATGTGAGGCTGTGGTACCCGGTTACGACACCCGTCCGCGACG
>JAJYQN010000019.1 GCA_021794595.1 Pseudomonadota bacterium
TCAGTGCTGGTTCCGACGGCTTCGATGCCTTTCTGTTGAGCATCGGCAAACAGGCTGTGGTGTGCGTCAATCGAGACAAACCACCTGCGCGCATTCATTTTTCGATCCTGCATGAAATGGCGCACTACCTGTTTCATCGGGATCGCGATATCCCGCTCGACATTCTCGGCGAAGACTACTACGCAGACAACATACGCCCAGAAGTTATACCCGAGTACGTCGCAAACAAGTTTGCCCAGCAGTATCTGATACCTTTCGACTTAGCGGAAGAAATCGCCGCGCACAGGAAGCTTCCGGCAGATATTCACTGTCTAATTGCTAAGCATCGCACAACGCCGGAGGTTCTTGCCAATGCCGTATTTGACTGCGCAAGGTTGCGGCCTCGTGCGCCACGCTATTCTGAGATCAGCCAGGAAATAAAAAGGGCCGCTGGCACGGGTTGGGGTAGTGACCGTTCCGTAGTGGAATTTATCGAGGCGGCGGGGTCGACCCTTCGGCACACGGCGACAAAAGCCCAGGAGGAATTCTCTCACGAAGTCTGGCGTGACATCGATGCCGCGTGGGAGTTGGGTAATGCCTGACCCGGTGCCGGTAGTAATCGACACCAACAATGTCGATCGCGTTCACGCCGTAGACACCACTTGTGCGCTGGCCGATATGATTGTCCTCGTGTTTGGTAGTTTCGGCGTGGGCGACCTGCAGCAACTGGCGCGGAAGCCCCATTGTGTAGATGTACTGCGGAAGATCAAGGATCATGGCACGAGCGACGACGAGGCTGCCTTGTTTGTGATGAACTACAGAGGGCATTGCCGTCTTGATCGAATAATAGAGGACCCCGTTGATATCAAGCTCCTTGTTTTCGCATTGAAGTATCCGAACTCCATGCTTGTGTCCTGTGATCGGCGTCTTTTGATGCTGGCCGCCGATCTCAGTCAGAAGCGGACCTGCTTTAAGGCCGCACTGCATAAGGTTCATGTCGACATGGGAGGGTTGTTCGACGACCCGTCCTATACCACAGCAGAAATGTTCGATCGGGCCGGTAAGGATCCGTTTTTCCACTACACGTGCGACACGAGATGTTTGTCTTGCGACCCTGAGGGTGAGTGTGATACGAGACGTAGTCCGCCAGCTATGGGGGCACCAGTTCTTTCGGGAAGACTTGAAGCTTTTGATGCACAATCCCGTCCCAAGGGATGGGCCTGAAAACCGCAACAGTGGTTGAATGCTCCCTGGCGAAGGAATTCCTGATTGCACAACTACTTACGGACGGCGTCATCGCGTCCCTGCGGAATCGTAGATCGTCCTCCAGATCTGATCAACGTGGCGTCATAGATCCTTTCCGAGCGGTGGCACGGTTTGGCGTCCGCGCATCCCGCATCACCGCCTCGGCAAAAGAGCGAACCGCGAATTCCGGGACGTAGAGGGTGACGACGTGTTCCCGCACGTGTTGCGTGCGTGCAGGACCGTGCGGGTGATAGGAGCCCGATGGGGCCACGCGAAAGGCCTGCTCGAGGATCTCGGTGACGTCCATGTAGCCTTCCACGACCACGATGCCAGTACCCGATTGCTGCGGGCGCATGAGGGCGAGGTTGCCCACGGAAAGCGCGCGGTGGTCCGGCCGTAGGCGATAGGGGATCGTGACGGGAGTTTCATCATCAGGGTGGGTCATGGTTCTTGTCCCTTCGTGGTTTGACGGATCCGAAGTATAGGATATAACATAATGTGTATCCGTGGCATAGAGCGATACGCGGGAAACGATGGCATGACGCTACAAGACCGTATTGCCCAACTGAAACTCCCTGACGGCATGACCTGTGGGGATGTCCCCTGCCTGTGGGATGTGCCCTACGTCCGGAATGACGGTTGTGTGTGGGCGCAGGTCGCCTACGACCCCCTCGATGGCCCCTTTGTGTTGGCGGTCGGATCGCCGGATTGGGCGTTTGCCTTTGCGCCCGACGGATCGATCTCACGGGCGCGGGCGGGTGATCATTACGCGCTGGCCACGGGCGACAAAGAGGCGACGTTTGCCCGGTTCGTGGCAGCCCTTGCGGCGGCCCCCCGCGGCGACGCGTTTCCCACGGGCGGGGCCCTCGAGGAGGACGCGGGCCTCGCGGGGGAGGTGTGATGGAGCGCTTCTGGCCGGATCTCGCCCATTACCGCCTCGCCTGCTGGATCGAGGCCTTGCCCGACACAGACCCCCGTCAGTACCGCTTTCGGCTGATGCCCATAGGCCCGATGACGGCCCGCGAGAAAGCCGTCGCGCAGGAGGCGCTCGCGCCTTTGGCGGATGAATGGGGGGCGGAAATCCAGGCCGATCTTCCCGAGGGCGTCATGGCCTCCTGGACGGCCCCCAAGGTCCCTTCGAGCGCCGCCTTCCTGCGGCTCCTGCCGGCCGCCGTGATTCGCCCCCTCGAGGGCTTGGCGCAAGGGCCCTGGTGGCGCGATCGCCCGGCCCAGGGATCGAGCGCGCAATGGTTCTGGCGGGTGCACGATGCGCCCGTGTCACGTCTGCTGGCCGTGCCCGGGCGCTATGGGCAGGTGCCCTACGAGCTGTGGACGGAGACGCCCGAAATGGCCTCGCGCTACAGCGATCAGTTCGAACCCGTGACCCGGGCCGAGGGCGCGGGCGCGGCCTGGCTCTGTGGAGAGCCCCGCAACGGCGGTCGCTGGGTCCTCCCCCAAACGGCTCAGGATGCGAACCGCGTCGTGGTCGACGCCGATTTCGTGGCGGCCCCGCCGCCGCTTCCGGCAACCACGTTGTCGGACCGGGCCGATTTTGGGGAGAAGATCGGCGGCGCGCGCAAGGACACGGCGGGCGGCCGCCTCTCGGCGCCCGATTCGCCGCAGGATTGGATGGAACGGGCCCAAACCGTGTTGCCCCTGGTGCGCGAGGCCGCCAAGAAGGTGCGCCGGGAACAATTCTGGCCGGAGCCGAGTCCTGAGGAGCGGGCGGCGTTTTTCGCAGCGGGTGGGCAGCCGCTCGTATGGTTGGCCCGCGAAGCCATCCGGCTTGCCGTTGCGACTTCGCCGGCCAATCTCGCGTCGGTCAAACGGACGGCGCATAGCCGGTTTCAGAGCGATACCGGTAAGGCGCAGGTGTTGGCGGCCGCCGCTTTTTACTACCCCCATTTGGTAGGTCACTTAAGGGATCAGGTGCAATCCTGGATCACCCTCGAGGATATGATTCGGTGTGTGGAGCAGGATCGCCACCGGCAGGATGCGTGGCACCGATCGCCATCCTACCGATTCTTTGGCCATGCCAATCTCACCCAGTCGTGGGAGGCCCTGGATATCGCGCAGTGGGTGGGGCGTGAGGCGGATCTTGAACGCCTGATCCAGGAAATGCCCCCGACCGAGGTGCCCGACACCCTGGCCGCGATGCGGGCCCCGCTTGCGCGCCTGTGGCAGTCGCTGGCGGATCATGCGGCCTTAGCGCCGATCATGGGCGCTTTGGAGGGGGATAGTGTGTCTGCGCAGACCCTTCGGGCTGCGCGCGAGGAGGCCTATACCCTATGGACCCGCGTCGCCGGCCAGCCACCCTCCCGATCCCTGGACAGTGCCCGTGCGTGGCCCTTGTCGATCTATACGTGGCAGGACCTAGTGTTGCGACTGATCTGCCTGAGCGATCTGGTCCAACATACGGAGGATGCGAAGGCCTTGCGGTCGCGGATCGAGGCGACTCCCTCGGCCGCGTCGCCGGATACCCCGGGTGCCGGCGATCGGCCGTCTGACGCGACGGAGACGACGGAGCCGGTGCCGGATCCCATGATCGGGCGAGGCCTGCCGAAGAGGCTCATCCCATCCCCGCGGTTTGCGAATTTGACGCGGACGGGCCCTGTGCGTCGCTCGGGGCCCGTGACCGAGGCGTATCTGGCGGAGACCTTTGGATTGCGGGCCATCGAGTACGGCAATTGGGTCAAGGATGCCGATCGGCAGGCCATGCTGGATCTCGCCTTTGACAGTTTGTCCGACATGGCCGCGGCCTTGGATGTTCCGACCGAGGCCATGGGTTTTCATGGTGAGCTCGCGCTGGCCTTGGGTGCGCGCGGGCGCGGCGGTCACGCCGCCGCCCACTACGAACCCGCCCGTCGGGTGATCAACCTGACCAAGACGATGGGCGCGGGAACGCTGGCGCACGAGTGGTCGCACGCCCTCGATCATTGGTTGGTCTATCGCAACGAACCCGGTTCCCCGGTTCTGGCCACGACCCGGCGCCATGTCGAGGACTCGGCGCAAGACCCGTCTCTGCGCGCGCTCCGAGCGTTCCAGGACACCCTGCGCCTGCGAAGCGAGACGGCTGTCGCGGAGGCCGCACCCGATCGTTTCGTGACGCAGATGCTCGAATCGGCCTTATTGGCCCCGACATTGGCCATGACGTCGGCGGACGCGGCCCGGGTGGTCAGCGCCTGGGTCCGCGAAGCGGTGATCCCGCTGATGGCGCAGGCGGGGCCGAGCCCGTCGGCCCTGGCGACCCTTTTTTGCGAGCCGCGCGCTAGCCGCTGGCTCTATAGCCATAAGGTGGGTGTGGCGTCCTGCCGGAATTGGGTTACCCAACACCCCGAGGTCGGCGCCTGGACGCCCGATATCGAGAAGGCCCTGGCCGATTTCCTGCTGTCCCATCGGCCGGGGCAACCGTGTTTCCCTTACCCGGCGTTTCGCGCCCTCTGGAAAAAACTGGGCGCCATGGAGCGTGAGGGCAGGTTTACCCACTTCTACCGCTCCGCCATGCACCTGGACGCGAATCGCCAGGCCGGGTACTGGAGCAGCCCGCATGAGATGTTTGCCCGGGGCTTCTCGGCCGTCTTGCATGATCGTATGGCCGATCTCGGGATCGTGAATGATTTCGCCAGCCGGTTCAGCGCCCCCAACGAGTTCACGGATGACAAGTGGCGGGCCTCGCCCAATCCCGAGGGCGCCGAGCGCCAGCACATCACCGCGGCCGCCCGGGCGTTCTGCGACCAGATGCGCGGGGAGTTGTCCATGCGCCCGGTCCCGGCCGCGGCCCGCCCGATTCCCGCGCCCGCCGCCGCGGCAGCGACCCTATGACCGCGCGCCTCTCGCCAAGTATCCCACCAGAAACATCCAGCCCGATTTATTCGCTTCATTGTTTCTCCTGGGCTACACTCAAGGCATCGGGTTTCAGGGACACCGCTATGGCGTGGAAGGTCTCATCGTCAGCCTCTGGATCCCTTTGCGCCCCAGGTGCCAGGGGCGGCGTTGGGTGCCAGTTGTCGGCCCAATAGTTGCGGTGCGTTAAGCCTCGCTCAGTATTGCTGAATGCCACACACCAATAGAAAGACCTTAATCGTGACACATGCCACGTTGCGCCCATAAATGGAACCTATGCGATGAGCCAGAATACTTCCGCGATGTTAGGCCTCTTCAAAGAGCAGCTTGGCAATCAGATATCAACGATCGTCAGATCGGAAGCCTTTGATGGCGAAGGGTATGGTTTCGCGTACTGGTATTTCAAAAATATTCGCGGTATGACCGATATCGAAGCCAAAGATCAAATCTGTGATGGCGGAGGGGATTTGGGCATTGATGCGATCGAAATAACGGAAGAATACGTCACATTTTACCAGTTCAAAAACCCTAAATCCATAGACAAGACGGTCGCTGCCGGTGACGTAGACAAACTGATATCCGGCCTTGAGCTGATCCTAAGCAAGAAACACACCGGCATCGCCAATAGCGAACTTCTCGCGCGCCTTGATGAAATCTACGCTTTCACACCGAGCGGCTATAAAATTGTCTTAGCCGTTTCAAGCCTCAGCCAGCTGCCACAGGAAGCCGACACTAAGCTACGAGCCTTCTGCCAAACGCATAGCAGCGCGGCCAAAGACCTTTTTCGTTGGGAATTTCAGAATCTTACGGACATTCACAACCATTTTTACAACGCCAATCTTCCAACGCTCAATAAAACACTAGACGTGAATTTGCCAAAGGCACCTTATATGACAAAAATTGGCGATCACGAGACATACATATTTGATCTTGACGGCACGTACCTTGCAAAGCTATACGCCGAATATGGTGAAGGAATTTTGCAGCAGAATGTCAGAATGTTTGAAGGCGACAATGCCACCAACTTGGCGATATCAGAGACAGCTTCAAATAGGATCGCGGCTAAAGATTTTTTTCATTTCAATAACGGCATATCCATAATTTGTGACTCAGCATTATGGCAACCATTTAACAATCGCCTTAGCCTAGAGAGGCCACAGGTTGTAAATGGTGGCCAAACACTACGAATACTTCATCGCTGCTATCAGTGTGGCTCTCTGCAACCGGAAGTGCACGCTGCGGTGCGGGTTATAACCACAGGAAAAGACAAGGAATTCGCATCTAACGTCGCCGTTAATCTGAATAATCAAACGAGGGTGGAAAATACATTCTTGAGATCCAATGATCCACGAATCGTGCAACTCTATCACTCGCTGTCTGCTATTGGGTACTATCTAGAACGGCGGGATGGCGAGATTCGTTCTATGATGCCTAAGGAACTTAAGGATCTTGAGGAGCGATTTGGCGCCCCTCTCTCCGATCATGTGATTCCATTGAAGGACGGAATGCAGGCCTACGTTGCTACTTACTATGATGACCCGCAGCTTGCCAAGAAAGATCCCGCCAAAATGTTTACTGATGACGGCGGTAGTTTTTCGAGAATCTTGGGATCTGAACTAACGGCAGAACGCTTTCGCGACGCATACCTGATCAGTCGTCTCGTGGTTGGACAAGTCGATCGATTCAAGAGGCTGAAAAGAAAGTGGTACAAGGACGATACGGAAAGGAAAGCCGCATATGTCCAAAGCATAGGGTCAATCATAGAACCTGTATTTGACGAGCTTGATGCGGCAGTGCCCCAGATTACTGTTTTTGGGCTAGCGATACTTTTTACGAAGCATGTGCGCATTCGAGGCGAAAGTTCCCAGGACCTTATTGAACGCCTCGGTAGGGACCCTGCTATTGTATGGAATTGCTTTATCGAGTTGATTGGCGCTAAGAGGGCTATAGGGGCGACGCAGAGTTGGCCAACGCTGCTTAAGTCTGGACCGTTTTACCGTGATGCTATAAGCCACCTCAAGGCGCTCTGGTGAGCAGGGGGGGCATGAAGTCATTACCCAATGCGTGTCGGTAATTCTAAATGCGACAACCGTTAGCTGGGGTATGTAGAGGCTTCCTGCTGCCGGTTTATGCGACCTTTGTCTTTCCGCCCCACCCGGTCTAGTATAGTATACAAGAGTCTTCTTCCCTTCGTGGAGGGCATCCAGCGATGGCAACCGATCCGAATAACCCCGGCAATTTCGGCAATCTCATAGGTCAGGCGATAGGCTGGGGTCGGGACCAATGGGAGCGGGAGAAAGCGAAACAGGCCCAACGGGAAGCAGCGGAGTTGCGCAAGCGCAATCTGGCCGAGGCGGCACGCCTCAATGCCGAATCCGATAGGCTCGACGCGCAGCTCAGGTTTGAACGCAACCAGTTTGCGGCAGACGGGTTGAATCTCGAAGTCATCGCCCAGGCCTACGCTTGGGCGCTTGATGATCTGGCCAAACATTACAAAATCCCGCGCGAGAGGGTCGAGCAGAAGCTGGTGGAGTATCGCGAGCGGCTCGCGCACTACAAACCGATTCATAGGCGCGTAGCGCTCAGCTCCCCGGAAGAGGTGGCGGCCTATGAGGCTTTATCCATAGAGCAGCAAGCGGAATTGGCTCCTCAGTAAAATTCGTGGGTGAGCTTTGGCTCAGGAAGCTTGCCAAGCGCATGATATAACGCCATTTCCAGGATATCTGGGGATCGGAAACCATACGATTTTCTGATGGTCAGTTTGGCC
>JAJYQN010000144.1 GCA_021794595.1 Pseudomonadota bacterium
GGGTTGCGGCAATCACAATAATGACCGGCTTTTGGGGCCGTTAGCTCAGTCGGTAGAGCATCTGACTTTTAATCAGGTGGTCGTTGGTTCGATCCCAACACGGCCCACCATAAAATCAAAGACTTACAGTCACAGCACCTACGCATTACCACGACTTTGTTGTAATTTTGTTGTAACCAAGTCCCAAAAACGGATAGAGTGGTCCCGTCGAGGCTATAGCGAGCGTTACAACATGGCATCGTTCATTCCGCGCAAGGGTCCAGGCGGCAAACGTGTCTGGCAGGCCCATATCCGGCGCCGGGGGTACCCCGCGCAGGTTCGCACGTTCGACGCAAAGGCCGAAGCGGAGGCCTGGGCGGCCACCATCGAATCCGAGATCGCCCGGGGCACCTTCATCTCCCGGGCCGAGGCCGAGGGCACGACTTTGGCGGAGGCTTTGGGACGCTACGCGGTCGAGGTCAGTAGCAAGAAAAAAAGCGGCACGAGAGAGTCCTCTACGATCCGGGCCTGGCAGGAATCCGTTTTAGGGCCTCGCGCCCTGGCATCCATCCGGGGCAAGGATATCGCGCAAGCGGTCCGCGATTTAGAAGCGCGGGGACTGGCCCCGAACTCGATTCGGATACGTCTCGCCTTGCTCTCCCACCTCTTCAACACGGCCCGCGCGGCCTGGGGCATGGAGTCCCTGACGAACCCCGTGGACCTCGTCAAGGGCCAGCGTCCCAAACTCCCTGGCGGCCGCACCCGCCGCTTGGTCGGCGATGAGCAAGCCCGCCTCCTGGCCGCTGCACGGGCCTATGACGCGGGCCCCCATGCGGGGGTCGGTATCGCCAATATCATCACCTGGGCGATCGAGACCGCCATGCGCCGCGGGGAGATCGCGGCCATGCGCTGGGACCACCTGGACCGCAGGGCGCGCGTCCTGCTGATCCCCGAGACCAAGACCGGGACGCCCCGGCGGGTGCCGCTCTCCACGGCGGCGCTGGGAGTCCTGGACCAGATCCCCCGGCGCATCGATGGGCGCGTGTGGGGCATGCGCCCCGATTCGATCTCCCAGGCCTTCGAGCGGGTCTGTAAGGCGGCCGGCATCGAGGGACTAACCTTCCACGACTTGCGGCACGAGGCGACCTCGCGGCTCTTTGAGAAGGGGTTGAACCCCATGCAGGTGGCGGCCATTACCGGGCACAAGACCCTACAGATGCTCAAACGGTATACCCATCTCAGAGCAGAGGATTTGGTGGGGATGTTGGGGTAAGGATTCTCTACGTTTTCTGGCTCCTCGTGATCGCCTGCTCTGATCGATGGTGATCGCAGATTCTGGTCGATGGTGATCACTTGGGATCCGTGATCCAGAATTGCCATGATCTTTATTGACCATCGCGGCTGCCCACGCCCGTTAGATCGGTGCCGTCGCGTTCGCCAACGACGCGACCAGCTTGCCGATGACGCCCCTAACTATCAGCAGGCCGTGTATCGGTGGAGAAGGGCCGCAAGGCAGGGACAGCAGGAGATGAGCTTTCTATGGGTGATGCCTACTGCCGTGGCTTTCCTGACCTACCCGACGAGAAAGCGTGCACCGGCTCTCGGTACACGCGATAGGACATCGCCCAGTCGTCATCGTCCCCTCGGCCTCGGCGCCACCAGAATCTCGCAGCGAAGCTACCAGATTCTTGCTGCCGTCTTGCGGGCGAGCCGTGCGTTTTTCTGGCGCACAAGGGCCTCGCCCACAATAACGGGACGGCGCGCCGACATTGCCGGCCGAATGGCCGGCGTCCCTGCAGGTAACCTACGGCCACCCGCCCGGACCTACGTCCATTGCCGGCCGCACGGCTGGTCCCGCGGACTATGCGCCCTCGCTTCGCCTTGGTGCGCAGCGGTGGCAATCGCCCTGACCGATTTCCTCGATGAATTCACCAGCGGCTCCCAAAACGACTACTTCGCACAGATCCAACGCCACTGCGACGGTAGTGTACGAACTTATGTGCAAATTCTTGGACTGCGGAAGCGGTCATGGTATGAGGGAGATTGTGAAGATCAACCCTGTGTCCTGTAGGAGGATGCATACCATGACCGTGAAGAAGCATAACGCCAACCCGATGGACCTTAAAGCCCTCGTGGCGGAAGACCGAGATCTCATGAAGGCGTTGATGAAAGAGGCGCTCCAGGAGGTCCTGGAGGCCGAGATGACAGAACTCTTGGGGGCCGGCCCCCATGAACGGGAGGCTGGGCGTCAGGGCTACCGGGCCGGCCATTATGAACGCGGCCTGGTGACCCGTATTGGTAAGCTCGAACTGCGGGTACCGCGGGACCGCCAGGGCCAGTTCCAGACCGCCCTCTTTGAGCGCTACCAGCGCGCGGAGAAGGCCTTCGTGGCCGCCTTGGCGGAGATGTATGTGCAAGGCGTATCCACCCGCAAGGTGAAGGCCATCACAGAAGAGCTCTGCGGGCACAGCTTCTCGGCCTCCAGCATCAGTGCCATCAACAAGGGGCTCGATGAGGCCCTCACCGCCTTTGCCGCGCGCCGTCTCGACGAACCCTACCCTTATCTTATTCTCGATGCCCGCTATGAGAAGGTCCGGGAAGGGGGCGTCATCCGCTCTCAGGCGGTCTTAATCGCGATCGGGATCCACCAGGGCGGCCGGCGGGAAGTGCTCGCGGTGGATATGGCGAGTCGCGAGAGCCAATCGAGCTGGAAGGACTTCCTCGTGCGTCTGAAGGACCGGGGTCTGCACGGCGTCGAGTTCGTCGTCTCTGACGATCATGCGGGGCTCAAAAAAGCTATCACCGAGGTGTTGACCGAGAGCGCCTGGCAACGGTGCTATGTCCACTTCCTTCGCAACGCGCTGGATTACCTGCCCAGGAAGGCCGATGACGACTGTCTACAGGAATTGCGCTGGCTGTATGACCGACGGGATCTCACGGAAGCGCAGCGCGATCTGGCGGCGTGGCTTACGAAGTGGTCTGCGAAATATCCCAAGCTCACGAACTGGGTCGAGGACCATATCGGCGAGACGCTGACCTTTTACCGTCTCCCCCGGGCCCATCATAAGCACCTAAAGAGCACGAACATGCTGGAGCGCTTAAACGAGGAGATCAAGCGCCGGACCCGGGTGGTGCGGATCTTCCCGAACACCGAATCGTGTCTTAGGCTTGTGCGGGCCCTCTGTGTCGAGACCCATGAAGCGTGGCTTGAGGACAATCGCTACCTCAACATGGACCTGCTTCAGGAGCAGCGCCGCGAACGGCTGCGGGCGGCCTGATGAAACCCTCCCTCATACCAGGAAGGAATTTGCACAACTTGACGGACACAACCACTGCGACGAATGACCGGCGTCGAATCACTGCGATAACCCGAGGCCATTGCCTCCCCCGGCGATCCGCCGTTCTAATCCGGCCACCAGGTACCGTTGACACGACGACTTACGCCGTACATCCATCACTGATGGTGAAAGCCAGCCCACCGCATATCGTGACCGCTCTCACCAGGGCGCATCGATGAGTCCCTTGCACTGTATTGATCGTGTCGGGGGTTGGCCGATGAGATTCTGAGGTCCTTTATGGGCGTCCATGGTGGCCACCCCGCGTTTTCGCCCCCTCCTCATTGAGCAAGACCCTGAGCCGGGGACCAGTGCAATCGCTGTATTTGACGTAGCACGCGATGCGTAATAGGCTAAATGGCGATGACCAATTTCTCCTGTGACTTCTCCGACGAGCCCTGTCCCGGCATGAGGCGCCGTCCCGACCTGCTCAAGATTCTGTCCGGCAACCGGGGTAGGGGCTTGCGAGAGACCCCTGCAGCAGGGTGGCGCAGTGCCGGTACCAAGCCGACGCTGGACCGGTTTTGATGGGCTGGGGAATTATGCATCGTCTGGCGCTATCGCAAGGAACCTCCGAGGTGTCCGATGGCCACTAGGCGCGGGCGTCTAGAACCGATTCATCCGGGCAAGACCTTGCTCGAAGACTTCATGAAGCCGCTGGGCGTGAGCATCAACCGGCTCGCCCGCGACGTCGTTGTGCCCCCAGGCCGCATCAGCGCTATCGTCAACGGCAAGCGCGCCATCACCGCTGACACCGCCCTGCGTCTTGGCAAGTACTTTGGTGTTTCGCCGCAGACCTGGATGGGCCTGCAGGCAGAATACGACCTGCGCGTTGCGCAACAGGTGATCGGAGAAGAGGTGGAGCGGCGTGTGCAACGGCACGCAGAGCGATCATGAACACGCTCGAGGACCTCCAACCCAACACCGCGATTCGCGGCATCCTACCAGACGAGTTGGTCACGGTCGTCAATGTGCAGTGGTTCGGGTCCGAAGCGCTGGAGTTGACGTACAAGACCCCGGCGGGCAAAGTGGCGAACGAATTACTCTATCGCCATGACGAACCTCGCATTGAGATCGTCGAGCAGGGCCGGCCCTGGAGTTTCGACGGGGACGGGGCGCTCTTCCGTCTGATCTCCGAGGCGCAGCGCGTTCGGCTCGCCTACCTGTTTGATCCCGTGCTGGCGGTCCACACCTCGGTGGTGGAGCCCCTGCCGCACCAGATCACGGCAGTCTACGAGTCCATGCTGCCACGCCAGCCGCTGCGCTTCCTGCTCGCGGACGATCCGGGTGCCGGCAAGACTATCATGGCGGGCCTCCTTATTAAGGAGCTGATCGCCCGGGGCGACTTGCAGCGATGCCTTATCGTCTGCCCCGGCAGCCTCGCCGAACAATGGCAAGACGAGCTTTACCGTCGCTTCCATCTGCCGTTTGAGATCCTCACCAACGACAAGCTCGAATCGGCGCGCACCGGTAACTGGTTTCTGGAAACCCATCTTGTCATCGCACGGCTTGATAAGCTCTCGCGCAACGAGGATGTCCAACAGAAGCTCCAGGCACCGGATTGTCGCTGGGATCTCGTGGTCTGCGACGAAGCACACAAGATGTCAGCCACGATCTTCGGCGGGGAGATCAAGTACACCAAGCGCTACCGTCTGGGTCAGCTCCTGTCGAGCCTTACTCGCCACTTTCTCCTGATGACAGCCACCCCGCACAACGGCAAGGAAGAGGACTTCCAGCTCTTCATGGCGCTGCTCGATGGCGACCGGTTCGAGGGGCGGTTCCGCGACGGCGTCCATGTGACCGATGTCTCGGACATGATGCGCCGCATGGTGAAAGAAAGCCTCCTCAAGTTCGATGGCACGCCGCTCTTTCCGGAGCGCATCGCCTACACGGTACCCTACAAACTCTCAGAGGCTGAGGCGCATCTCTACAAGGCGGTCACCAACTATGTGCGCGAGGAGTTCAACCGCGTCGAGGCACTCGAAAACGACAAGCGTGCGGGCACCGTCGGCTTTGCGCTCACCATCTTGCAGCGGCGGCTTGCCTCTTCGCCAGAGGCCATTTATCAGTCGCTTCGCCGCCGCCGAGAACGGCTGGAAAGCCGGCTACGCGAGCTGGAAATCCTACAGCGGGGAGGGCAGGCAGCATCCGTGCTCGTGGCGGGCTATCCGGCGCTTGATACGGAGGATGTCGACGACCTCGAAGATGCCCCGGACAATGAAGTGGAGGCCGCCGAAGAGGAAGTCCTCGATCAGGCGACTGCGGCGCGCTCTATAATCGAGCTGCAAGCCGAGATCGAGACCTTAAAAGGCTTAGAGACGCTGGCCCTGGGTGTCCGACACAGCGGCACGGACACCAAGTGGCGCGAACTGGCAAGCCTGCTGGACGAGATTTTCACTAGCCACGGCAAGGGGAACCGTGTCGCCGAACCCGATGTTCCTTATGGCTCCGGGGATATCCCACCACCCACACCGTCGCCGCACCAAAAACTCGTAGTCTTCACTGAACACCGCGACACACTGAACTATCTGGAGCACCGTATCACCACGTTGCTCGGCCGCAGGCAGGCCGTGGTCCTGATTCACGGGGGTCTCGGACGCGAGGAACGCCTGAAGGCGCAAGAGGCATTCAAGTTCGATCCCGAGGTGCAAGTGCTGCTCGCCACCGATGCCGCCGGCGAGGGCATCAACCTCCAGCGCGCGCACCTTATGGTGAACTACGACCTGCCATGGAATCCCAACCGCCTGGAACAACGCTTCGGGCGCATCCACCGTATCGGACAGACCGAGGTCTGTCATCTGTGGAACCTCGTGGCCGAAGAAACCCGCGAAGGCGATGTGTATCGCAAGCTCCTGGAGAAGCTCGAACAGGCCCGTCATGCCCTGGGCGGTCAGGTATTCGATGTGCTAGGTAAGCTCCAGTTTGAAGGCGGGTCGCTACGTAATCTCTTGATCGCGGCCATCCGCTACGGCGATCTGCCCGATGTGCGCGCGCGCCTTGCGACGGCGCTGGAGCAGGCACTCGACCGCAGCCATCTCCAGGATCTCCTTGAGGAACGGGTGTTGGCCCATGAGGTTATGGATGCGAGCCGGGTTCGCCGCATCCGTGAAGACATGGAGCGGGCTGAAGCCCGCCGGCTGCAGCCGCATTATATCGAGTCCTTTTTCCGGGAAGCCTTTCAGCGGCTGGGTGGGACCACAAAACAACGTGAACCGCGCCGCTATGAGGTGACCCATGTACCGGCCCCGGTCCGCCATCGCGACCGTCTGATTGGTATGGGTGAATCGGTACTTCCTCGCTACGAACGGATCGCCTTCGAAAAATCCCTGGTGGCGCCCCAGGGCCAACCGTTGGCGGCCTTCGTGTGTCCAGGCCACCCACTGCTCGACTCCGTTATCGATCTCACGCTTGAACGGCACCGCGATCTGCTCAAGCGCGGTGCGATCCTGGTGGATGAGCGTGATAGTGGCACGCAGCCGCGCATACTCTTCTATCTTGAGCACGCGATTCAGGATGCAAGCCTCACACGCACTGGCGAACGCCGCATTGTCTCCAAGCGCATGCTCTATGTTGAACTCACGGCCGACGGCTCCGTGCGCCATGTGCAATACGCCCCCTATCTCGACTACCGGCCACTGGCCGGCCACGAACCGGGTGCGGAGGCCATCTTCAAGCGGCCCGAGTGTGACTGGATCAACCGCGGCCTGGAACAAAAAGCCCAAGGCTATGCCGTGGCACAGGTCGTGCCGGAACATCTGGCGGACGTGCGTAATCGCAAGCTTGCGCTCATTACCAAGACTGAGGCCGCAGTCAAAGACCGGCTCACCAAGGAGATCACTTATTGGGACCACCGCGCTGAGCAACTCAAGCTCCAGGAACAGGCCGGAAAGCCCAATGCCCGGCTCAACTCGGGGGAAGCCCGCAAGCGCGCTGATCTGCTTCAGGGGCGATTACAGAAGCGGCTCGAAGAACTGAAGCTCGAAGCTCAAGTCTCGCCGTTGCCCCCCGTGGTGCTCGGCGGCGTACTAGTGGTGCCGTCAGGACTCCTCGCAGCCATGAACGGCAAGGCTGCTCCCATGGCGACTGCGCCCACCGACACGCAGGCCAGTGCCGCGCGGGCCCGCGCCATTGTCATGGAGATTGAGCGGAGCCTCGGATTCGAGCCGACCGACCGCGAGTTCGAGAAGCTCGGTTACGACATCGAAAGCCGCGTACCCGGCACCGGTGAGCTTCGCTTCATTGAGGTGAAGGGCCGCGTTACCGGCGCCTCGACGATTACCGTGACCCGCAACGAGATTCTCTATTCGCTGAACAACCCCGACGACTTCATTCTCGCCATCGTCGAGTTCACGAACGACAGTGCGCATCGCACACACTACGTGCGTCAGCCGTTTCTGCGCGAACCAGATTTCGGTGTCACGAGCGTCAATTACGGGTTTGCGGAACTGATCGGCAAAGGCGGCGCTCCCTCATGATAACCAACACCCAGAAACCAACTTCTGCGGGGCGAGCCCGACTCTCGCGTGTACGGTCTGTAAGCCAGGTACTGCTTACGTTCCAGTCGGACGATCCAAAGAAGACGTTCGGGGAAATCCGCATGGAGGCGCTTCAGTGGTTGGCCAACCGGGCAGGAAGCCTTCTTCCGAAGCATGCGTGGGCAGGCGAGTCTTTCGATATGCTGGAGGTGGGCGCCCAGCCGGTTTCTGCGCTTGCTCTTCAAGACCCATTTTATTGGTGTTTCCGCATTAACGACGCCGACAAGGACGTCGCGCGGCGCAGCTGGACCATTGAGGCCGGCATTCTGCTCGATGAGAGCCATGTGCTATTCGGGTGTCGGCTGCAATGCGTGGCCCTCGGAGAGTCACCGGAGTTTGTTGCGACGGTGCCCGGGGTAGTGGCACAGGTGGTAAACCATCATGCCGCCTACCTCGATGGCCGACGAGTTTCTTCGAAGGCTTGGTATGTAGACTCTGATAACGAAGTCGAGGAATTGGTCGAATTGCTGCTTAGTCCGGATCGTTCACGACCGGTGATTGTCGTGTCTCTTGGAGATAAAGATGGGCGCGATGGGCCTGGGGTTATAGACGCCGACGATTTAGCTCGTCTTACAGTGGGAGCCGCGCATGTCATCACGCTAACGGGCGATGCTTCCTACGCCCTGACAGATCGGCTTGGTAAGGCGTTTTCCGTATTTCACCAAGCCGTGCGGACCTATTGTCCTAAGCTCGACCTCAATGAAGATGCACCTACTGACCACCCTATCGCGCTGCCGGGGAGTATCGAAGGGTGGACAGAAGGGGGCGCCACGGCATTTAAGCGGTTTCTGGTCGAACGCGCACTGGGAGACACCGTCTCCGGCGTGGACATCTACCGAGAGTTGCCTTCGTTTGCTGATATCCACGCACAGGTACTCAAACAAAAACGAAGCAAGGCCAGCGAGCGAGGCGCATCAGAAAAAGAATTGCTCACGCTTGCGTACGAAGAAATCGACACCCTCAACCACGAGTTGGAAGAGAAGAAGGGTTTGTACGATAGCCTTTTAAAGGCGGCAGATGAAGATCACAAGCAGATCAAGGCTGAACGTGATCAGGCCCGTGCTGATATCAGATCGTTGCAGGCGCGCCTGCTATACCTTGAGGCGGCACTTCATGCAACCGGGAAGCAGGAAGACGCACCTATCCTTGACTCGTTCGAAGGGCTAGAAGACTGGTGTAACAACTTCCTGTCGGGTAGGGTTCATGTCATGCCTCGGGCCTTCCGGATCGCTACGAAGTCCGCTTTTGAGAAGCCGGAATTGGCCTACCAAGCGCTACTGATCCTGCGCGACTATTTCGTACCCATGAAGCGTGAAGGCGGCATGGAGAAGAAAAAGGCTTATGAGCAGGCATTGGCAGCGCTTGGTCTTGAAGACACGCAGAGCTTTACGGGCGCACGGGCAGGCGAGCAAGGCGACGAGTATAGGGTCCTCTACAATGGCCAACCCCGATGCCTCGACCGGCACATTAAAGGCAGCAGCTCCCGTGAGGAGCGCTTCGGATTCCGCCTCTATTTCTTCTGGGACGATGACAGTCAGCAAGCTGTGGTTGGCTCATTCCCTACACACCTGACAACACGAGCAACCTGACGGAATAAGACACGATGTACAAGAAAAAACTCATCGAAGTCGCCTTGCCGCTAGAGGCAATCAACAAAGAGTCTCTCCATCGAAAGCAGAAAGCGCCAAAGGGATGGCCGACATCATTCCATAAGTGGTGGGCGCAACGCCCACTAGCTTCGGCAAGAGCAATGATCTTTGCGCAAATGGTGGATGATCCCACGGAGTATGTTGATGTACTCCGGGCAAATTCGAAGTTGCGTCGAAAGGCGGAGTTCGCCCTCAAGGCCCGTCTGAAGTTGTGGGAGGAGGCGCGGTCCCTCGCGGAGAAGGCCAAAGGGACAAGTCTTTCTGTCCCGGAACCAGGCCCGGCGCCGACTCTCGACGACATGCTGGCGGACTTGGAGCGCCAGCGGCTTTTCAAAATTATCGAAGACTTTGTGTTGTGGGAAAACACCAATAACGAGAGTGTGTTGGAGGCAGCGCGCGCCGAGATCTGGCAGAGCTGGCGGCGGGCGTGTGCCGAGAACGCCGATCATCCGCGCGCTAAGGAATTGTTCAATCGGCATCAGCTGCCTGCGTTCTGTGACCCATTTTCTGGAAGCGGTAGCCTGCCGCTTTCGGCTCAGTGGTTTGGGCTTGAAGCATATGCAAGCGATCTTAATCCGGTGGCAGTTCTGATCAACAAGGCGATGATCGAGATACCTCCCAGGTTTGCGGGGCAACCGCCGGTGAATCCGAAGTCGCGCGACGACGCAGCGAGCGGCGGCAGCTGGAAAGGTGCGACGGGATTGGCTGAGGATGTGCGCTATTACGGCCAGTGGATGCGCGAAGAGGCCGAGAAGCGCATTGGCCACCTCTACCCCAAGATCGAAGTCACGTCCGAGATGGCCAAAAGCCGCTCAGACCTCAAGCCGTATGTTGGCAAGAAACTCACTGTTATCGCCTGGCTTTGGGCGCGGACGGTGAAAAGCCCGAACCCAGCCTTCGGGCAGGTGGATGTGCCGCTCGCATCCACCTTCATGCTTTCCTCCAAGGCAGGCAAGGAGGCTTATGTTGAACCATTGATCGAGGATGGCGGGTACCGCTTTACGGTGAAGGTTGGCAAGCCAAAGAACATCGAGGCAGCAAGGAACGGGACTTCAGCCGGAAAACGGAAGGCCTTCAAGTGTCTAGTCTCCGGGGTACCAATCGGATATGACTACATCCGGGCTGAGGCAAAGTCCGGGCGCATGGGTGAGCGCCTTATGACAATGGTCGCCGAAGGTGAGCGCGGACGGGTGTTCCTGTCGCCGACACCTGAGATGGAGACGCTAGCGCGCAAGGCGGTTCCAGACTGGAAGCCAGACTGCGAGATGCCAAAGAAGCATCGCGATTTTAAGCCGCCTGTTTACGGTATGAATAACTTAGGCGACATTTTCACTAACCGCCAGTTGGTAGCCCTCACGACTTTCTCTAATTTGGTGCAGGAGGCGCGTGAGCGGGTGAAGCGTGACGCGCTCGCAGCAAACCTTCCCGATGATGACAAGCCTCTTGCCACCAACGGCACCGGCGCAGCTGCCTATGCGGACGCGATTTGTACTTACTTGGCCTGCGTACTGGATCGGATGGTCTATTACGGTTCGAGCCTGACTTCGTGGCTTCCTAAGGACAACGCTCTTCGGGACTGCATGCCGCGTCAAGTGCTTGCAATGACGTGGGACTTTGCAGAATGCAACCCTCTCGGTAAATCGAGCGGTGATGTCCTGACATGTACTAACTCGGTGAGCAACTACCTGGATGTGGCTACGCCTCAAGCCAATGGGTTTGCGACGCAGCGCGATGCTCAAACTGCGTTGGCCGGAGGTAAGGTCTTTGTTTTCAGTACTGACCCGCCATACTACGACAACATCAGCTACGCGGACCTTTCGGATTTCTTTTATGTCTGGCTACGCCGCTCGCTAAAGCCGGTCTTCTCCGACCTCTTTGCAACGCTCGCCGTTCCCAAGGTCGAGGAGCTAGTGGCTTCACCCCATCGCCATGGTAGCAAGGAGAAGGCGGAGACGTTCTTCCTCGGCGGGATGACGAAGGCGATGCACCGCCTCGCTGAGCAGGCGCATCCTGCCTTCCCAGTCACCATCTACTACGCCTTCAAGCAGTCCGAGAGCGACGACGCAGAAGGAACCACAAACACTGGGTGGGACACCTTTCTTGATGCGGTGGTTCGTGCCGGCTTTGCTATTACAGGAACCTGGCCGATGCGGACTGAAGGCGCAGGCCGCATGATTGCATCTGGCACAAATGCACTCGCTTCCTCCATTGTCCTCGTTTGTCGCCCGCGTGCGGTTGATGCGCCCACCGCCACACGCCGCGAGTTCGTCACCGCGCTCAAGTCCGAATTGCCCGCGGCACTGGCCCACCTGCAACACGGCAACATCGCCCCGGTGGACCTCGCGCAGGCGGCCATCGGGCCGGGCATGGCGGTCTACACCCGCTATGCCAAAGTGCTTGATGCCGAAGGTAAGCCGCTCTCGGTGCGCGAGGCACTGGCCCTCATCAACCAGACCCTCGACGAGGCGCTGGCGGAGCAGGAGGGAGACTTCGACGCGGATTCCCGTTGGGCACTCACATGGTTTGAACAAACGGGCTTTTCCGAAGGGGAGTACGGGATGGCGGAACAACTCTCCAAGTCCAAGAACACCGCAGTTGCGGGCCTGGCGGAAGCAGGAATCGTCGTCTCCAGCCGCGGCAAGGTGCGGCTACTCAAGCCCAGAGAACTACCTGCTGACTGGGATCCTCTGACGGACCCGCGGCTCACGGCCTGGGAGACAGTACACCATCTCATTCGCATCCTCGAAGCGGGCGGCGAAAACGCCGCTGCGAAGATCGTCGCGAAGCTCGGCGCAAACGCCGAAACCGCCCGCGAACTCTGCTACCGCCTCTATGCCCTGTGCGAGCGCAAGAAGCGCGCCAGCGAAGCTCTGTCGTACAATGCACTCGTCCAGAGCTGGCCGGAGATTACGCGTCTTGCGCGCGAAACGTCCGAGGCAGCGCCTCCCACTACCGACGACCTGTTCAAGTGAAGGAATAGACCCCCATGGCCATTAGCAATCATGAACGTGTCGGCAAGGCATTGGAGCTGCTCAAAGCCGGCGTAGGTCCCTTTGTCGAACGGGAGTTCAAGGCAAAATATGGCGAGCACTGGGCGTCCGATGTCCGTGACGTCCTATCCGATACCCGTTTAGGCGGTGGCCAAGGGGAATCGCTCGGAGATATCGCGGTGTTGCTGGTGGTGATGGACCGCAAATGGGGTGAGGTGTTTCGCCAGATTCTCGGTAAGACTGAACGCAGCCTGGTAAACGAACTTCTGGCCGTTCGCCATCGCTGGGCGCACCAGGAGCCATTTTCCAGTGATGACGCTTACCGGGCGCTCGACTCCGCGGCACGGCTCTTGGCGGCCGTGTCCGCTTCGCAGGCCGACGATGTCGAGAAGATGAAGATGGAGCTGCTTCGGGTGCGGTTCGATGAGCAGGCGCGCGGGGAAAAGCGCAAGAGCGCGGGCACCGCCATCGAAAGCGCCGCGGGGAGCCACCTCAAACCTTGGCGCGAGGTGGTGACGCCACATCAGGACGTGGCGAGCGGCCGCTACCAGCAGGCCGAGTTTGCCGCCGATCTGTGGCAGGTGCATCTCAATGAAGGGACCGACGAGTACAAGAACCCGGTGGAGTTCTTCCGCCGCACCTACCTCACCGAAAGCCTCAAAGGCATGCTGGTCGGCGCCGTGCGCCGCCTCGCCAGCCGAGGCGGCGACCCAGTGGTACAGTTGCAGACCAACTTCGGCGGGGGCAAGACCCACTCGATGCTGGCGCTTTATCATCTGTTCTCCGGTACTTCCCCGAGCGAACTCGTCGGCATAGATGCCGTACTGCGAGAGGCGGGGATCGCGACGCTGCCGACGGCCCGGCGCGTGGTGCTGGTGGGCAACAAGATCTCGCCCGGGAACCCCTTGACTAAGCCCGACGGCACGGTGGTGCGCACCCTATGGGGCGAGATTGCCTGGCAGTTGGGGGGTAAAAAGGCGTTCGCGCGTATTAAAGCTGATGACGAGAAGGCGACGAGCCCCGGCGATGTGCTGCGCGAGCTATTCATCGAGTACGGACCCTGCCTCATCCTGATCGATGAGTGGGTCGCCTACGCGCGCCAGCTCCACGACCAGGGCGATCTGCCCGCGGGAGGCTTTGAGACCCAGTTCACCTTCGCCCAGGTGCTGACCGAGTCCGCGAAACTCGCCAAGAACTGCCTGCTCGTGATCAGCCTCCCGGCCTCGGACACGTCGGGTTCGCCCCATGCCCAGGCCGATGATGTGGAGGTAGGAGGCCAGCGGGGCCGCGAGGCACTCGACCGGCTGCGCAACGTAGTGGGACGCGTGGAATCCTCGTGGCGGCCGGCGAGCGCCGAAGAGGGCTTCGAGATCGTACGCCGGCGGCTTTTCGAGCCACTGTCCGACCCGGCCCAGTTCACGGATCGCGATGTGGTGGCCCGCGCCTTTGCCGACTTCTATCGTGCGCAGCAGGCGGAGTTCCCGCCCGAGTGTCGCGATGCCGATTACGAGAAACGGCTCAAGGCCGCCTACCCGATCCACCCGGAGATCTTCGACCGCCTCTACACTGATTGGTCCACACTGGTGAAGTTTCAGCGTACCCGCGGCGTGCTGCGCCTCATGGCGGCGGTGATCCACAGCCTCTGGGAGAAGGGCGACCGCAGCCCTCTCATCCTGCCGGCCAATATCTCCATTGATGACTCGCGCGTGCAATTTGAGTTGACGCGCTACCTCTCGGACAACTGGGTGCCGGTGATCGAGAAGGATGTGGACGGACCGAATTCGCTGCCGCTGCGGCTCGATAGCGAAGTGCCCAACCTCGGCAAGTTCTCGGCCTGCCGGCGGGTAGCGCGGGCCGTTTACCTGGGTTCGGCGCCCACGACTGCCGCGGCTCATCGCGGCATCGAGGATCGACGCGTAAAGCTCGGTTGCGTAATGCCGGGAGAGTCGCCAGCGGTGTTCGGCGATGCGCTGCGCCGGCTGGCCGGGCGCGCCACTTATCTCTACCAGGACGGCCCGCACTACTGGTACGCGACCCAGCCGACTGTTACCAAGCTCGCGGAGGACCGTGCCGAGCAGTTGAAACGGGATCCGGATAAGGTCGTCCATGAGCTCGAAAAGCGTATACGCGCCGACCTCGGCAAGGCCGGAGAGTTCCGCCGTGTACACGCCCTACCCCATTCTGGGCAGGATGTACCAGATGACCGGGACGCGCGCCTCGTGGTCCTTGGGGTGGATCACCCATACAGCAAAGAGGCGGGCAACCCCGCGGAGGTCGCCGCCAAGGCGATCCTCGAAAACCGCGGCAACGCCCCGCGTCTTTACCGCAATACACTCGTTTTCCTCGCGGTCGACAAGTCCCGGCTTCAGGACCTGGACGAGGCCGTGCGCCACTATTTGGCCTGGGCATCTATCCTCGATGAACGGGATACCCTCGACCTGTCGCCGCATCAGGTGAAGCAGGCGGAAACCCAACAGGCCGCAGCCAATAGCGCGGTAAGCGCACGCTTACCTGAGGCCTACCAATGGCTACTCACTCCGACACAGGCCGACGCCCGCGCGCCTGTCACCTGGCAGATCTCTCGACTGACAGGTCAGGATGCATTGGCCGTGCGTGCAAGCAAGAGACTTAAAAGTGAGGATCGACTCATTACGAGTTATGCCCCATCGAGTCTACGTTTGGAGCTGGACCGCATCCCGCTCTGGCGCGGGGACCATGTCTCGGTCCGGCAGTTGGTGGATGATTTCCCGCGCTACCTGTATCTCCCGAGACTCACTGATTCGCGCGTTTTGCTCGAAGCCATTCGTGATGGCGTGGCCTTGCTGACTTGGGAGCACGATGGATTTGCATACGCCGATGGGTTTGACGAGGTCGGTAAGCGCTATCGAGGCCTGCGCGGTGGGAAGCAGATAGCCATTCCTGATAGTGATGTGCCTGGATTGCTAGTAAAGTCCGGCGTTGCACGCGCCCAGATTGACGCAGAGACGGTGAATGATTCCGGCAGCGATACAAACGCCTCAACAGTCGCCGACGCCAATGAAAATCCATCCAATCCATCATCAGATACGGCGCCGGTACTACCAGACTCCCCATATTTGTCTTGGCCCAGGCGTTTTCACGGCACGGTGAGCCTTGACCCCATGCGCGCGGGGCGTGACGCAAGTCGTATCGCCGATGAGGTCATTGCTCATCTGATAGGGCTTGTAGGGACCACCGTCAAGGTAACGTTGGAGATCGACGCTGAGATTCCCAATGGCGCGACAGACAATGTGGTGCGCACTGTCACGGAAAACAGCCGCACATTGAAGTTCACAAGCCATGGGTTCGAGAAAGAATGATAGATCATCAGACCGCAGTGCCGCCCACAGGGGGCGGGCGTGTTGGTCGCGATACCGATGGCGATCATTGGGTGCCATGTCGCGCGCCGTCTTCTCCACGGCATGGATGGACCGTGAGGCCCGGGCGCTCCTGATCCCCGAGACGAAGACCGGGGCGCCTAGGGGGGTCCCGCTGTCCACGGCCGCGCTGGGAGTCCTGTCCCAAAGGGATCCCCTACGGGGAGACGGGCTTCCCAGACGCCTGGATGGCAAGGTCTGGGGCATGCGCCCGGACTCGATCTCGCAGGCCTTCGAGCGGGTCTGCAAGGCGGCCGGGATCGAGGGCCTGACCTTCCATGACCTGCTCCATGAGGCGACCAGCAGGCTCTTTGAGAAGGGGCTGAACCACATGCAGGTGGCGGCCATTACCGGACACAAGACCTTGCAGATGCTCAAGCAGTATACCTGCGGGCCGAGGATTTGGTGGGGATGTTGGGGTAGCGGGTAGTTTTGGGGGAAATTCCCCAAAAATCCTGGCCGCGATCCCCAAGAAAAAAGAAACTGAACGTCTCGGTGCGGCCTGAAGCGGAAGTGGGCGATCAGCGCCGCCGGCAAAAGGACACTGAGAATGCGGAAGGTTGCTAATAAGGAGTCTATGGCTCCTGTACTAGATGACCTGCTCAACGACGGCCGGCTGGCGCGGCTGTTCTCGAAGGATGCCCGCCACTGCGCGTTACAGCTGTGGATCTTGCAAATCAAGTTCTCCGAGCAATCGATTGAAAATCGCGTCGTCTACGGCCGTCTGCTCCCCTACAGCCATTCCAGCGACCGCTGGTCTTCTAGCGACGACGATAACTTCCATACCTTCGGGCAAGTCCAGGCGCAGGTTATCCGGCTCAACCTGTACGTCAAAAGCGTCCACTGCGTGGACCTCCTACGGCAATTGAGCGTCGGACGAACCATATCGGAAATCAGCGAAGAATTGAAGTTCGAGATCTCGGACCAGTTGAAGGCACGGTTCGGAGCGATCGCGCTCGCCGCCGATGACTTGGTCTACCGCCCCGTCGCCTACTTGCTGAACCGCGACGCGCATGACTGGCATTCGCCCTCCAGCCCGCATGGCGGAGCTGGGGCCTTCAGCGCTTCGATCACCCAGACCGACAAGGGGGCGCTGTTCCGCCTGAATCAGGACTACGACATTGCCTTGACCGCATCGGTGGTCAAGCACCTCAACGCGGATACAGGACTGGATTTCGGTGGTGGCGACGCCGCCCGGTTCGGCGATCTCGAGCTGCTCGTCTTTCCTGCGCTGGATGACCAGGAGCGGCGCTTGCTGAGCGTGAGCTGGACCGATGCCCGGCGCGCCGTAGTCGCCAGATTCAATCCGATGCAGGTACCGCACTTCAGTGGCTTCCAGTTCCGCCTGAGCATCGTGAACGATGGCCAAATCGTCTACTCAGGCATCGCCGTAGCAGAACGCGATGCGGACGGAGTATTCGAGCGCAAGTTCGAGCTGGGAGATCAGCTGCGCGCCAGGACAGACAGCACCGAACTGGAGATCTTCGGCTTCCATGGCGACCATTTCCACGAGGGCATGCTGTGTTGCCGGTGGCGGATCGGGTACATTCGGGAGATCCATCTTCAGGGTCAGGTGGTGGGCCACGGGGCCAGCCCGGTCAAGTTCGACTGGCTGGAAAGAGCCACTCGGCCGTCCATGTGGGCGCGGGTGAAGGCAGCCCTGACAATTAATCGCGGCACTCGGGGATTCGCCAACCGTATCGGCGGGCGCGAGGCGGACCCTTGGGTTCCGGCCAACCGCGATCTCGTATCCCTTTTTGCGCGGCTCCATCCGCCGAAGTCGGAGGGGGGGTTCTTCCCGCGCTGGGGTCAGGGCGACGGCGAGGGGCGGTTGCAATTCGTGGAGTGGTTTAAGACGCTGCTGGCCAAATACCAGCAGCACCAGATGGTCATTTTCGATCCCTATTTTGAGACTGCCGGCTTGGGTCTGTTGTTGCTTTACGCGGCAGAGAAGGCTGACTACATCGTCTTCACGTCCCTCCCCAAGCCATCCAAGGAAGGCGAAGCCACGTCGGGTGAATCCGACAAGTCCACCCCCGGCCGGATTAACAACCTGGTGGCGAGCTGTGAGCACAATCGCCACCTACTGAGACGCATCAAGCTGCGTATCTACGGATTGAAGGAAGGCCGGCTGCATGATCGCTACATCCTGATCATGGGACCGGACAGGCTACCGGTCGCAGGTTTCAACCTGTCCAACTCGTTTCAGAAAGCCGCCGAAAACTTTCCCTTGCTGGTCACCCCGATCCCTGCGGATATCCTGCTCAAGGTTGAGCAATATAAGTCCGGGCTGGTGCAGGAGGCGGAGGCCGCGCAGCCCGGAAGCGAGACCGAGAATCCCTCCATGCGGCTTCTCTTCGACTCCACGGTGTTGCTGACAGTGCCACGACGCTATGAGCCACTACGTTTCCTAGAGAAGGCCCAGGCAGGCGACGTGCTGAGCGTATGGGCCGACGAGGGATCACTAAGAGGCTTGCGCGGCGATCGCTTGAGGGAGCAGATGGCGGGTCTGGGCCTGCTCAAGGATGACTCGCTCGCGCTGCCTGAGGAGGCAGGCCTGCGCAATTGCCTAGACCAACAGGCGGGCGCTTTCGCAGACTTCGCAGCGACCTGGGAGGTGCTAGGCGAAATTCTCGCGCATTCACGCTTCGGGGACGACCGTTCTCGCGAGATCGAATCGGAGCACGACTTTCTGGAATTCCTGGCGCGATTCCTGGAGGCATCGTTCAACCGCGCGCATGACGGGGTGGACCAGGAACTGGCCGTGATGGACGCCCGACTCTTTCGGGAGCCGATCGAGACCCTACTACGCAGCCCATATGCCCCAGCGCACTTGGTCCATCCGACAAAATACGTAGCCCTGACCTGGGCGGAGTACTACGCCATCAAGTTTCTGTGGTGGTATGCCCCAGACGCTCTGCTGCCGATCGCCGAAGCCCACATGGCCAGCGTACCAATGGAGCCTCAAGGCCCCGACGCGGTGCGTCTATCCCTATTGAGCCAGATCATCAGCGAGATTGCGCTGTCGGTACAGTTCGACATCAGCAAGGGGCAGCGGGACCGGCTCGTTCGCAGCGGCAATGGCCTGCTGCAATGGATGGGGCTGAATGCGATCGAAATGCAGCTGGAAAAACCAGGAGGACTTGCCAACGTACAGCAGTTGCTGGCCGCCTTTGCCTACCCAGAGTCGGTGCGCGCCTTGGGCTGGATGGTTCATAATGCGGCGCAGAATCCGAAGAAGACCAAGATCTATGAAGCCCTGGTCGCGGCGCTGCACGAAGCCCTGCCGGAGACGATCTCCGCCCAAGAACTGAAGCACCTAATCGACACCATGCGGGGCCATATGCATCAACTGGCTTGGACGGGGCCGTGGCTGTTCCAGGACGTGATCTTGCCCTTGTTGAAGGGAGGCCGCGCCAATATCGACGATGCTTGTGAGATTTGGACACAGGAGCTTGCCAGCATGCTGGAACCGCAGTTGAAGGACCGGGCGCAGCTGTTCGACCAGGCACGCGAGGGCCAGACGACCAACATTACTGCATTCCTCTTCGCCAATAGCAGCCCCGAGCGACAGCAGGCCAGCCTGAAGTCGCTGCAGGCGATCCTGAAGCGGCAGAGGCGGATCGTGCAACAGCCGCTCGCCAGTACCTCGAACTGGACCCGGTGGGACAGTGCCCTCAAGGTCTCTCTGTGGATACTGGCCTTCAGCAAATGGGGCGAATATTACCTGCGCCAGCGCAACATGACGGACCGCGAGTTGGAGCGGCTGTCGCGGGATGCCCGAGAGTTGGCCATGGTCAGGCCGATGGCCGAATGGCGCTCGGAGGTCGCCGGCAAGCCGGGCCAGCTCGCCGCGTTCCTCGACCAGGTGGAGGATCTGCTGGCCTCAAGCGACGAGTCGAAAAGCAAACTTCAATAGTTGGGTCAGCGTTGGCCTCAGACCAATCGGGTATTGTTGCTGTAGCGACGCCATGCTGAACTTATTCCTGCCGCGCTTCGCTTGTCTCCTGGCTCGTTCGGCTTCGCCGAGCCGAGCCCAGGCGGCGTTTCATTTGGAAAACCGGTCCATATGGACATGAATTCCAACCAACAGCACCGCTCACAGGCTGAATTGCCAATTTCCAACCAAGAGGCCGGGAAAGGGTTAGGCCGTTTCACCTGCAAAATTGCTCGATTCCAACCCTAGATTGCAAATAGCCCGAAAAAGAAAAGCCGGGCGGTTAGGCCCGGCTCCAGTCTTTCACCCCTGCTTGCGCGCAGGGGTCTTATACACCGCACCCAATAATACAGGGTCAAGGCTTTTGCTTCAACCTCCTGTCGATCTCTTTCATGAGGCCGCGAGTGAATGCCCCCCGGCTGCGACTCTCTGGCCTCCGCTCCCTCCTGAAGGCCACTGCCAGTTGCTCCAACAACCCGCTGTCCGAAAGCCCCTTCAGGTCCTCGTCCGGGCTCCAAACCTTGGCGGCATCGCGGGCGCGCTTTTCCCGTTGCCGCTCGGCGGGGGACATGGGTCCTGTTTTTTTGATCGGTTTGCGTGGCATGGCGTGCCCTCAGAATAGTGACTGTCACGATATGGTGCTATCCTATACAGTGACAGTCACGATGGCAAGTTTAGCGGGGGATGGCGTGGTCGCCAGCGCCCGCGCAGGCCTCGGAGTTATAGCGGTCGAGCAATTCGTTTTCGACCGCGTTGGCATACCCAAGCATCTCGTCCCAAGCCTCCCAGGCCTCCTCCGGTCCGCGCTGCGACTCGACGTCTGACAGTGCCAGGGCCTCGGCGAGCGCTTGCGCCCGGCCCTTGTAGTAGGCGTTGGTGAAGGGTTCGGGGTTGGGCGCGCGGGCCAGGCTTCGCAAGAGCGATACCGTCCACTCGGTCTCCAGGGTCCGAGACTCGAACCGCTCGCCGGCGCGAATCAGCGCCCGGATCTCGCGGGTAGTGAGCGGCCCACAGATCAGGTTATCGATATGATCGTTGTATTGCCGTTGGTCCGTGAATTTCCGCATTATGCTACCTCCGTTCGGTTGTGAATTTGTGGCCCCGCACTATCACGGGGCCACGGGAAATTGCGGTCAGGCCCCGCCGGCGACCGCCTCTTGCCTTCCGATCTCACCCAAGGCCTTTGGGGTCCAGTGCAGGTCCAGCTCGGCCCCTTCCTTCGTGATCTCCGGCAGGGAGATATAACCCATCTCGCGCTCAGGGCCTGCGGTCAGTCCAAAGGCCTGGAACCCGCCACCGCTCGCGTCTTTCTCGGTGACGTACCAGTCCCAGCCGTTCAAGAAATAATGCAGATAGGCGACGGCCTGGAGCCCCTTACCATCCTGCTCGTAGGTCTTGGGCATGGCCGCGATGCGCCGGCCCCACTGCATAACGAGGTCCCGGAGAAAGGCCTTCTCTTCGCCCTGGCGGCACAGGTCCCACAGCGCCTGCATCTGCGCCCGACCTATAAAGGGGGCGATCGTTAGAAGGCTGCTGGCGGCTTCTGACATAGGGATAAGCGTTTGTGCGTTGTTAGCCATGGTTCACGTCCTCGCTATTGCGGAAGATCACTTCGGAGGCCTTGCACGGAATCCAACGTCCGTAGGGGTTGCCGGACCAGTAGTAGAAGCGCGGCCCTTTCTTGGTTTCGCGGCATTGCGCCTCGCAGATCCCGCCGGGGAGATCGACCCAAAGATCGAAATCGTGGCCTGGACCACCCTGCGGATTGTTGAACCCCAAGCCCTCGGTTTGGCTTCTGGCGTCCTGCTTGCGGCTGTTCGTATTCATGTTTCGGCTCCTGTTTGTGTGGTCCTGCGTCTTGCGTCACCCGTCGCCCTCATTGAGGGCCGCGTCAGCGCGCGGGGTTGCGACCGGCAGACCCCGTGCCAACGGATTCATTGTTGGCGCGTGGGGATGCAAGGGAGTCGCGCGCGCAAGCGGCACGGGGCGATGGGTGAGGCTGGAAGGACCACGGAGTCGAATGGAGAACAGCCGCAGGACGCCGGGGTGCATGTCGATAGCGTAAAAAAGCCCCCGTTTCTGGGGGCCGAAACGCGCGTCCATGCGCCGCGGTCATGAGATCATGCGCGCGAGCAGGGCCGGTGCTGCCATTGCGGCCGCCAGGGCCGCCAGGAGGCGCACGAGAGGCACGATCGCGGCGACCAGAGCCCGGCGTTGGCACAGCAACCGATAATCGCGGATGGCGCGCACGGCCAGGGCCTCGGCCGTGCCTTCATGGGGGCGGCGTGCCCACCGCCGTGCCCAGCGTTCTTCCCTTCGGTCGGCTGGGCGGTCACCTGGCTTACTGACACGCCCCGGGTCGTACTGCTGATGCTGATGGTCGGGGACCGTGCCGACGCGGCCCATTAGCGCCCAAGCCAAGCCGGCGAACAACGCCCCGTGTCCATCGGTATCCGAGTCGCTGTGCGGGTAGAGATGCCCCACTGGGGAGGTCATGAGCAGCCAATGAGTGAGTTCATGGGTAAGCCCGCTTTCCGTCACCGGATTGGCCTCATCCCACCACAATTCCCCACTCACCCAGATTTTTGCACCTGCCGGTCGTGCCGGGTCGGCGCTGGCAGCAACCATCTCAGTCGTGCTGACCATTCGCGCCACCGGAGGTAACGGTCCCCGGAGATCAAGGCGGCAGGCGACCTTCTTGATATGGGCCGCCAGTGCCTGGTCATTCATCCCGCTCATCTTCGTTGGGCTCCTTCTCCGTCTCCCGCCGTTTCGTAATGGTCGCAGTTTTGGTTTGGACGGGCTGCCCGGTAGGCGCGACCGGGGCCGCCGTATCGGCTACCAGTCCAAGAATCTTGGCTGCCAAGACGGCACCCGGCACGGCCGCGTCTAACAGATGCTCCAACACCCCCTCCGCGACCCGCTCGGCCGGCGACTCCTGCGGCTCTTGCTGGCCGGGGATAGCTGGTAGGTCGGGGTCCTGTGCTGGCGTCACGGTTGTTGTCTGCTGCTCCTCCTGTGCGCGCTTTTTTGGTTTGTCGGTTTGCTCCCCGGATTTGGGGAGCGCGCCCGCCAGCTGCGCGGCCACGGCCGGAGGGTCCCGGCCCCACGCCGGCGGTTTGTACCCCGGGGCGATCCAACGGGCATCGACGATGGGCTCGCGTAGTCCTCCGCGGGGCACCAGCGGCCAGTTCAGTAGGGCCGCTTCACCCGCGGCTAGGAGGAGCGCCCTAGGCCCTTTCAGGCGGCCACGCCGGTCTTTCTGCATACCAAACTCTTGCCCAAAACTGCTAGGCATCAAGATTGGTTCGCGCACACGCTGCCAGCTGGCGTTGTGCTGGCCACCTTGATCGTTTCCGGATTGCTGTGAAACTTGGTGCTGGTAACGGTCCACTTCGCGGTCGCCCAACAGCCGTGACGCCCATTCCTGGTCGGCGCCGGCTGTGAGCTTGCCGATGATTTTGATATCGGACTGCCCCTCCCAGATTTGCGCCGTGTCTTTAGAATATCGCTCGCGCACGGCCGCCAGGGTCTGAAAGCCCGTGACGATGCGCGCGCCTTTTGACCGCAGCGTCGTCAACGCTGTGGTAATTGACGGGATGAATCCCGCCACCGGAGTCTCATCTACACAGAGCCAAATCCTTCGCGCCTCTGGCGACGCGTCAGGATAGCCTCCGACCTGTCGGACAACACGCTCGATGATCGAGGCCGCATAGCTCTGACTCATCCGCTCGCTCTGCTCGCCGCGGAACCCGATCACGACCGTGCTAGGCGTTTTGCCCGCCAGCCATTCACGGACACTCCAGGCCGGATTGGCTTTATGGTCGTTTGCCGCAACACCAAGAAATATGATATTTGTGAACGCGCTCACGATTTGCGACAAAAATCCCATCGTTGTCCTGTTCGGACCCTCTGCGTCCTCACCTCCTAACAACATCACACATACTGGCGCCTCTCGAAGCGTGAGAGCCTTCAGTCTCTCAAAATCTGCAAGCGCCGCAGCACACTCGAAGGCCAAGTGGTCGAGGCCCCACTTCTCCCCGTAGCGGGTCTGTAGGTCGACGATCATCCCGGCCACTAATGCCCGGCTTCCCTGGACCCACATCGGGTCGCTCTTGGAGCCTCCAGGTGGCTCCTGGATGAGTGTGTCGGCCAGCGCCTGCGCCTCCAATTTTGTACGGATGTCGCGCCCAAGAATCCAGCGCGAGGACCGCGCGTCGGTGGGTGACAGCAGAGTAAAAGGCTCAGGCACTCGCTGCGTAAAATCGCCCTTGCTGTCAAAGATCAAGGTCTTGTCACCCCTCACAATCGCCTCCCGAATCCACGGCCACAACACCGTGGTTTTTCCGGCGCCCGTGCCACCCACGACCATGAAATGAGAAGTCTCCTGGCGCTGGGAAATTGTGATCTGCGGATGGATGTGCACGCCCGGCGCCTCGCCCTTGCCGGGGCGCAGCGCCCGGGCCACCACACGCGGATCTCTGTGCAAGATGTACCCGCGGACGTGGCGCTCGCTCTCCACGGTCAACAAGCGCCAGGCGCCGATCCCGGCGCCAATGGCCGCCAGGATGGCGGTTGCCGCTGGGAGATAGCCCAGCCATCCCCACCGGGCAGGGACGAGGCCCCAATGGACCACGACCTGCCAGAGCACCAGCGGCGGGTAGGTGCGGCCGGCCAGTGCCCAAAGGGTTGCCTCGGCACCGGCGATCCAGCCGCCAATGGCGGCCAGGGCGGCGGCCGTAACGGACATCTCTGTACGAAGCCCATGGCTGTTTGGATCGTTCACCATACAAACCTCCTCAGTTCACCGTGCCCGACCCGTGCTGGTCATGTTCCCAAGCCAGCTGCAGATCGGCCTGGTTCAGCTCGACGACTTTCTGGACACCGCCAGGCGCCGCACCACAGGCCACCTCCACCGCCTGGAGGAAGATTTCCCACGAGTGCCATCCGCAAAGCTTGAATAACTCCCGCACCTCATCGTTGTCGTATCTGGATGTCATCGCACACCTCCTGACTGATTGTTGGCGCCTCACCTATTGGGGCTCGGTGGAAATGGATTTTCCGAAACGGGAAAATCTTCACATCTCCAACTCAAGGTCCTGCTCGCGCTGCCAACGAGGCGCTGGTTCGGGCTTAGCCTCGGGCTCCTGCTCAGACTCCTGTTCCTGCTTGGCCCTCTCCTGTTGCTCCTGGACCTGTGCCCGAACGGCCTCACGGGCGGCGGCGAGGGGCGCGGTCTCCTGGGCCGCAGCGGCCCTCTCAACGGCATCCTTGGCCGTCTCCCGGTCGGCGACACGCGCCCAAGACTGCTGGAGCCTTTTGATATGGTCGGTGAAGATGTGCAGGTGCAGTCGCTCTCGCGTACAGGCCACGTAGGCTAAGGCCGCCGTGGCCATCTTGGAGGCCATACCGGCGACGAACGCGCGGTCGATAGTGCGGCCCTGCGATCTATGGACTGTCACGGCCCAGCCGTGATCCACGGCATGCATGGCGGCCGCCGCAAGCTCTACCTCTTTACCGTTGTCTTTCTTGATTCGGACTTTGTCGGCATCGACTGAGACCACCGTGCCTGTCTCGTTGTTTTGATAGCCATCGCCGCGTCGGTTCTCTGTGAACACGACGCGATCACCGACGTCAAGGGCGAGATCGCGCTTGGTATAGAGCCCGACTTCTTTGGGGTTCAGGTCGCGCGGCTTGAATACCTTCTCCTCGCCTTCACGATTGCGCGCTGTCACCGTGTTACGGGTTGGGTCGGTGGCGGTAATGGCCCAGTCCACGATCGTCTTGGCCCGGCCACGGCCCTCAGGCACGCGCAGGATCATCCCCTCTTTGTAGTTGATGGCCTCGCGTCGTTTCGCGCGCGTGCACTGCGACTTGTCCAGGGCCGTGACTGTCACGGATGCAACGTCAGTGCCTTCCGGCACCTGCTCTTGCAAACCGGCTTTGACCTTCTCGTTGATCGCGCGGCGCATTTCATTTGTGGCGGCCAACACAAGCGTCTTGTCGCGCTCGTCTTGCGACAATTCGAGATACGCTTGAGCGGTCTCGCGCGCGATCGCCTGGACGCGGACGGCTTGTGGAGCGAGCTTATGGGCGCTCTTCTCGTCATCGAGTCCGAGACGCTTCGGAGCATGCTCGTCCAGCCACGCTCTGACCGTCCGAAAATCTGTTGCGGTCAACGGTGGCAGGTCCTGCCCCTGATCAGCCGCCTTGTCGCGCAGCTTCCCGACATACAGCACCATCTCCTCGGTGGCCTCCGGCACGTCCTGCTGCTGGGCGGCGGGCTCGGGGGCGACCTTGGCGGCTTGATAGTCTTCATCTGTCACCGTGACAGCGGTCATGAACGGCTCGGCCAATTTCACGGCGTCTGCGTTGCGGCCGTCGGCGAAGGCCTGGGCCACGGCAAGAAGGGCGGGGTCTTTCTGCCTGTTAATCTCGGTGATCTCTGAGAAGCCGATCACCTTCTCTTTCATCATCTGCGCGAACGGGCTCCCGGCCTCGACGGCGGCAAGCTGGCGGGGGTCGCCGATGAACACGACGCGATCCTGCGGACGAACCTTCTGCAAGAAGGCTTCCATGTCCCGCGAAGAGACCATGCCAGCCTCATCCAGGAGGATGAGCCTTGGCACCTCGTCTTTTTCCTCGCGCATCACAAACGACGCCAACACCCGCGCATCGTCGGGCGCGGCATCCGCTGTGCCGTCGGCGGCGGTCTGCGAGGGGCCGGTGCCGATGACGCGGAACCCGCGGGCGCGAGCCTCGTCGGCGAGAGCCGCCAACGCGGTCGATTTCCCGGCGCCAGCAGCACCTCGGATGCCCCAGAACTGGTCCGAGGTCGTAAGGGCATCGGCGACCGCTTGGCGCTGGCCGGCGCTGAATGTAAAACCGTTGATCCGCTCACGCTCCTCGATGCGCGCCAGGGCCCCAGCCTCGTCGGTGAGTGGGGGCAGGGTGGCGCGTCCGGCGGCCACGGTTGACAGGTTGTAGGCTTCGCGCTCCAGGGTTTCGCGGGTGACGAGGCGCCCGACGCCGGCGTCGATAAGGGCGCCGGCGTCACGGGCCGCATCGACCTCGGCGGTCAGGTTGTCGATCGTGACGCCGCCCAGGGGCCGGTGGCGCAGGGCATGCAGCAATGTGGACTGTTCGTTAATGACCGACTCCCGTTCGCTCAGGTGGTCGGTGGCATACCGCAGCGAGTCGGCGGCCGTCGCGACGGGCTCCTGCTCGGGATCGGGAGTGAGATCCTGGTCTGGAGTCTTATAGGCATTGGACACGTCGACATTGAGGTCTCGGCACAACGCCCTCCATTCCCAGCGCAGTTCGTCCTCGCTCTGGCCAGACTTGCTCTCCCGGGTTGCCAGGTTGGCGGCCACCTTTTGTTGGGCGGTGGCCGTCTTGCGGTCAAGCCCTTGCTTGGCCAACTCGGCCACGATTTGCGCGGACCGTGGCGAACACTCCGTAATCTGGTCATCAGTAATACAGGCTAACTCCCAGCCGCCGGCGCCGTTTTCTGCCTGGCGCAGGGCGACACCGTGCTCGCGCAAAAAGGCGGCATACTCGGACTGATACACCGCGCCCGCGAGCTTGACCCCATCCTGTCCGAAATCAATATCGAGGGCCCTCAATTCACCGTTGCGGCCCTTGGTGACGTTTAACAACAACCCGTGGGTATGGATCTGCATGGTGGCCACGCCGTCGGCGGCTCGGGACTCTTCGTGCCGGAAGGCGGACCAAAGCGCTTGCCCGGTTCGCTCAACCTCTTTGCCGCCTTTGCCATACCGGGCCGTGACGTATCGCTCCTCGACGAACCGCATGGATCTCCGCACCGCCCGGTCGTGGCCCTCCAGAAGGAGCCGGCGCAGGCGCTCGTCGCCGGCGTTGGCGGCGATCGAGCACGACTTCGGGGCCGACCATGTGAGGTCCTTCGCCATCCGCCGCTTGCGGGATTTCTTGGCGAAGGCCGTGCCGTCGGGGGCGCGGCCCTCAAGAAGGTCCTTTAGGATCTTCGGGTCCACAGGGCCGGACAGTCCCATCGCCGCGGCCAAGGCACCGCCCCATTCGCTGGGGGCGCCCCTGCCGGAGTAGTAGCCGTGACGACTACCCTTCTTCCCGTCGGCCTGGAGTTCCAGGACGCGATCCTCGACGTAGCGGACGATGTCCTCCGCCGACCCCTTCAAACCACCTTTCGGAAAACTCAGCACGCGCGACTCCTAATAATGATTGATGCTCACTATTAGGGGCTCGGCGGAAATCGTGACCGCGCACTGGCCAGTTTCTGGCCAGATCGTGGCCACTTTTTGGCCAGTCAACAAAACTTGACGTATAGATGCCCGCCCTCTTCCAGGGCGGGAAAGTCAAAAGCGCCTCCACGTGAAAGACAGGATCAACGGCAAAATCACGGGCTAACGGCTCCCGGAGGGGCCGCTGTCGGCCCCGCAGGGACACCACCCCAACAGGGGTGCGGTGGTGTGTTCAGCCCACCGCAAAGCGGTGGGCGTCAAACCCGCGTGCAACCCGCTCATTACGGAACAAAGGAGAGTCAAACGCGAGCCTAGAAAGGTCGAATAATCCACTTGTATTACAGAGTTTGTCGGCTATGTTCTCTGCCCAAGCGGGACTGTGCTAATCGGAAAACACAAAGAGCCATGTTGTGCATGATTGTGCATTTCCACAGAGCCCCAGTAAGTGAAGAGATGGAAAGGAGGAACAGCAATGCTGAGCGACAGAGCAACCAGGCTGACTGCCAAGGTGGCGCCATACCGGGAGTCGATCGCCGCAGCCCGCAAGGCAGGACTGACGTGGGCGGACATTGCCCGCATCCTCCAGATGCAAGTCGCGCCAGCGGCGTTACGGCAGGCGGTCAAGAGAAGTTGCCGCTATCAAGCCGCTCAAGCCCCCCTGCCGGAGCATGAGCGGACTCCGCAAGCGGCCCAGCCGTCGGCCCGGCCGAGCACCACCCCGCAGCCAGCGCCCCAGGCGGCGCCAGCATCGGGCCAGGAATCATCAATCAAGAGACTGAAACTCTAACGAGGTGTGACTTATGAGCAAAACTATCCTGGTAGTTCACGGCGATAAAGGCGGGGTCGGCAAGAGCACCTTCGCCACTCTGGCGGCCGACTGGCTTCTCCGACAATACGGCGCGGTCGCTGTGGTCGAGGGCGACGAGCACATTTTTGATGTCGCTCCGCGTTTTGATGGGCGCCCGGGAGCCACGTGCCTGGCCGTCGACTTGGCCCGGCCCGACGCGTCGGAAGACGCGATCGTGGCGCTCTTGTCGGAGATTGAGCGCGCCGGCGGCGATAGTCACATTGTCATCAACACCCCGGCATCGGCCTCCAAGACCTTGGACGGCCAAGCCGACATCATCGCGCCCGCCATCGAGGATATGGGGTACAAGCTCCTGGTCGCCTGGCTGGTGGATGTGGGCGAGGACTCGGCGATACTGAGCGAATCCAGCAAGCTGTGCATGCTGGCCCACCACAAAATTGCGGTCCGCAATGAGCGACTGAAACCCAAAGAGAAGCTGCCATGGGAGTCGCACGCGGCCAGACAAGCATGGGCCGCGTCCGGAGGTTTGGAGGGGTCTATCCCGGCGCTTACGGAGCGGGTTGCGGCCCGCATGCGGGACATCAAGACCCCGTTCTCGGCGATGATCGAGGACCAGCAGCACCTGACGATCATCGAACGCCAGGCCATCAAGCGCTGGGTCAATGCGGCATGGGCCGACGGGGTGGATCCGCTCTACCGCGCCGCCCTGGAGGTGAATCATGGGTGATTACGACGACGATATGCCATCGCTCCCCGCATCGGCGGGTTCTCCACCCCAACCAGAGACCGCCCAAGACCTCATGTCCGAGGTCCTGGAAGGCGCCGGGGCCGACGCCACGGCATTGGCAAAGATTGCGGCTCGATACGGTTTGCGGGAAGACGATCCCGCGTGGCTGGTGGCCCTGGCCGTGCGGGACGCGACCGCGGCCGGAGTGGTCGCGGCCGAGGCCGCCGGCCGCATCGAGTCTGCCACCAGAGCGGTCGCCGACCAAGTGTTCCAACAGGCACAGCTTGCCGGCGCCGACATCGCCGCGGCGGCCGGGCAGGCCATCGAGCAAAAAACTCTGGCCGCGGGCTCGGCGCTTGTCCAGGTGATCAAGCACTCCGCCGGAGAGGGCGCGGCGGCACTCAAAGCGGCGGCGATGAGCCTGCCCGCGGCGGCCGCCGGCCAGCGTGACGCCATCCTCGCTGACTGGAAGGCGGCCTTGGGCGCCACGGCCGCTCAGGAGGCTGCCACACGTGCTCGGCACGGCGAATGGAAGATCATGGGAGGGATCGCGCTGGGCATGGCGCTAATGGCCGCCGCGGGCGGCTACGTTGGGCGCGCCCTGGCCAAGGCTTGGCCGGCTGCCAGCCCGCCGGCGACCGTGGCTCGCTTCAAAAACGAGACGGAGTTTCAGTGGAGCAATGTCGTGGCGTTCACCCCGGGGAATTGCCCCCGGGGCATGGTCTGTCTTGTCCTGCGCCGTTAGCCTCAA
Organism: Pseudomonadota bacterium; assembly: GCA_021794595.1. Lineage (GTDB taxonomy): Bacteria > Pseudomonadota > Gammaproteobacteria > Acidiferrobacterales > Acidiferrobacteraceae > Acidiferrobacter. The sequence goes on from JAJYQN010000144.1 coordinate 30,347, forward strand.
TTGACCTTTCCGATTTCGGAAGCGCACCCGCCTAACCCCACCTGGCCCCGGGCACTCCGGGGCTTTCAGTGGTGCGTTTCAAGCCATTCCTTGAGGGCAGCGTCTATACGCGTTTGCCATCCAGGCCCGGTGGCGCGGAACCTGCCCACCACATCCCTGGAAAGGCGCATGGTCACGCGCTCTTTGGTCGTAGCCGCCGGGGGCCGCCCCATTCTCTTCAGTTGGCGAAACTCGGTATCCGTTAGCTCATAAGTGTCGGGGTCCGCAGCCACTCCCGCCCGGATGGCGGATTCTTCCTTGGCCGTGGGGAGTTCGAACACCCGCCCAGACTTAGATTTGACTCGCATAGCGCTTTACCTCTCTGGCATTGGCTTTTCTAAGGCTGATGATGCGGCGTTGGTCGCCGCGATCCGTGAAGACCACACAAAACACCCGGGCGCCGATAGGCGCATAGCCGATCATACGCAGCTCGCCATAATCGCGGCGCGTGTCTGGCTGGGCCAAGAGATCACCCCATTCCAGTTCCGACGCCAGCGCCAAGGACACACCGTGTTTGGCGGTGTTGAGAGCGTCTTTCGCCGGATCAAACGTGATCTCCACGCCACTTATTGTATGCACAATAAATAGGAAGCGCAAATCTGGGGGTGCCCCCAATCCCCGCCTTCATGTGGATGTGGGGTTGGGGTTTCCCGGCCGGAAAGGCCGGGGTTACTCCTACCGCACCGGGCGTGGGGGAACGGCTGTTCATAGCAGTCCGTCCTTCACCATTTGCGCCACCCGCTCCGCGACGCGGCGGTTGGTTTCGTAGAGGTTCCCGCTGGGCTTATCCGGATTGGCGATGACGTTGTGTCCATTGTTCTGGTCGCGCTCAAGCCAACCGGCCAGGAACCGCTTCATCCCCCTGGCCGTCTTGCGTCGCGAGGGGTTGGCTTCGAGCCAGAGCCGTGCTGCGCGCAGGCATTGGTCGACATCCAGCGCGGGATAGGCCTCGGCAAGGGAATCACGCAGCGCCTGGGTGATGTGGAATAGGCTCTGGCCTCCCACGATAGGCATCTCCATCAGGATCGGAGACGAATCAATCTCCCCATTGGCAGGCGGGGTTGAAGGAGAGGGCGTCATGTCTTTCTTGTCGAGCACTTCCCTGGAAAGCAGGGGTTCGTGGTTGCCAATGTGGTCGCCAGCTTTGTGCGATGATGATTCATCGCGCGAAGCTAACGAAGTAGTCTCTGCTGTACTCTCTGTCGAAGTCTCTGAGATAGTCTCTGTATATAGAATGGCCGAAGGCGCCATACCGGTTTGGCGGGTTCCGCCGTTCCTGTTTGGCGGATTGCGCTCATCCAGTTTGGCGGATTGCGCCATACTGGATTGTCCACCCGCGCCAATCAAGCTCGCCTCCAACTGTTGGAGGTCGACCCGAAAGAACATCCTGGCCGGAATCCCCGTACGCTTCTCTTTCCAAAAAGGCGTCTCGCGCAGTCGGGCCCTGGCCGTCTCCTGCTCTCTCCGCCCCATGCCGGTCTCCGCTTCCCACTGCTGTTGGGTTTTCCAAAACCAGCCATCGGGGTTCGATGTCCTGTTCGTCCAATAAATCGCTTGGCTCAGCATGAGCGCAGGGAGCACCCCGTCCGCCACCGGCACCAGCGCCCTATGAAATGCGACTGGGCGATCCAAGAGACTCCCCAGGCGGCTCATAACTCACCCCCGTCAAACATGTCCACCTGCCGTTGCCGCGACGGCCTCACGATCCGATCGAGCAGCGCGCGCCCAATCTGTGTGACGCGCTTCTGAGACAACCCCATGGTCTCAGCAACCTCAGCTACGCTGGAATATTCGCCGAGTTGTTGGGCGACCTCGCGCTCCTGAATGGTCCGCGCGTAGTCGGCTAGCATCCGCCAGCGCTTTGGTCCCAGACCACAAAGAGGCGCTTCCTCTACAGTCGCCGGCCAGTTGGGAAGGTCCATCCAGTCGCTCCAGCCAACCGGCAAAATGTCGTCGATGTTGCAAATGACAACGCCCCTATGGATGCGCTCAGGACGCACGACATGGGATGCTGTTCTCATGAGGCACCCCCGGACTTGCGGGGGCGGCCCATGTGAGCGCGAGCCGACGCAGCGAGCCGTTCATCCAGGAAGCGAGCGACCTCAATCACTGGAACCATGCGGCGACGCCCGACTTGAGTACACCGTAATGGGGCCGTGTGTTTGGAGATCGCGTTCCGTAGCGACCCTGGCGCCCAGCCAATGACGCGCGCGGCATCCGCAACTGAAAGATTCAACGTATGTGGAAACATATCCCGCAGAAGCGGGAGGTGGACTGAGGTGTCCTGTGCAGTAGTAAGCATGACGTACCCTCGCAGGTACGCCAGTTGCCTTGTGTGTGGCGTGGAAAATTGTGCGGTGGGTGCCCTAACACGCACTCCCCGAAGGGAACTATACCGTGCGCCAGGGGGTCGCAGCCGCTGCCTGTCGGCCTAGCAACAACACGACCAAGAATGCGATTCTTGTGAGCTGGTCGCGTCCGCGACTTGCGTCGCCACCGGCCCCACGCGCCCCAGCGTGATACTCGGGCCGGTCATGACATCCCGCGCCATAATCTGGTGTAAGCGGGCGTCAACACCAAATATAGTCAGCCAACCAGCATAATGCAAGTCGTTGTTTCGTATAGCATAAGATGTGCATGCTATTGCACATTTCGAGGCTCACTATGCTGTAATTGCGCTGTAACGATGGGGTAGAAGTAGATGACGCGCAGTGTTCCGTGGTGCGCGGGAAATCAATAGATTATAGAGACTTATGACGGTGGATGACGCGCAATGTCATGCAATGAGTGACCATGTTGAGACTTTTAATCAGGTGGTCGTTGGTTCGATCCCAACACGGCCCACCATAAAATCAATAACTTGCGATCCTCTCTTGCCTCCTTTCCTGAGTTTGCGGTGACTTGGCGACAATATGAGTTTATACCCC
>JAJYQN010000109.1 GCA_021794595.1 Pseudomonadota bacterium
CCAAAACGCGCCGTAGTGCTCCGCCTGTAACCGCGCAGCGGTTCAGGGGGTGGTGAAGCGGCGCTAGCGCCAGCATGGCGATTATTCCGGTCTTTCCTGCTGTTCAATGTATTGTTTGAGTACGGACAGGGGAGCACCGCCCACACCGCGCCGGCCGACACGCATAAAAACCCGGGCGCCGCCGCACGCTAGGCCCTCTTCTCCTGAATATCCACATCAGGAACACGGATCGCTAGCGGGCACCTACTCGTCAGGGCCCGCCCACTCCATACGTTTTGAGACGGTGGGCTCCAAAAATACGCCCTCATCCCGCAAGGCTTTAGCCACAGCCACCGCCTCCGGGCCTGCCGGCTTGGGTTTCGCCAAGAGATCGGCTGCAATGTGGCCTGCTTCGGCCAAACTCATCTCAATCGTGACCGACTGGGGCTCTTCTATGAGAACGCGCATGGGATCTCCTTAGTTATTCACCAAAGGCGTGTGGTGGTTGGGAAAATGTGTTGTTCATGCGGTAGACTTGTTCTTTCAGAAGATAGGCCATATTGAGCGTGTCGCTCGCGAAATCCTCCGCGTTCTTCATGATGGCCTCACTCAATGCGGGGATCTCCGCCTTTTGAAAGCGGAGCAACACGGTACCCTCTGTTCTTTTCATGATTTCCATCGTAAACCCCCTGGTTGGTCGTACGCGACCGAATATTTCCGATAAAACCTCAAGTCGCTTAGTGTAAAGGCATAGGGGGTAGACAGACCCCTTGCCCGCGAGTTCCTTCCTTAGGGGGGATTGCATCGGGGGAGAATGTACGTTGCCGTCGGCACCACGGTAGATACATACCCAGCGCCTTGGCTTCGGTCATAAACCGCTATAGGGGCGGCGGACCGTCCGTGAACCCGAGGGCTGTCAGAGGCACAGACCCGCCGAGCGCCAACTGCGTAGTTGGGGACGATGCCGCTGCGACCGTATTCGCTTCCCGATTTCATGTGAAGCCACCGAAAGGAGCAGGCGGGGCAATGCGCTGAAGATCATTCCGACACCAGATTGCAGCCGCGCAACCCGCGCTTCCCTGGACTCTTCCCGCCCGATTCCGAGCGCTTCCATTTTTGGGACCTTGCTTATTTATTCACCGAGGGGGGTTGGCGGAGAGGGAGGGATTCGAACCCTCGGTACGCTTTTGACGTACACACACTTTCCAGGCGTGCTCCTTCAACCGCTCGGACACCTCTCCCCTGTAGGGCGCCAAGACTAACCTAGGTTTCGATTCGCCGCAACGAGGCGCCGCGTTCTTGTTAGCGCAAAGCCTTAAGTCCCCTCCGTCCCATTCCAGTCTGAATTGCGTTGACACGAGGCACATCATTCCCCGGGCCCGGGGGCTCAGGCCCCGCACCGGCGCAACACTCGCGCCTGTCCCACGACCATAGCCCCGGCAGGCAGGCATCGTTCTCGTTTTGTCGTGGAAAGAAAAGCGCATAGGTTTCTTGGTAGTTTTGATATGAACGGCACTAGGCCCCTTAGAGGAAGGGCGGTATACTGCGCGCCGATGGCGAACACGAACCCCATGAAACCAAGCGCTCTCTTCACTGAACGTGCCATCCAACTCGCACGCCACAGCACGCCCTACCGCGACCCTATCGCCAGGGTCAATTGGGAGCGCCTATCGCGCAATGCGTTTTGGTTGCCGGAACCGGCGATATCGCTGTACGGAACGCCCGAGTACGCCGCGCTCCCACTCGATATACGCCACGCGCTCTCCCATTACGAGTTCGCGCGCTTCCTCGATGCGGGAGTCTGGCTTGAAAGCCTGTTCCTTGAGCGCCTTGCCAAAGCGGCGCATACCGGCCCGATGGAAACGCGCGTGTACCATCTCCACGAATTGCGTGAAGAGGCCGGTCACAGCCTCATGTTTCTTGAATTTTTTGCCCGCAGCGGGCTCCGGGACACGATCTTCCTGCAACAATACGACTGGCTTTTGACGCGCTTGGGTCGACAATTGCCCTTTCGCTCCACCCTCTTTTGGGGCGCAATCTTACTGGGAGAAGAGGTGCCGGATCGTTTGAATCGCTATATTCGCCTGCACGCCGAGGGCGTATGTCCGGTGGCGGTCGAGCTCTCTGTCCTGCACAGCACGGACGAGGCGCGCCATATCTCCTATGGGCGGGACATTCTCAAGGCGCGGCTGGATGCCTCCGGTTCGACGACACGACGGATTTTTGCCGCCGTTCTCAGTATGCTGTTAAAGCGCTTTGTGACCACGTTCTATTATCCCCCTGAAAGCCTTTACCGCGAGGCCGGCCTGCCAGACGGCCCTTGGGCCGCACGCGCCCGCGCCAACGGTACGAGGCGACTTTTCGTCGCTCATTGCCTTGGTCCCACGGTGACGCGTTTACGCGGCCTCGGGCTTCCTATCAATTGGCCTTAAACACTATCCGCTAGTCGTATTTTTCACGACGAGGTCATTACGTACGCTCACCACACCACGGGTCCCGCGAGCTATCCGCACCGCCTGTCGAATTTGGCTTGCGCGGTCCACGAACCCGCTCAAGATCACATGACCACGATAGGTATCGACCTTGATCTGGAACCCCTGGAGCGCCTGATCTTCCAGTAATTTGGCCTTGATCTTCGAGGTGATCGCCGAATCACTGAAGTACTGACGCGACGTCTCCTGTGCCCCGGTATGGGCGCAACCGACCCCAAGCGCCAGGACAGTTCCGAGGATTGCGCTGAACAAGACCCTCTTCGGGGTCAAAACGCTATCTTTTTTCATCATGGTTGTCGCCCTCTCATTATTGTTGTGGGAAATCCTACTGCGTATTCAGGTGTTAAGCGAATCGATCCATTTCTTGATGCTCTCCCGCGATTCGCCGTGGCGTTCCTGGATCTTCCCGAGAAGCTTATCGTAGTTCCCCTCGACTTCCACGAGATCGTCATCGGTAAGCTTGCCCCAGCGGCGCTTGGCCTCGCCCTTCACCTGCGACCACTTCCCTTTCATCTGCTCTTGGTTCATAAATAAGCTCCTTCTTGATGGGAATCTAGAGGTTAGCGGCCCCGTCCGAGCGGCTCCACGACCACAGCAAGACACCGGGCTCGACTCTGGGTTCCCGAGATGGCCCTTACTCCGCCGTACAATGGACGCGGATACCGTACCCTGACTACGATCGTGCGGGCGCTGAGGGGGCCCCGTCGCGATAAGCGAACCATGGCCGCGACTGCCGTAGGCGTTATACGTCGCAAAAACCGGCGCGCGCTTACGATACGATTATGAAGCATCATGCATAACCCCCTGCGCTCGACAACGGTAGGACCATTGTCGAGCGAAACGCAGGAGGCCGCATCTGACCTTAGGCGGGAAAGGAATGGCTCTGGAATGCCGATACGCGCTGGGACTGTAGGAATTGCGTGACGAACGGCGAGATCGCGCGGGGATGGCGGACCTGTTGCTCCGCTACACCGCGTCCAAGGAACTCCAAAAACCAAACCTGGTGGGCAATCTCCTCATGGAGGATCGCAAGCGCAATATTGTAGGTACGGTGGTCCTTGCCCGAGGTGATGCCACACAAATGCGTATAAGCCCGGACCGATTCCTCCGCCGACCGCAACAACACCGGCAGAATCTCCGGCACATCGGCCTCTGCGGGCAAGTTGCGCAGCCCGCCCAAAGGCCCAAGCTCCCCGGTAAAGGTAGCGGGCAGACGCCCCCCGAGCTCATAGATCCGAGGAATCAAGACCTCGAAATGGTTACGATCCTCTTCCCGGGCGTCATCTATTACCCTGCGCAGCGCGTCTCCTTCCACACCCACGAGATACATCCGCAACAACGTGTAATAGTAGTAGTTGCCCATCTCGCCCAGTGCCCGCTCGACCAACAGATCGACCAAACGCTCGGCATCCACGCCGCTTCCTTCGACAAGCTCCCTTGCTACGCACCTAGCCATACTGTCTCCTTCAATGGTTCCGCGGGGCGCTTTCCGGCGCTTCCGTCAGGTGAACCTATTGTCGGACGGATGCGTCCGCTAGGCGATCAGACCTTGGTCTGACTTACGCTATTGGTAGCCCTGAGCCCGGTCACGGGCCATGTCTTCTGCGGACTTCGCCGCGGCGGCGGCCTTAGCGCTAGCCTCCTCTACGGCATAACGGGCCTTTTCCTTGCTCTGGTCCATGGCATCGGCCATACGCCGCGTGACGGTACGGGTGGCTTCGCGTGCGGCGCCCACGGCGTTGCGCACCGCGCCCGACACGGTACCCGTCGTATTTTTTGCGTAATCATTCAACGAGGAGCGGACTTCGCGGCCCGATTTTGGGGCCAACAGGGTCGCTACCACGTAGCCCACGGCCATTCCGCCCACAAACATCATCAGTTTGGATCCGGTACTGTCCTGAGACGACGATCTATATTGCGAGCTGCCTTCCATGCACACCTCCTAATAAGAAAATTTCCCCGAGGTTTTACGCCGCATCGCGGGAACTACGGCCCACAAGATAGTAGACGATCATTCCCACAACCGGGAAAATGAGCACCACGATAATCCATATCACCTTGTGGCTAACGCTAGCGGACCCCAGCAGAACGCTGATGATAGCGATAATGTCGAGAATGACGACGATCGTTCCAAGCAGCGAGTATGAGCCCATAGTCCTCACCTTTTTTTGCTCTGTCTGAGCGTCTATGTCAGTTTACCAGCTAGGCCCATACCCGCCATCGACCTCAGGACCGATGTCAGGTAGGAAAAATGTAATGGAAAAACTCGGTTCGGCTGGAGACCCCGCACTTTTCGTAAATCGTGCTAATGTGCTGCTTTAGGGTCTTCTCGGAATTGCCGGTTAATCTTGCCATTTCCTGGGTTGACAGGCCTTTCAGGAGCAGTCGCGCCACCTCACATTCCTTATTCGTCAACGTCGCTTGATTCAAGGCCCGCTCACGAGCCCCGATAAGACCTTTGGGCTCCTGCCAGAGGCGCTCCAGAACCCGCTTTAAATCGCTACTAGAGAACGGTTTCTCTAAAAGGTAGGCGGCACCGTGATTCAGGGCTTCCTTGACTCGGGTCTGATCGGCGAAGGCGCTGATCACCACCACCGGCATCGGCATTCCTGCCTGCTCGATCTTGCGCAAGAGCTCAAGCCCGTCAGGCTTGCCGGTATCAAGCATAATGTCGGTTATGACCGCATCATATGAGGCGTCTTTCCAGGCTGCCAAGGCCTCTTCGAAGGTCGACACCCATCGGCATGCCATGCCTAAGGCCTGTAAGGATTGGCTCAGGGCCTGCCCCGCTACGCTCTCATCCTCAATTAAAAGGATCTGCCGAGTCCGACGCATCGCACCGGTCTCCCGCCGCCGTGACTCCTGCGTCCCTGCAGACATACTCGCTTTCGCTAATCGTGCCGTCATCACATCCCCTTTGCTTTTATCACGCTGCCTACATGTTTGCCCTAAACTGGCTATTTGTATCTACTGCACCGCACCCCGCACGGGTACCGCAATACGCCCCTTCTTACTCTTTGCCGCCAAAAGCTTCGCATCCGCGGCGCGCCGCAAAAGCTCAGCAGATGTCGTAGGATAGGTCGATATACTATAAGAAAAGCGCATCGGCCATAGCGACATCGTGGCCTGGGCGACGTCTTTTACCAAGCGCATAGCGAGATCATCCGCTAACCGCTCGCTAATTTCCGGCAGAATCATGGCAAATTCGTCGCCACCGATACGACACGAAATATCGACGCCTTTGCGTGCGCGTTCGGCCAGTACCTTGGCAGTCCGGCGCAGTATCTCATCGCCCCCGGACAGCCCCAGGTGCGTATTGGCCTCTTTAAAATCATCCAAATCAATCAACAACAAAGACACATCGCGACGGTAGCGCTCGGCACGCGCAAGCTCCCTGTTGAGCGCCATATCAAAATTCCGCCGATTCCCTATGCCTGTCAAGGGGTCATGCTCGGCGAGCCAGGCCACGCGCGCGTATTCGGCCCCGTTGCGGAGACTCAAAGCCAGTATTCGGCCACAGGCCTGAGCGAAGTGCCGCTCCCAAGGCGAAAAGGTCTCGCCGGCCCCATCCCGGACGAAGTCCAGCCGCCCGACACAGACGTAATCCACGGCAAGCGGGATCGTCAGTGCCACCACACCCCTATCTGAGCATGCGTTGCTTTTCTTCAGATAGGGGAGTTGGGGAATTTCGTCGGTGGGCTGCGCATGGATGATGTCGAGGTCGCACAGACTGAACTCCGGCGACCGTTTGAACGCGCAGGTTTCAACGGCCGCGACCGCACCGGGCCGGGACCACCGCGCCCGCACGTCCATAACATCGTCCTCAAGCTGTAACACTACGACATGTTCTGCGGGGATAAGCTCGGCCATGGCCACAAGGGTCGCGGGGAGGGCCTCGTCCAGGTCCAGGGACTTTCCAGCAAGATAGGCGATTTGCATGAGCCAATCGAACCCTGTCCCCCCGACATTTCCACGGCTCTCATCCGGCCCCATCTTGTTTGTATCCGTTTAATCGCAGGGCCCATTGTACAAACGCAGACGAGCCTCATTATCGGACGTAGGTCGGACAAGAGCACTTAATTTCTGATTAAATCGAAAATTTCTAGGGGCCTGTCTTATCGAGCGTGCTTCGTACCTTATCAATCAGGGTTCCTACGCCAAACGGTTTCGATAGATATCCGGCAAACCGCGATCCGCTCGTTTTTTGCTGTGCGCTCCCTTCATCGTAGCCACAGCACAATAAAACCGGAATGCGCCCATCCAAGGCCTGCATCTCCTTGAATGCGTCCTCCCCGCCCTTCCTTGGCATCGAGAGATCAAGGATGACGAGATCGAGGCTCGCCATATTTTCCCGAAATACCCGCACAGCCTCTAGACCGTCGGGAGCGACCAGCACGCGGTAACCAAGCGGTTCCAGGGCGCGTTGAGCGAGCGAACGCAACATCTCCTCATCGTCTACAAACAGGATCGTTTGGTGTTTGGCCGGAGCCCTGAGACGAACCTCCGGGGGGCTACGCCGTTCACGTTCAGGTGCCGCCGGAAGCACTACGCGAACCGTCGTACCCTTGCCCGGTTCGGTATCGATATCTATGCCACCTCTATAGGCCTTGATTATGCTCAAGACGACGCTCAGACCGATCCCGCGGGCACCTTCCTTGGTGGTAAAGAACGGTTCAAAAATACGCTCCTTAAGGACTGCGTCCATACCTCGACCGGTATCGGTCACCTCAAACACGGCATGCACCCCGATTTGGGGCCAGCCATAGGCAAACTTCCGCCGATCCTGGTCCCCGATATCCATACAATCGGTTGTAATCGACAGAATCCCGCCGGAATCCGCCATGGCTTCGCTCGCGTTTAAGCACAGATTCAACATGATCTGCTGAATCTCCGCCGGATCAGCCTCGATGGGCGGCACATCGGGGCGCAGCGCCTTCCGCACGACAATAGACTTCTGCATTTGCGAGCGAAGAATGACCAACATGGTCGTCACCATGCTATTTAGGTAGACCACCTCCAAGGATCCCTTCCCGGGCCCGGCGAAATCGAGAAGCTCACGATTGAGCTCGGCGGCTCGCTGTGAGGCTTGGATAATGGTTTCGATATCCGCGAGTACGGCGTGCCCCGGTGGCAAAGCCATACGAGCAAGCTCTGCGCTCCCCACAATGCCGGTCAAAATATTATTAAAATCGTGGGCGATCCCGGCGGCCAAAACCGCCGTGTTCTCATGTTTTTGGGATTTTATAACCAATTCCCGTAGACGCTGGGCGCTATCTTCCGACTCAT
>JAJYQN010000082.1 GCA_021794595.1 Pseudomonadota bacterium
ACCTGGGGGTTCATGCCCACGCGGCTGAAGTCGTCCCGATAAAACGAGATATCCAAGGTTCCCAGGGCGTCGGCGAGGCCGAGCCGACGATGCAGTCGCTCTGCCACCCATACCCCTCCGGTATGGATGCCGATCATCACCGGGCGCTGATCTTTGAGGAGGGCTATGCCGTCGGCCATGCGCGCGAGGGCTTCTTCAACGTCGATCATTGGCCGTGACTTCTCCCGGTAGTGGCATATACCGATCCACGGCTCTCGGGATCGTCGAAAAAGGCCTGCAGTATGGCGACCGCCGCCAGGGTATCCAGCATCGCCTTGCGCCGCGTGCGGCGTGCGCCCGTTCCTAGGACATGCTCGCGTGCCGCGGCGGTCGTGAGCCGTTCATCGACCCAGTATACCGGCAGATGATAGCGGCCGTCCAAACGCCTGCCAAAGCGGAGACTGCGGGCCGTCATGGGATTATCGCTGCCGTCCATGTTGCGGGGGAGTCCAACAACCAGTCCGTCAGGTTCCCATAGCTGTATGAGGCGTTCTATGGCTGTCCAGTCCGGTCCTCGCGTGAGTCCCGCGACCGCTCCCGCCCCTTCGGCGCGTCCTGAGGGCAGTCGACCGACTGCGACCCCAATGGATTTCGTGCCGTAGTCAAAGCCAAGGTAGGTGCGGGCGGATAGGTCCGTGGCGCCCGAATCGTCCCTTAGCGGCAGTGACATGGCCTGATTCCCGCTGTGCGCGCCCGGTCGAGACTCCAGATCCTAGGCCGCGCTAGGGTTTCGAAGATGCCTTCACGCATGCCCGGCGTCGACGCACAAGTGGGTCATATCGACGCCCAGGAGGTGGGCGGCTGCCGACCAGCGCGCCTCAGGCGGCGTTTTAAAAAGGATTTCGGATGTGGCCGGCCCGCTCAACCACGCGTTATCGGCGATCTCCTGTTCCAGTTGCCCGGGGGCCCAGCCGGCGTAGCCTAGGGCGAGTAGGGAGTGCTCCGGGCCCTCGTTATGGGCCATGGCCACGAGGATGTCGCGTGAGGTGGAGATACCGAGGGTCTCGGTCACGGCTAAAGTCGACTCCCAAGAGCCTAGTGGCTCATGCAATACGAAACCGCGGTTGTTCTGGATCGGTCCTCCCAGGTAGACGAACTGGCGGGCGGCGAGACAATCGTCGCTCTCTATATCGAGCTGCTGGAAGACATCTGCGAGCGTCAAGTCAAGCGGCCGGTTAATGATGATACCCATGGCCCCTTCCGCGCCGTGTTCACAAATCAAGGTGACGGTACGGAAAAAGTTGGGATCACCAAGACTGGGCATGGCGATCAAGAATTGATTGGCCAACGATGTGATCGCGTTCATGGTGTCCCTCGCAGCGAAACAGTAATGAGTGGGTGGCTCGAGGTTCTAGGTCCGCCGAACCGGCTTTATGTGAGCGGTACGGTTGTTAAGGCAATCCCCGGTAAGTCCCCGTTTTCGGTGGAGCTCATGATAACGATGGCCCTAGTATCCGGTATGCCCGAAGTCGTTTCAAGGGAAGCCCGGGGTCACGGGGCCGTGCTTATCGAGGGTTGGGCCCGAGCCATGCGTCCGCCGCGGAAATGCCAGGTCTCAATAATCGGGAGAACAGAAAGCGGTGTCTTTCCGACCGCCGGGAGTGGTGCGAACGGGGCCGCGTGCCGGACCATCGCTATGGCCGCGGCATTGAGCATCGGGTGGCGGGACCCGCGGATCACCTTGACGCTCGCGAGGCTCCCGTCGGCGCGAATGCTGACAGCGAGCACCAGGGATCCCGTGAGTGCTCGCCCGGCGAGCAGCCGGGGGTATTGGCGGCTACCGAGATGCTCCATGTGGTGATTCCAGCGAGCGATGTAGGTTGCGTATGCGAAACTCCGGGCGTTGACTCCCCCTCGGCCGGTTCCCCGGGCCTGAGCCACGCGCCAATCGCGGCGGATTTCCGCCTTGAGTCGGGCCTCCTCGGCGGCAAATTGTTGGGTAAGACCGAGCTCCCGAGCCAAGGCGGCATGGAGCCGCCGAGTCGGTTTTGTCAGGGTCACTTGGAGCGGGGACCGGAGGGTGTGCAGGAGGCGCAGGTGCTTGCGCTTCGCTGCAGTCTGGTGCCGCTCGGCCTTGCGCTGCTCATTCGCTCCGCCGTTCCGAGTGGCCGCGAACGGCGTGTGGGCCATGTGCCGCTTATGGCTTCCGCCACCGCCTTGCACATTCACTTGGGCCAGGCGTGATGCATGGCGCGGCTTGGCCGTGCTGCGTGCCTGGACCAAGGTGACGTCGAGGGCATGACTCGGTGCGCCCCGTGGCAGGCGAAAACGCAGACCGAGGATCACGACGAGGTGGAAGAGCGCCGCCAGAAACAGGGCAATCCCGAGTCTGTCCGCGGGTTTAAGGCGTGCCTCGCTCATGCCCGCTTGCTCACCGTCCAATCCTCTGTTCGATAGCCTCAAAAAGCCGCCCGGCAATATCCCGGTGGCCGGCCGCTTCGAGTTCGCGCATGCCGGTCGGACTTGTCACGTTGATTTCGGTCAAGGCATCCCCGATAACATCCAGTCCGACAAACAGCAGTCCCTTGTCGCGCAAGGTGGGTCCGACCGCGGCGCAGATTCTCCGGTCGGATTCGCTTAAGGGCTGGGGCACGGCGCGACCGCCAGCCGCTAGGTTGCCCCGCGTTTCTCCGGGGGCCGGGATGCGCGCCACGGCATAAGGCACGGGCTGTCCGTCTATCATTAAAATACGTTTGTCCCCCTCACGTATGGCCGGCAGGTACCGTTGGGCCATCATGAAGCGTTGTTCGTAGTCGGTCATCGTCTCGAATATGACGTTCCGGTTCGGATCGTCCTTTGTCACCCGAAATATTGAGGCTCCGCCCATGCCGTCCAAGGGCTTTACGACTATGTCCTGGTGCTCTTCGAGAAAGGCCCGCAGGGCCGCCTGACGACACGTCACAAGCGTCGGGGGCGTACACTCCGGAAACCAGGTCGCAAACAGCTTCTCATTGGCATCGCGCAGGCTAGACGGTTTATTGACCACAAGCACGCCCGCCCGTTCCGCGTGTTCGAGGAGATAGGTCGTATAGATGTAATTCATATTGAAGGGTGGATCTTTACGCATCAAGACCACGTCGAGCTCGCGTACGGCGATCTCGCGGGCCGCGCCCAGGCGATACCAAGCTTGGTCCGAGGTCTGGATCTCCAGCGGCCGGGCGCAGGCCATGAGGTCCTGGTTACGCAGCTCGAGATCGGCGACCTCCAGGTAGTCGATCTCATAACCCCGTTTTTGCGCCTCCCGCAGCAGGCCGACCGTTGTGTCCTTGTAGCCTTTAATGTGCCAGACCGCGTCCATGATGACGCCCAGCCGTCGGCTCATACGGTCGCGCCTTTCGGGGCGTCATGGAGTTCGCGGGCGGCCGCGAGCAGGGCCAGTCGGCCGATCACCCCGTAGGCATAAAATCGGTTCGGGCCGGCGTCCGGAGCCTGATTGTCGTCCGGGTTGGTGCACGAATCGGCAAACGCCAGCGACCGAAACTCCATGCCCGGGGCGTTCAGATTTTCGTCGATTCCGCGCGAGCTGTGGACGCGGTAAAACCCGCCGACTACGAAGCGATCGACCATATAGACGACTGGTTCCGCCACGGCCTGGTCGGGCCCCAGGGTCTCGAACGTGTAGACGCCTTCCTGGACCATGACCTCCTGGACCGTCTGGCCTTCCTTAATGATCGCCATTTTATTGCGTTGTTTGCGGTTCAGATGGCGGACTTCGGCGGCATCCCGGACGGTCATGATGCCCATGCCATAGGTGCCGGCATCGGCCTTTACGATCACGAACGGGTCTTGGGTGATGCCGTATTCGCGATATTTGTTGCGGATCCCCTGGAGCACGGTTTCCACATTCTCGGCCAGACAGTCCTCGCCCTCGCGCTTATGGAAATCGATGCGCCCGCAGCGGCGGAACAGGGGGTCAATGAGCCATGGGTCGATGTCGGTGAGCTCACCGAACTCGACCGCGAGTCGCCGGTACTGCGTGAAGTGGTCGGACTTGAGCCGGTTCCACCAGCCGAGCGCGAGCGGTGGCACGACCGCTTGCTCCAGATCCTTCAGTATCTCCGGGGGTCCGGCCGAAAGATCGTTGTTGAGCAGCACAAAGCAGGGATTGAAACCTTCGACCCCGACTCGGCCCCGTTCGCGAATGATGGGCTCGAGCTGGATCGTGCGCCCGTTGGATAAGGTGATGGCCTGCTGCGCGCCTTCGCCCGGCAGCAGCGATCCGACCCGTACCCGGTAGCCGGCGCGTTCAAGCAGGGCTACGAGCGCGCCCATATTGTCCCAGTAAAAGGTGTTACGGGTGTGGTTTTCCGGAACCAGGAGGATGCGCGAGGCCGTCGGGCACAGACGTTCCACGGCCGCCTGCAGGGCTTGCACGCACAGCGGATGGAACGCCGGGTTCAGATTGTTGAACCCGGCCGGAAACAGATTGGTATCGACGGGCGCCAGCTTAAAGCCCGCATTCCGCAGATCGACCGAGGCGTAGAACGGGGCTTGGGTGGCGAGCCACCGTTCGTGGAACCACTGCTCAATTTCGGTCTGTCGTTGCAAAAGCCGTTCTTCAATCGCCAACAGCGGCCCGGTCAGGGCCGTCGTCAGGTGTGGAACGGCCTGATGTAGTGACTGAAGGCCCATAGCTAACCCCGTATCCAGTATTAAGGGCGAATAGTGACATCTTGCGGTCGCGAAAGGAAAGAGCGGGGCTCATCGCCGTTTGGGCGGCCGATTGGCGCGCTAAGCGGTGAAGTTGGTATCTCACCGCGCAAGCGGTTAGAATCTCCCCCTATAGACCTAGAAAATGGATTTTGCCTAAGACTTATGCTACTAAATCATAAGGGTGCACGGATAAGCGCAGGAGTGACCTGAGCGCCGTGTCCCCCTGATGGGCGATGATGAGGGGTCTTGTGAGTATCAAGGTTATGGTAATCGATGACAGCAATACTATCCGACGAACGGCCGAGGCCCTCTTGAAGAAGGCCGGCTACGACGTGTTTACGGCGGGGGACGGTTTTGAGGCTATGTCTGTCATTACTGACCGCAAGCCCGATATCATTTTCGTCGACATCATGATGCCGCGCCTAGATGGGTATCAGACCTGCCTTTTAATTAAAAACAATAAAGCTTTTAAGCATATCCCGGTCATTATGCTTTCGAGCAAAGACGGTCTCTTTGACAAGGCTCGCGGCCGTATCGCCGGTTCGGAGGAGCATGTCAATAAGCCCTTTACCCAGGAAGAACTCATCGAGGTTATAAGCAAGTATGTGCATTAACGCGCGCATAATATTCGGACAAGCGTCTCCGCGGGCCCTAGCAATCAGTACAAGGAGAGAATAATTAATGGCTATCAAAAGCATTCTCGTGGTCGACGATTCCCCTACCGAATTGCATCTTTTGCAGGAAATGCTTACGCGCAACGGTTTCACTATCTCGACTGCCCGTAGTGGCGAAGAGGGCATAGAGAAGCTGAAGGGTATGCGGCCCGACCTCATCCTTATGGATGTCGTGATGCCGGGCATGAGCGGTTTTGAGGCGACCCGGACCATCTCCAAGAGTCCGGCTACGGCGGGTATTCCGATCATTATTTGCACTACCAAGGGTCAGGAAACCGATAAGGCTTGGGGGCTGCGTCAGGGGGCGAAGGATTATATCGTGAAGCCGGTGGTGGAAAGCGTATTGCTTGAGAAGATTCGGGCGTTGTGAGCGATATCGCTCAGGACAATGCCTTCGCTCTCCTCCTTAAGATGCAGGAAGGGGCGCGGAAGAGCGCCCCGGGGCTACCGGAGCAAACCGAGGCCGCACCGCTTTGGAGTGGTCTCGGTTTTCGTCTTTCCGGCTTATCGCTTCTGGTGTCCCTTGACCAGATAGCAGAAGTTCTGGTTCGACCCGAGATGACGCGGGTTCCCGGCACCAAGCGTTGGGTAAGGGGCATCGCCAATGTCCGCGGCACGCTGCTCACGGTCATTGATCTCGCCGAATATTTCGGCAAGCCGCCGATTGCGGCCGACGATAAGGTGCGCATGCTGGTTATGCATGTTGGCGAGTTCAGTACGGGTTTGCTAGTTAACGAAGTCCTAGGTTTGAAGCATTTCGATGCCGAGCGGGATCGGCGCGACATCGCGGGGCTCGACAATGCCGTCCTTATGCATGTGCAAACAGCGTTCATGCAGGACAACGCGTTGTGGGGCGTATTTGATCTGCGTTCACTTACTGAGAGTTTGACTTTCAAACACGTCGCAGCGTAAGAAAGCGGCGAGAAAGCCATTGGACGCAGGGGTACGTTTACGAGGAACTTTATTTATGGTGGCGAGACTGTCCAAAAAGAAGGGGGTCGTTTTGGATCAGCCGACCGAAGAAGTGGCATCGACGGCCACGGGCAGCGGTGAGCAATATATCGAGGTGCAGGCGCGGCCCGCTAAGGGCGCCAAGACCAAAAAGGCCAAAACGGCCTCGCGCGGCGGCCGGAGCATGACCAGCGTTACGGCGCTGCTGTTGCTTATGGTGGTGTCGCTGGTCGCGGTGGCCTTCCTTTTCGGGTCCGATGCCGAACAGGCGAACCGCGATTCGACGTACATCGAGCAGTCCGACCAGCTTTTGATGCTTTCGCAGCGTATCGCGAAAGACGCCGCGGCCGCGACCTTGGGCGAGGAAAGTGCGTTTAGTGACTTGCGGCACTCGCGCCTTGAATACCAAAAAATCATAGACCGCCTGCAAAACGGTAGCCGCCATCTGGGTATCCCGGCGAGTCCGGTCGCAGTCCGCCCAGCGCTCGTCAAGCTGAATGGCAGCTGGATCAAGGTGCGCCATCACGTCGACGAAATCGTGAAGCAGGAAGAACCGGCGCTGATGATGCACGACTATGTGGCCACGGTGAACCAGACGGCGCCTATGCTGCTCGCCCTGTGGGACGAGATCGTCACCAAGGGAATACGGGCCCACATGTCCCGCCAGCTCATCTATTTGGCCGCCCGCCAGGGCATGTTGAGTCAACGGATTACGATGGAAGTGAATCTGTTTGCCGAGGGCGGGAGCTCGGCGGCCGTGGCGGCGGCCGAGTTCGGCGAAGACACCAAGCTCTTCCGCCAGACTCAAGACCAACTTGCCCCCCAGCTGCCCCCAGCGACCCAAGGGAAGTTTAGGCAGGCCAAAAAGGCCTTCAAGGCCTTAAACGAAAGCGTTCAAGGTATCTTGGCGGACGCCGCGCCCCTGTTCGTGGCCCAGCGCGCCGGGACCTTGATCTTCCGTCAAAGTAATAGACTCCTCGCGCAAAGTCGGGCCTTGGTCAACGCCTATGTCGCCTTGGCTCACCGTCGCCTGCTCGAGAAGTATGCCGGCTACGGCATGGCCGCCTTGTCCCTGCTCTCCCTTCTATTGCTCGGTCGCAAGCTCGTCGCCGATGAGCGGATCCGGGCCCGCCAAAGCGCCAATCAAAACCGCGAGACCCAAGACGCGATCTTGAAGCTCCTAGACGAGATGGGCGACTTGGCCGATGGCGATTTGACCATTCAGCCTCAGGTGACGGAAC
>JAJYQN010000085.1 GCA_021794595.1 Pseudomonadota bacterium
TTGGATCCGAAATACGCCCCCATCGCACGCCACCCCTCATGTCCCTCACATGGGGGGAAGCGTAGCGTCAGGTGTCTATATTGTCAAGCGGCTCGTAGTGTTGATGGCTAAGGGGGCGAGTAGTTACACAAAAACAACTACACGCTCCTCCCCGTCCAAAACACATCCCTGATCTCGGCAACATCTTCGTCCGTCACCCCGCTATGAAATGGAAGACAAAGCACCTGCGTCTTAACGATATCCACGTACGGAGAAGATCGCGTCGTGTAAATGGGCCATCCCTTATAGGGGACAAAGTCCGTGCATATCGGATGAAAATATTTACGTGCAAATATGCCACGATCTTTCAGAGCATCATAGAGGTCATTTCGCGACCGCCCAAAGACCTCTGCGTCGACAACAATTCGGTAGTATTGCTCAGAGTTCACTACACCGGGCTGTTTCTTCTGTAGCGCAATCCCGGGAAGCAATCCCATCATCTCGTCATACTTCGCCCGCAGAAGAGCACGCCGCTCCCGCTCTCCATCCACTCGAGGTAGATTTAAGAGGCCGACCGCTGCTTGAACTTCGTTGAGCTTACCGTTAATTCCCACGCACACCACTTCTTCTTCGTTCTTGATGCCGAAATTTCTCAGGTTTTCAATTGCTTCCCCATCATCATTCCGCGGAGTCGCGATTAACCCGCCCTCCAGCGTATTAAAGAGCTTTGTCGCGTGGAAAGAAAACACTGATACATCGCCGAATGCCGCAATAGATTCACCGTTTACAGTAACCCCAAACGCATGCGCCGCGTCATAGATCAGCCGTAAATTGTGCCTATCCGCAATGCACTTCAATGCCTCGACATCACAGACCGTACCGTAAACATGAACTGCCAGTATCGCGCTTGTTCTCTCGGTAATCGCCCTCTCAACAGATGCGGGATCAATCGTCAGTGTACCCGGAGAAACATCAACGAAAATCGGCATAAGCCCGTTCCACGAAATTGCATGTGCGGTCGCAGCGAAGGTGAGTGGAGTCGTAATAACCTCGCTGCCTAGTGGAAGATCCACTACTTTCAACGCCACTATAAGAGCTATAGTCCCATTATTAAAAAGCTTAACTGTTGGCACGCCGACACGCTTTTGTAGCTCGCGCTCAAGCTTTTGATGCAGCGGGCCGCCGTTTGTAAGTATCTTTGTTTGCCAAATTTGCTCGAGCAGTTCTTGAAGTTCCGTAAGGTTCGGGAGCAAGGGTTCAGTAACATATAGTGTTCTAGCCATAACCGCCTCTCAAGACAACTCGTAAACACGCCGCGCCAAAAACTCATCATAAGCGCATTGCAATTGATGATAGGACTCGAACTCACAGAACAAAACCCCGGCGCGTGTACCCTGCCTCGCTGTGAGCTCCTGTCCGGTAACCTGAAGCGGAATAAACGCACGAACCACTAACGGGATGCCCAACCTAAGGCCACCGTAGATCACACCAGAGACGGATGCGACCGTGTGACGGAGAACGAAACGTCTTTGCATAATTGGCCTTGCGCTCCGCAACCCAAGAAAATAAGACGCGTATTCCGCCGCGTAGGGAAACCCACTACTATACTCGACCAGAAGGCCGTAAAGATCGCCGGGGCAACGTCTCGCCGCTTCGATGATAAAAGGTTGCCCATCCTCCAAAATGAATTGGATGTGAAGAAGGCCAGCCCTAAGACCTAACGCGACAGATATTTTCCTAAGGGCCTCTTCCAGGATGCGGGCCGCATCAGAGGGGAAATCCGACACAATGTAGCTGGTATCAACTGCGAAAGGGTGACATGAAGCCCCTTCCCGCACATAAAATGCGCTCCGAACCCGATGACCTTCGATAAACGCGCTACAGCTGTATAGATCTCCTGAAACACACGTCTCAATCAAAGCAGTAGCGCTAGGACTCTCCGCTATCGCAGTAGCCCACGCGGACGCGATAGCCTCATTATCATTGCCGTCAAAAATCGTAATACCACGCCCACTGAACCCGTCCACCGGCTTGCAAATGAATCGCCCTTGCATCGGAAAGTCTCTTGGAGACAGCACCTTTGGCGCAGCGAGATCAAGCGCAACGCACAGAGCCCGAAACTCGGCCTTATTGGTCAAACAGCGGTTTACATAGAGCGAATCCGTCAATAACGGTGCCAGCGCAAGAGCCACATGTGTTTCCATAGAGACATCAGTGCAGCCGGGCACGGCGCGCTCAATGCTAAGCCGCCGCGCATGCGCGGCTATCTCCTTCTGCTTGCTATAATCTTCATAGATCCACCGGATCCCCGCCTTTTTTGCCAGGACATCTGCCGGCCTATTTCCAACTGTCCAGACATCATGCCCTTGCGCAGTCAGAGCATCATATAAAGGAGCCGCTGCAAATGCCGTATCAAGAAGAAGCACTCTCATCGCAACTGCATCCTAACCGATTAATAATCGGTAGCGTCAAGTCGAACAGCGTGCCGCGTACTTATAGACAATCTAATCGCATCCAACACTTTCATATTTCGGTATCCGTCCCGCGCCGAAACCTTTGGTAACGTTCGTCCTCGCGCCACATCAACAAAGTGTGCAATTTGTCGCTCCAATGGCTTCGCTCTGTCCCCCTTAAGCTCCTGTACTTTGAACGGCCTCCACCAAGATGGATCCGTTCCCGTCGGGTAGTGTCGAGTGCGCAAGGTGGGGAAATCAAGGGAACCATTTGTCCCCGCAAAATGATAGCAATTTTCCTTAGGGAAGTGGGGATATGCCGAGTTTTCGCCTGTCGTCATTTCCCAGCTTTTGCTGCTAGCAGCGGTATCAGAAAGCAGAAACGATCCAAGCGCTCCATTTGCAAAGACGAACGTTAGCGCCACAGTATCTTCAACCTCAAAGCCCCGCGAATTTCGACTATCTACGGCAAATACGCTTTCAATGGCGCCGCACAGATAGCGCATAACACCGACCTCATGGATAAGATTAATGAGAATTGGGCCACCTCCTGCATGCGCTCGCCAAGGTCCTTCGCGAAAATAATGCGCTGGCTTATAGAACAGCGCCGCTCCCTGCACAGCAACCAGCTTCCCAAACATAGGCGAGCCGAGGAACTGCCGCGCTTGCTCCAGAAGCGGATTGTACATTCTATGGTCCCCAACTAAAACCGGGACGTCGGCGCGTTCCGCCGAATCCACGATCGATTTTGCCTCTTGTATGTCAGGTGTTATCGGTTTTTCAATAAGGGTCGGGATTTGTTTTCTTATACAGGCCATGGCCTGCGTATAATGACATGCGTTGGGTGAGCTAATAATTGCCGCGTCTACACGCTCCGCTTCGAGTGCTTCATTAATATCCGTGAAAAAAGGTACCCCGAGGTCCGCGGCGAAGGCGGTACTTGCCTCGCTACGGCGCGACACTATCGCAGCCACCGTACAGTCCGCGCGCGCCTGTATAAGTTTCGCGTGTACCTTACCAATGAGCCCCGGTCCTGAAACCAAAATGCGCAGTATGGGTTCCGTCATGCTATTTCCCGTTCCGCCTCTGGCAATATTTCGAATCTCTTTAGGGCGAGATACTCTATCTTTTTTACATATTCATAGTAATCATAAAGCTGGTTGTGTGCATCTATGAATTCTTCACTCACCTGCTCATAAGCTGCACGGTCTGCCAATAGGTATTTCATGCGATCGCAAATGCACGCTACCATTTCTGCGCCATCTTGAAATATATTAGCGTATTTTTTGAATTCTGGCGACGGGAAGAATTTGTCATTATAGACTGCAAATCCAACGCCACCTTGTAGAGTGGGTTGCGTCAAGTAACCGTCAAATCCCTCCCCAAAAGTTATAGAAAACAGGCATCGTGTCGCGTAATCCATGAAGCGATCAAATGTGACGCCCTGTATTTCAATCAGCTGGAAGTCCGGGAATTCCTTCGCTATCCGCCTCAGACAGGCGGCCTTGTAAGTGGCTTCGTCTGGGGAATAGATAATCAACTTTTCCTTTTTTTCGAAGCTCATTGGCGGATAAAGGCTTAGGTCGGTATAGGCTGGTAAGAGAATCGTCTTCAGGTCATAGAGGTTTGCTATAGCCTGAGTAAAATATGCGTGATGGGCAACCGATTGACTTATATTGCCTCGGCAGAGCTTGCGTAATTCCGAGAAGCGCGCTTTTTCAGGCATAAGCTCGACGTTTTGGTTTAGTATGTTTACATGAAGCTTCTTACGGCTTTTTAGGTATTCACGTTCTGCATATGAGATTTCCTCCATGAAAGAGGCAGCCGCATACTCGGGGATATGCAGGTAAATATCCTGCGCGCCTTCACATAAGAGAATCTGCTCGAACCGGTAAACGTTTTCTGCATTACGGAAGTGTGTGTTCCTGTAATATGTGATATTCAACCGATTCGGACGCGTCATGACTAGCACCTCGTATCCGTGAGTCCTCCGAAGCCGGTACATCTGGTTCGCGATAGACATCATGGAATAGATACCGCCGCTGATCGTATTGTGTTCCGGCACAAGAATGACCATCAACTTTTCTGCATGATGTAAATCTACAGGGAACGTAATGTCCTGCGTTTTTCCGAATACCAATGCGGACCTCCATGTGTCGTAATGACCAGTTCCAATGAAAACTGGGCCGGCAACCCAATAGACAATGCGCACCAGCGTAAGCTTCACAGATTCGGGCACCGGCATCGCTTTGTATGCTCTCCGGGCGAAACGTTGAATAATAGACCGTAGGGACATAAGCACCGTATTAAGTGGTATTAGGGAAGTACGCCTTTTTGGCTAACATGTCATGCGCCAGAGGAGTTCGCGGTCGCCATCTGGGATATGAGGCGGTCTCGACATTGACCGCGCCAGACCCGAATCAGCGCATCCTCTCCAGCCCTCGCGGACACGAGCATATTCCGCAGAGCTGCTACGGGCCTGAATGCAGGACAGATCGCTGTCTCTCATACGTATCCTCGCACTATTTACCTCGCCGATAAACTTCTTCCCGCTTACGATGGCGACCGGCAGAGGCCTTAGCGTTCATCGCTTTTAAATCATAGCCCCGTCGCCATTTCCCAACGAGCCCGATCAAAGCAGGGACGACGGCGTGGGTCCATATCGACGTTAACTCGTAATGATTCTGTCACCCTTCTTATCTAAATTCACGATGGCCGAATAGGCACCCCGCCCTTTTGACCGAAATACACGATAGCAACCCGTTCGGGGAAGCACTCCTTATCGTTGGTCGAGCGGGCTGCCTTCAGTGATTGCTTGCGATCTTCCCGAAAAAGACGCCCCCTAAATCGACGAAAAGTTTGTTTCCCGCTTCAGCCTATTTGCATGAGGTGGCCCAGGCCCGCCAGCAAGCGCTTTAAGAAGGTTATAAAAATCCGAGCCCCCCGCACGACTATGAAGCGCAACGTGCCCCAGGGACTGATCGCTGAGATCATGTTCAGACTAAAGCGCGGTCCGGTGACCCGCACAAAGGGGGGAGTCTGTCCTTTCGGGGCCCAGGTCGGTGGTGCCGCTGTTAAAGCCCGAACGGACTCCCCACTCATCCTCGAAGAAGATCTCGGCCCCTATGCGCTTCGCTTGGGCACAGATCTTCGGGTATTCGGTCTGCAACCACGCCTCGACCAGGGTCCGGTTCTGCTGATAGGCCCGGTACAGAGGTTTCTGGCAGGTGAGCCCTAACTGCGCCAACAACCGGCCGACGGAGGCGAGACTTATCTTCACGCCAAACCTCCGCAAGATGGGTGTCCAGATAGGAAGATATACGCCCCAAAAGGGGAAATAATGGGCGCAAACCGCTTGCCGTCCCAATTATGCTTTTGTCGACCGTACCACCTACCTCCGTTTCCCCGCAACTCATTCATACGGGCGCACTGTCTTCAGACCCGACGGGCCCGATGCTCCCCGAACCTCCCGAACCGACATTCTCGAAGGTATGCGGTACGGGCGCGCTCCGTGGGTTATGGCGACGACCAGA
Organism: Pseudomonadota bacterium; assembly: GCA_021794595.1. Taxonomy (GTDB): domain Bacteria; phylum Pseudomonadota; class Gammaproteobacteria; order Acidiferrobacterales; family Acidiferrobacteraceae; genus Acidiferrobacter. The sequence goes on from JAJYQN010000085.1 coordinate 5,966, forward strand.
TGCGGGGGTGGCAGACCAGCGCCTATTCATAAACAGGCGCCTCCTGGAAAGATACACCCGCCCTGTCCTTATCGGACATAACCGGGGCCATCGTTAGGGGCCATTCTATCCGAATCTCAGGGTCATCCCAGCGGATGCAGCGCTCGTGCTTGGACGCCCAGTAATCCGTCGCCTTATAAAGGAGCTCGGCGGTTTCCGAAAGCACCAGGAAGCCATGCGCGAAACCCGGTGGAATCCACGCGATTCGCTTGTTGCTCGCCGAAAGATTAAAGCCCGCCCATTTACCGAATGTGGGTGAGCTCTTACGGATGTCCACCGCCACATCGAATACCTCACCCTCAATGACGCGGACAAGCTTACCCTGGGCTTGCTGTATCTGGTAATGAAGGCCCCTCAGGACGCCCTTCTTGGACCGTGAGTGGTTGTCCTGTACGAACTCATAGTCGATGCCTAAGTCTTTCAGGATCTTCTTGTTGTAGCTTTCAAAGAAATAACCTCGCCCGTCTTCGAAGACTCGCGGCTCGAGCCATAACACATCTGGTAACGCCGTCTCAATCACCTTCATGAGATCAGAGGCTCCCGGAGCAAGCCTAAAAGATACTGCCCATAACCGTTCTTCTCGAGCGGCTGCGCAAGCGCCTCAAGCTGGGCGCCATCGATATACCGCATACGATAGGCGATCTCCTCGGGGCAGGCCACCTTGAGGCCCTGACGACGCTCGATGGTGGCGATGAATTGGCCGGCCTCGAGTAAAGACTCGTGTGTGCCGGTATCGAGCCATGCCATGCCGCGGCCCATCACCATGACCTCCAGCTGATCGTCTTTAAGGTATTGCTTATTGACATCCGTGATCTCCAGTTCACCCCTCGCTGAAGGTCTCAGATCGCGCACAATGTCCGTGACGCGATTGTCGTAGAAGTAGAGCCCTGTGATCGCATAGCGGGATTTTGGGTTACGGGGCTTTTCCTCCAGGGATACGGCCTTGCGGTCAGGACCAAACTCGACCACACCATAGCGCTCGGGGTCATGAACCGGGTAGGCAAGAATTGCCGCGCCCTTCGTATGATCGGTGCGGGCCTGGAGTCTATGGGCCAGATCATGCCCATAGAAGATATTGTCGCCCAGGATCAGGGCGCAAGGGTCGCGCCCTGTGAAATCCGCCCCGATGATAAAGGCCTCGGCAATGCCCTTGGGCTCCGCCTGCGTCGCATACTGGATGGTCAATCCCCACTGCGAGCCGTCGCCGAGAAGCTCACTGAAGCGCGGCGTGTCGTGCGGGGTCGAGATCACCAAGATCTCGCGGATACCGGCCAGCATCAGGGTCGACAAGGGATAGTAGATCATGGGCTTGTCGTAGACCGGGAGGAGTTGCTTCGAGATCACCTGGGTGACGGGGTAGAGGCGCGTCCCCGACCCGCCGGCCAGGATGATGCCCTTCATGGCCTCGCCCCACCCGCCTGCCG
>JAJYQN010000005.1 GCA_021794595.1 Pseudomonadota bacterium
GGGCGATCTGCTTTTTACACTCAACCATAGACCCCTGACGCCGGGCCTACAGAGCTACCGCGTGCGCATGTACCCCTACCACACCTTGCTCGCCCACCGCTTTGAAATGGGATGCCTCGTGTGGCTGTAGGGGCAAAGCTGCGACCGCGGCGTCCCTCACCCGCGCTTAAGCGCCAGGGGCTGCGGTTGTGGTCCGGGATCCGAAAACCTCTAGCCAGCGCCTCAAGAGGCCACTGTACATCGTAAGGGCACTAAACCGCGGTGCGTCCGTATAGCGCCGCTAGGGCCCTAAGACGCACCGGAAGATCGGCGGGCACGTCCTCCCAATGGAATCTGAACCCCCAATTGCCCTCGGACGTCCCCGGGGTATTCATGCGCGCGTCCCCACCGAGACCAAGCGCGTCCTGCCAGGGAATGACCGCGAGGCACGCAACCGAGGCGAGCGTCGCCCGTATGAAGGGCCAGGGCAGCGCTTCGTAAAAGGGACCTAGGTACTCATGCACGCGGGCACGTTCCGGCTCGGTCAGCCCCGCATACCAACCGCACGTCGTGTCGTTGTCGTGAGTGCCCGTGTAGGCTACGCTATTCGGACTATAGTTATGCGGAAGGTGGGGGTTACCCGCGTCCCCGTCGAAAGCGAACTGCAAAACCCTCATGCCGGGTAGGCCGTAGCGGTCCCGTAAGGCATACACGGCTTCGGTGATAAGTCCGAGGTCTTCGGCTATGAGTGGCAAATCCCCGAACTCCTGCTGCAAGGCCGACAACAGGGCATCGCCTGGAACCGGCATCCACTCGCCGGCTACCGCGGTCTCCTCAGAAAACGGAATGGCCCAGGCCGACTCGAATCCGCGGAAATGGTCGATTCGAATCCAGTCGAAGAGCTCGCGCTGGGTACGAACCCTATCGCGCCACCACGCAAAGCCGTCCGCCGCCATCCGTTGCCAGCGATAGTGGGGATTACCCCACCGCTGTCCGTTGGCTGCGAAGTAATCAGGCGGCACGCCGGTCACGATCTCCGGACGCCCCGCACCATCTAAGACAAAAAGATCCGCATGTGCCCACACATCGGCGCTATCTTCGGCCACGAATATCGGCATGTCTCCGAAAAATCGCAGTCCCCGCGCGCGGGCATAGGCCCTAAGGGCCAGCCATTGATCAAAAAAGACATACTGCTCGAAACTGTAATAGTCGTAATCGCCGGTCTCACGCACGTCAGAAAGCGCCGCCGGCTCGCGCAAGCGTAACGCCCTCGGCCACTCCCACCAGGGGGTGTCGTGGTACTCCGCCTTCAGGCACTGATAGAGGGCATAATCCGGAAGCCAGGCCGCATGCCGGACCTTGAAGTCATCGAACGCGCTCCGGTCGCGCGCCGCGCCAGCGCCTAGAAAATGGCTATACGCCTGGCGCAGGGCCGCTTCACGCCCCCGCTCTCGTACGCCTCGCAGCACTTGATCTGCGGTAAGCCAGCCTTTACGGGCGATATCGGCCAAGCTGATGAGCGCCTGATCGCCCGCGTGGGCCGAGCGGCTATTGTAAGGAGACCCGCCGCCCGGGGGCCCGAGCGGCAAGACCTGCCACACCGTGGCGCCGGATTGAACCAAGATATCGACGAAGCGGCGGGCATCATCCCCTAAGTCTCCTTGCCGGGCAGTCCCTGGCAAGGAACTCGGGTGGAGCAAAACGCCGAAACAGCGACGATCGAAAACCGGGGTGCCGCTTGGGGCCAAACCGCTCATAAGGCCCCAGACGAACGCATAACTCCGCCACGCGCAGGCTCTCCGACCCCCGCCCGCACAAACGGCTCGCGCACGGAAAGCGGTGCGGTCTCGCCGAGAACGGCATAAAGATTCATGACGTGCGTTCGATAAAGCCGCTCAAACTGGGCCACGGCATCGGCCGGATTATGGTCACCGAACCACCAGCACCAGTCGGATCCCTCGCAAATAGCCAAAGCGCGCTCGGCCAGGAGTCGTTGCTCCTCAGACAACCGTCCGCTCGCCACCACCCGATCGAAGACAAGTTTGGCCTCCACCAAGATATCCCACGCCCGGTTTTTATCGCCTTGGCCGATCCAGGTGGCCAGGGTCCCATTGACCCAACTCCCGGCGACGAGACGTGGCAAGGCTAAGGTCTCATGTCCCTCCTCAAGGTATTCAGAAAACGTAGTCAGCCGAATACCCGGGTGGCGCGCCAACCGATCGTAGAGCGCCCGCAGGAAATAATACCCGTTCTCCGGGTAGTACTCCCAGGCGTTTTCTCCGTCCATTATGATAGAAACGACCGTCTCAGGACTGTTGTCAGTGGCGAGCGCGATATTATCAAGATGTTCTATCAAGTTCCCGATCGCATCATCTGCGTGCCAATCGGCGTAGGAAAAACCGATGAGATCAGAAAGCCCGTCGTCCCGAAAAAAGCACTTCAGCCGCTGCCCCGGAACCTGGTAGGCCCGGTGGCGCCCGGCCTCGGTCCACTCCCCCCTCTGCGCCTCCATAGTGTGACGCAAGACGCGTTCTCCACTGGCCGTCCAGCGGATGTCGGCGGCCTCAAAAAGCCCGAGCGTCTCGGCGCTCAAAGCACCTTCCGATGGCCAACAACCCTTTGGACGAAATCCGAAATGGCGGGCAAAGACATCTTCTCCTTCCTGAATTTGACGACGCGCCCGATCCGGCCCGCCGGGGTAGCCGCCCGCTGCCGGTAGCGGCGCGTCGGGCTGTGCCTCGCGCGCCGCTGAGAAATCCAGCAAGAGCGGAATAATGGGGTGCGAATAAGGAGTGAAGGACAATTCGATCCGCCCCTGCAAGGCCAGCTCCCGGTACCGCGGTATGATCCCCGCCACAAGCTCGCTGATAATCGCTAGGAGGTCGCGGCCGCTGGACTCGTCAAAGCCCCGTCCTTGGTCCATGAACCGCTCCACCCGGCTATCGGTACGCCGGATTGTTTCGCCAAGCCACGCCAGGTGATACCAGACGGTCAGATCCATCAGATACTGGTCGTTCAAATAGTCACCGTAGTTCGGGTCCCGATCCACGGACTCCGCCATATCGGCCAGATTTTGATAAATCGGAAACCTCTCTATCATACGAGTCTTATGGGCACGCAGACAGGCGCGCATGAGCTCCACACGCGCCGGCCCGGAGTCCGGATACTGGCCTACAAGCGCCCCCAACAACGGATCCCTCAAAGGTCTTCCGGCCGTCAAGAAGCCGTGCATCTGGTCGACATAATCCGCCAGTTGGTCAAGTAAAACGGGCGAGAAATTGACCACCGCGCGCGCGAGCGGGATCGACTCGATGTGCGCCGCCATATCGACATAATCCTTTATGGCGTGCAGATAGACCCATGGCTGCCAATAGCGACCATCACCGACGGTTTGGTACTGTGGCTGGTGCATGTGCCAGCACAAAACCAGATTCAAGCGGTTCCTATCGGGCATGATGGAGGTCCTGACCCAACATCTCCGGCGTCACCACAACGATGCCGCTCGGAGTCACGTGATACCTCTTTCCGTCTTCCTCCAGATCCCAGCCGATCACGGTCTCCGCCGGTATTTTGCAGCCCTTGTCGATAATGGCTCGGCGAATCCGACAATGGCGCCCGATATCGACGTTTCCCATCACTACGGAATCGACCACATGGGCGTAGGAATGGACGGTCACAGCGGAAAAAAGTAGGGAATGGCGGATAGTAGCCCCGGAAATGACACAACCGCCAGAGACCATCGAATCCAACGCCATGCCCCGGCGCCCATCCTCTTCATCAAAGATGAACTTAGCCGGCGGATGCTGCTCTTGAAAGGTCCAAATGGGCCACGACGTGTCGTAGAGATTCAGCTCCGGGGTCACACCGATCAACTCCATATTGGCCTCCCAATAGGCATCGAGAGTCCCGATGTCGCGCCAATAGGCGGCCTGATTGCCGAGGTTCCCGCCACCCGTCTCATTGTTCGCGAAGGCATAGGCCATGACTCGATATTGATCCATGGCGCGGGGAATGATGTCGTGGCCAAAATCGTGCCGCGACTCCCTCCGATCGGCGTCTTCGATCAGCTGCTCATAAAGGAAGCGGGCAGTGAACACGTAAATGCCCATCGAGGCCAGCGCTGTGTCGCCGCCTGGGGTCGTGGGTTCGGGGTGCTCGGGTTTCTCGCTAAACCGCACCACGCGGGCCTCGTCATCGGTCGCCATCACCCCGAACTCGGTCGCGCGCGCGACCGGGACCTTGACGCAACCTACGGTCAGATCCGCCCCTCTTTTGACATGAAAGGCAATCATAGGGCCGTAGTCCATTTTATAGACATGATCGCCAGCGAGGATCAGGACATATTCGGGCCCATGGTTGCGGAGGATGTCGAGATTTTGATAGACCGCGTCCGCGGTCCCCGCGTACCAGGAGGACTCGATACGTTGCTGCGCCGGCAACAATTCCACGAACTCGCCGAACTCCCCGCGCAGGGACCCCCATCCCTTTTGGATATGATGAATCAAGGAGTGGGCCTTATATTGGGTAAGCACGCCGATCCGGCGTATCCCCGAATTCACGCAGTTCGACAACGGAAAATCGATGACCCGAAACTTGCCCCCGAACGGGACGGCCGGCTTGGCGCGCCACAGGGTCAGGTGTTTGAGCCGAGACCCTCGTCCTCCGGCAAGAATCAAAGCGAGCGTACTGCGGGTCAGTTGACTAACAAAACGGGGCGCTTGATCCATGCCGCAAAAACTCCTCAGTGAGAGCGCGAATCCTGCTCGATAGGGCATCCATGAAGGGAACCGATCGGCTTTCCCTAATGACTATAGTGGCCCCTAGGCCAGGCCCTCATCCTTATCCTGAGACACCATCGCCAAAAATCCCTTGATCCTTTCGGCCGGCTCGTTCATCAACATCCTAGACCTCCCCTTTCGGGCTGCGCCACAATCGATACTGGGCAATCAGGGCCTGCGTCGAGCTGTCATGGGAGGCCACGGCATCTGGGTCTTGGATCTCGGTGCTAATGCGACGCGCCAACACCTTCCCGAGCTCAACACCCCACTGATCGAAGGAGTCGATACCCCAGACGACGCCTTGAGTAAATACGCTGTGCTCGTAAAGCGCTATCAGCGCACCCAGACTATAGGGGGTCAGGCGCTCGCCCAAAATGACATTACTGGGGCGGTTACCTTCGCACACCCGAAACGGAATTTGCGCAGGCGGGACGCCCTCTTGCGCCAGGGTAGCAGCCGACTGCCCGAAGGCCAGTGCCTCGGCCTGCGCAAACAGGTTGACTATCAACAAATCGTGGTGAACGGGCAGCTTGGCGTCGGAACGACAGAAGCCGATCAAATCGCAGGGTACGAGCTTCGTTCCCTGATGGAATAGCTGATAAAACGAATGCTGGGCATCGACCCCCGGCTCGCCCCAAATGATAGGCCCTGTCTGATAGGTCACGGGACGCCCCGCCATATCCACGTGCTTGCCGTTGCTCTCCATCTGCAATTGCTCCAAATAGGCCGGTAAACGGGCCAACGCTTTGGAGTAAGGCAAAATGGCTTGAGTCTCGGCCCGAAAAAAATTGTTGTGCCACACCGTCAATAGACCCATGAGAATCGGTAGGTTCGATTCCGGGGGCGCTTGACAGAAATGCTCATCCATAGCCCGGAAACCAGCCAGCATCTCCGAGAAATGCTCGGGCCCGATGGCGATCATAGTGGAGAGACCGACCGCCGATCCCAAGGAATAGCGGCCCCCGACCCAATCCCAAAACACGAACATATGGTCCGGATCGATGCCAAAACGCGCGACCTCCGCGCTATTGGTGGACACCGCCACGAAATGCGATGCCACCGCATCACTCCCGAGTGCCCCGACACACCACTGGCGCGCCGTCCGGGCATTGATCATAGTCTCCTGGGTCGTGAAGGTCTTTGAGCAGATGATGAAGAGCGTCTCCGCCGGATCAAGGCCGTCCGTGGCCGCCCGGAACTCCTCGCCGTCCACATTGGCGATGAAGCGCACACTCAAAAGCGGGCTCGCGAACGGCCTCAGCGCCTGATACGCCATCTCGGGCCCCAGGTAGGAGCCGCCGATACCGATATTGATCACCGTACGGATGCGCTTGCCGGTAAAACCGGTCCAGGCCCCGCTGCGCACGCGATCTGCAAACACCGCCATGCGCGCTAGGACCTCGTGGACATCCCCGACCACATCCTGTCCGTCCACCTCTATCTTGTGGCCCTTCGGGGCGCGCAAGGCAACATGGAGGGCCGGACGCCCTTCCGTGTCGTTGACGCGCTCACCGCGAAACATCGCGTCGCGCCGTTTTTCAACACCGCGAACGCGGGCAAGGTCGAGCAAAAGCCGCAGGGTTTCCGCCGTCATGCGGTTCTTCGAATAATCAAAAAATAAACCCGCCCCTTGGGCGGTGAACCGGGCAGCGCGGCCAGGATCACCCTCGAACAAGCTGCGCAGCGTGAGATCCTTGATGGCCTGGTAGTGCGCCTCCAGGGCGCGCCATTGCGGAAGATCGGTAAGTTTCGAAATTTCGTCGCCCCTCAAGGGGGACTGCCCAGCGTGGCTTGATGCTTCTGATGAATGATCCAAGGCGGCCTCCTCCTAGCCAGTACGCGATTGCGGGCCCATCCAATGACCCTGCTTCCTCGAACATGTATTAAGCAGGCCCCCTAAAAGAGCCTAGCCGAGACCCTAGCGGGGCCGGCTCTTGAACGCAAGCCCCGCCCGCTCCCGGCTCCGCGAAAACCTCTCCGCACCCTTCGGCCCCAGGCGACGCGCCTTCTCTTCTCCCGGATCGGACACGAGCGAAATCCGTTCGCTCCGGCTATTTCTCGACGTGCCCGCCGAAGCCATAGCGCATGGCGGCCAGGACCCGGTCGGCAAAATCGCCCTGGCCTTGAGAATTGAAGCGAGCATAAAGGGCTGCGGTGATGACTGGCGCCGGCACCCCTTCGTCCACGGCCGCCTGCACCGTCCACCGCCCTTCACCCGAATCCGCCACCCGTCCGGCAAATCCCGCCAGATCCGGCTTCTCCTGGAGGGCCGCGGCCGTGAGATCCAAGAGCCAGGAGCTCACCACGCTGCCGCGCCGCCAGAGCTCGGCGACCGCCGCGACATCAATCTGGTACTGGAAATGCTCCGGGTGACGCAAGGGCGCCGTTTCCGCATCCTGCGGCCTATCGGCAGCGCCGATATCGGCGCGCTTTAGGATATTGAGCCCTTCGGCATAAGCGGCCATGAGCCCATACTCGATCCCGTTGTGAACCATCTTCACGAAATGTCCGGCGCCATGGGGGCCGCAGTGCAGGTATCCGGACACCGCCGTACCGCTCTCGGCGGTGGTCCCAGGGGTCAAGGGGACGGCTTGGGGCCCCGGTGCCAAGCTCCGAAAAATCGGATCAAGATGGCCGACCGC
>JAJYQN010000106.1 GCA_021794595.1 Pseudomonadota bacterium
GAACAGCGCCAGAGCCTTCTCGCGCAGATCCCCCTTGCCCGGCTGGGAAAAGCTGAGGATGTCGGCAATGCCGTGGCTTTTTTGGCCTCCCCCGAGGCCTCCTACATCACAGGCACAACCTTGCACATCAATGGCGGAATGTATATGAATTAACTCTTAAAGTAGACTTAGCTAGGCGGGATGTGTTAACTATGCCGCCGCCGCAGAGACTTACTAACGATTCCTGGAGGAAAGATAAATGAGCAGCATCGAAGAGCGAGTAAAGAAGATCGTGGTCGAACAGCTGGGCGTTAACGAGAGCGAGGTATCCACGGACGCCTCCTTTGTGGACGACCTGGGCGCGGATTCCCTGGATACCGTGGAACTTGTCATGGCCCTCGAAGAGGAATTCGACTGCGAGATATCCGATGACGAGGCCGAAAAGATAACCACCGTCAAGCAGGCGGTCGATTACATCACATCGCACGCCGCCAACTAATCAGTCCACAGCAAATTTTGCGCACGGAAAACACCCGGCGCGAACGTCTAGGGAGACTCTCTTGAGCAAGAGGCGAGTTGTAATTACCGGACTCGGGGCCATCACGCCTCTTGGTCTTAACGTTGCTGATAATTGGCGGCGCATTACTGCCGGGGAAAGCGGTATCGGGCTTGTTACGCAATTTGACGCGACCGGGTTCCCGTCGACGATAGCAGGGGAGGTGCGGGGGTTTGACCCCGCGCTGTTCCTGTCCGAAAAGGAAGCGCGCAAGATGGATCGCTTCATTCAGCTCGGCATGGCGGCGGGTGTCGAAGCGATCAAGGACGCCGGCTTTACGGTGACCGAGGCGAACGCCGAGCGGATTGGAGTTTACATTGGATCGGGAATCGGTGGCGTCCACACCATCGAGGAGACAACCCGGCAGTTGATTAATAAGGGGCATCGGCGCATATCCCCGTTCTATATCCCCATGAGCATCATCAACATGATCTCGGGAAACCTCTCCATCCTTTATGGTTTGAAGGGGCCAAATCTCTCCGTGGTTACCGCCTGCACAACCTCGACCCATGCGATAGGCGAGGCCGGACGTATCGTGGAGTACGGCGATGCCGACATCATGATTGCCGGAGGAGCGGAGGCTGCGGTGACCCCCACTTCTATGGCCGGTTTTGGAAATGCGCGCGCCCTCAGTTCACGCAATGACGACCCAACTCGTGCGAGTCGCCCTTGGGATCGTGATCGCGACGGCTTTGTCCTCAGCGAAGGCGGAGCGGTCGTGGTGCTGGAGGAACTCGAGCACGCGAAGGCGCGCGGTGCCCGCATTTACGCCGAGCTTGTCGGTTTTGGCATGAGCGGGGATGCTTATCATATGACAAGCCCTCCCGAGGACGGCGAGGGTGCTGCCCGTTGCATGCAGTATGCCTTGCGCAATGCCCAAATCGATATCAGCGCGGTCGGCTATATCAATGCTCATGGGACATCGACCCCCCCCGGCGATAAGGCGGAAACAAAAGCCATTAAGAAGGTATTCGGGGACCATGCGTCCCGTTTGGCTGTCAGTTCCACCAAGTCGATGACAGGACATCTTTTGGGAGCTGCGGGGGCCATTGAGGCGATCTATACGACGCTCGCCCTCTATCATCAGGTGGCTCCTCCCACTATCAATCTCGATCACCCGGACGAGGAGTGCGACCTCGATTATGTTCCGCATACCGCGCGGGACATGGAGATCACAACGGCGCTTTCCAATTCGTTTGGGTTCGGCGGAACAAACGGCACTCTCGTGTTACGCCGCTTTCGGTAAGGACTCATGGACGGGAAGCGGGCAGTGGAGCTCGCTCCTCAGCATATTACTGACCTTCTCGCCATTCACGCGTCTTTCCCGGAGCATTATCCGCACCTGCTTGCAAGCCACGGCGAGGCGGAGGGACGCTACGACATCTTGTTTGCCTACCCAAAGCGTTGCCTGACGCTCGGGCCACAGGCGGGGTTTGCCGAGTGCGCCGAGTTTTTTAGGAACCTCGATCAGCATCTATCCGCGCGCGTCACCAATGCCCGCGAGCCTACGGACCTCCCCTTTTTCTATGGACACTTCCTGTACTTGAGTTACGAGTTGATCGCCGGATTTGAGCCACGGCTCGCGCGGCTCAAGCGGCCCAACGTGCCCCTTGCGTGGGTCCAGGAGTTCGACGGCGCGGTGATTCGCGACCACAAGACCCAAACCTCCTACGTCACAGCCCGGAATCGGGAGACTGCGGACGCGATCGGGCACGACCTCCGGGGGATCCGGGGTCGGGATGTATGGGATTGTGTCGTGGGGTCGGTCGAGGAGGATGATCCTCGCGAATTCCTGGAGGGAGTGCGCGCCGTGAAACGCTATATTGCGGCCGGCGATATTTTTCAGGCGAATCTTTCGCGCGGCTATCGGGCAAATGTTTCCGGCCAGGCGCCGGCATTAGCGCTCATGAGGGCGCTGGGAACACATAATCCGGCCCCGTTTTCGGCGCTGGCCCATATCGGATCGACAACCCTCATAAGCGCCTCGCCAGAACGGCTTATGACCATCGAGGGGGATCGGATCGTGACCCGCCCCATAGCCGGAACGACCGCCCGGTTTGCGGAGTCTGACGAGGACGAAAGCGCGAGACAGGCCCTATGGCGGCATCCGAAAGAGCGAGCGGAGCACATCATGCTCGTGGACCTCGAGCGCAACGATATCGGGCGCCTGTGCGTACCGGGGACGATCCATGTCCCAAAACTGATGGATATCGAAAGCTACGCGACGGTGCATCATCTCGTGTCGACCATAGAGGGCCGACTGCGGCCCGATATCCGGTTTTCGGCTATCCTGGCAAGTCTTTTCCCGGGCGGTTCGATCACCGGGTGCCCGAAGTTGCGCTCTCTGGAAATCCTCTCGGAACTGGAACCCGCGGCGCGCGGACCCTATACCGGGAGCCTGGGTTACGTGAATCAGGATGGCAAAATCGATCTCAATATCCTCATACGCACCATCGTGATGGCAGGCGAACGCCTTGATTGGAGGGTAGGGGGAGGGATAGTGATGGATTCTGACCCGCAGCAGGAACTCGAAGAGACGCGTGCCAAGGCCGCGGGGCTTTTGCGGGCTCTCCACGCATGAGCTTCCTACGCTGTCTCGTGAACGGCCGCGCCGATCCGCGGGTGGAGTTCACCAACCGCGGGCTTCAGTACGGCGACGGCTTATTCGAGACCGTGGCCATAGGGGATGGCGAACCTCTCTTGTGGAACAACCACCTCGATCGTTTGGTGGACGGTGCCACGCGCCTCGGCCTTGGGCCTATCGACCGCACTTTGCTCACGATGGAGGCCAGAGGTTTGGCAGTGGACGCAGGGCACGCTATTCTGAAGGTCATAGTCGTACGCGCCTCCGGCGGGCGCGGATATCGGGGGTCATCACAAGCGGTGGATCGGATTCTGAGTCTTTGGCCGTGGCCGCAACGGCGGGTGTCGGATAAAGGAATGGATGTCGGATGGTGTGAAACACGACTTGCCCGCCAACCTCGCCTGGCAGGTCTAAAACACCTTAATCGGCTCGAGCAAGTTCTAGCGCAGCAAGAACTGGGAGATCGCTTTGCTGAAGGCCTCATGCGGGACACAGAAGGCTGGGTCGTGGAGGCGACCATGAGCAACGTCTTCATAGGAGAGAACGGGGTCCTGGTCACGCCAGGCCTTGACCAGGCGGGGATCGCGGGCATTATGCGCGCACGGATCATGGTTCATGCGCGAAATCTCGGCATCGAGGTGCGGGTCGAACCGTTGAGCCGCGAACGTATCCTGGCCGCTGACGAGTTGTTTCTCACAAACTCCCTCATCGGCATTGGCGCGGTGCACACGCTGCCAGAGCGCGACTACCATCCAGGCCCCCTAGCAAAAGAGCTCACGGAAACCCTTGGGAGACACGGTGATGTCGCGTTTCTCTAGAATCGTCGCAGTGTCGTTTGTCGCGCTATGCCTTTGGTATTGGCTCGCCGAGCGCCCACTCCATCCGGGCACTGGTATGTATCGGCTCCCCCCCGGGACGACCATGCATTCATTCGCGGACATACTGAAACATCGGCATGTCATCGATTTTCCAGACTCCTTTGTCTTGCTCGCGCGGCTTAAGGGCGACGGTCGCGCGCTCAAGGCGGGCGACTACCGGTTTCGTGACCCGACAAGCCCGATACGCATCCTTAAAAAGGTCGTGAGTGGCCGCGTTGTCGAGTATCCACTGGTACTGATCCCCGGTTGGCGATTCCGCAATATCCGCAAGGCCTTGGCCCAAGCGAAGCATCTGCGCGATAACATCAAGGGGCTCTCAGACCTAAAAGTCGAGGCCTTATTGCGCGAATCGAACGGGATCCAAGGGAGCTTCTTCCCCGATACCTATTTCTATACGAATGATGCGACTGCGACCTCATTATTGCGCCGCGCGCACCGTCGCCTAAAGGCCCTTCTACAAAAGGACTGGAAGGCAAGAGCCTTGCATTTGCCGCTCAAAACGCCGGAACAGGCGTTAATCTTGGCCTCGTTAGTAGAAAAAGAGACCGCAAAAAACGGTGAGCGTCGAAAGATTGCCGGCGTCTTCGTCAATCGCCTGCGACTTCATATGCGGCTCGAGACCGACCCTACAGTCATTTTCAGTCTCGGTAAACGCTATCACGGGGTCATTACCGCTGCCGATTTGTCTTTCCCCAGTCCCTACAACACCTATCTCCATTATGGCTTGCCGCCCACCCCCATAGGCCTTGTGAGTCGTCGCGCCCTGTATGCCGCCCTCCATCCGGAAAAAACCCGGGCCCTCTATTTTGTAGCCACGGGACATGGCGGCCATGTATTCTCTGATACCCTAGGGGCCCAGGACCGGGAGATTCGCAAATATGAGCTCAATGGCCACCCGTAAGCCGCTGTTTATCAGTCTCGAAGGTCTTGATGGCTGCGGTAAGACGACCCAGATCGATAGGGTGGCGGAATTCTGCGAGACTCGTAATCCGCAAGGCTATATCCTCACTCGCGAACCCGGGGGTACGGAGGTCGGTGAACGCATTCGCCACGTCCTTCTCGATCATGCCGCGATCGACGCCAAGAGCGAATTACTTCTGATTTTTGCCGCTCGCGTTCAGCACCTTAAAACAATCATAGAGCCCGCCCTGGCTCTGGGACAAACCGTCATCTGCGACCGCTATGTGGACGCGACCTACGCCTACCAGGGGTATGGCCGAGGACTGCCCATCTCCCTGATCGACGAGCTCGTACGCATCTTGCGCATTCCCCTTCCCAACCTCACGCTCTTTTTCGACATGCCGGTCGATCTTGCCCAGGCGCGAAGAAAGGGGCGCCCCGCAGACCGCATCGAGGCCGAAGGCACGGAGTTCTTTGAACGTGTCCGAGACGGCTACCAGGTACGCGCCGCGGGGGATCCCGGGCGCTTCGCGATCATTCCCGCTACCGGGACACTGGCCGCAGTGGGACAGGCCGTAGACGCCGTCTTGAGAACACGATGCTGACCCTGTTCCCGTGGCAGGAAGGCGTTTGGCGGGGCCTTCCCGACAACCGCACCTTGGCGCATGCGCTCCTTATCAGCGGACCCCAGGGTATCGGAAAGACCGTTTTTGCCCACCGCCTTGGTATGCGCCTCATCTGCGAGCAAGGCCAGGCCTGCGGCGTCTGCCGATCCTGCGTTTTCGCGGGCAAGGGCGATCATCCGGACATCTTGGTCATCAAGGCCGAGGAGGGGAAGGCCGAGATCACCGTGGACCACGCCAGGGCGCTGAACGCGTTTTTGGCGCTGACCCCCCACCTAGCCGAGCGCCGCGTCAGCATTATCGAAGCCGCAGACCAGCTCAATCGCTCGGCCGCGAATGCGCTCTTAAAGACCCTCGAGGAACCGCCCGCCGAAAGCTTCGTCCTGCTTGTAAGCCACGCTCCGGCCCGCCTCCTTCCCACGATCCGCTCCCGTTGCCAACAGATCTCTTTGCCCAAGCCGAGCCGAAGCTTGGCGCTCGGCTACCTTAAGGCCAGAGGCGTAGACCAGGCCGACGCGGCGTTAAAGATCGCCCATGGAGCCCCTCTTTCGGCCGAGGGCCTCCCTAAAGACGCCCTCAGCACCGCGTTTCGGCTCCTGGAGACCTTAGAGCACTTAGTCAGGGGGGTGCTTGATGCGGCCACGGCGGGGGAGGGGTGGCAGGCCCTTGATCTCGCCTATGGTCTCTCGCTTTTTACAGATATCCTAGCCGACATCGTCCGGCTCGCGACCGTGGGCGCCTTATCCGAGCCATTTCCTGGGGATTGGGAGACCCGGTTGCGTCGCCTCGCAAGTCAGCTAGACTTACAGCAACTCTTTACGTTATGGGATGAAGTATTGGAATTGCACGGACTAGCGGACGCGCCCTTGGACCGTCGCCTCATTTGGGACAAGCTTTTTTTACGCTTTGAACAACTCAGGGCACAATGATCATGTCGACAGCCGAATTGCCCCTCAACAACAACGCCAAAGGCCCAGCGCGCCCCGGTGTTCTCTCACTGGTCATTAAGGATCGGAACGCCCTCTATACGGCCTATATGCCGTTTCTGAAAGGCGGCGGGCTCTTTATTCCGAGCAACAAGTCATACCGGCTCGGGGACGAGGTGTTTATGCTTCTCACCCTCATAGACAGCAAAGAGAAGATCCCGGTGGCCGGCCATGTCGTTTGGATTACGCCCCAGGACGCCCCCCGCGGACGGGCACCTGGCATCGGAATCCAGTTCAGCGCCAAAGACGCGGATGTTGCCCGCAATAAGATCGAAGCCCTGCTGCTCGGCCAATTGCAATCGGATCGTGCGACCCATACGATGTAGGGCATGCCTTATATCGACTCGCATTGCCATCTCCATCTCGCGCCCTTACGTCAAGACGTGATCGGTGCCTTGCAACGCGCGGCTGACCACCACGTCTCTCATATGCTTTGCGTAAGCGTGACCCTCGAAGACGTTCAGGCGATTCAGGCCATCATGCATGAGCATGCCGGGATATTCGGCTCGGTCGGCGTGCACCCGAACGAGGTCCCATGCTCCACCACCCTCTTTGATGACCTCACACGCCTCGCGCGCCTGGATGGTATCGTCGCGATTGGGGAAACCGGGCTCGACTATTATCGCCTGGAGGAGGGTGGAGCGCCGGCCACGCAGCAGGAGAGCTTCCGTCAGCACATAGCGGCGGCCCGCCGTACTCAAAAGCCCCTCATTATCCATACGCGAGAAGCGGCCACCGATACTTTGCGCATTTTGGGCGAAGAGGGGGCCGCAGAGGTGGGCGGGGT
>JAJYQN010000127.1 GCA_021794595.1 Pseudomonadota bacterium
CGGGTATGAGTTCCGTCCAAACCCACATATGTCCGTCCGCTGTCGGCAAATGCGCCGATCCCAAACAGAGGCGAACATTGCAGGCTGGGCCGGTGCCCCCGTTCACAATCCAGGCTCGAAAGAGGAGGGGGACGTCCGTGTCTTGGTGGTCCGTAATCTCTTTCCCGTCTTTCCTCTGATAGAAATACGCTTTGGGTGCTACCCCGTATCGTGTCAGATGTGCCCGATCCGGCGCCGGTTCACAATAACACAGTGGCTTAATACGGCGCCGATCGGTCGCTATGGCTTGGCGATTGAGCACAAAGGAGAAGTAGGCCATGCCGAGCGTGCCGGTGGCCACGAGGGCATTTATAGCATTGGAAAGAGAATCAGTAATCCACAATAAGATGAAGACCGCGCCCAGGCCGCCTCCGACATAAAGACGGGTTCGGTGAGCCTTCCAGTCTGTATTTTCGGATGCGTTCCCGCGAATCATAATGTCAACGCTCCGTAACGGTTGTTGATGTGACCAATCGTGCAGTTTTCGGATCGTAGATGACCTCAGTAATGGAGCCATCGCGAATGCGCGCGACCGCTTCGTCGATAACCGGGAGCGGTACAAGAAACCATTCCCGTGGGCGCACCGGATTCCCGAATCGGTCCTGGATGGTCAGGTCGAGCTGTGCCGCAGAAAAAATACGATGGAAGAGGGCTTCCAGCCGCGTGCGATTGATCCCGGAGAGCTTGTAGCTGGCGACCACTTCTACGTCGGCAAGCAGGTAGGTGGCATCGTGCGCGGCGTGCGCGATACGGGTCTCCACCTTGCCGCCGGTGACGCCGATCTTGTGAATCAATTCGCGATGTTCGGCGATGAAAGGGTGGGTGGAGAGGCTGCGCAGCACATAGATCATGCCGCTTTCAATGTCGTCTGCTTCCCATATCTCGCTGAACACCGGGCCGGGGTCGGGTTCCGGTGTCACCCGTCGCCCGGTGTCGTCCTTATAAAGAGCGCGCTGGAGCGATCTGCGCAGGAGATTGCTCTCGGTGCCGTTGGCATAGATCACCCGCAAACGGGCGTCATTTTTGCCGATAGAGGTTTTGATCGGATCGCCCACATCGGCGACGTAGACGAGCTGGCCGGCCAGAATAAAGAAATCCCCTTCGAGGATATTGGCCCCCTCCTTGCCGAAGGGCAATGTCCGGCGCGCGCCAGTCTTTAGGTCGCTTTCGACTTGGGTGAATAGGGGCTTAAAGCGCGCGAAATCCTGACAGGGCGTGCGGTCTGCGACCTCGTCTGCGACGCGCCGATCCTCTTGGGAGCGGACATGCTTGAGGACCGTAATATCCCCTTCGTCCGAGGCAGCGACGCCCAGCTCAGTAAGCAGCGCATCGTCATCGAGTGTTACAACCGGGGGTGTCCCATGGCCCGGTACGGCCGCCAAAAGGCCATGAATGTCTCGGGCCGCCAGAAGCTCGTGCGCCTCCGGCAGGGCGCGAAGGCGCTCCAGGCGCACCGCATACAGACGCTCGAAGATATCGCGCGTTTCCCCGTGTTGCGGCGCGCGTCCCTGTGTTTCATAGAACCGCAGGATGTCTTCGAACCCGGCGATGAGGCGCTCCTCGCGGGGCGTATACCGACTCGCCGGAGCCGGGGTGGCATCGACACCCAGGGCATCGAGCAGTTCGTCATCGGATAGGTCAGGCATCGTTACCCCCTCCGGGCTCCGCGGCGGCCTTTTGCTGGGCACGAAAACGCGCCAACGCCGCAACGCCTTCGGCCATGCGCCGCTCCCAGGCATCCTGCGCCTGGATGTGGGGCGGTCGCCCCCGTTCCTGCTTGAATTGCAGCGCGCGTTGCGCCAGCTCCCGAGCCTCGTCATAAGGGATGGCGACACGCTTGGCGGCGATCGTGGTCTGCACTTGGCGGAGCGTCTTCTCATCCATAGCCTTGGCGAGGACGGCATAGGCCGCCTCAAAAGGATTGATGCGGTCAATCAGGTCGATGTCGAGGTCGCGTACATTTACAAACCGTCGTACGCCTTGAATCAGGGCCATGCCGCCTTTGTCCTCAGAACCGGCGGGGCCGGCGAGGGCCATCTGTTGCTTGGCCTGCTGGGTAATATTCAAAGTCGCCACCGCATGCTGACGGACCGCCTCTTGGTCGGTCTCACTCAACTCCGGATAGCGCTCGCGCACGATCTTGCCCATACGCAACTGCGTCAATTCCTCGGGCAGCGTGTTCTCCTGGTCAAAGAGGCCGCGCTCCAAAGCGGATTTATCCTGCACAAAGGCCGTGATGACCTCGTTTAGGTCCTCGCGGCAGATACGGGTGGCCTCTGGGCTTTTGGGCATCGTAAGCCCCCCGATCTCGACATGGTACTGACCAGTGGACTCATTGACTCCGACATTGGTGCCGCCGGCTACATACCCATCCGGCCCGTAGTCGAAGTCCGCCTGAGGGCCGGCATTCTTCGGCGTAAACTCAAAGCGCGGCGCCAAGACCTGTTCCATCAAGAGGCTGGCAGCAATGGCCTTGAGGGTATCGTTGATGGCCTCGACTACGGTGGCCTCGGCGGCGTCGGGTTCGGCGATCAGATTGGTAAAGCGGGCCCTCTCCTTGCCGGGCGCATCGCGGGTGGCGCGGCCGATGATCTGGACGATCTCGGTCAAGCTACTGCGATAGCCGATGGTCAAGGCATGCTCGCACCAGATCCAGTCGAACCCTTCCTTGGCCATGCCGAGCGCGATAATGACATTCACATGATCCCGGTTTCCGCGCTGCCGTGGGTCCTTTAAGGCGGCCAACACCTGGGAGCGTTTGGCGGGGTCCCCGTCGTCCACGAGGTCTGCCACCTTGATGATGTCCCCGCCTTGGTCTGCCGGCCGCTCGATGTGGTGAAACCCGGTCACCGGATCCACGCCCTTCCAGGTGCCGAGGGCGTCCATGATTTCCTCGACTTCCTTATGCTTGTCTTTGAGGCTCTCACGCGAGTTCACGTTCGGGATATGCACGATAGTCTTCAGGGACGGATCGAGCACCTTCATGATCGCGTCCAGATAGCGGCCCGTATAAAAGAAGTAGCCGATATCGAGTGATTTGAGGTACTGGTAGCCGTTGAGCTGCTCGTAGTAGGTGTAGGTGACGGTCTCAAAGCGCGCCTCATCGGGCGGCGCCAGCACCGCCGCCGCATCGCCCCGGAAATAGGAGCCCGTCATCGCCACGATATGCGCCTGGTCGCGGGCCATAAATTGCCCCAACTGGCTGCCTAATCGATTGTCCGGGTGGCTGCTGATGTGATGAAACTCATCCACCGCGATCAACCGACCATCGAAGGCCTCCACACCGAGATCGTCGACGGCAAAGCGGAAGGTTGCGTGGGTGCAGATCAGAAGGGGGTCGTCGCTTGCCAGGAAATCGCCCACGGCCCGGACCTTGGAGCGGGCGAACCGGATCTCATCGGCGCCCGGGGCATTGCATAGATTCCATTGGGGTTTTACGACCCAGTCCCAAAAAAACCCGCTCTGACTCAGGGGTTCATCGGAGAAGCTCCCGCCGATTGCGCGCTCAGGCACGACGATGATGGCTTGCTTCAGTCCCTGGTTGTGCAGCTTGTCGAGCGCAATAAACATCAAGGCACGGGACTTCCCCGACGCCGGGGGCGACTTGATAAGGAGGTATTGTTCACCGCGCTTGGCATAGGCCCGCTCCTGCATCGGCCGCATGCCGAGCCCATTGGTCTTACTTGAAGCGCCGCTGCGATGGGTCGCAATCGACACCGACGGGACCGTGTATTGGTTGGTGGGGTTGTCCGTGGCAGTCATGAGGTGGTTTTCCTGGTTGTCTGAGTGGCCCCTCGGCCCCCAGTCATCTTGGCATACAGATCAAACAGTTTCTCCAAACGTTCGGTATCGTTACGGAAGCGACGGCCGATGTAAATGCGCTCCAGCACCTCGTCATTGCGCTCATGGGCGTGGCGCAGGTTCTCCGGCATCTGGTCGGGGTCGTAGAGATCGGCAACGGTGGCCGGAAAATGCGCCTCGCGGGCCAGCAGAATGTCTTCTGCGCAGCGGGTGATGTCGGCCTTGTTTTGTTCGGTAAGCAGCGGCACGGGGAAGGTATTCCAGCCGAGGGTGTTGGAGTACCGGAAATCCGTTTTCAGCTTTCCGCAAACGGTTGCAATCCAGACAAGGTGAAGTCGTGAGGCGATGAGCGCCATGTTCCAAAGGGGGGCGTCGTAGAGGGCAAAAGCAGAATCACTTACTATCGAGTCTGCCGGCAAATAGCCGACTGGCAAATATTGACGGGCCTCGGATGAAACTCGAGGCACGACGATGGTATGGCTTCTGCTCGCATGCGTCTCACGAAACTGGTGCGCACGTTCCGCCATCTGTCTAGTACCTGCGTCACTGCTGGCGAGACGAGTCTCCCGAACACTATCCACTCGTTTCCGAATTCGATCAATCTTAAGTGCATCTTCTAGCTGACTGTCTTTAATCCAGAGACAGTATCGCACAAGACCGCGAATGAACTCGGCAGAGCCCAAGATTGGGCGAATAAATTGCGCTTTCTGGGCTGCTGTCAAATGTAGCTGGTCGATTTCTGCCGATGAAATAAGCAGGTTTCCCCCATCCATTGGCATGTTCCCAAAGGACATGTGGTGCAAAGAGGAGATACTTTCCTGCCGACTTGATACAACGACACTTTCGCCAATAGTAAGGTAGGGCGTAATGTTCTCAGCTTCCCTTACTGTCGTAATCCCTTCACCATTCAGGTCGAATAAATAACGCTTCTTGTTTTGAGGTCGCGAAAGGCCCACAATCGAGACGGTGACCCCGGCATTGTAACTGGCGAGATTCGCCCATTTGAACGATGTGTAGGCAAAAGAGATGATCGAACCCGTCTCGAAAATCTTAGGCCAAAGTATTGGAACAACGCGTCCCTGACATATAGAATTTGTACTCACAAATGCCGTTGCTGACTGAGTATGTTTACCGTACGCCGCCGCCTTCATGAACCAGGCACCAACGTAGTCAATCTGCTTGGATGAAATACCATAGGGCTTGAAGACGATGTCGAGGTCTATTTTTTGTTCTTTTGCTTGCGTTTGACTTCCTTTGTAGGGGGGGTTTCCGCAGATGTACGTCTCACCACCGTTGTTCGCAAAATCAATCTCGGCTTGATCAAGGGGTGTCTGAAATAAATCATCAGAAACGACCTTGACACCGTTGCCTGTAGGGGGGCAGATGCTGAGCCAGTCCAGTTGGAGCGCATTGCCACAAGTGATCCAGTTCTGGGCGTCCAGCGGCAGGAATTCGGTAAGCGCGAGCCTCTGGCCGCGATAAAGCACATCACACTGGTATTCCGCAATAACGAGCGCCAGGCGGGCAATCTCGGCTGCGAAATCACGCAACTCAATTCCGCGGAAGTTGGTGAGCGGGATCGTTGTGCGCAGATCGGGTTCACCACGGCGCCGGTTGATCTCCGCCTCAATGGCACGCATCTCTTTGTAAGCAATTACTAGGAAGTTGCCCGATCCGCAGGCAGGGTCAAATACGCGGATTTTCGCCATGCGTTTGCGTAAGTTGAGCAACTGGCGCGGATTGTTTCCCGCCGCGGTGAGTTGGGCGCGCAGGTCGTCAAGAAAGAGCGGGTTCAGCACCTTCAGGATATTGGGGACGCTGGTGTAGTGCATACCCAAGGCGTCGCGCTCGTTCTCATCCGCCACGGCCTGAATCATCGAGCCGAAGATGTCGGGATTGATCTGCGCCCAGTTGAGTTGTTGGCCGGCGTGCATCAAGTAGGTGCGGGCCATCCGCGAGAAGCGGGGTACGTCAGTGTTGCCGGAAAACAGCCCCCCGTTGACGTAGGGAAATTCCGTGGTCCAGCGAGGTAGTCCTACAGACATCCGCTCGGCGTGTTTGATGTTCATTGCCCGAAACAATGTGCCAAGCACTTCGTGGGTGTTGCTGCCATCACGCTCGGCCATCTGCTCAATAGTGCGGGTAAACAGCTTGCCGCCCGGGAAGATATCCGTATCCTCCGCAAAGAAGCAGAAGATGAGGCGCGCCATGAAGTGATTCATATCGTGACGACGCGCTTCGGTCGCCCACTCGGGGTTATCCTTCAGCAACTCCACATAGAGCTTATTGAGCCGCCCGGTCGCCCGCACATCGATCGGGTTGTCCTTGATCTCCTTGATGGTAGAGATGCCGGCTAGCGGCAGGAAAAAGCCGAAGTGCTGGGGGAAATCGGGATAGGCCGGCGCGATGGTTTCGCCACTGGTGAGGTCTTCTGCCTCCAGTGTCTGGCCATCGGTGGCCAAGATGAACTTGGCCTTAGCGGCGGCGGTCCTGGGGCTCTCGCGCAGCGCCTTTAACGTGGCGTTTACGGTGCCTGCTTCACAGGTCGCCAGATGGATATTGTTGCGTTGGAGCACGCCGCTTGCCACGTCAGAGGCGTTGGTTTCACCCTTACGCAATCGGGTGATGGTGGTTTCCTTATTGGCGAAGGCCTTTAGAAAGGCGAACGGAAACTCCTCCCTGTCAAAAGGCTGAAGCGCTAACTCGGATACTGCCGCTTCAATTTCTACGATATTCATGATCCATTTGGCCTATTGTGTGGCACGGCCCCGCGTCGGCGCGCCTGGATATTCTCCGCAAGTGAGTATACAAGGTTCATTGGCGGCCGCTGCTATTTTATGCGTTTCGCCAGATCCGCAGCCCGGAGGTGCGTGTATCGTTTAAGCATCTGCAGGGTCTTATGGCCAGTGATGCTGGCGACTTCCATGGGATTGAAGCCCTGCTCGAAAAACCGGCTGGTCGCCTCATGGCGCAGGTCATGGAAGGTCAGCCCCTCGATGCCGGCGGCCTTGCAGACCCGCTCGAAGGCCTGCGAGATCGAATCGGGACGCATACTCCACACGCGGCCATCCAAGCGCCTGGGCAGCGCATCCAGGACCGCGAGCGCGGCCGAGGATAGTGGCACTTGGCGCGGCGTACCGGTTTTGGTTTCGGGTATTAGCAACACACGATCCTTTCGGTCGAGATGCTCCCAGCGCATCGCGGCGATCTCCCCGCGGCGCATGGCCGTTTCGATAGCCCAGGTAATGAGGGCGCCGATTTCACCGCCGTATGTGTGAGCGGCGGCCAGGAGGCGGGCTTGCTCATCGTCCACCAAACGCCGGGTTCGCGCATTAGGGGCGGGAGGTCGACGAATATCGCGAACGGGGTTTACGAGCGCGATGCCCCATTCTTTGCGGGCGGTCTCGAAGACATGG
>JAJYQN010000002.1 GCA_021794595.1 Pseudomonadota bacterium
GTCACGCCGGGGGTCGCGGGTTCGAGTCCCGTCCACTCCGCCATTTTGTGAGGACAGGTGCTAAACGGAGGCCTGTCGGTTCGATATGCTAAACGCGTTGCGTGAAAAGACCCAGGGCCTGATGGGCATGGCCCTGCTTGTAGTCCTCGTTGTTCCTTTCGTGCTGTGGGGAGTCAGCTCCTATTTTGGGGGCGGCTCGACTGTGTATGTGGCGCGCGGCCACGGGCTGCGCATCACCGAGCCCGCCTTTCAGACCGCCTTGGCGCGCCAACGCGTGGCGTTCGAAAGGGCCTTTGGGAAGTCTTTGAACCCGGCGATCTTGAGCAGCCAGAGGTTCAAGAAGGCGGTCCTTGAGGGGCTTATCAATAAGGCCTTATTGCTACGGAGCGCGCGCCAGTCGGGATACACGACGAACCGAACCACGCTTGCGGAAGAGATCCGCCAGATCCCGGCGTTTCGCGTCAACGGACATTTCAACTTGGCCCGTTATCGGGCCGTGTTGGCGGGCGAAGGGTTTACGGTGCCGCGTTTCGAGCGCCAGGTCCGGGATCTGACCCTGCTCAATCAGGTCAAGGTCGGCCTGTTGGCGAGCGCCTTTGTGCCTACTTCGGAATTGCAGCGGGCTGCGGCCTTGCTCGGACAGAAACGATCGATCGCCTATGTGGTGCTTTCGCCTCGCCCCTTCGAGAACACGATTCGGGTGACCGCTCCGGAGGTCCAGCAGTACTACGCCGCCCATTCCCAGGATTTTAGACTGCCGCAAAAGATACGGATTGCCTACGTATTGTTGTCTCCGCAGGCGGTTATGCGCCAGATGCACGCAAAGATCGGAATGAGTGCGCTGCAAAAGGCCTATCAAAACCACATCCAAGAGTTTACGCAGCCAGCCCAGCGCCTTGTGCGTCACATCATGATAGCCTTGCCAAGCCACCCAACGGCCGCGCAAATCAGTGAGGCCAAGGCCAGGCTTCTGACCATCCGTAGCCAGATACTGCATGGAGCCCACTTTTCGGTGCTTGCCAAACGCTATTCCCAGGATACGGGTTCGGCGGGGGCGGGCGGCAGTTTGGGCTATGTCACCCAGTCTGAGTTGTCAAAGCCGGTCGGAAAGGCGGCTTTTGCTCTCCCTCTCGACCATGTGAGCTCTCCGGTCGTGGGCCAGTCCGGCGTACATCTCCTCGAGGTCATGGGAGTGCGGCCCGCGACCGTCGATCCCTTTGCGGCCGTTCGGGGCCAATTGGTGCGCATGGTCATGCGGTCGCGGGCACGCAAGCGGCTCTATCATTTATCCGAGCGGCTGCGGAATGCCGCCTTCGAACATCCGCGTAGTCTCGGGCCTGCGGCCCACAAGCTTGGCTTGGTCCTTCATGAAAGCGGATGGTTCGGGCGTACGGGCGGTCACGGGATCGCCGCTCTGCCGCAGGTAGTGAAGGCAGTCTTTGTGCCTAAGGTATTGGCGGGGCGGCGCAATACCCACGCCATTGCGCTGGGCGAGAATGCCATCCTGGTGGCCCATGTGGTGGCCAGAAAGACCGCACGCACCGAACCCTTGGCGATGGCTCGTTCGGCGATCATAAAACGCATACGACGCGAACGGGCCTTGACGCTTGTAAAGCACAAGGAGAGCCTCCTGCTTCACGAGTTGCAGAAGGGCGCAGCGCTCCCGGTGGTGGCGCATCAGATGGGTTTGGTCGTGACCATTCCGGCGGCGTTTACATCCGGGGCGCCCGGTCTTCCACGGGCCTTGGTGAAGGCGGTTTATGAGACCCGGCCGCCCGGTCGTTATCCGCGGCCTGGAGTGGCTAAGCTCGGCGGCGGGCGCCTCGCGGTATTCGTGGTGCGTAAGGCGATCATGGGGCGGGTGAACCCGACCGGCCCGCGCTTTATCAAGCTCGAGCAATCGTTTACGAACGATGCCGGGGTAGAGGCCTACCTCGCGTACATAAAGACGTTACGAGAGAAGGCCCACATTCATATCCATGCGGGCGCCTTATAAGGGCTGAGAGTGGGATTGTGTGAGAAAGAGGGCCGCCGCCCGCTGGGGTTCGCGGCCCTCTTTCGTTTGTGGCGTCTGGTCTTTGCAGGAACGCCCCGGAAACGGCCCTTTGGGGCGCCGTTTCCGGGGGGTATCTCAGGGCTCGCCCTAGCCTTCGCCCATCGCCACCATATGATACCCGGAATCGACGTACAGGATTTCTCCGGTAATGCCGGACGCGAGATCGGACGATAGGAAGGCCGCGGCATTACCGACCTCTTCTATGGTGACGCCCCGGCGTAGAGGTGCGTTGCGCTCGTAGTAGTCGAGCATCTTTCGAAAATCACTGATGCCTGCCGCCGCCAAGGTCTTGATAGGACCTGCCGATATTCCGTTGACCCGGACCCCCAGGGGCCCTAGGCTTTGGGCTAGGTAGCGGACATTGGCCTCGAGGCTCGCCTTAGCAAGACCCATAACGTTGTAGTGGGGTACGACCCGGACGGCGCCCAGATAGGAGAGGGTCAGCAGGGATCCCTTGCGGGGCGCGATCGCCGGGCGCGCCGCTTTTGCCAGCGCCGCGAAGCTATAGGAGCTGATGTCGTGGGCCTCAAGGAATCCGGCCCGGGTGACGGCGTCTATGTAGTCGCCTTCGAGCTGCTCCCGCGGGGCATAGGCAATCGAGTGGATAAGTGTATCAAACCCATCCGGCCATTCCTTGTTCAGGGTCTCGAAGAGCGAGGTGATGTCGCTATCGCGGCTCACATCGCACGGCAGAACGATACGGCTGCCGGTCATTTGCGCAAGACCCTGCACTCGACTGAGCAGTTTTTCGTTTTGATAGGTGTAAGCAATTTCCGCTCCCTGCGCACGCATCGCCTGGGCGATCCCCCAGGCGATGGAGCGTTCGTTCAAGGCCCCAAACACAAGAGCTCGCTTACCCGTCAGAAATCCCATGGTGATCGTGTCTCCCATTAAAAATGACAAAACTCGACTATCCTGTGACAGTCGAGGCCTTGGTGTCTATGCGTAGTGAAACTCTATTCGGAAATGCGGGCTTTGGCCATGGCGGCTGGCAGCATAGCGGGGGAGGCCCAGATAAGTATGCGCTGTCCGAGCCTCAAAACGCCATGGCTGTTCAAGACGTTCCACCGCTCAAGCTGGCTCACGTAGACGCGGTAACGAGCCGCGATACTCCAGAGCGTATCGCCCGGACGCACGCGGTGGATGATCTTGATACGGCGCTGGTTTCGGGCAAGCGCTACCTGGGGGTGAGCCTGGGCGTCCCGTTTCACGACCAAGCGGCGACCGGCCATGGGGATCAGCAGACTTTGGCCGACTCGGAGCAGATCTCCGTATATGCGGTTGGTCGAGCGGATGGAGGCGATGCTCACGCCGTACTCTTCCGAGATGCGGTATAAGGTGTCGCCCGGTTCGACTATATGACGGGCCCACTGCATGCGGTCTTGGGGCGGCAGTTGACTTAAGCCCTCAAGCAGGGCGGCCTTGGTCGCGACCGGTACCAGGATCGTATGCGGCCCGTTGGGGGCCGTTGCCCACTGCGTAAAGCCGGGATTGATGGCGTAGAGTTGCTTTAAGGACATATTGGCAAGACGGGCAATGACGCTGAGGTCGATTTGAGAGCCGGTATTGACGCGGACGAAGTACGGACTATTGGGGATGGCGCGTAGCGTTAAGCCGAATTTGGAGGGATCCCGGACGATATTAACAAAGGCCATAAGCTTAGGCACGTAGTGTTCGGTCTGGGCCGGAAGCCGCAGGTCGCGGTAATGGGTGCCAAGCCCGAGCGCCTCATTGTGGGCGATCGCCTCTTCGACTGTTCCTTGACCTGCGTTGTAGGCGGCGAGGGCGAGGTTCCAGCTGTGAAACTGTTTATGAAGGGATTGGAGGAAATCTAAGGCTGCATTGGTCGAGGCTATAATGTCGCGTTCGCCGTTGTACCACCAATTCGATTTGAGGCCCCACAAGCGTCCCGTCGCGGGCTCAAATTGCCATAAGCCGATGGCGGCCGACCGGGAATAGGCAACGGGCGAGTAAGCGCTTTCGATCGCGGGGAGCAGCGCGATCTCGGTTGGCATGTTGCGCTTTTGCACGTCCTCGACGATCTGATAGAGGTAAAGGTTTGCCCGTTGCAGCATGCGGTCGACATACTGGGGGTTATTGGCGAACCACTCCTCATAGCGCGCCACGCGCGGCCCTTCCATGCGCGGGAGACGAAAGCCAGCGCGAATGCGACCCCAGAGATTCGTATATTTCTTGTCGCTTACGTAGGCCGGAGCGAGGCGCTTGACGCCAGAAATGATCGCGACCGGACATTTCCCGACCTTGACCGTCTTCGGTGCCGCGAGCACAGCGGCCTGAGCCGTTCCCCGGGCGTTGGCCGGGTGTCCCACAGATGAGGTCGCCCAAGAGCCCGCAGGGCCCGTGGGCAAGGCGGCGCAACCGACCAAGCCTGTGAGTAAGGTGGCGAGGCTTGTGAGCCGCAGAATTTTAACCGATACCGTTGTCATGTAGGAATTTCATGGTTATACGCCAGAACTATAGGTTCTGCCAGGCTCTGCGTCAACGATGCTTATCCTTTAAAATCATCCTTCCAGCGCCGTAGTGTAGCGAATACGGTCGCGTCCGTATCCGACTTTTGGGCGGCGGCTTGGGCTGCGGCGGCGCGGACTGCGGGGATGGAACTGCGTAAAAAGGGGTTGATCCGCCGTTCATCGGCAATGGTACTGGGTATCGTCGGTTGCCCGGCGGCGAGCAGACGTTTTGAACGCCGTATAAAGGCGAGTATATCCTCGTTGTTCGGTTCGACGTGGCGCGCAAAGGCCAGATTCGCGAGCGTATATTCGTGACCGCAGTAGACGCGGGTGGTGGGGGGGAGGGCGGCAAGTGTCATAAGTGAGGTATGGAGTTGCTGGGCGGTCCCCTCAAAGAGGCGACCGCAGCCGGCCACGAAGAGGGTGTCGCCGCAGAACACTCGATCATCGCCGACGTAGGCTACGTGGCCGCGGGTGTGCCCGGGAACTGCTAGCACCGTGTAGGGCTCATGGCCGCCGATGTCGATGGTATCCCCGTCCTCCACCGGGTGTGTGACCCCCGGTATCGATTCTGCGGCCGGTCCATATACGGGTATTGCGAATCGGCGCGCCAGGGCCTCGACGCCTCCTGTATGATCGCGGTGGTGATGGGTACACAAGATGGCGATCGGCGACAGGCGGTGTTGGGCCAGCGCGGCTAGCACCGGATCGGCGTCTCCCGGATCGACGATGGCGACACAACCGGGTTTCGGTCCAGGAACGAGCCAGATATAGTTATCGCGGAAGGCCTGGACTGCGATGACATTGTCCATGGGCGCAAGTGTGGGGGTACGGGATGGGCGAGTCAATGGATGAAGAATGGGTCGCGCCGGCCGAGCGCTTAGCCGAATGGCTTGGAGGACCGTTAGGTGAATCCTTACAGGCCCTCGAGGCCCACAGACTACGCGAGGTCTTGCCCGCATTGCCCGGAACCTTCGCCGTCCAGTTGGGTTGGTTTGGTCGTCGTGATCTGCTGGAGTCCAGTCCGACTGCGGTTCACGTGCTGATCGATCCCCAGGGGGTCTCGGTGGGAGGGCAATCCTTGCAGGCGATGCCCGAGGCCCTTCCTCTCGACGGAAAGTCGGTCCAGGTCGTGTTGTTGCCGCACACCCTCGATATGTCCCGGGATCCGCATCAACTGCTGCGCGAGGCGCACCGGGTGTTGGTGCCCGAGGGCTACGTGGTCGTGGTCGGATTCAACCCCTTTAGTCTCTGGGGGTTGCGTCGTTTGATCCCGGGCGCGCGCGCCCGTTTACCGTGGTCCGCTGGCTGGATTGGGGTGCGGCGTCTCAAGGACTGGCTCTCCTTGCTCGATTTTGAACTGACTCACGGCAGCATGTTGTACTATCGTCCGCCGCTTAAGCGTCAACGTCTCATGGATCGCCTGTTTTTTCTCGAGCGCATCGGTGACCGCTGGTGGCCCCTGGCCGCGGCTGTCTACGTTGTGGTGGCGAAGAAACGGACCCCGGGTCTCACTCCCATTACCCCGGCCCTGCGTCGTTCCCGAGTGCGAGCGGTGTCGCAGACTGCGGGGGCTCGCTATGGCTAAAGTCTTGATTTATACCGACGGCGCCTGCCGCGGGAATCCCGGCCCGGGTGGCTGGGGCGCGATCTTGAAGACCGGCGAGCACGAACGGGCCTTGAACGGTGCCGAGCGACTCACGACCAATAACCGCATGGAGTTGTGGGCCGCTATTGCGGCGCTGCGCGCGCTCACGAGACCGTGTGATGTCGATCTTGTCACGGATTCCCAGTACCTGCGGCGCGGTATTACCGAGTGGCTTGCGCAGTGGAAGCGTCGCGGCTGGCTCACCGCCGGACGAAAGCCGGTCGCCAATGTCGACCTGTGGCAGCAATTGGACGAGGCGGCGGCAATCCATAAGATCAATTGGCGGTGGGTGAAAGGGCATTCCGGGGATCCCGGAAACGAGCGGGCCGATCAGTTAGCTAACGAAGCGATCGACCAATTGTTACAGAATAAGCGCGAACGATGAGGAATGATATGGGACGGCAAATTGTGCTCGATACGGAAACGACGGGCTTGGAACCGGCCGACGGACACAGAATCATAGAAATCGGTGCCGTGGAGATCGTTAATCGCCGTTTGACCGGGAGGACATACCATCAATTTTTGAATCCGGAGCGCGACATCGACGCGGCGGCAGTGGAGGTTCACGGCATCACGAGGGCCATGCTCGAAGATAAGCCGCGGTTTGCCGAGATCGTGGCGGAGTTCGTTGATTTCGTAGACGGGGCTGAACTTTTGATCCACAACGCTCCGTTCGATGTCGGGTTTTTAAACGCCGAGATAAGGGCTGTGGTGGCCGGCGGGCAGGCGCTGCGGATCGCGCGCGTCGAGGACTGCTGTACGGTTCTTGATACCTTGAAGCTTGCCCGGAGCCTCCATCCGGGACAGAAAAACAGTCTTGATGCCTTATGCAAGCGTTACAGTATAGACAATAGCCATAGGGCCCAGCACGGAGCCTTACTCGACGCGGGGATTTTGGTGGACGTTTATTTGGCCATGACCGGCGGCCAGACCGCGCTGTTTGGCGACAGCGCTATCCCCGAGAAGCCGGTTCTTTTGGATGGCTTTGCCTTCGAGG
>JAJYQN010000050.1 GCA_021794595.1 Pseudomonadota bacterium
TGGAGGCATTCTCCGAGCAGCGCGCAGACGAGGCGAAACTGAGGCTTTGCGCCACCTATCTCCACCAGGTCGGCGGGACGTTAAAGATGGTGGAGCTCGATGTCCTGGCTCTGCTTGTGGAGGAGGCCGAGGCCGCAGTGCAGGCCTTGCTCCAGGGTGTCGAGGCCCCCAGCGAGGCGGTCCTCGAGCCGCTTGCTCGGGTAATCCTGTCGCTACCCGACATTCTCGACAGGGTGCAGGCGCAAGGATTAGGCGACGGGCTCTTCTTGTTGCCGCTCGCGAATGAATTGCGGGGCGCGCGCGGAATCGAGCCTTTGAAACCCCAGGCGTTTTTCGCGCCGGATCTCTCGGTGCGCCCGCCGGCCTCCCCGGTGGCCGACGATAGCGGGTTCGCCGCTGTCTTTCGAAAGCAGCGTTCGCGTTTCCAGGGGATGCTCTTAAAGTGGTTAAAGGGCTTAGGCTCGGTCACCGATGGCCAAGCCATGGCCGAGACCATTGAGACATGGCGATCGGCGGTGGCCTTCGCGCCTCTTGCTCAATGCCTATGGGTGGCGAGCGCCTTCGTTCGCTTTGTGACGGCGCAAGCGGAACCAAGCCTCGAGAGCAAGAAACTGCTCGGTCGCCTGGATCAACTCTTGCGGCGCTTTGCCGATGGCCAAGACAAGGGCGGTGTACGCGCCGGGTGTGAGCGTTTGACCCGCGACATGCTCTTCGTTCTGCGCGAGGGCCCGTCCGAAGAGAGCGCAGTCCTCCTTATCCGCGCCGCGTTCGCCTTAAGCGGCGAGGCCGCCGATCTCTCGACGCCGTCTGGGGCCGCCTTGCGCTCGATGGCAAGCGCGCTTAGCCAAGAGTTGGCTCTGGGGCAGAGCCTGCTCTCGACCTGTTTCGATCCGGGCCAGGAAGCGGGCGCCGCCCGCGATGGCGAACTCGTACAGCTGCTTGATAAGATGGCGAAGACCTTCTCGGTACTGGGGATCGCTCCTTTAGAGGATCTACTCCAGGATGCCGTCGGCGTATGCCGCGCGGTCTCGGAGGGTCGGCTTGAGAAGAGCGGCACCGTGGCTATGGCTCTCGCCCAGACCCTATTGCAGATCGAAAGCGCAACGCGCGAGGTGCCCTCCGGTCGCGGCGGCTGGGAGCTGGGCATTAAGGAACGGCGCCAGGCCCTGGCGAGCCTCTTGGGGGTGGCCGATACCAGCGGCGTAGAGGTCTCCGAGGTGCCGCTCTCCGAGCAGGATCGGCGCCAGCTGATCGGCGCGGTCGGGGGCGAGATATGCGCGAACTTAAAACAGATTGAAGAACGGTTTTTGGCGTTTGTCGCCGCCGCCGGTGATCGCGAGTTGCTCGCCGGTTTACCGTCCTTGGCGGCCCAAGTGGAGGCTGCCTTTCAGGTCGTGGAGGAGAGTCGGGCCGCTGAGCTGGCTCATGGTCTGCATGCCCTTTTACTCCGTTTTTCATCCGGACAGCTCACTCCCCAGGCGGCCTCCCTCGAGGCCTTGGCGGCCGCTGTCGCCGGGCTTGAGGCTGAGGTCGCCGGCTTAGAGCGCGGCCGACCGTTGCCAGAGGCCCAACTCACGGCGCTGACCGCGGCCTTATATGCCGTGGTCGGCGAGCAGGGCTTAGAGGGGTCCGGGTCAGCCCCGGCGACCGCTCCGGGCGCGCTCGCGGCCTCGGTTCCCCCGGCCCCATCGGGGACCGCCGACCATCCCGCCATCGATCCCGAAATTCTCCCCGTCTTCCTCGAGGATGTGCACCAATCGCTGCTGCAATTGGAAGAGGCCTTGCCAGCCTGGGATGCTGACATAGCGGACGCGGAAGCGATAGGTCTTGCGCGCCGGGCCTTCCATACCTTGAAAGGGAGTGGACGCATGGTGGAGGCCGGGGAAATCGCCGAGCTCGCCTATGACGCCGAAACGCTTTTCAATAAGATTCGGGGCCGCCGGCGAGAGGCGAGCGTGGGTTGTCGCCACTGGATTCGTGCCGCCTATGAGATCGTGCGCGACTGGGTGGTGGCGCTTGAACGGGGCGGGTCTTTGCCTTATATGGCCCCTACCCGCGCGGCCCTCCAGGCCTTGGTCGATGGGTGTGAGGACTCGGTAGCCGACGCGCGGGCCGCCGCCCGCCTGCCGAGTGAGGCCCTCTCGCCTGCCCCTCTTGTCGATACTGAGGCCGGGGCGTCGGGCGAGCTCACGCCACCCCATCAAGAGCCCGCAGCGCCCGCGTCCTCAGGCACACCGGATCCAGGACCCGCCGAGTTCACATGGCCTGAGCACCGATCGGAGCCCGATAGCCTAGCGGACCGGCCGACGGCCCCCGAGCCTGCAGGCACTTCGCCGCTTGCGGGGGACGCCGTACTCTACGACATCTTCGTGGCGGAGACCCAGGATCACCTCGCCGTACTGCGCGAGGCCGCCACGAGCGGCCCCGGGGCACTGGTGTCGGCGGTGTTATTGCGTGTCGTTCATACCATGCAAGGGAGCGCGCGCTCCGTGGCGCTTGGCTCTATGGCCGAGGCTTGCGCCGGACTTGAGCGTTATCTCCAGGCTCTCGAGCTCCGACAAGAGCCCCTGGGCATCGAAGGCACGGAATTACTGGCCAATCTCGTGGAGGCGAGCGAGGCCTTTTTGGCCGCACTCGCGGCGAACCGGGATGCGAGCCCGGACTTTGCTGTGGTGACGGCGCGTCTCACGAGTCTTTTTGAGAGCGCGCAACCGACATCGGCGCTGACCTGGTGGCAGAAGAATCTCGAACTCCAGGAGATGAAAGAGGAGGTGGCACCTGTCACTGCGGATCCTCCGGCGGTGCCCGAGTCCCCGCAACTCACCGTTACTGAGTCGCCCGCACCGTACCGAGAAGAGTCGCCGCAGGCTCCCTCCTATGTCGCCGCCCCGAGTCCCGCCCGCCCAGCGGAGGTGCCGACCGAGGCCATTGACCCCGAACTGCGCGAGATTTTCCGTGATGAGGCCCACGAGCTCCTGTCCACCTTCGAGAGCGCGCTCGGCGATTGGCGCGCCCAGCGCCAAAACGAGACCCTGCTCCAGTCCCTGAAACGCGTCCTCCATACCTTGAAGGGGGGCGCGCGTATGTGCGGTGTGTTCCGGATGGGGGATTTTGCCCACGCCACCGAAGAACTCTTGCGCCGCGTTGAAGACGGAAGCTGTGCCCGCGACGATCATCTCTTTGCCCTGCTGGATACCGCGGCTGAGCGTTTGGGCGGCCTATATGACGATTTCCTGGCGGGGCGTTCGCCACCGCTCGCCCCGGCCGATCGGGACTTGCTCGCCCGTTTGAGCGGTGAACCCTCGCCAGCCCCGGACGGTGCGGAGATTGAGGAATCTGGGGAGTATGCTGCACTGGAGCCGGTCGCGACCCAAGAACGGGGGGTCTCCGCCAAGCCTCCTTCGACCGCTGTTCCCGAGCTCGCGGCCTTGGAGGATGAGGCCTTTAAGCCCGAGGTTGCGACCCAGGTGCGGGTCCGTACGGCGCTATTGGATCGGCTGGTGAACTATGCGGGTGAGGTCAGTATCGCGCGCTCGCGTATGGAGCAGCAGGTCTTTAGCCTGAGAGAGCATCTGGCCGAGTTGAATGGCAACGTCAAACGCTTTCGCGACCAAGTGCGCGAACTCGAGATTCAGGCGGAATCGCAGATCGTCTTTCGTACCCAGGTTGGGGAAGGCAATGCCGCACAAGATTTCGATCCGCTGGAATTCGATAGGTTCTCTCGGCTCCAGCAACTCTCGCGTGGTCTTACCGAAAATCTTCACGACTTGATCACCCTGCATGGGACGCTAGATAGCGTGGCAAGCCAAGCCGAGGCTGTGTTGCAGCAACAGGCGCGCGTGAATACCGAACTGCAAGAAGGTCTGATGCGTACCCGGATGGTGGGGTTCGCGACCCAGGGTCATCGCTTGCGGCAAATCGTTCGGCAGACGTCGCGCGAGATCAATAAGCGCGCCGAGCTGGTGTTGTCGGGCGCCGACGTGGAGTTGGATAGGCACCTCCTCGAGCGCATGATCGCGCCTTTTGAGCACATGATTCGTAACGCCTTGGACCACGGACTTGAGTCGGCGGCCGAACGTCAACGTTTAGGAAAGCCCGCGGTAGGGACCATCGCTATCCATGCTATGCAAGAGAGCGGGGAAATCGTGATTCGATTCTCCGACGATGGCGCTGGCCTCAATATCGAGCGCATCCGCAGCAAGGCCATAGAGCGCAAGCTCGTGCCTCCCGACATCGTCGTTACCGACGAACAGGTCATGCAGTTCATCCTATTGCCCGGGTTCTCCACCGCCTCGCAGATTACCCACCTTTCGGGACGCGGGGTCGGCATGGACGTCGTGCATAGCGAGGTCAAGAAGCTCGGCGGGGCCATAACGGTCGATACCAAGGCCGGTCGC
The DNA here is from genome assembly GCA_021794595.1 of Pseudomonadota bacterium. Lineage (GTDB taxonomy): Bacteria > Pseudomonadota > Gammaproteobacteria > Acidiferrobacterales > Acidiferrobacteraceae > Acidiferrobacter. The sequence goes on from JAJYQN010000050.1 coordinate 4,398, forward strand.
GGGACGACCTTCATTATCCGTCTCCCGCTTACCCTGTCGATTACACAGGCGCTCGTGGTCAGTTGCGCCGATCAGCTGTTTGCCGTGCCGCTGGCTGCCATCATTAATATCGTCGAGGCCCCCGGTGGGGCCATCCAAGACGCCCTGCTGCAGGAGCACCCGACCTTGCGCTACGGGGGCCGGGATTACCCGTTCATGGATCTCACCACGCGCCTTGGCTTGGTGCGCGGGCTCGATCTGCCGCGCAAGTTGCCGGTGTTGCTGTTGCGTCTCGATGCCCGCGAGATCGCGGTCGCGGTCGACGGCCTCTCGGGGACGCGCGAGGTCGTGGTGAAGCCTTTAGGCCCGCAGTTGGGAGAGATTCGCGGGCTTTTCGGTGCGACCATTCTCGGCGACGGACGAGTGTTGCTGATTCTCGATATCCCCGCCCTTTGGACCGAAGGTGATGGTTTGCGCCTTGCCGCAGCGCCGGCCGAGGTCCCGGTGGCTGCGCGCCCCTACGTGTTGGTGGTCGACGACTCGTTGACGGTGCGCAAGGTCACGACCCGCTTCTTGCAAAAGCAGGGCTATGATGTGGAGACCGCCAAGGATGGTATCGAGGCCCTGGAGCAGCTTCGGGAACGGATTCCGGACGTCATGCTGGTCGACATCGAAATGCCGCGCATGGATGGTTACGAGCTCACCTCACGCATCCGCGATGAGCCTCGGCTGAACCGCATCCCCATCATCATGATCACCTCGCGCTCAGGAATGAAGCATCGCGAACGGGCCATGAGTCTCGGGGTGGACGTGTATCTCGGGAAGCCCTATCAAGAGGATGATTTGCGTAAGGAGATTGAAACCCTGTTGCGTCGAGGACGCCCATGAGTACCGGTGTCCGTCACTATCTTGAGCTCAAGTTTGCGGGCCACACCTTTCTTATGCCCAACACGCCGGACGTCTCGATAGAGCCGCGCGAGAATATGCAGATCGAGCGTCGGGGCCGCGCGGCCGCTATTCGCAGCCTGCAGGGCGTATTGTGGCTTGCCTATATCCTGGACGGGGATCTCCGGCCCGTGACTGATGGGGTCTGGACCCGTGCCGTGTTCTTGAACGCGCGCGCGAAGAGTCCGGTCGGTTTGCTCGTCGATGACTTGCGGTTACTGCCGGCCGATAGCTTGCGGATTGAGGCCTTTACGCCGCTTGGGCCCGCCCCGGTGAGTGGCCAGCACCTTTTTCACGCGGCGGCGATGCGGGGCTCGACCCTCACTTTGGTGTTCGCGCCGACTTCGCTCACCGCCTATTTGCAAGCTCAGGAGGGCGGCGATGGCTTTGGCGAGTAACCGGATTCATGGCCTGCTCCTGCCAGTTGGAGACCGGTTTTTGCTCGTGCCGAGCGCGCTCGTCGCCGAGATCAGTGTGCTTACCACGCTGACCCACCTCCCGCTCGCCCCGAACTGGGTGTTGGGGGTAATGAGTTGGCGTTCGCGACCGGTTCCGGTGTGCGATTTGGCGAGGTTTTGGGGGGCGCCCGTGACGCCCGGGGAAAAATCGCGCGTGGTCGTGTTTTATCCCTTGCCGGGGCGGCAGCCGAGCGAATTTTTTGCGCTGATCACGAGCGCTGAGCCGCAACCGCGGACCATCGATACCCCGGCGGTTTTGCTGACAGACGACGATGCCGTCCATCCCTACCTCGCGGTGTCTCTTGATCTCGATTCAAAGCGGGTGGGGATTCCGGACCTGGAGGCGCTCAAAGGCCTCTTTTATGACGACTCGGCGGTGGCGCCGCCGCCCTCCTAAAGTCTGCGTTCCCGATCCATCGTTCAAGTCGTGGCGATGTCCTCGCGCCTTGACGCGCGCTTACCGCGGCCATTAGGCCGCGGTGGCGGCGTCGATCCCGGCGGCGAGGGTACACACAAGCTGCCTGATCTCGTCGGCTCCAATCACGTAGGGGGGCATGACATAGAGGACATCCCCGAGGGGGCGCAGCAGCGCTTCGTGGTCGAGCCCATACCGGTAGACCCGCAGGCCGCGCCGCTCTAAGGCCGGGTACGCCTGGCCGCGATCCTTGTCGGCCACCAAGTTCAGGGCCGCTATCATGCCGGTTTGGCGAACCGATGCCACATGCGGGTGCTCCCGAAGCGGCGCCAAGGCCTCCGCGATCACGGCGCTTAGGACTCGATTGTTTGCGATGACATCAGTTTTGGCGAAGATATCGAGGGTCGCAAGCGCCGCCGCGCACGCCAGGGGGTTGCCGGTATAGCTATGGGAATGAAGAAAGGCCTTGCCGGACTGGTATTCGGCAAAGAACGCTTGGTAAATATTGTCCGGGACAAGACAAGCGGATAGCGGCAGGTAGCCGCCGGTCAGGCCCTTGCCCACTAGCAGGAAATCCGGCTGGATCGGCCCTTGTTCGCAGGCGAAAAGCGTTCCCGTGCGTCCGAAGCCGACCGCGATTTCATCGGCAATCAGATGGACTCCGTATCGGTCGCACAGCTCCCGCAGGCCTTTAAGGTAGCTCGGGTCATGCATGCGCATGCCGCCTGCGCACTGGACCAGGGGCTCTATGATCACGCCGCAAATCGTGTCCGCGTGCCGTTCTAGGATCTCCTTCATGCCGCTCAAGGCCTGACGGGCCTGATCTTCGCAGCTGGCGCCCGGTTCGCGTAGCGAACAATCGGGGGAGGGCGCGATGTGGGCAGAAAAGAGCAGCGGCGCGTAGGTCTCCTTGTAGAGGGCGACATCGCTTACCGAGAGGGCG
>JAJYQN010000116.1 GCA_021794595.1 Pseudomonadota bacterium
AGGCATCCATGCCGCTCACGAAGGCCTCTTTCTTCAAGTCCCAGACGAGCGGTTGGTCGTTCTCATCGCGATAGATAAGGCCATCGCCCTTCTCTCCGGGGCTCTGGACGACCAGAAAGGCCGAATTGGTGTAGCGAATCAGAAAATCCCAATCGAAGAGCTCGCGAGACAGAAGAACATGGATCATGGACAGTGCGAGCATGGCATCCGTGCCTGGGCGAATAGGCACCCACTCGTCGGCCACGGCTTGATAGCCGGTACGGGCCGGATTGATGCCGACGAACTTTCCGCCGCGGCTCTTCAACTTCTCGATGCCGATCTTCATTGGATTTGAATTATGGTCTTCGGCGACACCCCAGAGCATGAAGTACTTGGTGCGGTCCCAATCCGGATCGCCGAATTCCCAAAACGCGAAACCCAAGGTATAAAGGCCGGCGGCCGCCATGTTCACCGAGCAAAAGCCGCCATGGGCCGACCAGTTCAAGGTCCCGAACTGCTGAGCCCAGAGTCGCGACAAGGCCTGCATTTGGTCGCGACCGGTAAAGAAGGCAAGTTTATTGGGATCGGTGGCGCGGATGTGCTCCAAGCGCTTGGTGAGCATATCCAGGGCTTCGTCCCACGAGATCTCGACGAACTCTCCGGCCCCGCGCTCGGTGCCGGGCTTACGCATAAGCGGATTATGCAAGCGAGCTGGGGAGCACTGCTTCATGATGCCCGCCGACCCCTTGGCGCAGAGCACGCCTTTATTGATGGGGTGGTTGCGGTTCCCTTGAATAAACCGGACTTGGTTGTCTTCTATGGTGACTTTTATTCCACAGCGGCACGCACACATATAGCACGTGGAGTACTTGATCTCCTGCTTGCTGTGGTCCTCGGTTTTCGGGGTTGCGGCCATAAGACATTCTCGCTCGAGTAAGATACAGATTGACGTAAAGTGTAAGCTCTTACTGATCTCGCGCTACTGAATTGTTTTGATAGCGGAATAAGGAAAGCGTAATTATTTCGAGAGCTTATGGCGGATATTTCGAGAATTTATAGCTCGTATCGGCCACCGCTCCGTAGGTCAACATGAGAAGGAAAAGACTATGCAATGGATTCGGTACAAGACGTCCGCCCAGCGCCGCCCGCGCCTTGCTGTGCGCACCGAGGCTGGAACCTACGATCTGCAAGCGAGCTACGAACGCTACCGACAAGCGGGTGAGCCCGCCGTGCGAGGTCTGTCGGCCGCACTTCAGGCGGCCAGTCTGCGCACGCTCCTCGGTCTTTCCGAGACCGAGAGTTTCTTGACTTTGATGCGGCAGAATGACGAACGATATGCCGTGGCGCTTCAGATCGATGATCGGGCTGCCTTACTTGCGCCGCTTCATGACCCGGGGCGGATCATCGGGATCGGTTTGAATTACCACGACCATGCCCGAGAGATCGGACAGGAGGCGCCGCCTGTCCCGCCGCTTTTTGCCAAATGGCCGAACAGCATTAACGGACCCTATGGGTCCATCGATCTCCCTTCGCGGTCGGAGGCCGTAGATTACGAGGTTGAGCTCGGTATTGTGATAGGGGCCCGCACCCGATGCGTGGCGCCAGCGGACGCCCTTTCCTCTATTTTTGGCTATACCGTCATCAACGATATCAGTGCGCGCGATCTTCAGTTCCAGACGAGTCAGTGGCTCGCCGGGAAGATTTGTGATGGCTTCGCGCCGCTGGGGCCCACGATTACCGAGCGCCGGGATCTGCCCTCGTGGGCCGAACTCACACTCAAGACTTGGGTGAATGGGGAATTGCGGCAGGATGGATGCACCCGGGACATGATCCACGATCCCGCGAGCCTCGTGAGCTATCTCTCCCATCTTATGACCCTCGATCCCGGCGACATCATAGCGAGTGGCACCCCAGCGGGTGTCGGCATGAGCCACAAGCCGCCCCGTTACCTGAAGGCCGGGGATGTCGTTCGAGCGAGCATAGCGGGGCTTGGGATGCTAGAAAACCGCATTCGAGCCAGCACGCCACAACAGGGAATTGCGAAAAACGCGCCTTGACTGACGTTGTCGCGAGGGTCTGCAGCCACGGCCTCCGTATGGGGCGTGACGAGCAAAAGGCGCGACGTGTTCGGCGTTTATTGGGGTTTTGATGACCAACACACCAGGGCCGCGCTCAAGCGCCGCTCTGGGGTGGGTCGTGACAAAAAACAAGACCTTTTTTTGGATGCCCAAGAGGCCTGCCCTGGCGTCCCCAGGAGGGGCGGGTGGGCGGCCTTGAGGCCGCCTCCCTTTAACCAAGGTTTTTGGGTAAGCCTTTCGTGTCGGAAAAGCGCACGGTTTGTGCCGAGGATCGTAGTCCGCTCGGTCCTTTAGCGACGCTTCTTGCTCGGGCTCTTCTTGGCGGCCGCCTTAGGGGCGGATTTGACGACTCCCTTGGAGGCGGATTTCGGCTGACTCTTCTCGGTGGGGCCGCCGCTTAGGTTGTCTTCCAAAAATTCCAGCAGCTCGCTTATGGTCGCAAGCACGGGGGAGTAGCGAATCGAGCGGCCTTCGCGGGTGGGCTTGATGAGCCCCGCCTGGGTCAATTGCGACAAGTGAAAGGAGGAGGTAGCGGGGGCAAGCTTGAGTCTGAGGGCAATCTGGCCCGCCACAAGCCCATCCGGACCGACCTTAACCAACAGCCGGACGATACCAAGTCGGGTTTCTTGGGCAAGGGCTGTAAGGGCTCGGGTTGCCGCCGTAATTTTCATGGTCATTGATTGGGTTTACCTTAAAGTTTAGTCAGTCTAAAGAGAGACGCCTTTCTTCTCATGGTTCTATGGCTATGAGTGGCGAGCGTCACCCCGTTCTGAGGGTGGATGAGCGTACTTAAGCTTAAGTGTACCGTACTTTCGAGCGTCTGGCAGCAGATATTTCTGAGACCGATCGGGAATTATACACAATAGGCCACATGCATGGAAGCGTGAACGGGTAGAAAACGCCTTGGCCATGTAGCCTTGGCGTAAGCGATCGCCCAAGAGGGCTTTTGAGACTCTTTTCAGTGGTCGCATCGTCCATCGGTGGTGAGCGTCAGACCAGGAGACGTCCAATTCCCGCTCGGAGTATGGGACAATTGAGCTCATAAGCGCGTGATTGCGCCTTTTAAGGATGCCTGCATGGATAGACAGTATGAGAAATACCTCGGGTATGCGCAAACGGCGGCCGAGAAGGCGGCGGAGGTCATACGACGACACTATGAGACCGCAAGCGCTGTCGACTGGAAGGGCGATGGGAGTCCGGTCACGCCGGCCGATCGTGCGGCCCACGAGGTCATTTGCGACATTCTGAAGGCCAAGTGCCCGGGTATCCCAATTGCCTCGGAGGAGGGCGAGGAGATCATAGGCGAGCAGTACTGGTCGGTTGATCCTCTGGACGGGACGAAAGAGTATGTCGCCCGCACCGGTGCCTTTGTTGTCAATATCGCGCTTGTGGAGAGTGGACGGGCGGTCGTGGGCGTGATCCATGTGCCTGTTGCCGACGAGTCCTATTTTGCGGTGCGCGGTGGCGGGGCGTACAAGAATGAGCGTGGGCATATTCGCTCGCTGGCCTCGGGGTCGTTCGCGGGCGGCGTGATCCGGGTGGTGGGGAGCGCGCGTCACGGTGCCGATGCGGTCGATAGTCTGTGTCGGGCCTTGTCTTGCGATGAGGGGCGCATTCAGCGCGCAGCGCTCGGTTCCGCCTGGAAATTCGGCTGGCTCGCCGAAGGGCGCGCCGACCTGTATCCGCGCTTTGGTCCTACCCACACCTGGGATACAGCCGCCGGGCAGTGTCTTGTGGAAGAGACCGGAGGGGCGGTATGGGTCGCGGGCCGAAAGACCTTGGTATACGAACACCCGCGCCAGTTGAACCCCTCGTTTGTGGCGGTCGCCGATTGTGAATTCGGTTGGCCCGACCTTTTGGCCACGAGCCTTCGGGCCCTGTAATGTTAGGGGAGGCGATAAGCCACCCCTAGGAATTCCCAGCCCAGATTTGGTCCAGATCGGCTGAACCCACAGAGTTGCTTACAGTTGCTAAAGTGGGTCACCATGACCTCGAGGCGCGGGGTCAGGAGATAACCCAATCGCAACTCGAAGTTCCATCGGGTGCCATTGATAAATGTCGTATTCGTGAGATAGGCGGCCCCAAGCCCCATGAGTACGCGGCCAACATGGACATTGTAATCAAGTCCTGCGGCAGCACTCTTCTGCCAGTCGCCGGCAAAGACTCCGATCGGGCCTTGGCGCCGTCTCACAAAGAGGGCCTTTTGGGACGCGGCGTACTTAAAGGCCGTAGCGCCCATGACGGTCCAATGACCCGCTGCCAAAAATCCGCTGAAAAGGGTGCGCGCCAACACCGCCTGCGCGCGTTCGAGAGACAAACGCCATGTCTTTTTAGTCACCACCACCCCCTTCTAGTCATGTCGTCTCGTGTAGCCGACTTCCGGCGATCTAAGCAGAAACCCGAGCGTTCCGGCAATCCCTCTCGTCTGCGGTGCTCACCGCCATCGGAGCTGGTATAATGGCGCGTCATCCCAATGGGCGTCCGATGTGGGTGCTTTTAAACGAGGTGCTGTTATGTCGATCGATAGAATTGTGATGGCGTTTGCCGGATCGGTGGTGCTTGTGAGTCTGGTCCTCGCCCACTACGTGTCAAGCGACTGGTTATGGGTCACGGCGTTCGTGGGTTTTAATCTCCTCCAGTCGGCGTTTACCGGTCTCTGTCCGCTCGCGAAGATCTTAAAGGCCATGGGGGTTAGGACCGGCTGCGCCTTCTCATAAACCGGATTCGGGAATCGGCAGGCGGATAAGCGCCTCGAGGCCGCCCGAGGGGCGGTTGCGGAGTAGGAGGGTGCCCCCGTGGGCCTCGACAATGCGTCTTGCGATCGCAAGACCGAGGCCCCGCCGGCCGTCTTGATACCATTCAATTCCCGATAGGAGGTTTGCGATCTGGGGTTCGGTCAAGCCCGGTCCCTCGTCACTCACCGAGAGGCGCACGAAGCGGCCCTCCACTGTGGTGTGGAGGTGAACGGGTGGGCGGCCATGGCCCACCGCGTTTTCGATCAGATTGGTGATGAGGCGCGCGGTCGCGAGCGGCCGGTAGGCGAGGCTTGGGAGCGGCTCGGTGTGGTAAATTATGCGTCGATCCTGCCGGTTATAGCGCAACACGATCTCTTCAATAAGCGTTTCGAGTTTCCCCATGACCGGGGCCTCTTCGACCCCATGGCGGGCGTACGCTAGGAATTCCGTGAGAATGTCGTCCATCTCTTCAATATCCTGGATCATTCCCAGACGCAACTCGTGATCCTCGGGGAAAGCCAAGTCCACGGCCAGGCGCATGCGCGCCAAAGGCGTTCTTAAGTCATGTGACACACCGGCCAAGAGCAGGGCCCGGTCGCGCTCATAGCGGTGAGCATCTTCTATCATCTGATTGAACGCTGAGGACACACGCTGAATCTCGCGCGAGCCCTTGCCCGGAAGGGGCGGCGGGATTTCCCCTCGGCCAAAGATCCCGGCCGCCTGGGCAAGCTCGGCAAGCGGCCGGTTTACGCGACGTACGATAAGGAGCGCACCGCTCCCGGCCAAGAATGCCCCGACAATGAGAAAACCGATGCGCGGCCAGGGTAGGAGCGGTAGTGCTCCCGGAAGTCTCAGGTGCAGATTTATCCGCGGTTCGGCTACGGTCACATGAAGATGGTCTCTGTGGATCGTGAGGCGAGCGGGTACGCCCATGGCCCCCAGCCTATGCTCCAAGGCGCGGCCAAAGGCCCCCACGGGCCGCGAGACCGGGCCCGGGGGCTTCTCGCTTACGCCGAGCGTCGTGAGTTCCGAGGCAAACAGCGCGCGCTTGCGGGCCGGCAGGAGGGAGTCCGCGGCCTGGATCGTGCGCGCCTCATCGGCAATGAGGGCCGCAAATTGCTGGACGCGCAGATGACTAAATGACAGCCGGGCCAGAAAAAGAAAGGTAAATTGGGCGATGAGGATCGATAACGCGATAATAAGGGCGGTGCGGCCAAACAAGGTTTGGGGCCAGAGTTTCATGGGTCATCCTCGGGGATAAAGACATAGCCGAACCCCCAGAGCGTGCGAATAAAGCGCGGATGGCTCGGGTCTCGTTCCAGGAGGCGGCGAAGCCGGGAAATCCGCACGTCTATCGATCGGTCGAATGGGGTATGGTCGCGGCCGCGCGCCAACTGCATGAGGGTGTCCCGCGACAGCGGTTGGCGTGGATGGGTCGCCAGTACCCGCAAGAGTTCGAATTCAGCCGTTGTAATCTCGACCCGGGCGCTGGCGGTGCTCAGCGAGCGCCCGTGGAGGTCTAGGGTGTAGGGTCCAAAATAAAGTTTTTTGGCGGCGGGCGCGCTATGGCGCCTGAGAATCGCGTTGATGCGGGCTACGAGTTCACGAGGATTGAAGGGTTTGGAGAGATAGTCGTCTGCGCCGATATCGAGTCCCACGATGCGATCGGCCTCCGAGCCGCGCGCAGTCAGCATGAGAAGCGGGAGATTGCGGCCCTCGCTCCGCAGCCGTCGGCAGAGGCTCAAGCCATCCTCTCCCGGCAGCATGATATCCAGAATCAGAAAATCATAAGGCACACGCGAGAGCGCCTTGTCCATGCCGCGGCCATCGGCGACCGCGGTCACGGCAAACCCCTGTTCTTTTAAGTAGCGCGTGAGGAGTTCGCGCAGGCGGCTATCGTCATCGACCAAAAGGACGCGGATCATGGTCCCAGAATACGCGAATTTTTCACCCTAGGGCCCCGCTTTACAGTTCCTTACATTCGTGCGGGGCTTAAAGGGCGGGGTTTCCGGGGGCTGCCGCGAGTCCCTTACGGTGGGCCACGATCGCGGCTCGCGAGCGCTCGGCGAGCGCCCGCGCTGTCAATCCCAGAGGCGGCTCAGGCGGCAAAAACTCCACGTCCACAATGAACTCCCCGCGCGCCCGCAGCAACCGCCATATGTGTTGGAGCAGAGTGTCCTCGCCGATAAAGGGCGCCGCCCGGTGAATAGCTCCCTTGTGGTCCGGGTAATTCACCGAAACGGGCTGCACCAGGCATCCGGTCTCAATCGCGGCGGCAAAGAGGCGCGCGTGGAAGCCGCGCACCCCCTGACCGTC
>JAJYQN010000149.1 GCA_021794595.1 Pseudomonadota bacterium
TACGTAAGGTCAGAATCATAAAAAACACCAGCAAGAAGAACATGACATCGATCATGGGTATGAGCTCGATGCGTCCCTTGCGGGTCTCGAAATAACGCATTTTCATAGGCTAATCCTGGAGGGCGGCGCGCACGGGACGCATCTTCGTGGGCGCATCCGTTTTGGGGGTCAACACGACTGGTGCGCCGTCGAGACGGTTCAGGAGCATGATCTTCACAATATCCAGTTGATGCAACACGCCGCGCACCTTGTTGTTGAGGGCGTTGAAGGCCAAAAGCCCGGTCATGGCCACAAACAAGCCGGAGGCCGTGGCCACCAGGGCGTCGGCAATGCCTCCGGTCACGGCGGTGGACTTGTGTCCGGCGACCGATAACACGGAAAAGGCGTGAAACATCCCAATGATCGTACCGAACAATCCTAAGAGCGGCGCCAGGGTGACGATGGTGTCCAGCACCCACAAGCGCTTATCGAGAGTCGGGGCCATCCTGAGGGTGGCCTCGTCCAGGCGGTTGGCGAGCTGGTCCCCGTTCGTGACGCCAAAGTGGCGCACCGCCACCTCGAGCAGGGCCGCCTCGGGCAGATCGGGGTCCGAGGCAGCGAGCGCTTTCAGTTGCGCGCGCGAGGCCTCCTGGCACGCGCCCAAGCGCTCCACAAGGCCATTGCCTTGCAAAAGCGTACGCCGCAGATACCAGAACCGATCGATGATAACCGCAAGCGCGATCGTCATGATCGCAATCATGAGATACAAGACGCCGTCCGAGTAATTGGCGAGATGGATCAGGTAATGGATCGTCATAGGAACCCTCCAGTGAGGCGTCAGGATCGGCTTTCCCCATGACATGCTTGTGACACGATTATGAACCTTATGTGACAGTGCGGCCGAGGCCGCGCCGCCCGGCCCCTGTAAATCACGCTAACGTCTTATAAGCCCACGCCCTCGCCCCAGATTCGGTTGCGACCAGTTTGGGCATTCCTCACCAACCCACACCCTCAGGCCGTGTCAGACCGTTGTCATGCGCGCGTCATGCGCCGTCCCTACAATCCCAGACGCTTTTTACAACTCACAAGTTCTGAGTTTATTTAATCAAGGGGGTATTCTCGTGCGGCACACCAACGATCGATCATCCACGTTTCGCAAAGTCCCGCCGTTACGGCCTACGCACATAGCCATTGCAGTCGCGCTCGCCTGTGTCCCGGCGGTCCACGCCCAGGCGCTTCATAAGAAAAAGAGTAAGGGTTCGAACGCGGATACGATCAATATCGGCGCAGTGTCTGCCTCCTCCACGCCGCTCGATACCTTGAGCCATATGCCCACGCGTAAGCAAGTGTTTAAATCGACGCAATCCGTGAAACTCATTGGGAAAAGGCAAATGGCGGTGGCGGGACCCGCGGGCGGCGCGGCGCAAGCGTTGGCCGTTGCGCCTGGCGTGAATGTTGCGAGCGATGGTTCCAACGGCGCGCCGCGATCGGCGATCAGCATCAATGGCATGAAGACCGGCTGGGGTAATATTGCCGGTAACGCCAATGATGGCACGGTAATGGTCACGTTTGACGGGGTCCCTATGGTTGACCCGGCCTACGAGGTCTGGCAGGCGTCCGAGGTACCGCAGATGTCCCTCATTAAGGGGATGTCTGTGACCTATGGACCGGGCTATGCCGTCAACCGTTGGTACGACAATATCGGCGGCGCGATTAACTTTGTTCCGCTGCAACCGACGAAGAAGGCGAGCGCGACTATAGGGACATTCGCGGGAAGCTTTGGCACGTATGGCGAAAACTTCAATATTCAGACAGGCGATATGGGTGGTGGTTGGTCTGGGGTTCTCGCGGGCGGCGTCACAAAGAGCAACAGTAATTATCTCCAAGGATACGGTTTCAATAACCCATCAAAGAATCACGCGTATTACGCCAAGATCGTAAAAAAGTTTCACGGTGGCCATATCAGTTTTGGTGCCTACAATGCCCGATCAGAGTCCTATAGGCCCTTGCCTATCCCCGTCACTCCCAATCCTTTGGTCACGGTCAATGGCGCCAATCCCAGTACCGGAGCGGTGAACCCGGGCCCCGAATATAGTCAGCCGACAACCGGATTTTACACGACCTTACCGTACTCGGAATACTGGAAGCAGAGCATTGTCTCTACCAATCTCCTCTATTCGCGTTTCGTGAATCGCCTCTCTCGCGATGTCACGCTCCACAATTTGTTGTGGTATCGCTATGGACATCGGGAGCACCTCCATTATGACAACTATGGCTACAACGCCAATGTCCTGAACCAGTACTACACCGCGGTGAGCTCGACATACGGCGACAAAATGGACTTCAATATTCGCCTACCGTCCAATAACGTGTCGGTCGGTGGGTACTGGCTCACGAGCAAGTATTCATCCTTGCTGGAGTTCTATAACCCGTCCTTACCTGCTCAGTATGCCTATGGCCCTAACGCCGGAAGTAATGCAACCGTCAATGGCCAGTCGGTCAATTACAGCTTAGCGCTACCCAGTCATTATCACGACTCTTACCTTTATATGACGGATTTAGCCGCCTTTATTCAAGATGACATTCAACCGATCCAGTCGCTGCGCATTACTCCGGGTATCCGCATCGTCAATTTTCAGACCAATTTCGTGAATAACGCGCAGACCATGTTTCCCACCAATGTCAACGACCAGATCGGCACAAACGGCGATGGCACGGGCGGCAATAACCAACCGAACTCATCGACAACCTTTAGTGAGCTTGAGCCTTCCCTTGGAGTAAATTGGCAGGCGACCAAAAATATCGCCCTGTATGCCAATTACGCGACCGCCTATAAAGCGCCGGCCGGGGCGACGGGGACTTATGCTCACCTCCTGGCGTCGTCCCTGCAGCCGCAAAAGTCGACACAGTATCAGGTGGGTATAAAGGGCCTGATCCGAAATAACGCCGTTTTGCACGATTCCGCTTTTGGCATCAATTACTATGAGCTAAACGACACGAATGAGATTATCCCTATCCCTGTCGTAAGCCATCTATATAGTCTTTTTGCCTCGGGTTCCTCGAAATTCCGCGGCGTAAACATGTACTTCGAAGACAATCCGATTTACACCCTGCACGTGTTTTCTAATATCAGCGTTGAAAACGCGACCTACACCAACTATACGTCGCCCAGCGGCGGGTCCTATGCGGGCTTACCAGTCTCTAATGTCCCGGCTGAAACCATGAATTTGGGCGCTTACTATAAGATGTATGACGCTGGAGTGCTGTATGCGCCGCGGATATGGTGGCAGTACACGGGTACGCAGAATATATACAACAACAATACGAATGCGCCCACGACGCAAAAGCTACCAGCGTTTGGGATCTGGAACGCGTCCTTGAGAGTGACTGTTGCTCACCAAGACATTTTGCCGGGCTTGCATCGGGTATCGGTAAGTCTTGGGGTCTATAACGTACTGAACAAACAGTACAATGCCTATCAATATATTAGCAGCGGTGGATACTACGGGGTGGCCGGCCAAATGCTGGGTGAACCCGGTGCTCCGCGCTCGTTCTACGTGTCACTGGACGCTAAATTTTAACGACTGGGCGCAGAGCAGATCGCAGCGAATTGAGGGGCGCCATCGATTCGCTGCGATCGATGGTGTTTCCGGACATAGGGAGGGTTATGCAAAAGCGAGCGATATGCAGGTGATGGGTCTGATGAGTGCCGTACGAGTCGCATGGGGTGTTTACGGTTTGGGGCCGGGGTGCGTAGTCAACGCTTATGTTCGCACGCAACGAGCGCACCACAGGGCAGAATCGGCCGACATGGCTTGCCTCCCTATTTGCCGGGACGCCGCTCGAGGCATTCCGAGGGCCTTCAGGTTCGTGGGCGCCCGGGATGCTGTTTTTGTTTCTGATTTGGGCGGGAGGCTCGAGACGAGTCCGCCACAGGGGATCGCCTGGCTGCGACAGGCCGCGCACAGGGGAAATGCACAGGCAGAGCACATATTGGGGCTGCGCTATGCCCAAGGCCTGGGGGTAAAGCAAAACTACGAACGCGCGAACTATTGGTTTTTTCGCGCGGCTGAGCAACATTTCGCTGCGGCGGAAAACGATCTTGGCTTTGACTATGCCTGGGGACGCGGTATGCCCGTCAATATCCGTATGGCCAACGAGTGGTATCGACGCGCAGCGCGCCAAGGATATGCTCCGGCCGAGACCAATCTCGGGTTTGATTACGCCAACGGTTTCGGAATGCCCGTTAATCTCGGGCGCGCTATCTGGTGGTGGAAACGGGCGGCGCGTCAGGGTGATCGGGATGCGGATCGCGATCTCGCCGCTTTGGTGACCTCTGGTGCGACGAGCCTACCGGGTGCGCTCCATTATATGGTGCCTCAGGGTCCTCCCATACCGTTTGCACCACAGCTTTGCCATGTTTTATATAGGGGGCCCGGAAGGACTTGAGGCCTCGACCAGAGGATTATGAATGGGTCTGAATGCGGGGCTAATCAATTCAAACGGTTATGGCATCAGGTCCATCTGTAGTCAATGCCTTATAGCCCATTCAACAACTGCTGCATAAGCCTTCAATAACGCATTTTCAGGGTTCGGTGTGGGATTTTTGGAGTACGTTTGTGGGCTCTTTCCGACGCAGGGATTACGCCCACAGCAGCGGCCCGGGGCTATCCACACCCTGGCCCACAAACCTATCGAACAGACTCGATCGCCGGTGCTTCGAGCACCAAACAGGGAGCGACGACCGCGAAGTCTAAGGTTATCGCGGGCGCGACCGGGCCCTCGCCCCATAACTGCCAAGGGGGCACAGCAATCTCGGCGGACGGTAGACGCGGTCATGGAACGCCCTTAGCCTTTGCGGGTTCGCCACTGTGCTCCATCGACCACTGCACGCGCTCAGCGATGAACTTGGCGAAAGGCTCGATATTGAGGCCGATACTGGCGCTTTCGAGCGCCAGTAAATACGGGCCTCGATCCTCGACCCGTATGACCGTCCACGGATATCCGCCCGAGGCGAGCATCGCGTTCATCAAAAATCGCGCTATGCGCCCGTTGCCGTCCGGATAGGGATGGATATAGCCGAACATCCAGTGCCCGAGCACGGCCCGCACAGCGGACTCGGTTTCCTGCTCCAGCAGGTCGAAGAGCGCGGGCATGGCGTCGCGCACGGCTTCCCAGCGTGGCGGCACATAGCGCGAGGTGCGCAGATAAACCGCGTCGTTGCGATAACCTGCCAGTGCGCCGGGCCGTAGCAGGCCCGCGGCAACGCAAGGCTGGAACAGCTGGCGATACCAGTCGCGGTGCGCACCGCGCGCCAACGCGCCCGAATTGGCGCCCACGATGATATCGGTGACACTGGCCTTCACCGCCTGAAAAGCCAGCCAATAGCCGCGTGCGGCCAGCGCATCGCGGTTCTTGCGATCATCATCATGATGATCGGGGTCCCAGCCGCCGCGGACGTGATCGATCAGCTCGGGCGTGACACTGTAGCCTTCGATCGACAACGAGTGATAGGCGTCGCTCTTGTAGGTTTCATCGACTAACTTAAGATATTCGGCGCGATCCTTCGGCAGGCCCGGCATCTTCGGAAACGCGGTGATTACCGGCCCGCGCATCGCCTACCACATGGCCTGCATGCGCCCAACAATCAGCGCGGTGGTGGGCCGCGGCGTACCGAATGTCTGCTGCGCGGCAAACGGGTCGGTCTCGCGCACGGTGAAGTCAGCGCCCTTCATGGCCGCCACGATCTCGTCGGCCACCTCCGGGCGTCCGATGCGTCGGAACGCGCCGGCAAGCCTGCCGGCCACCACCGAATGACCGCCGTCCAGCAACTGGCGCAGCACGTGGGAGACATCACCGATGCTGGCAAGCGCGACCTGCGATTCAACCGGATAGCGATTGAAGAACGCCTCCGGCACTTTGACCAAAGTGGCGGACGGTGAATAGAGGCGCAGCCCATCGCGCACCGCTACGTCGGCCGCCGGCGGCACGCCGGTCTGCTTGAGATCGTAAATCGATGTACCGAACAGCAACTTGACTACATTGTTTGTGCCGCGCCGGGCGTAGACCACAAGCTGCGTTGGAATGACCGTATTCTCGGCGTGCAGCAGCAGTGACTGCTCCGGCGAGAGGTGCCACTCGTCGCCAAGGCGGTTCTGACAATACCGCGCGCAGAATTCCCAGAAGGAGGCGTACCACAGGGTGCTGTCGCCCTCACGCGCGCTCGGGCTTGAAGAGATGAGCCACCCCTTCATGACCTCCTGAACAAAGCCGTTGCGTAGCAGGCGCTCGCGGTGGACGCGGGTCAGCTCCTTGGATTGAAAGACTCGTCGCCCTTCTTTTTGAAGTTCCTTTAGAGAGGCCAGGGAGTCGGCCAGCTTATCATTGGGCGTAGGCATTTTGCACCAATACAAGTCTTTTGTATGTCACCTATAAAAGTCTATAATGCATAACGTATACAAGTCAATTATGCTGTGACCCCGGAACCGGGGCCATGTCAGGTTAAGCCTCTAAACTGCTGCAAATAGCTGTAACGTCCCGCCCTTTTTCCGACCGGACGTCCCAACCTATTCCAGGATGAGACACTGGCCGTGTCCCGAAGTGGTTCCGGGGGGGACACGGCCCGTGCGGTCAGCGGGACAGGGGTTCGCCTGGGGCGGCACACGGTGGTGATGACACTCCCTCCCCCGGGATCGGAGAGGGCGCACGGGTTACAGGTACGGCGCCGGATCTGGACGAGAGTGATCCCGACCGTCTTTTGGGAGGACTACCTGCTCGCCGTCCGGGCCTTCTCGAACGGCAACCCAGTCCCAGTCATCTGCATGTTTCGTCAGGCGGCGCTGATTACGGCCAGCGTGCCGTTCGAGCAGCCGTTCGCGGATCTTACCCAATGGCTCGGAACGCGTTTGCGGCACCTGATGAGGCACGCTGGCATTGGTTCTAAGGGAGCCTTGACCTTGCCCCACTTTCGTGGACACCTTACGTCCAGAGAATGTTGGCTTCAAATGTCATAGGACTCATGTAGCCTAATGTCGAGTGAAGACGTTGACGATTATAGAACACTTCGATGTATTCGAA
>JAJYQN010000096.1 GCA_021794595.1 Pseudomonadota bacterium
TGAAGCGAGTATACTGCGGCCGGGAGTTGGCTAGGCAGTCGCTGCCCGCAAGGGTGGAGGAAAGTCCGGGCTCCGCAGGGCAAGGTGCCAGGTAACGCCTGGGAGGCGCGAGCCTACGGAAAGTGCCACAGAAAATATACCGCCCGCTATGCGGGTAAGGGTGAAATGGTGCGGTAAGAGCGCACCGCGCCGATGGCAACATCGGTGGCAGGGCAAACCCCACCTGGAGCAAGACCGAATAGGGGGACTATGACGTTGGCCCGCGTCGTCCCCGGGTAGGTTGCTAGAGGCGCTTGGCGACAAGCGTCCCAGAGGAATGACTGCCCACGACAGAACCCGGCTTAACGGCCAACTCCCACCTTTTTCCCCTCCCTCCCGCTTTTGGCTGCACTTTGTGGCCCATAAGGGCCCCTTTCGTCTCCTTTTTGGGGTTCGTGCTTGACTTCGCTTTTCCCGCGTTACTATAGTGTCACAAAGTGGGTAAATGTGGGCATTTGTGGGATAGGGCGGAAGGGGAGATATGTTTCGCGGAGTTAACAGCATCAGTCTCGATAGTAAGGGACGAATTGCTATTCCGACTCGGTATCGGGAGGACCTCCTTGCGCGCTGTGCGGGTCGGCTCATCATGACCGTCGATCGCGACCACTGCTTGTTGCTTTACCCGCTCCCGGAATGGGAAATCATCGAGTCAAAGCTCGTGCGTTTATCCAGCTTTAACACCCAGACCCGACGTTTGCAGCGCCTCTTGATCGGGCATGCGACAGAGTGCGACATGGACGGCGCTGGTCGGATCTTGCTGCCGGCACCGTTGCGGGAATTTGCCACGCTGGATAAGGATATCATGTTGATTGGACAGGGTAATAAGTTCGAGCTGTGGGATCAGGGCGCATGGAACGAACGCCGCGCGGAGTGGCTGGCGGCGACCGACAACGAGGAATTACCGGCTGAGTTGCAGTCGTTGTCGCTGTGACCGGCGAGGGGCATCGACCGGTATTGTTGGCCGAGGCGCTGGATGCCCTGGCCGTGAAACCGGGTGGGCGGTATCTGGATGCCACATTTGGCCGCGGCGGTCATAGCGGGGCGATTGTGGCGCGGCTCGCGCCGGAGGGCCGGCTGCTTGTCATGGATTGCGACGAGCAGGCGATCGAGGTAGCAACGCGGCGTTTTGGCAAAGACCCGCGGGTTGCAATAGTAAAAGGGCGGTTCTCTATGATGGAACGTTACCAAGAGAACGCAGGTGAGCAGGGAGGCTTTGATGGGATCTTATTTGACCTGGGGGTTTCTTCGCCCCAGTTTGACGAACCGTCTCGCGGGTTTAGCTTTCGGTATGAGGGACCGCTCGACATGCGGATGGATCAGCAGTCCCGACCTACGGCCGCGGAGTGGTTGAATGCCGCTGATGAGTCCGAGATCGCTCGCGTGTTGCGTGAGTTCGGGGAGGAGCGGTACGCGCGCCGTGTCGCGCGAGCCCTTGTGGGTGCTCGGGCCTTGACGCCGATTACGACCACGACCCAGTTTGCCGCCCTCGTCGCCCGCGCTATTCCCCGACGCGAGCCCGGGCAGGACCCCGCTACCCGCTGTTTTCAGGCGCTGCGTATCCTCGTGAACGATGAGCTAGGCGAGCTTGCTCGCGCTCTCCCCATGGCTCTGCGTTTATTGCGACCTAGTGGCCGGCTGGCGGTGATCAGCTTTCATTCACTGGAAGACCGCGTTGTGAAGCAGTTCCTAGTTGGCGAATCGCGCGGTGACAGCCATCCGACACGGCTTCCAGTCCCCCACAAAGCCTTGTGCCCACGGCTCAAAATCATAGGGAAGGCGGTCCGTCCCAGCGCATCCGAGGTCGCTCTCAATCCGCGCGCCCGCAGCGCCGTACTCAGGGTCGGGGAAAGCCTGGGGGTGACGTATGACTAAGAACGCGTCTTGGTTTTGGTTAGCCGCCTTGTTCGTATCTTCGCTCGCGCTTGTCGACATTCGCAGCCGGTACCTCCTGCTGTTCGCGCATGAACAACGACTGATGAGCCAAAAGGACGCCTTGCATGTGGAGTGGGGTCGGCTGTTACTTGAACAAGGCACGCTTGCCGAGCACCGCAGGGTCGATCGTATCGCGCGCCGCAAGCTGGATATGGTTATGCCCAACCCGCGGCGCATTGTGCTGCTTTACACGCGACCTAACCGGATCCCATGAATGCGCGCACACGTCATTTCACAGCGATATCTCCGGGCGGTTGGGGACGGTCGACTTTTGTGTTGCTCGTCATGCTGTTGGCCTTCGGGCTCATGGCGGTCCGCGCGTTTTTCCTGCAGGTCGTCGATGCCCCGTTTTTGCGGCACGAGGCCAGCCGTCAGCAGATCGAGACGATCCAGGAAGAGGGGCACCGCGGCATGATTCTTGATCGCCACGGGCGCCCCCTTGCCATTAGTACGCCGGTCGATTCGCTGTGGGTCAATCCACAGATCCTGATTAAGGAACCAGCCGCTTGGCCACGCTTGGCTGCCGCTATCGGATGGTCGCTTTCGACCTTCAGACAGACTTTGACCGCGGAGCGGCATGAGCAATTCATGTACTTGCGTCGTCAGGTTGATCCCCAGTTTGCCCAAAGCGTTCTCGATCTCCGCATACCAGGGGTTGCTTCGCAACGCGAGTATCGCCGCTATTATCCGACCGGTGCCGTGAGTGCCACCCTGATCGGTTTTACCAATATCAATGACCAGGGCCAGGACGGAGTCGAGCTTGCTTACAACTCCGAGCTCAGTCCGCAGCCGGGCCGGGCGGTTGTGATCCGCGATGGCTTGGGTCAGCCGATCGCGCTGCGTCAGGGGCACCATCCCCCACGGCCGGGGAAAAACCTCGTATTAAGCATCGACCAGCGTATCCAGTACCTCGCCTACCGGGAGCTCTTGAAGGCCGTGCGCTACCACGATGCCAGCAGCGGAAGCGCTATCGTGCTCGACCCGCATACCGGCGAGGTGTTGGCGCTCGCCAATGTTCCGAGCTTTAATCCAAATACCCGGAGTGACCTGAATAGCGCTTACTACCGGGACCGAGCGGTGACGGATGTGATCGAGCCGGGCTCATCTCTTAAGCCGTTTACGATCGCGCTTGCCCTCCAAAGCGGCCGCATCCGTCCCCATACCCTGGTCAACACCTCGCCTGGCAGTTATTGGGTCGGTCCCGACAAAATCAGCGACGTGGGCGATTTCGGTCTCATTGACGTCTCGCATGTGATTGCCGAATCGAGCAACGTCGGGGCCTCGAAAATCGCTTTGACGACGCTTACCCGGCGCGCCATGTATAATAATTTTCTCAGGCTCGGTTTTACCCACTTTACCCACAGCGGCCTACCCGGCGAATCGCCCGGTTTCCTGGCGCCGCCCAACACCTGGGAGCCAATCCAGAAGGCGACCTTATCCTTTGGTTACGGGATCTCGGTCACGCCGCTTCAGCTCGCTCGCGCCTACACCGTCTTTGCCAATGGCGGTATCCTTGAGCCCATTACGATCCTAAAGCACAAGGGTCCGATAAAAGGACGGCGAATCTTTTCGTCAAGGGTTGTGCACGAAATGCGCCATATGTTGGAGCTCGCGGCGAGCCCGGTCGGCACGGGAGCTACGGCGGATATCGTCAATTACCGGGTCGCGGGAAAGACTGGGACCGCGCATATCGCCGACAGGAAGGGTTACCATCGCCACCGCTATGTCGCTTCGTTTGCCGGGTTTGCCCCGGCTTCTGATCCGCGGCTCGTTATGGTCGTCGTGATTCGGGATCCCCAAAAGCACGGGTACTATGGCGCCGAATGCGCCGCCCCCGTGTTTCAAAAGGTCATGACCGGTGCGCTGCGCATTCTTAATATTCCGCCGGACAACCCCGTCACCACTATGGCGCGCGCCGAGACGACCGCGCCATGACCCCTACCCCCATGCCGCTGAAGACCTTGTTGGCCGGCCTATGTGAAGTGAGCCGCGATGCCGATCGGCCTATCGCGGCGCTCAGTTTGGATAGTCGGACCGTCTTGCCGGGGTCTTTGTTCATGGCCCTGCTCGGCAGTAAGCAGGATGGCCGGCGATTTATTGCCGATGCTGTGGCTCGCGGGGCGGTCGCCGTTCTCAGCGCGAGCGACGCCCCCGGTTACTTGGGTCAGGTGCCGGTCCTCTCCTGCCCGTCCTTGCGCGAGATGGTCGGGCCGATCGCGGACCGGTTTTACGGGAGCCCTTCGCGGTCGCTTTCGATTATAGGAGTCACGGGCACCAACGGAAAAACGACCACCACCCATTTGATCGCCCATGCCTTGAGCACGGTGAGCCCCTGTGCCCTTATCGGCACTCTGGGGAACGGCTTCCCCGGCGCCTTGTTGCCGGCCGAACGGACGACCCCCGACGCGATCGCTCTTCACCGTTGGCTGAACCGCTTCCGCGCCGAAGGAGCGCGGTCGGTGGCGCTCGAGGTGTCATCCCACGCCTTGGATCAAGGACGGGTGGGCGGAGTGCGATTTGCGGGTGCGGTTTTTACGAATCTGACCCGCGACCACCTCGATTATCACGGCGACATGCATCGTTACGGGGAGGCGAAGGCCTTGCTATTTAAGGTTCCCGATCTCCAGTTCGCGGTTCTGAACGCCGATGATCCGTTTAGCGCCGTTCTTAAGGAGAGGGTCCAGAGCGGGGTGCGTTGTTGGTTTTACGGTTCGCGGGGCGAGGTCCGGATCGATGACGTTAAGGCGAGTCCCGCGGGTCTTGAGATCGAATTCGCTACCTGCGCGGGTCGGGCGACTCTGCAGAGTGCCTTGCTCGGATACTTTAATGTTCACAATTTGGCGGCCGCCCTCACAGCACTTCTTGCGCTTGAGTGGCGCCTCGAGGATGCCCTGCGGGTCTTGGGGGACGTGGCGCCGATTCCCGGGCGTATGGAAAGGTTTTCGGCGCGCGCGACTCAGCCGCTCGTGGTGGTCGATTATGCCCACACCCCGGATGCCCTTGAAAAGGCCTTGGCGGGCGCCCGCGCCCACGCCGAGGGTCGGGTGATCTGCGTTTTCGGTTGCGGCGGCGATCGGGACCGTGGTAAGCGGGAATTGATGGGGGCATGCGCGAGCCGCTTCGCCGATTTTCTGATCGTGACCCACGACAACCCTCGTCACGAGGACCCAGACCGCATCATTGCCGATATTCTGCGCGGCGTGCCCGAGGAGGCGCGGTCGCACCTCGAAGTGGTGGGGGACCGTAAGGCCGCCATTGCCCTGGCTTTGCAGATGGCGAGTTGCGGCGATGTGGTCGTGGTGGCGGGTAAGGGTCATGAAGACTATCAGCAATTCGGCGACCGTTGCGTGCCCTACAGCGATCGCCAAACGGTGCGACGGCTATTGGAGGCGGCATGCTCACCCTAAGCGAGATCGCAACGGCCGTGGGAGGGCGGGTGGTAGGACCGAGCTGCTCGATTCGCGCGGTCGTCACGGACAGTCGGGCTATTACGCCCGGATGCCTCTTTGTGGCGCTGCGCGGGGAGCGTTTTGATGGTCACCAGTTTGTGGGCGAGGCGGCCCGTCAAGGAGCCGCGGCCGTGCTTGTTGATCGCGAGCCTGGGCCGGGAGGGCCGCCTGCGGTCCTTGTGGCCAACACCAGGACCGCCCTCGGTCAGCTGGCTGCCTACTGGCGCCGCCAATCGAAGGCCAAGGTGGTCGCGATCACGGGGAGTAATGGCAAGACAAGCGTGAAGGAAATGACCGCCCAGATTCTTTCCCGGGCCGCGCCTAGCATGGCGACCGAAGGCAATCTCAATAACGATATCGGTGTGCCTTTGACCGTGCTGCGCTTACTCAAGTCTCATCACTACGCGGTCGTGGAGATGGGTATGAATCGGCCCGGCGAGATCGCAAGTCTGGCTGCCATTGCCGGCCCCGATGTGGCCTGCGTAACCAACGCCGGACTCGCGCATCTGGCCGGTCTTGGTTCGGTGCAGGCGATAGCCAAAGAGAAGGGCCAGATCTACGCGGCCTTATCGCCCCGCGGGGTCGCGGTCGTGAACGCCGATGATAATTTTGCGGATTACTGGCGCGGCCTCGCCCCCGGGCGGGTCGTGACCTACGGGCTCCAGGCCACAGCCGATGTGAGCGCCACCTATGTCCTTGGTCGCGCCGGAAGCGAATTGATGCTGAAGACCCCGAGCGTTCCCACGCCCCTACCGGTGACTCTCGCTGTTCTGGGGCGGCACAACGTGATAAATGCCTTGGCTGCGGCCGCTATCGCCTTTGCCCTCGATATTCCGGGGCCAACCATCCGCGAGGGCCTTGGCGCCGTGCGACCTGTGCATGGGCGCATGGAAACGAGTCCCGGATATAACGGTTCTTGTCTTATAGATGACACCTATAACGCCAATCCCGATTCCGCGCGCGCCGCCCTTGATGTCTTGGCCCATGTGTCGGGCGAGCGTTGGTTCGTACTCGGCGACATGGCGGAATTGGGCCCGGACGCCGCTCGCCTTCACGGCGCCTTCGGCGAGGCCGCGGCCCACGCTGGCATCGAGCATCTGTTGACGTTCGGCGATCTCGCGTTCCATGCGAGTCGTAGCTTCGGGGCCCGGGCCCGGCATTATCGCGATATCGACGAGTTGATAGCGGAGTTGAAGCCGGCCCTCCAGAAAGGGGCGGTCATTTTGGTCAAGGGGTCGCGGAGTGCGCGCATGGAGCGGGTCGTAGCCGGCCTTCGCGATACGGGAGGGCATCATGTTTCTGGTCATCTATAGGCTGCTTGCCCATGCCGGCCCCAGTTTCTTTATGGTCCGCGCGCTGTTTGCGCTGTTAACGGCCTTTGCGGTCGGTTTGGCGGCCGGGCCGCTTATGATTCGGCGCCTGACCCTGCGCCTGATCGGTCAGACGGTCCGCAGAGATGGCCCGCAAACCCACTACCAGAAGGCCGGGACGCCGACGATGGGCGGTGTTTTGATGCTGTTCTCGATTACGGTATCGACGCTCTTCTGGATGCGTCTTGCGGATAAGGATACCTGGATCGCGCTTATGACGCTGCTGGCGTTTGGCCTCATCGGCTGGATGGACGACTACATCAAGCTCCTCCACAAGAATCCGCGCGGGATCGGCGCAAAGGCCAAGTTCATAGCCCAGATGCTGGCCTCGATCCTGGCGGTTGCGGCCCTTTTGGTGGATGCTCGCAAGGGTCCGGAAACCGGGTTTTATATTCCGCTTCTTCATCAGCCCCTGATCCCGTTGGGGGCGGTCGCCTTTCTCTTTATCGGATTTCTTGTCGTGACCGGTAGCAGTAACGCCGTCAATCTCACTGATGGTCTGGATGGCCTGGCGGCGGTTCCCACGAGTCTCGTGGCCTTGGCGCTGGGCTTGCTCGCGTACGTCGCCGGGACCCCGCATCTGGCCGCCGCGGTCGGCCATCCCTATATTCCCGGCGCCCGAGATCTTGTGATTTTCTGCTGCGCCATGGGGGGCGCCGCGCTCGCTTTTCTTTGGTTCAACGCCTATCCGGCTCAAGTGTTCATGGGTGACGTGGGGGCGCTAGCCTTAGGCGCGGCGCTTGGCATTGTCGCGGTCGTGATTCGGCAAGAGATTCTTCTGTTCATCATGGGCGGCGTGTTTGTGGTCGAGACCGTTTCGGTGATGTTGCAGGTGGGGTCGTTTAAGCTGACAGGCAAGCGGATTTTTAAGATGGCGCCCCTACACCATCATTTCGAACTCAAAGGCTCGCCGGAGCCGCACGTCGTGGTCCGTTTCTGGATCGTTACGTTCCTCCTGGTGTTGGTCGGTCTTTCGACTTTAGGGGCGCGTTTATGACCCGCGAGGCCATAGTGGTCGGACTCGGAGACACGGGTCTGTCCTGCGTTCCTTATCTGCAGCGCGCCGGTTATGGGGTGTCCGTCTGTGACAGTCGTTCGAATCCGCCGCTCATGTCCGTTATGCGCGAAGCGCACCCCGCCGTATCGGTGTCGAC
The DNA here is from genome assembly GCA_021794595.1 of Pseudomonadota bacterium. GTDB lineage: Bacteria > Pseudomonadota > Gammaproteobacteria > Acidiferrobacterales > Acidiferrobacteraceae > Acidiferrobacter. The sequence goes on from JAJYQN010000096.1 coordinate 7,945, forward strand.
CGGGCCGTTTCGCGAGAATCAGTTGCTAGGTGCGGATATTTTGGTAGTGAGTCCCGGGGTGTCCTTGAAGGAACCGGCTCTCAAGGCCGCGGCCCAGGCCGGGGTCGCGATAGTGGGTGACATCGAGCTCTTTGGGCGCGCCTGCGATGCGCCGGTCATAGCCATTACCGGATCAAACGGGAAAAGCACGGTTACGACCTTGGTGGGCGATATGCTCCGTGCAGCCGGTCTGCGGGTCGAAGTCGGTGGTAATATCGGCGTACCGGCTCTTACGCTTTTGGGTCGCCCGACCCCCGACGCCTACGTCCTCGAGCTGTCGAGTTTTCAGCTGGAGACGACGTCAAGCCTGAACGCGCGCGCGGCGACGGTACTGAATGTCACTCCCGACCATATGGATCGTTATGACGATTTGGCCGAGTATGCCCACGCTAAGGCGCGAATCTTTGCCGGTCTTGGACGTATGGTCATCAATCGCGAGGATCCGCTGGTGGCGGCTATGGTGCGCACCGACCGTGAGGTGGTGTCGTTTGGCCTCGATCGCCCCGCGGGCCACGATTTTGGCCTCATAACGCAGGGCACGGACCTGTGGCTTGCGCAGGGTAAGCAAGCACTTATGCCCGTGGCCGACATTCCCCTACCCGGACGCCACAACCTCGCCAACACTCTCGCCGCTTTTGCGCTCGCCATGACCTTAAGTCGCGATACCGCGGCCATGGCGTCTGCGGTCCGGGCGTTTCGCGGGCTTGCGCACCGCACCCAGGTCGTGGGTCACCGCGATAATGTGACTTGGATAGACGACTCTAAGGGGACGAACGTGGGTGCTACCGCGGCGGCCCTCGCCGGTCTTGACGGCCGGGTGGTGCTCATTGCCGGTGGCGATGGCAAAGGGGCCGACTTCTCGGCGCTGGCGCCCATTGTTCGCGACAAGGCCCGCGCGGTTGTACTGATCGGTCGCGACGGTCCGCGCCTAGCGGAGGCCTTAAAGGGCGCTTGCCCGCTGCATTTTGCCGGGGATATGGACGAGGCGGTGTTGATCGCGCAGCGATGCGCGCGCGCCGGGGACCGGGTCTTATTGTCCCCGGCCTGCGCGAGCTTCGACATGTTTCGCAATTACGTCCATCGCGGTGAGGTCTTTGCGGCCACGGTGCAGCGTTTGATCCTGGATCCGCGAGGAGGCGCGCATGACTGAGGCTTATGAAGTCGCTGCCAAGCGGCGGCTGCCGCCGCTCGACCCGGTACTGCTTTCGGTGGTGTTGGCGCTTTTGGCCTTTGGACTGACGATGGTCTATTCCGCCTCGGCGTTCGTCGCGGCCCAGCGCACCGGCCACAGCGCCTACTACTTGTTGCATGATTGCGTCAACATCGCGATCAGTCTCCTGGCGTTTGCGTTGGTTGTGCAGATTCCCATGGTCTTCTGGCGCCGAGTCTCCCCCTATCTTTTGATGATCGGGCTTTTCGGCCTTGTTATGGTGTTGATTCCGCACGTCGGGGTGCGTGTGAACGGGTCAGCGCGCTGGCTACCGCTCGGCGTTGCCAATCTTCAGCCGTCGGAATTCTTGAAGCTCTTCCTGGTGTTGTACCTAGCCGGCTATCTCGTGCGTCGTCAAGACCGACTGAGTGAATTTACCCACGGCATTCTGACCGTGGCGACCCTTCTTATGGTGACCGGGGTGTTGTTGCTGCTTGAACCGGATATGGGCAGCGAGGTGATTTTGTGGGCAGTCGCCTTCGGGATGCTGTTTGTCGGTGGCGTACGACTTTCACACTTTATCGCGGTCCTGGTTGCCGGCCTCGGGGCGGGGGTTGTGCTGACCATCGCCTCGCGGTACCGCGAACGGCGCATTATCGGTTTTCTGCACCCCTTCGCTCAGGCTAAGGGCAACGGTTATCAGTTGGTCCAATCCCTCATGGCCTTTGGTCGCGGCGGCTGGTTTGGACGGGGACTGGGATTGAGTCTCCAGAAGCTCTATTACCTCCCGGCGGCTCACACCGATTTCCTGTTTGCCATTATCGCCGAAGAGTTCGGTTTCCTGGGCGTGCTCGCGGTCGTGGGCCTATTTGCGGTGCTTGTCGTCCGGGCCTTCCAGATTGCCGAGGGCGCGCGTCGTTTAGGGGATCTTTATTCGAGCTTCGTGGCGCAAGGTGTCGGTATTCTATTAGGGCTCGAGGCCATTATTAATATGGGAGTCAATATGGGTGTTCTGCCCACCAAAGGCTTGGCCTTGCCCCTTTTGAGTTACGGTGGCTCGAGCACTTTAATGAGCTGCGTCGCCACTGCGCTTTTATTGCGAATCGATCGGGAAACGCGGGCGCAGGGGGCTTCCCGATGAAGACCGTGTTGATACTCGCCGGCGGAACTGGTGGCCATGTCTTTCCCGGGCTTGCCGTGGCCCGTGGCCTGCGCGAGCTCGGGGTTCGCGTGGTGTGGGTCGGGACCCACCAAGGCCTCGAGGCGCGCCTAGTTCCCAAGGCTGGCTTTCCGCTCGAGTGGATCACGATTCAGGGATTGCGCCGAGGCTCTTTGCGGGATCTCCTGTTCCTTCCCGGACGGCTCGTGGTTGCGCTCTGGCAGGCCTTGCGCATTTTTCGTAGGCATAGACCGAACGTAGTCCTGGCCCTCGGGGGCTTCGTGGCTGGCCCCGGTGGCATCATGGCCTGGCTTACCCGGACCCCGCTCGTCGTTCACGAACAGAACGCCTGCGCGGGTCTTACGAATCGGTGGTTGGCCCTGGTGGCGAACCGCGTGTTGTGTGGTTTTCCCGACGCCTTCCATTCCTTGCCCGGCGCGGTCCATATTGGCAATCCGGTGCGTGCCGAGATGTTGCATCTCCCGAGACCGGAGGTGCGGCTCGCGGGGCGTACGCCGCCTCTGCATCTGCTCATTGTAGGCGGGAGCCAGGGCGCGCGGGTATTGAATGACGTCATTCCCGAGGCCGTGGCACTGTTGGCGCCCGAACAACGGCCGCTCATCCACCATCAGACCGGTCGATTGGATGCGGAGCGCACGGAGAGGCTGTACCAAAGACATGGGATTGCGGCTACCGTCACACCGTTCATAGACGATATGGCGGCCGAGTATATGTGGGCCGATGTCGTTATTTGTCGCGCCGGGGCAATGACGATCGCCGAGCTCTGCGCGGTGGGGGTAGCGGCCATTCTGGTTCCGTTCCCGTTTGCCACCGAGGATCATCAGACCGCCAATGCCCGTTTCCTGGCGGACCGGGAAGCGGCCTTGTGTGTCGCTCAAGGCGAGTTTTCCGCGCCCCACGTGGCTGAGCTTTTGGAAGGCTTGGCGCGCCAGCCCGAGGTCGGAACGCGGATGGCCGAACGAAGCCGCGCCTGCGCGAATCTCGATGCCACCGACCGAATCGTGGCGACGTGCTTGGAGGTGGCCCGTGCATAAGGTTCAGCGCATTCATTTTGTCGGCATAGGCGGGGCTGGCATGTGCGGAATCGCCGAGGTGCTTCACAACCTGAAGTTCGAGGTGTCGGGATCCGATGCGACTGAATCTGCCACCACTAAGCGCTTGAGCGATCTTGGGATCACGGTCCATATCGGTCACAATGCGCAGTTTGTCCAAAGACAAGACGTGGTGGTGGTGTCGTCGGCCATCACGTCCCAGAATCCCGAGGTCGTTGCCGCCCGGGCGGCGAAGATACCGGTCATCCCGCGGGCGGAAATGTTGGGCGAACTCATGCGTCTTCAGCAGGGGATCGCGGTGGCTGGAACCCATGGCAAGACGACGACCACGAGCTTGGTGGCAAGCGTATTGGCCCAGGCCGGGCTTGATCCCACCTTCGTGATCGGCGGCCGGCTCAATAGCGTCGGTAGCCACGCGCGCCTAGGGCGCGGCCGCTATTTGGTCGCCGAGGCCGACGAAAGCGATGCCTCGTTCTTGCATCTTCAACCGCTCATCGCCATCGTCACGAACATCGATGCGGATCACATGGGCACTTATGGCGGGGATTTCCAACGCCTAAAGCAAGCGTTCGTCACGTTTCTTCATAACCTACCTTTCTACGGCTTGGCCATTGTCTGTATTGATGACCCCGTCATACGTGAGTTGGTGCCGGAGATTCACAAGCCGGTCTTGACCTATGGAGTGAGCCCTGATGCCGAATTGCGCGCGTACAATATTACCCAGGATGGCCAGAATATGCGCTTTGACGTGGCCTGTCAGGGTCACGAGGGCTGGTTGACCACATCGCTCCGTCAACCGGGTCATCACAATGTGCTCAATGCCTTGGCAGCCATTGCCGTGGGGCGCGAATTAGGCGCCAAACGGGAGGACATTGCCCAAGGCCTCGCCTCGTTTGCGGGGATCGGGCGCCGCTTCCAGATCAATGGGGCCGAGGCTTGGGGTGATGGCGATGTGCTGTTTGTGGACGACTATGCCCACCATCCGCGGGAGATAGCGGCTACCATCAGGGCGGCCCGCGAAGGTTGGCCCACGCGTCGGCTGGTCGTCGTGTTTCAGCCCCATCGCTATTCCCGTACCCATGATTTGCTGGAGGACTTCACCGCGGTTCTGGCGACCGTCGACAACCTCTTTGTTACCGAGGTCTATGCCGCCGGCGAAGCGCCGATCAGTGGCGCGGATGGCAGGTCTTTGTGCCGATCGATACGGGTCCGCGGGCGTCATCCGGTGTTCGTGGAAAACCTCGCCGATTTACCGAAAATTTTGGCGTCGGTGGTGGCCGGTAATGACCTCGTGCTGACGCTTGGGGCCGGCAATATCGGGCACGCCGCACTGGCCTTGCCGGCCGCGCTCAAGGGGGAGCTGTGACGATGGTGAAGTCGTCGGCCGTATCCGGTCCTCGCTATGGCGAGCCTCTGGCGCGTCACACCACATGGCGGGTCGGTGGCCCGGCAGACGTCTTTTATACCCCAAGCGACGTGGCCGATTTGGCCGCCTTTCTGCGCGACTACCGGGGAGACACTGTCGTCTGGCTAGGCCTTGGCAGCAATGTCCTAATCCGCGACGGGGGCATTCGCGGCGCGGTGATTGCCTTAGCTGGCGGCTTGTCCGGCCTTAAGTGGGGCGACGGCTCGGTACACGTCCAGGCGGGCGTACCATTGGCCAAGGTCGCCCGGCAGTGCGCCGACCGAGGCCTCGCCGGCCTTGAGTTTTTTGCCGGTATTCCCGGAACTGTCGGAGGGGCCTTGGCCATGAATGCCGGGGCCTCCGGCAGCGATACCTGGAGCCATGTGGCAGCGGTCGAGACGATAGATAGGCAGGGGGAGATCCGCGTGCGGCCGCCCGCCGACTTCCGCGTCGCCTATCGGTCCGTGGAAGGCCCGGCCCAAGAGTGGTTCGTCGCGGCCACATTCAAGCTCGCAGAGGGCGATCGCGAAGAGAGTAGGCGCCGCATGAAAGAACATTTGGCGATACGTAACCGCACCCAACCCATGCAAACCGCGAACGCGGGGTCCGTGTTCCGCAATCCCCCGGGAGATTTTGCGGCCCGCCTTATCGAGACTGCGGGGCTTAAGGGTTGGCGTGAGGGCGGGGCCATCGTCTCCTTGCGTCATGCGAATTTCATTATTAACGAAGGCCAGGCCTCCGCATCGGACATTGAGCGTCTGATAGCGCGCGTCCAACTTGCGGTTCAGGAGCGTACGGGCGTTTTTCTTGAGAGGGAAGTGCGGATCATAGGGGAGCAGGCATGAGCCGGTACGGCAAAGTCGCGGTCTTGTACGGCGGGACCTCGTCTGAACGAGATGTGTCCCTGAAAAGCGGGGCGGCGGTCTTGAAGGCGCTTCTCGCGCAAGGGATTGATGCTCATGGAATCGACGTAGCGGCGGACCTACCTGCACATCTCATGGCTGGGCGGTATGACCGGGCCTTTATTGTGCTCCATGGACGGTTGGGCGAGGATGGATGCGTTCAAGGACTGCTCGAGGTCCTTGGAATTCCGTACACAGGGAGTGGAGTAACGGCATCGGCCGTCGCCATGGATAAGGTCTTGAGCAAAGCCGCTTGGCGCACGTTCTCGATATCCACGCCGGACTATGTTCTGCTCACGGCGGAAGATACTTTTCCCGCCGCCGTGCGCCTGGGGCTCCCGCTCATCGTGAAACCGATTTCCGAGGGATCGAGCATAGGGATCAGCAAGGTCAGGACCGAGGCCGAGCTCTTTGCGGGGTACCAAAAGGCGCGAGCCTTCGGTCCGGTCATGGCCGAACGGTGCATCGTAGGGCCCGAGTACACCTGCGCCTTTCTTGGTGATCTCGCCTTGCCCGTCATTCGTCTCGAAACGCCCCAAGATTTTTACGATTACGAGGCCAAGTATCTTTTGAATACCACCCGCTACCACTGCCCATCGGGGCTGACGGCCGCGGCCGAACGCGCGATGCAGGAACTGGCGCGGCAAGCCTTTGTGACGCTTGGAGCGCGAGGCTGGGGGCGGGTTGATGTCATGGCCGACCAGGAGGGCCATTTTTACGTACTGGAATTAAATACCGTGCCCGGCATGACTGACCACAGTCTTGTGCCGATGGCGGCGCGGGCGGCAGGTCTGTTCTTCGAGGATCTCGTGGTTCGCATTCTCGACCAAACCCTGGAGGCCCGATGAGAACGACCGCGGATTGGCGGCTGCGTTCCGGTGAGTCAAGGACCGCCGCGAGGCGTCGCTATGGGCTCGCGCACATCCCCACGCCCTACGTGCTGGCCCCTCTCCTTGCGGCCTGTCTCGTACTCGTGGTTTTATCGGTGCGGGCGTTTTTCGCGCCGACCCGCTTTCCGGTGCGGGTGGTGCGTTTGGTCGGTGATCTCCAAAATGTCCCGCGCCCGGCCTTGGTGAATGCGGTAACCCCATTTATGCATCAGAACTTCTATGGTCTTGATCTCAACTCTGTAGAACGCGCGGTTAGCCAAGTTCCCTGGGTAGGGGCGGTGCACATCGAACGTCGGTTCCCGAGAACCCTCGTTGTGTATGTGGCTCCTCAGGTCTTGGCGGCCCGCTGGGCCCAAGGCGGTTGGGTGGGTGCCAACGGCGCCCACGTGCACCTCCAGGGCTACCACTTGCCGCAAGGCCTCCCTCTCTTCCAAGGGCCCGCGGGTCGCGAGGCCTACATGGCAAGCCACTACCGCCTCTTTCAAAAGCTACTGAGTCCCGTGGGATTGGATATTTCCACGCTCACCCTGTCCGAGCGCCAAACCTGGCGCATTCGCCTTGATAAGGGGCCGCTTCTTGTTCTAGGGCACGACGGCAGTGCGCGCATCGCGCGCTTCGTCCGTATTTTTCCACAGATCGCCACCCTGGTCGCCTCGATGCGACGGGTCGATCTACGTTACACAAATGGCTTCGCCGTAAGTTGGGGCAAAGCCTCCGGGGATCAATATGACCAGAAAGGGTGACACCAAGCTCATTGTCGGCCTGGATATCGGTACGTCCAAAGTCCTGGCTATCGTAGGCGAGGTCGCGAGCGATGGGACAGTCGAGATTATCGGAGTAGGCCACCAGCCCTCGCGGGGCTTGAAGAAGGGAGTGGTTGTCAACATCGAATCGACCGTCCAATCGATACAGAGAGCGGTAGAGGAAGCCGAGCTCATGGCCGGTTGCCAAATTCATTCGGTTTACGCCGGCATCGCCGGGAGCCACATCAATTCGGTCAATTCGCACGGCATCGTGGCCATAAAGACCAAAGAGGTGAACCAAGGCGATGTCGACCGCGTGCTCGAGGCGGCTCGGGCGCTCCCCATCCCGGCCGATCAAAAGATCCTGCACATCCTGCCTCAAGAATTCATCATCGATAGGCAGGAAGGCGTGCGCGAACCGATCGGAATGTCGGGGGTGCGGCTTGAGGCCAAAGTCCATATCGTCACGGGTGCGGTCAGCGCCGCGCAAAACATTATCAAGTGCGTGCGCCGATGTGGGCTTGAGGTGGACGACATCATTCTCGAGCAGCTGGCCTCGAGCATATCGGTATTGACAGAAGACGAAAAGGAGCTCGGCGTCTGTTTGGTGGATATTGGCGGCGGAACGACCGATATCTCGGTCTTTACGCAAGGCGCTATACGGCACACGTCCGTCATCCCGATCGCCGGAGACCAGGTCACCAACGATATTGCGGTGGCGCTTCGGACGCCCACGCAGTACGCGGAGGACATCAAGAAGCAATACGCCTGCGCCTACGGCCAAGGTGTGGAGGACGGGATGGTGGAAGTGCCGGGGGTCGGCGATCGCGCGCCCCGCAAATTGTCCCGCCAAACTTTGGCGGAGGTTGTGGAGCCTCGCATTACCGAGCTCTATGAGCTGATATCGGAAGATCTACGCAAAAGTGGCTTTATCGATCTCTTGGGTTCCGGAATCGTACTGACGGGGGGCAGTTCGAAAATGGAGGGCATGGTCGAATTGGCGGAAGAGGTGTTTCACGCACCGGTGCGTATCGGCATTCCGCAATACGTGGGTGGGCTTAGCGGGGTGGTCCATAACCCCATCTTCGCGACCGGCGTGGGCTTGGTTTTGTACGGACATCGGCAGGCCGCGAGCGTGGATTTCACGCCCGCCGGACGCGCGATTCCGGGGCGGTTCTCAGAGATATTGAATCGCATGAAGGGCTGGTTCCAGGGGAATTTTTAATGAAACGGAAATCGAAACGGGCGCAATCTAAAGGACAGGAGAGTCAACCATGTTTGAAATAGTCGATACAAGCGGCCAACAGGCCATTATTAAGGTCATAGGCGTGGGTGGCGGCGGCGGAAACGCCATTGAGTACATGATGCGCTCGAACATCGAGGGCGTAGAGTTCATTGTCGCCAATACCGATGCTCAGGCCATCAAGAAATCGTCCGCAAACATCATTTTGCAGCTGGGCTCCAACCTCACCAAGGGTCTGGGGGCAGGCGCCGATCCGAATGTCGGCCGGCAGGCGGCCATGGAAGATCGGGAGCGGATCGCAGAGGCCTTGGCGGGCGCCGATATGGTGTTCATTACCGCCGGTATGGGCGGCGGGACCGGCACCGGTGCCGCGCCGATCGTGGCCCAGATCGCTAAGGATCAGGGGATACTGACAGTGGCCGTGATCACAAAGCCCTTTCCCTTTGAGGGCAAAAAGCGCATGACCGTCGCCGAACAGGGTATCCGCGACCTAAGCGAGTATGTGGATTCGATCATCACTATCCCGAACGAGAAGCTGCTTGCGGTGGTGGGGCGCGATATGACCTTGCTCGACGCCTTCGGGCGCGCGAATCAGGTCTTGCAGGGGGCGGTACAAGGTATCGCTGAGCTCATTACCCGCCCTGGGCACATCAACGTGGACTTTGCCGATGTCCGCACGGTCATGTCCGAGATGGGTATGGCGATGATGGGGTCGGCGGTGGCGCGGGGATCGGATCGGGCCCGGGAGGCGGCGCGGGCGGCCATTTCGAGCCCCTTGCTCGAGGACGTCGATATCGCCGGGGCGCGGGGTATGCTCGTCAATATTACCGCCGGTGCCAATATGTCCCTAGGTGAGTTTGCCGAGGTAGGCGACACTATTAAGGAGTTTGCCTCCGAGGATGCGACCGTGGTCATGGGTACCGCGATCGACCCGGACATGGAGGAGGATATGCGCGTCACTGTGGTGGCGACCGGCCTTGGCCAGGGCCATCGGCGTGCGGTAGCCCTTAAGGTCGCCAAAGCGGCCTCCGCCGGGTCAGGGGGCTCGGTATCGCCCAATTACGACGACCTGGACACGCCCACCGTGATTCGCAATCGGAGGGTGGGGGCCAAGGTCGACGCATCGGCGGCCGATTACCTGGATATCCCGGCGTTTTTGCGCCGCCAGGCCGACTAAGCCCGTCTGTCGGGGTGCCGACGCCGACCGGGAGCGGATATCGCCACCGACCTGGACAGAACTGGGTTTTGTCTTTACAGTTTAGGACAATGCCGAAAATCAGGTCCGGCTGCCGTACAGGGACGTCCGGCATGGTCAGCAGGGTGCTTATTCTGCTTCATAGCGCGGAAGTCTCATGATAAAGCAACGCACGTTAAAGAATGTTATCCGAGCCACGGGCGTCGGGCTGCATACGGGGGAAAAGGTGTACTTGACCTTGCGTCCCGCGCCTGTCGACAGCGGCATTATTTTTCGGCGGGTCGATACCCCCCAGCTCATTGAGGTCCGCGCTTGTCCTGAAAACGTGAGTGACACCCGGTTATCCACAACCCTGGAACACAATGGCGCGCGGATATCGACCGTCGAGCACCTGATGTCGGCCTTTGCGGGGCTGGGTATTGATAACGCCTATGTCGATCTCACTGCCGCAGAAGTTCCGATTATGGACGGCAGCGCAGGACCGTTTGTGTTTCTTATTCAGTCGGCGGGCGTAGACGAGCAAGCGGCCCCCAAGCGCTTTATTCGTATCCGCAAGACGGTTGAAATCGAGGATAACGGCAAGTGGGTCCGGTTTGAGCCGTGGGACGGCTTTAAGGTGTCCTTTATTATTGATTTCGATCACCCGATCTTTCGCAACTCGACCCAGGTGGCGTGCATAGACTTCTCGACGACCTCGTTTGTGAAAGAGATTAGCCGGGCGCGTACCTTCGGCTTTATGCGTCAACTCGAGGCCCTGCGCCAAAACGGCCTGGCTCGTGGCGGCGGTCTCGATAACGCCATCGTCATGGACGATTTCCGCATCTTGAACGAGGACGGGCTGCGGTATGAGGACGAGTTCGTAAAGCATAAGATACTCGATGCCATAGGCGACCTGTATTTGCTGGGGCACCCCCTTATTGGCGCCTTTAGCGCCTGCAAGTCCGGGCATGCGCTGAACAATAGACTGCTGCGGGCCTTGGTTGCGGATGCCGATGCCTGGGAGTTGGTGTCGTTTGAGGAAACCGACCAACCGGCCATTTCTTTCGCTCGTGCCTTGCCGGCTATGACATAAGGGCGGCGGCCGAGAGGGCCGCCCACGAGCTTTAAGGAGAGGAAGGAGTGAAGGGAGAACGACCCGCTCATCTGAGCGTACTCATAGTCGGCCACAGGCGACCCTGGAATCGCTCTTTTCGCCTGACCCCTAAGCAGTGGAAGCTTGCCGCGGCCCTCATCGGGGGTGTGATTCCGCTCTTTATCGCGGTCGGTGTTTATGGCGCCCTGGCCCGGCTCTTTGCTCCCAATTCGGACCCGCTCGCGCAGGGGACCGAGGTGCGGGTGCTGCGCAATGAGGTGGCCTTGGTCACCCACAATACCTCGGCAGGCCTTGATGCCATGGGACTTGAATTGGGGGCCTTGAACTCCGAGGCCGAGCATCTGACCACGCTCCAGGATCGGCTCATGCGCTCGGCCGGCGTTCATATCCGCTTAGCCCGTCCGCCCGCGCCCTCGGTCCGTTCCGACCAAGGGACGCATCTGATGGCCTCTTTGCACACGCTGTCTCGGCAATTACAACCGCGACGTCCCACGAAGCAGGCGCCTCGGCAGTCATTATGAATATCATTCTGATGCGCGAAGCCGACGCGAGCGCGCGGCGGATAACCTTGACGATCGGACACCTTGTATTCGGTGCCATACTGCTTTTCGGGGTCGTTCCGCTCGTCTTAGGCGCGCTCGCCTTTTGGGTCTCGGGTCTTGGCGGTCCGCTCACCTCCGGCGCACGGGGGCAGTCCGGGGGGCTCCAGCAGACGGTAGCGAGGGTTCAACGGTTACGGGACTTAAGCCGGACCGAGCTCTCGGGTTTGGCTCAGGACATTGGGACGCTAAAGGCGCAAACGAGTCGGCTCGACGTTTTAGGTGCGCGCCTGGGGGCCCTTGCCGATATCCGACCCGCTGTGTGGCATGTTCCGAACTCCGCCGTGTCGTCGCCCGCAGGTCTTGGCAAGGATACGAATTGGACCCTTGCGAGCCTCCAAACCCTATCGGCCAAGTTACACGCAGCCCTTGCGTATAAGGAAATGGAGCTTACGGCCTTGGGAGCGATGTTGGCCGCGCGTCAAGTCAACGCGAACACCACACCTGGGGGTTGGCCGGTCCGAGGCGGCTGGATCTCCTCCCCGTTCGGGCCGCGTCCCGATCCGTTTACAGGGCGCCCTGGCTTTCATCCGGGGGTTGATATCGCGGCCCCCACCGGGACCCCGGTCCGGGCCATGGCCGCGGGTATCGTGATATTCGCCGGGCCCGATGGCGGCTTTGGTCGGCTCGTCAAGGTGTTCGATGGCCACAGCGAGGTCACGATGTATGCCCATCTCAGTGCCCGTTACGTGCATGTGGGAGAAATTATTCATAAAGGTCAATTACTCGGGCGGGTGGGCGACACCGGCTATTCCACCGGTCCACACCTCCATTTTGAGGTCCTTTTGCATGGCGTCCCCATCAATCCCATCGGTTTCCTCCACATAGCCGATCGTCGTTAGCGCTCAAGTGTTCAAGTAAGGCGTCTTTTCAGCCATAATGCGGCTTTCCTCGGGTCGCCAAGAAGGCTATGGTCGCAAACGTCTTAAGCAAGTTCTTCGGGAGCCGCAATGATCGTGTCGTGCGGCGTATGCGTCAGCAAGTCGGCCGCATCAACGAGTGGGAACCGAAGTGCAGCGCGCTCTCTGATGAGGCCTTGCGGGCCCAGACGATCAAATTCCGAGAGCGGCTTGCGCGCGGCGAATCGCTTTCAGCGCTTTTGCCCGAAGCGTTCGCGACGGTGCGCGAGGCCTCCAAGCGGGTTCTCGGTATGCGCCACTTCGATGTCCAGCTGATAGGCGGCATGGTCTTGCATGAAGGCAAGATCGCGGAGATGCGGACCGGGGAAGGGAAGACGCTTGTCGCGACCCTCGCGGCCTATTTGAACGCCTTACCGGGATCAGGCGTGCATGTGGTTACCGTCAATGACTATCTGGCCACCCGGGACGCCCAATGGATGGGGCGCCTCTATGGCTTCCTCGGCCTTACGGTAGGAACCGTTGTGTCCACGCTGGACGGCCCCGCGAGGCGGGACGCCTACGGCGCCGATATCACCTACGGCACCAATAATGAGTTCGGGTTCGATTACCTCCGTGACAATATGGCCTTTAGCGCCGAGGAGCGGGTCCAGCGGATACTGAACTACGCCATCGTCGATGAGGTGGACTCGATCCTGATCGATGAGGCGAGGACCCCGCTCATCATTTCCGGGCCCACCGAAGAAAACACCGACCTCTACGCAAAAATCGATGCCATCGTGCCGAAGCTTACCCGCCAGACCGAGGAAGGGGGGCCGGGGGATTACACGGTGGACGAAAAGGCTAAGCATATCTACCTTACCGAAGAGGGTCACGAGGCCGCCGAACGCCTCTTGGCGAAGGCCGGCCTTTTGGCGGATGGGGCGAGTCTTTATGACGTGGCCAATATGGCGCTCCTCCATCACGTCAATGCGGCCCTGCGCGCTCATGCTCTCTACCATCGCGAGGTGGATTACATCGTATCCGACGGCCAAATCGTCATCGTCGATGAGTTCACCGGGCGCATGATGCCGGGGCGCCGCTGGTCGGACGGGCTTCATCAGGCCGTCGAGGCCAAGGAGCGCGTCGAAATCCAAAACGAAAATCAGACGCTCGCCTCGATCACCTTCCAGAATTACTTCCGTCTCTACGAAAAACTGGCGGGTATGACCGGTACGGCCGATACCGAGGCGTTTGAGTTCCAGGAGATCTATAACCTCGAGGTGACGGTGATACCGACCCATCGCGTGGCGGTACGCGAGGATATGGGGGACCAGGTCTATCGCACCGCCGCCGAGAAGCACGCTGCGATCGTGGCCGACATCGAGGCGTCGTATAAAAAAGGCCAACCGGTGCTCGTGGGTACGGCCTCGATCGAAAGCTCCGAGAATCTGTCGACTTTATTAAAGAAGAGCAAGATCCCTCATGAGGTTTTGAATGCCAAGCACCATGAGCGGGAGGCCCATATTATTGCTCAGGCGGGTCGCGAAGGGGCGGTGACGATCGCCACCAATATGGCCGGTCGCGGAACGGATATCGTTTTAGGCGGGAATCCGGAGGCGGATACCAAGCAGGCGACAACCGACGAGGAGCGGGCTGCGGTTCTTCGGGACTGGCAGCTGCGCCACGATCGGGTCATTGCGGCTGGTGGCCTAAAGGTGATCGGAACGGAACGCCACGAGTCGCGGCGTATCGATAACCAGCTTCGGGGCCGCTCGGGACGCCAGGGAGATCCGGGCACCACCCGGTTCTATCTCTCCCTCGAAGATAATCTGATGCGCATCTTTGGGTCGGATCGCGTAGCGGGCCTCATGGATAAGCTTGGCATGGAGCAGGGTGATGCCATCGAGCACCCATGGGTGACCAAGGCCATAGAAAACGCGCAGCGCAAGGTCGAGGCGTACAATTTCGATGTTCGTAAGCAGCTTCTGGAATACGACGATGTGGCCAATGATCAGCGAAAGGTCATCTATGACCAGCGTAATAAGCTACTCGTCGCAGAGGATGTGAGCGCAAGCGTCGCCGCCATCCATCAGGATGTCGTCGAGGCGCTCATCAGTAGCCATATCCCCCCAAATAGCTTCGAGGAGCAGTGGGATATCGCAGGCCTTCAGGAGACGCTGATACGCGAACTCCGCCTCGAGTTGCCAATCGACCGCTGGCTGAAGGAGGACAGTGGCCTCGATGAAGGGGCTCTGCGAGCCCGCATTCAAGAGCAGGCGCAGAATAGCTATAAGCAGAAGACCGAGCAGCTCGGGGCGGAGACCATGCGCCATCTCGAAAAGGCGATCATGCTCCAGGTTCTGGATCTCCAGTGGAAGGATCATCTGGCCGCTATGGACCATTTGCGTCAAGGTATCGGATTGCGCAGCTATGCCCAAAAGAGCCCGCAGCAGGAGTATAAGCGTGAGGCCTTCGAGCTATTTTCGCAAATGCTGGACCGCATCAAGCACGAGGTCATTACAACGATCGCTCAGGTCGATATCCAAGACGAGAGCGACATTGAATTCATAGATGAGCAACGCCGTCAGCATGGGGAGACGTTTTACGAACACCCAAGCGTCCTCGGGGTGGAGGGCGAGGCCGACGATGCTGGGGCATCGGTCCAGACGGTGATGAGGGCGGGTCCCAAGGTGGGTCGGAACGATCCCTGCCCGTGCGGGTCCGGGAAAAAGTATAAACAGTGTCACGGCAGGCTCGCCTAGGAGGATGGCATGGCAGAAGTAAAGATAATGCCCCCCCTGGGGGCCGTGCCTGGCATACGCCTGGGGACCGCCATGGCGGGGATCCGCAAGGCCGGTCGACCCGATCTCGTGGTCATCCAGTGTGAGCCGGGAACGACCGCCGCCGCAGCCTTCACGCAAAGCCATTTTGCGGCCGCTCCGGTACTGGTTGCCAAGGCCCATCTGGCGCGCGCCGAACCTCGTGCCCTGGTTATTAATACGGGTTTTGCGAATGCCGCGACCGGCGAGGGCGGGCGGCAGGATGCCTTGGCCTGCTGTACGGCGCTCGCGCGCGAGCTGGGCTGTGGCCTAGAAGAGATCCTGCCGTTTTCCACCGGGGTGATTGGTGAACGTTTGCCGGTGGCGGTCTTGGTGGCGGGCCTGCCATCCGCGATCGCGAGCGCGACCGAGGATGGCTGGCTTCAGGCAGCGCACGGGATCATGACCACCGACACAGTCGCCAAGGCCTCGGCGGCCAAGCTTATGTTGGACGATAAGCTGGTCCGATTGGCGGGTATCGCCAAGGGGTCGGGGATGATCCACCCGAATATGGCGACGATGCTGGCTTTTATCGGCACCGATCTTTCCGCGCCTAGGGCGGTCTTGAAGGCTGCCCTAGATGAGGCGATTCGGTCGACGTTCAATGCGGTCTCGGTCGACGGCGACACCTCGACCAACGACGCTGTGGTATTGCTCGCCACAGGCAAGTCGGGCGTGCGGATCGACCGGAACGAGGGTCCGGCGTTTGCGCGTTTCGTGGCGGTCCTGGAGACCGTATGTGCCGAGCTGGCCCATGCCATCGTCCGCGACGGGGAAGGGGCGACCAAGTTTGTGCGGGTGGACGTTTCCGGGGGCCGGTCGCGCGAGGAGTGCCAAGTCGTCGCCAACACCATCGCCCAGTCACCCTTGGTCAAGACCGCGCTTTTTGCGAGCGACCCCAATTGGGGTCGGATTCTGATGGCGGTGGGCCGTTCGCCTATTGCCTTGGATGACCCGAATCGTGTCACCGTCACCCTAAATGGCCTACGGGTCTTTACCAATGGCGCCGTGGACCCCGCTTATCGCGAAGAGCAGGGCCAGAAGGCCTTGGCGGCATTGGATATCGTCATCGGTGTCGATCTCGGCCAGGGGTCGGAAAAGGCCACTGTCTTTACCTGCGACCTGTCGTACGATTATGTCCGCATCAATGGGTCTTACCGCACCTAAGCCGGTCGTCGTCGGGATTATCCAGGACCCGACCGGCCGGGTTCTCGTTGCGCGCCGACCACCGACCAAGGTGGGTGGGGGCCTCTGGGAGTTCCCAGGCGGTAAGGTGGGCGGCGGCGAATCCGAAGAAGCGGCTCTCCGACGCGAGCTCGATGAGGAGTTGGGGATCACGGCGGGGCAGTGTGAATCGCTTCCGCACTTTCGGGCGGATCCGCCCCCGTCTGTCAGTCTGTCTTTTTGGCGGGTTCACGACTACTGGGGCGTGCCCTACGGGCGTGAGGGGCAGGATGTGCGATGGTGCACTCTAGACGACCTCGCGACGCTGCCTTTTCTGCCCGCCGATCTCCCGATTTTGCCGCGCCTCACCTTGCCGTCTCTCTATCTTATCAGTGATGTGGAGCGCCTCGGCGAAGAGGTGTTCGAGGAACGATTGCAGGCCGCGCTCAAACGCGGCGCGCGCCTTATCCAGTTGCGCGAGCCTTGGGTCTGCGCGCGCCTGTGCGCGTATGCGGCGCGACTCAAGGACCTGTGTGCCCCTTATGGCGCACGCTGCCTTGTGAACGGCGGCCCGCAGGAGGTCGGCACCTGCGCCGACGGCATCCATCTCTCGTCGGCTCGCCTTTGGCAACTCTCTGAACGACCACTCTCCAGGGATCGGCTCATTGGCGCCTCGTGTCACAACGAACGAGATTTGCAAAAAGCAGCGGAGCTGGGCTGCGATTTTGCGGTCCTGTCGCCGGTTCGGCAGACTCAAAGCCATCCTGAGAGGGAACCTCTTGGCTGGTCGGGCTTTGCTGAGCTTGCGGTGTCGACCTGGTTGCCCGTCTATGCCCTGGGAGGTATGAAAGAACAGGATTGCCGAGAGGCTAACCAGGCCTTCGCGCAGGGTGTCGCCCTCCGCGGCGCCGTTTTCGGGTAAGGCGCGCAAAAGGGCGCGCGTCGCCCTCGCTAGACGTTTGATGGGTCGAGTCCCCGGATACAAAACCAAGCGTTAGCCGTATCTTCAGGGCCTTGCTGCCCAATACGGTATGCCGCCTGCCATGCGCTGTGCCACCCCTCATGATCTGGCCCTCGTGGCAAAGTCGCCGGCTTTCCTTTAGAGTCGCTCCTATGGCTCGTTTCGTAGAGGGGCAGATGTCGACCAGCGAGTGGCGGATCAAGGGGGTCGTCTATGAGCAACGCGGATAGCTTAAACACGGTTCTGGATCAGCTATTGTCGGACGTGAAGGCGGTATTAGCCGACAGCGAACGACTGCTTCAGGCGACGACTCAGGAAGGGGCAGAGGTGCTCGCGGTCTTACGCACCGATTTTGCAGAACGGCTCCACGTCGCGAAAGGGCAGTTAAAGACGGCCGAAAAAATGGCTTTCGATAAAACGGCCGGGGGAATTGCGGCCGTTGAGGACGCGATTCGTACCAATCCCTGGCAGACGCTGTTAGTAGTCGGCGGGGCCGCGGCCCTCATAGGCTATCTGGCCGGTCGCGTTGGTTCTAGCCGTGGGTGACGGGGACTTGGGAGAGCGCCCATCAGGCGGCGACCGCGCGGCATCTAGCCCCTTTGTTGCCGGGCTCGTGTCGCTCCTGGCGGCGCTTATTAATCAGCGCTACGCCGAGCCCCTTCATGCGCTCCGCGCCGAAAAGCATAGGCTCCTGCGGGGCGCGGCATTCGCCGCGTGCGCCGCGTTCTTCTCCTTGATGGGCGTGGTGGTCTTGTCGTTCGGTGTGATTGCGCTCTTTTGGAACCATGATCGCCTGGCAGCAGTGGGGGGCGTAATCGGTTTTTATTGGGTGCTAGCGTTGATATTTTTTTGGCGGTGGCGGGCTCTTGTCAAACAGGGCAGCCATCTCTTCGGCCGCCGATAACGGGGGCGCTGGGCTCTCCTAGCCGGCAATGGGTCGT
Organism: Pseudomonadota bacterium; assembly: GCA_021794595.1. Classification (GTDB taxonomy): domain Bacteria; phylum Pseudomonadota; class Gammaproteobacteria; order Acidiferrobacterales; family Acidiferrobacteraceae; genus Acidiferrobacter. The sequence continues at coordinate 26,160 of JAJYQN010000096.1, forward strand.
AATAGGTAACGCTCGTGGAGTGCGCGGACGCGCATCAAAAGCTCGGCCGGCGAATCGTCATTTACGATCAGATCGTCTGCCAGGGCCCTCCGTTTTTCGGCGCTCGCCTGGATCGCAAGCAGATCGTCGATCGTCTCAGGGGCGAGGCCCCGAGCCCGCAAGCGCTGTCGTTGCTCTTTAGGATCGACGTCTATGACCAAAACCCGGTTTACGAAATCCGGCCGTCCGACCTCGGCCAGGAGCGGAATGACCAACAGGGCATAGGGGTGGGCATCCTCGGATCGTCTTCGTAAGGCCTCGTGAATGGGTGGGTGAAGGAGGGCCTCGAGCGTTTTACGTGCGACCGGGTCGGTAAAGACCCGTTGCCGCAGTAGGGGTCGCGCAATACGACCCTCGCTGTCGGCGATGTCCTCGCCGAAGGTGGCCCGCAGGATGGCATTGATCTCTTGCCCGGGCTCCATGAGTTCGTGCGCGATGCTGTCGGCGTCGATGACAAGCGCCCCGCACTCGGCAAACATTTGGGCGGCGACGGATTTGCCGGCGCCGGCACCGCCTGTCAAAGCGACCCTATAAGTGGCCATGTGCCATGTGTAGATAACCTGCCAGGATGGGCCAGCCGAAGAAGAGTCCGATCCAAGTCGCCCAGCATAGGAATGGCCCGAAGGGCATGGGTGTGCTGCGCTGTAGGCGCCCGGTCACGATCAATATGATCCCGTACACGGCGCCCGTGAGCGATGCGAGCAGTATGATCAAGGGGAGCATCTGCCACCCAAGCCATGCTCCGGCGACGGCAAAGAGCTTGAAGTCGCCATAACCCATACCTTCTTTGCCGGTGGCAAAACGAAACGCGTGAAAGATGAGCCATAAAAAGAGGTAGGCGAACGCCGCGCCCCAGACCGCCGACGGTAAAGAGGTGTAAAGCCCGGCGCTATTTGCAAGCAGACCCAGCCACAGAAGGGGTAGGGTGATGACATCAGGGAGAATCTGCTCTTTCGAGTCGATAAAGCTGAGCGCGATAAGGCCTGCAGTCAGAAGAAAGGCGAACCCGGCCCGCGCCGTGAGCCCGAAGTGTGCGACTGTGGCTACGGCGGCGAGAGTCGTCAGTACCTCGATCAAAAAGTAGCGACTGGGGATCCGCGCGTGGCAGTGGCGGCATCGTCCTCGGAGCGCGAGGAAACCGAAGAGCGGAATATTGTCCTGTAGCCCTAAGGCCGTTTGGCACTCGGGACAATGGGATCCCGGCCAAGCGAGATTGAAGGTCGGTCCCGGTTCCGGCTGCGGCAAGCCCAAGGCCTCGCGACAGTCCCGTTCCCAGTGGCGTTTCAGGATGAGGGGGAGTCGATAGACGAGCATGCTGAGGAAGCTGCCGATGACGGCCCCTCCCGTTATGACGAAAATCGCGACCGGGAGTGAAGAGTGAGCGCTTACAATCATGGTGGTTGGCTGATGAACTCGGTTAAAGAGCTGAGAGGTTGACGGCCCGGGGGACTGCTGTCAATGACGTCCGGGGATGCGTGGGCCACGCCGCCGGGCGCGGCCGTCACCATCGCGGGGCGGCGGCGCTACTCGTTTGTGACCCGCTCCACTTCCTCGAGGCTTGTGATCCCTTCCCTGACCTTTTTAAGACCCGACTGGCGCAAGTCCGCGATCCCTTCCTTTTGGGCTTGTTTGGCGATGTCCGTGGGGTTGCCACCGCTCATGATGATAAGTCCAATCGCCGGGGTTACGGGCATAACCTGATAGATACCCACTCGGCCCTTGTAGCCACCGTTGCATTGATCACACCCACCCGGGCCATAAATATGTAAGTTCGGAAGCTCGGCTTCACTAAACCCCGCCTGAAGGAGGGCCGCGGCCGGAAGCTCCAGCGGTTTCCGGCAGTGCGAACAGAGGCGCCGAGCCAGGCGCTGGGCGATAATCAGATTGACCGCCGAGGCGATATTGAAGGGCGGGACCCCCATATTGACGAGCCGCCCCAGGGTCTGGGGGGCATCGTTCGTATGCAGCGTCGAAATCACCATATGTCCGGTTTGCGCGGCCTTAATGGCGATCTCGGCCGTTTCCAGATCGCGTATCTCACCCACCATGATGACGTCCGGGTCTTGGCGCAGGAAGGCGCGCAAGGCCGTGGCAAATGTCAATTTGGCGCGTTCGTTGATGTTGACCTGGTTGATGCCGGCTAAGTTGATTTCCACCGGGTCCTCGGCCGTCGAGATGTTTCGGTCCGGGGTATTCAGGATATTGAGTGCGGTATACAAGGTCACGGTCTTACCACTTCCCGTAGGTCCCGTAACCAACACCATGCCGTAGGGGCGGTGGATGGCCTCCATGTACACCGCCTTTTGCTCAGCCTCGAATCCCAACTTATCGACGCCCAAAGACGCCGAGGCCGGGTCGAGGAGGCGGAGTACGACCTTCTCCCCGAAGAGTGTGGGCAGGGTACTGACACGAAAATCGATCGCCCGGGTTTTCGAGACCCGAATCTTCATACGTCCGTCTTGCGGGACGCGCCGCTCCGAGATGTCGAGCCTCGCTAAAATCTTAACGCGGGCCGCGATCCGCGCCGCGAGCGCAATCGGTGGCGATGCCACTTCCTCTAACACGCCATCGGTCCGAAACCGGACGCGATAGACGCGCTCGTAGGGCTCGATATGGATGTCGGACGCCCCGCGGCTAATAGCGTCTAGCAGGATCTTATTCACAAAACGGACGATCGGCTTATCGTTGACGTCGTCCGCCCCGTCTTCCTCTTTAGACTCGTTTTCTATGCCGACCTCGACATTGTCGAGGGCCTCGCTGGCCGCCATGTCGGCGAGCGAGCTGTCTTGGTGATCGAGGTTGCGGTCTATTAGTTGTCCGAGCTTGCCTTCCTCTACCAGCAGGGGTTCCGGTAGCAGGCCGGTATTAAACTTGATCTCATCGAGCGCCGCCAAGTTTGTGGGGTCGGCGACCGCCACGAACAGCCGTGTACCGCGCTTGAATATCGGGAGTACCCGATGGCGCCTTATGAGCTTCGCGTCGACGAGCTTGATCGGGAAGATCTCGGTATCGAGCGCGCTGATGTCGAGGAGCGGGATACCGAACTCCTCAGACGCCACTTTCGCGATCGTCAGCGAGTCAAGCTTCTTACTCTCAACAAGACGCGTGACGAAGGAGACCTTATTGGTCTGAGACTCGGTATTCAGGCGTTCGGCCTCAGCCGTGGTCAGTAGCTGATCACGCACAAGCCGCGCCGCGAGGCCCGTAAGTAGAACACCACCGTTGACAATCGGATTGACTGTAGCCATAGACGTACGTTCGACCTTGCCGGATACTCCCGTGAGCCTGCCTTTTATAGTAGTTGAGTTAGCGCCATACGCCAGTCCTCGACGGAGAGTAATCAGGAGTGACTTGACCTCCCCCACTCATTATCTTAGACTGATTCTAAGTTAAACCCAAGCACGGAGTATAGTATGAACCTGAAAGGCACCAAAACCCACGACAATCTCAAGGCCGCCTTTGCCGGTGAGTCCCAGGCCAATCGCCGCTACCTCTATTTCGCCGCCAAGGCCGACGTAGAGGGTTTCAATGACGTCTCCGCAGTCTTCCGCTCCACCGCCGAAGGGGAAACGGGCCACGCCCACGGCCATCTCGAGTATTTAGAGGTGGTAGGTGATCCCGCTACCGACCTGCCGATCGGCAGCACCGCCAATAACTTGAAGGCGGCCATCGCCGGCGAGACCCACGAGTATACCGATATGTATCCGGGCATGGCGAAGTCGGCACGCTCCGAGGGCTTCGCGGAGATCGCTGACTGGTTTGAGACCTTGGCCAAGGCCGAGCGTTCGCATGCCAACCGGTTCCAAAAGGCGCTCGACAGCCTTGGAAAGTAAGTTCTTAGATACGATGCGTTAGGATGCGCGGGTCGGCTTTGCCGGCCCGCCTTCTTTTTGGAGGGGGGTATGGAGCAAGATAACGATAAGTCGGTCATGCGCGAAGGAAACCTCGAGGCTCCGACGCGGCACACCATCTCTTGGCAGGACCCCGCCTATTTCGATAGGGCTGCGATCGATGCTGAACTTTTTCGCGTTTTTGACATCTGCCATGGTTGCCGACGGTGTTTTAACCTCTGCCAGTCGTTTCCGACCCTTTTCGATTTGATTGATAACTCTTCCGGAATGGAGGTGAAGGACGTCTCGCCTAGCGATTACAGCCGGGTAGTAGACCAGTGCTACCTCTGTGACATGTGTTATATGACGAAGTGCCCGTATGTTCCGCCCCACCCCTGGAACGTCGATTTTCCGCACCTGATGTTGCGGGCGAAGGCCGCCAAATTCCGTGACGGCAAGACTCGCTTTCGAGACCGTGTGCTCGCGAGTACGGATGCGGTCGGACGCCTGGCGGGGATCCCGGTTGTCACTGAAATCGTCAACGCCGCCAACCGCAATGGCGCGGTGCGCAAGATCCTAGAGACCGTCCTCGGCGTAGACCACCGGGCCCATATTCCGAGCTACCACAGCAAAACCTTTCGGAAGGAGTGGCGGTCCCAGGATATCGAACCCCGGACGACGCCGGGCACGACCGGACGCGTCGCATTGTTCGCAACATGTTACGGCAACTATAATGAACCCGAGCTGGCGGCCGATTTGGCGCGGGTCTTTCAGCATAATGGGATCTCGGTGCGGGTGTTGGACGAAGAGCGTTGTTGCGGTATGCCGAGGCTAGAAGTCGGCGATCTAGACGGCGTGGCCGCTTTGAAGGAATTCAATATCCCACGGCTTGCGGCGCTCGTGGACGAGGGTTACGACATCGTCGCACCGGTCCCGTCTTGCGTCTTGATGTTTAAGCAGGAATTGCCCTTGCTCTTTCCCGATGACGAGCGCGTCGCGAAGGTGAAGAAGGCCATGTTCGATCCGTTTGACTACCTGCTTTTGCGCCACAAGGGCGGCCAGATGAGGACGGACTTTAAGAATCCGTTGGGCAAGGTCGCCTATCACGTTCCTTGTCATCAGCGGGTACAAAATATCGGGTTGAAGACCCGCGATCTCTTGATGATGGTGCCGGGTACCGCCATTGAGGTGATTGAGCGTTGCTCGGGTCATGATGGGACCTACGGCGTTAAGCGTGAGTTCTATGAAGATGCGGTCAAGATCGGGCGCCCGGTTGTAAAGCGCATCCAGGACGCGGCCCCCGACCATTTCATGAGCGATTGTCCCATCGCCGGGCATCACTTGGCGAACGGCATGAGCGGAGGCGGCACGCCGATATCGCGATATGCACTCTTGTGCCGGGCCTACGGCATCGAATGATCTCACACCATAAAAGGAGAACGTCTTATGGCGCATGAAGGTATGCATGAGGACCGGTCGGAATTGACAGACGCGACCTGCGAGATGCATAGGGCGATTGTTTCGCTCATGGAGGAGCTGGAGGCGATCGACTGGTACCAGCAGCGGGTAGATGCCTGCCAGGATCCGGAGTTGCGCGCGGTCCTCGCGCATAACCGTGACGAAGAAAAAGAGCATGCGGCCATGGCCCTTGAATGGATACGCCGCCACGATTCCGTGTTCGACCGCGAATTGCGCGAGTATCTCTTTCGGGAAGGAAGCATCGTAGGCAAGGAACACGAAGACAAGGCTTAAGGAGACCCCATGAAAGCACTGCAGCGTCGCGATCTCTTATCCCTTGAAGACTATGCGCAAAAACGAGCGGAGTTCCGGGCCCGCGTCTTGGCCCACAAGCGTCACCGTCAGGTCGGTATCGGAGAGCATGCGCGCTTGTATTTTGAGGACCGGTTGACAGTTCAGTACCAGATTCAGGAGATGTTGCGCATAGAGAAGATTTTTGAAGGGCCCGAGATCGAGGAGGAGCTCAAGGCTTACAACCCGTTGATTCCCGACGGTCATAACTGGAAGGCGACCTTTATGCTGGAGTACGAGGATGTCGAGGAGCGGCGCAAGGCCTTGGCGAGCCTGCACGGTGTGGCCGATAAGGTGTGGGTCCAGGTCGGCACCAAAGCTCGGGTGTGGGCGATTGCTGATGAGGATATGGGGCGAGAAAATGCCGACAAAACCTCGTCCGTGCATTTCCTGCGCTTCGATCTGACGCCGGATATGGTGACCGATGCGAAAGGGGGAGGTGCTATTATTTGCGGAATCGATCACCCTGCCTACCGCCACCAAACGGTGCTTGGTGATGGTACCCGCGTCTCCTTGGCCGCTGATCTCAACTGATGGCCCGCTACGACGCTTCGGATATTGAGGTCCTGACCGGGCTTGAGCCTGTTCGCCGCCGGCCGGGGATGTATACCCAGACCGATCGACCGCATCATTTGGTTCAAGAGGTCGTCGACAATTCCGTGGACGAGGCCATTAGCGGCCACGCCCATACGATAACCGTCACCCTGCATGCCGACGATGCCGTGACCGTGACCGATGACGGGCGCGGCATGCCGGTCGATATTCATCCCGAGGAGGGTATCAGCGGGGTGGAGGTCATTCTGACGAAGCTCCATGCCGGAGGAAAGTTTTCCCATAAAAATTACGCCTTTTCCGGCGGGCTCCACGGCGTGGGTGTGTCGGTCGTCAATGCCTTGTCGCAACGACTGGACGTGTACGTCAAACGTGGTGGTCAGGTCCATCACATGGCCTTTGAGCAGGGTGAGAAGGTCGCGGACCTGACGGTCGCGGGGACCGTTCCCCGTAAGGAGACCGGCACCACCATCAAGTTTCGGCCTGAGCCCCGGTATTTCGATAGCCCGAAGATTCTCCCCGCGCGACTAAAGCACCTCCTGAAGGCCAAGGCCGTCTTATGCCCCGGCTTGCGGGTTGTTTTTCGTTCCGAACAAGACCCCGCGGACGATGCGCAATGGTGTTATGAGCAGGGTCTTGGGCAGTATTTGGTCGAGTCCCTTGATGGTCATGTCGTCCTACCGGCGGTCCCTTTCGGGGGGCATACCGTGGGGGGCGGAGAAGAGGTTGAGTGGGCGGTTGTCTGGCAGCCCGATGAGGAGAGCGTGGGGATACGAGAAAGCTATGTGAATCTCATCCCCACACCCCAGGAAGGCACTCACGTCAACGGTTTTCGGCTGGGCTTGACGGAGGCCTTGCGCGAGTTCTGCGAGTTCCGCAACCTTCTGCCCCGCGGCCTCAAGCTGACCGGGGAAGACGTATGGGAAAAGATCGCGTTTGTGCTGTCTGCAAAGCTGAAGGAGCCGCAATTCTCGGGGCAAACGAAGGAGCGCCTTACGTCGCGCGAGACCGCGGCCTTCGTCTCGTGGGTTGTCAAAGACGGCTTCGCTCTCTGGCTTAACGCCCATGTGGCGGAGGGCAGCGAGATCGCAAAAATGGCGATCGAGAGCGCTCAGTTGCGCGAGCGCCGCTCCCGCCGCGTCGAGCGAAAAAAGGCCGTGAACGGGCCCGCGCTTCCGGGGAAGTTGGCGGACTGCTCGAGCCAGGATCTGGCGCAGACCGAGCTCTTTCTCGTAGAGGGCGATTCCGCCGGCGGTTCCGCAAAGCAGGCGCGGGACCGCGTCTTTCAGGCGATCATGCCCTTGCGTGGCAAGATCCTCAATACCTGGGAGGTCGAGTCGCCGGACGTTCTGGCGTCTCAGGAAGTGCATGATATCGCCGTGGCCTTAGGCGTCGATCCCGGCAGAGATTCTTTGGATGGACTGCGCTATGGCAAGATTTGCATTTTAGCCGATGCCGACTCTGACGGGGCCCATATCGCGACCCTCCTCTGCGCGCTGTTCGTGCGCCACTTCCGGCCGTTGGTGTCGGCTGGCCGGATTTACGTGGCCATGCCGCCTTTGTATCGCATCGATGTGGGCAAGGAGGTCTACTACGCGCTTGACGACAATGAAAGGCGCGGTGTACTCGATAAGATCATGGCGAGCCACCCCAAGGCCAAACCCAATGTGCAGCGGTTTAAGGGCTTGGGCGAAATGAATCCCCTGCAACTACGCGAGACCACGATGAGCCCGGAGACCCGCCGATTGGTACAGCTGACGTTGGCCGCAGAAGACGGGACCGATGCCTCCTTCGACATGCTGTTAGGAAAAAAGCGCGCTGCGGATCGGAGACGCTGGCTTGAACTGAGCGGTGACAAGGCGGAGGTCGCATGAGTGAACAAAACGAGCTTTTGACCGAGCGGATGCCGGTTATCGGCTTTACCGAAAAGGCCTACCTCGATTACTCGATGTACGTCATTCTCGATCGCGCCTTGCCGCATATCGGGGACGGGTTAAAGCCCGTGCAGAGGCGGATCGTGTACGCCATGTCCGAATTGGCCTTGTCGGCTGGGGCCAAGTTCAAAAAATCGGCGCGGACCGTGGGTGATTGTCTCGGAAAATTCCATCCCCATGGCGATACTGCGTGTTATGAGGCCATGGTGCTCATGGCCCAGCCCTTTAGCTATCGCTATCCCTTGGTCGACGGCCAGGGAAATTGGGGATCGCCGGATGACCCGAAATCATTTGCGGCGATGCGCTATACCGAGGCCCGGCTATCGCGGTTTTCCGAGATCCTTCTGTCCGAACTCGGACAGGGGACGGTGGACTGGGTCCCAAACTTTGACGGGACTCTTGAGGAACCAAGACTGCTTCCCGCGCGCCTTCCGCACGTTCTCCTAAACGGCGCCACGGGCATCGCGGTTGGCATGGCGACCGATATCCCCCCGCATAACGTTCGCGAGGTGGCGGCCGCGTGCCTTGTTCTCTTGGACGACCCCAAGGCGAGCCTCGAGAGTCTTTGTGAGCACGTGCTAGGGCCTGACTATCCGACCGGTGCTGAAATCGTGACGGCGCGCGAGGATATCGTAGCGCTTTACCGGTCCGGTACGGGGTCAGTGCGGGCGCGGGCCAAGTGGGAACGCGAGGAGAGTACGATCGTAGTGACAGCGCTTCCCTATCAAGCGTCGGGATCGCGCATCCTAGAGCAGATCGCAGACCAGATGCGCAACAAGAAGCTGCCCATGGTTGAGGACCTACGAGACGAGTCGGATCATGAGAACCCGACGCGGCTCGTGATCGTGCCGCGCTCAAATCGTGTCGACGCAGAGGCCCTGATGAGCCATCTGTTTGCGACCACCGATCTTGAGCGGAGTTACCGCGTCAACCTTAACCTGATAGGCGGGGATGGCCGTCCCCGCGTATATGGTTTGCGCGAGCTTTTGACCGAATGGCTGACCTTTCGGATCGAGACGGTACGCAAGAGGCTAAGCTTTCGCCTCGATAGGATTAATGATCGGCTCCATATTCTTGAGGGGCTGCTCACGATCTTTGATTACCTAGACGAAGTGATTCGCCTAATTCGGACCGAGGACGAGCCCCAAGCGGCATTGATGGCGCGTTTTGGTTTGAGCGAGAGGCAGGCCGACGCGGTGCTCGAGATCCGCTTGCGCCAGCTTGCGAAGCTCGAAGAGATAAAATTGAAGGAAGAGCACGAAAAGCTCGTGGCGGAGCGCGCGACACTAGAGCGCTTGTTGGGTTCGGCGGCCAAGCTTCGGCGTTTCGTACGTGATGAATTGGCCCGCGACGCCAAGGCTTATGGCGATGATCGTCGTTCGCCGCTGTGCGCCCGGCCAGCCGCGAAGCCGATCGAGGCCGCGGACTTAGCGGCTGAGCCCGTGACGGTGGTCCTGTCCGTGAACGGCTGGGTTCGGCAGGCGCGCGGCCACGAGGTAGACGGGGCGAGCCTTTCCTATCGGACCGGGGACGATTTTCGTCAGGCGGCCCGCGGCAAGAGCACCCAGCAGGCGATCTTTCTCGATGGCGTGGGGCGCAGCTATGCGGTCTTGGCCCATAAGCTTCCCTCGGCGCGGGGTTTTGGTGAGCCGCTTTCGCGGACTCTCGATCCCGAGGCTGGGGTAGAGTTTAAGGGGGTATTGATGGGCGAGGAGGGCGACCAAGCCCTGCTCGTGGCCGATAACGGCTATGGGTTTCGGGCCCCCTTGGCGGAACTTGTGACGCGCACTAAGGCCGGCAAGACCATCGTCAAACTCGAAGATGGGGCGACACTCCTGATGCCATGTCTCGTCGCGCAGAATGGCTGGATCGCGTGCGCCACCGAGAGTCGTCTGCTTGTCATATCAGCCTCCGACCTCCCGGTCATGCCGAAGGGCCGCGGCGTAAAGCTTTTAGATGCCCAAGGAGAGAAGCTCGTCGCGGTCGTGTCGGGCCGTGCCGACCAAAAGCTCGCTCTGGTGGGCACCAAGCGCACAGTCGAGCTGTCGGCGACTGAGCGTCGCCGTTTCCAGGGGGCGCGCGCGACCCGTGGGAAGGCCTTGCCCGAGGGAGTTCGCGGGCTGCTTAGCCTCACTATCGTTCTGTGACCCGCTGGGCTCTCGGCATCGAATACAACGGCGCCCGGTTTTGCGGGTGGCAGAGTCAAATCGGTGTGGCGACCGTGCAAGATGCGGTTGAGCAGGCCTTGTCCCGGGTCGCGGACGAGCCAGTGCGGGTGATTGCGGCTGGCCGGACTGATACCGGGGTTCATGCCCATGGCCAAGTTGTGCACTTTGATACCGGCCAAAGCCGGCGTTCCGAGGCCTTTACGCGCGGCGCCAATACGCATTTGAGCGCGGATGTCTCGATCTTGTGGGCTCGTCCGGTCCCAGACGAGTTCCATGCTCGGTTTTCGGCCGTGGGTCGGACCTACCGCTATGTGATTCTCAACCGTCGGGTGCGCCCCGGTCTTTGGGCGTCGCGCGTCAGTTTCGATTATCGGCCGCTCGATGAAAAGCGCATGCAAGAGGCCGCTAATGCGCTTCTCGGGCGCCATGACTTCACCTCGTTTCGTGCGAGCCAGTGCCAGGCGAAGAGCCCCGTCCGGACCCTGCGTCGCCTCGTGGTCGAGCGCCACGGGGCGTTTATCGTGCTGACAGTCGAGGCCGATGCCTTTTTGCATCACATGGTGCGCAATATCGGCGGCGTCCTGTGCGCGATCGGCGCCGGTGAGCGGCCGGTTTCCTGGGCTGAGTCGGTTCTGAAGGTCCGCGACCGCGCCCTGGGTGGCTTGACCGCAACACCGGATGGGCTTTATCTGGACGCGGTCCACTACCCCGATAAGTACGGACTTCCCCCCCTAAAAGACCCGGCTAGCCCGGCGGGGTTTGTGTTGTTTTAAGGAGCATCGGCGCTCGGACGCGATAGGTGCGGGCTTCAAGTCTGAAGGCGCGGGATGTCAGGAACCCCGACGGAACATGGGTGCTCGAGGGGTCTGCCGGCAGCGCGGAGCCCACGGCCCATGAAGACGGGTGGGGGCCTTGGCCACTATATATCAAGGTTGATATATATCGAATAAAGTATATACTGGCCGCCATGGTCTCTGAAGACACGCTCCTGGCGGTTTTGGGAAATGCCAGCCGTCGACGGTTATTGATGCTGCTTGCAACGTTTGGCGAGCTCTGTGTCTGCGAACTCGTTCATGCGGTCGATCTCCCACAAGCCACCGTTTCGCGCCATCTCGCGATGGTCCGCCAGGCACGCCTTGTCGAGGCGCGCAGACAAGGGACATGGATGTACTACCGCTTCGCTCGCGATGTACCGTCGTGGGCCCTGGATATTGTGAATGCCCTACAGGCCGGTCCCGCAGGGGCGCTTTATCGCGAAGATAAACGCCGACTTCGGGCCATGCCGAATCGGCCTGTCCGTTGTTGTGATTACGAGAAGGAGTGCTCTTCATGAGTCGATTTCACATTCATTTGGCGGTCAGTGACATTGACGCCGCTGTGCGGTTTTATAGTGGGCTCTTTGCTCACGCCCCATCGGTCGTGAAGCCCGATTACGCCCAATGGGTGTTGGCGGATCCACGGGTGAATTTCGCCGTATCGACGCGCAGCGATGTCCTGGGTCTCAACCACTTGGGGATACAGGCAGAGACCGAAGACGAACTCGCGATGTTGACGGCTCGAATCGAGAATGGACCGGGTCCGGTCGTAAAGGAGGGGCTCACAACCTGTTGTTACGCCGAGTCTGACAAGTCTTGGACATACGATCCGGACGGCTTGCCGTGGGAGGCCTATCGCACTATGGGCCAGGCCGCGGTCTTTACGCGCGGCGCGGACAGCGCTTGCTGCGTCCCGACACCGGCTGTGATGGTTCCTATGCCAAGGAGCGGTAAGCCGCGGTAGAGTCCCCAATTTATTAAAACGGCCGCCCTGCCGGGAGGAAGCGCGAATGGTTCTAGCGTTGGCGGTATTCGGACTCACCCTGTTCTTGGTGATCGCTCAGCCGAGGGGTCTTGGTATCGGTTGGGGCGCGTCTATAGGAGCGCTGCTCGCGCTTCTTCTGGGTGTCGTTCATCTCGATAACATCCCCGTGGTTTGGGGCATCGTGTGGAACGCTACGTTTACCTTTGTCGGGCTCATTATCATATCGCTTCTTCTGGATGAGGCCGGGTTCTTTCACTGGGCCGCGCTGCACATGGCTCGTAGAGGACGGGGCCGGGGCCAGGTGTTGTTCCCCTTGATTATTTTGCTCGGGGCCTTGGTGTCGGCCTTGTTCGCCAATGATGGCGCCGCTCTGATTCTCACGCCGATCGTGCTTGCCATGCTTTTAGCCCTAGGCTTTCCCCCGGCCGCTGCCTTTGCCTTTGTGATAGGTACGGGCTTCGTCGCTGACACGACCTCTTTGCCGTTTGTGATCTCCAATCTTGTCAACATCGTGTCCGCCGACTTCTTCGGTATCGCCTTTCGTCAGTATGCGCTTGTTATGGTGCCCGTCGACCTGGTGGCAGGCCTCTCCACGTTTGCCGCGCTTTGGATTTATTTTCGGCGCGATATTCCTGCGTCATACGATGTGGCCCAATTGAGCGACCCCGCATCGGTAGTTACGGATCCTTTGTTGTTTCGATTGAGCTGGCCTGTGCTCCTCATATTGCTTTTGAGCTACTTTCTGGCCGGACGGCTGCGGGTGCCGGTTTCGCTGCTGACCGGGATCGCGGCCTTGGTTTTGCTATTGATTGCGGCGCGCGTCTGGCGTGGGGGCAAGACGGCCATCGTGCCGGTGGGGAAGGTGCTGCGCGGCGCACCCTGGCAAATCGTCGTGTTCAGCCTCGGTATGTATTTGGTCGTCTATGGCCTACGTAATGCCGGACTCACGGTCATGCTGGCTTCGCTGCTGCATACCTTCGCCGAACACGGCATTTGGGTCGCCACTTTGGGCACAGGGTTTCTGACCGCGGGTCTCTCTGCCGTCATGAATAATCTACCCACCGTGCTGGTGGGTGCCCTGGCCATCCACGGCATGGCCGCGGTGCCGGCTACGACCCGTCAGGCGATGGTGTATGCGAACGTCATAGGGTGCGATATAGGCCCAAAATTCACCCCGCTTGGCAGCCTTGCCACCCTCCTATGGCTACATGTCTTGGCGCGTAAAGGACAGACCATATCGTGGCGAACTTACATGCGGGTCGGTCTCGCGCTAACGCCCGCCGTGCTGTTGGTGACCTTGGTGAGCCTCGTACTGTCCCTGCAGTGGCTCAACTAACTCGTGAATACCCAGGCCTAGGAGGGCTTATGCGCGTGCTATTTTTGTGTACCGGCAACAGTTGTCGCAGCCAGATGGCGGAGGGTTGGTTGAGACATCTCGCAGGTTCCGGCATGGAGGTCGAGTCCGCCGGACTCGAGGCCCACGGACTGAACCCGGCGGCCGTGCGCGCCATGGCCGATCGTGGGATCGATATCAGCGCTCAGGCGTCGAAGGTAGTCGATGCCGCGATGGTGGCCCGCGCCCAGCTGGTCGTGACGGTCTGTGGCCATGCCGATGCGCATTGCCCGGCACTGCCGCCCGCTGTCGCCAAACAACATTGGCCATTCGAGGATCCGGCGCGAGTGACGGGCGATGCTGCGACCATTAGGCGCGCGTTCGAGGAAACGTGTCGCGCCATTGAGATGCGAGTGCGGACATTTCTCGCCGAATGCCGAAGGCACGGGCCTCAAAATAGGTGACCGGCCGTTTGATTGGGCGCTACCGGAAAGCGTTGCAGTGCTCTGTCCGTAAGCGTATAGCGGTTCAGGGGGTGGGGAGCGGCGCTATCGCCATCAAGGAGATCATCTCCCGACGTTTCCTGTCGCCCAAGGCATTGTTTGAGTATACACAGTGGCGCGCTATGCGCGGTGAGGGTGCAGGAACCGAGATCCTGCCCTGCTCCCCCCGGCACCCGGTTAAGAGAATACACTCCCGACCTTGAGGTGAACGCAGGAAAGCGAAGAAACCCGCCGAGAAAAAGACTCGGAAGCGCACGTGTGACGAATTCAAAGACCCAGCCCTGCAGTGGGCCGAGCGGGATGGGGCGGCCCTGGACCTCGGGATCGCCGAGACACGGATCTATGCTTGGCGGCGCAAGCATCAGATCGAGGGGGCGCTCGCCGAGGCAGACCGGCTGAAAGAGGCTGACGTCGCTCGCCTAAAGCAAGATTTGGCGCGGCTCGAAGAGGAGATGTTTTCCTAATCAACGGTGAGCGAGGCGATCGAAGTGAAGTCCGCCCTGATCCGACGCCGCGAAGGCCCGCGCGCGATTGTGCCCAGACGCGACCTGCCGTCGGCCTCCCGTAGCGGCTACACCGCGTGGCGGACCGTCCCACCTCCGTCCCGCGCTAAGGCCGATGAGGGCCTCCTGCAGGCCATCCGGCACACCCCATTTTTATCGACAAATACCGTTTAGGACACAATTCCTGCCACACACCGACAACAAATAGAACCATGGGAGGATAGGCGCATGAGTAGAACCGACCCATCTCGTCGGCGTTTTCTCTTAACTGGCCCACTGGCTCTGGGTGGTGGCCTCGCTACGCTGGCCGGATTCGACAAGACTTTTGCTCGGAAGGGGATTAACGACGATACCGCCAGACAAATCAACACCCTGAACAATCGGTTCCTGGCCATTGGAGCAAGCCCCGCCGCAATCTCTGCCCGTCAACAATTCGCCCATCTTGTGAGCAATCCGGCGCTACCAACCTTGGCTAGGAATACCCTGCAAACCGCTGGGACGAGCCTCACCGGATTTCAGACGGCACTGCTTGAGGCAGTCCTTGTGATGACTTTCGATCCCGCAGCCTTGGCGGCGACTATGGTGGGGGCACCGTTGACGAAGCTCCAGCGCATCACCATGGCTCGGGTGCGCGGCACATTACAGGAAAACCCCGCGATTCAACGGCTTATCCGCTCTGGGGCTACCTTGAAAGGGTAGCGAAATATATTGCAAAGCGATATCAACCAAGTGATCGCCAACAGCAGCCAGAGCGCACCAAGTTTTACCGTGCCTGATAATCCCGCTTTGGCGTCGATCGTGAACGACAGCACCGCCCTCTCGAATTCCTCAGCGTTTGGCACGCTCAAGGCCGCAGCCGTCCTGCTCATGGGGACCCCAGCGTTCCTACCCTATCTGCGGGCCCAATCGCCGTTAACTGTGGTCAGCTACATGCCGTTGAAGTTGGCCATCAGTCTAGAGTTGCCGCATCAAAATGATCCGCCGTGGCCTTTGGAAATTTCGATTATCCGATTTTTTATCGCATCCATAGTAGATACTGTATGGGACAATTTGGAGGGCCGTATTGCCACCATTGTGGGAAATATTGCGAATGGAATTAATATAACCGCTGCGTTACTAGCACTTTCGCAACTGTGGTCAAAGTCGAATTCAAAGCCGAGCGGAACCTGCACAAACCCTCCATGGGGGCCATGCGTCATGAATAATACCGTGTATAATTGTGGCGATCCCGGCTATGCGGCATGCCTTAACGCGAATGGGATATAAAAAGCCGATCATTGCGGCCGCATTATTAAGTCCATTTATAAGTTCATTTAAGCGGAACGGTAGGTGTACAAAAAAATATCGCCGCGGCTGCCTATCGTTTCGCAGGCATCTGTAGGAGAGACATTCCAAGTGAGGCTCGCGAAACCGGGTAAAATGTATATGAGCGAACCGGTAAGCCGTTACAGGCGGTCTTAAGGGGGTATGACGATGTCATCGTGGGTGCTAGAACATACGGTTGAATCAGGTTTGGCCATTAATGTTTTGGCTGTCGCTGTTGGTGTCGCTATTGGTATTTGGATGTATCGTCTATGGGGCGAGAGATGGGCCAATGAGTCGCGTTTTCGGGTATCCCTCACCGTATTCTATACCCTCGTGAACATCGGCTTGGTCTATCTTTCCTTTGTATTGTCGGAGTCGCATAAGCAGTTTACGGCTTTTACCGCGATAGCCCTAGTCATGATGACGGGTGCAGCTTTTATGACGTTAAGAAAACTTCATAGGCAGAACCCAAGATAATAAACATCCGAGGCCCGGATACGATACATAGGGCCCCGGATAACTTAGGAGCGTTGGTAGAGCACATCTGGTTTGGTCGCCATAAAGAGGCGGGAATGGTAAAACGGCGCCAGTCAAACGGGATGAAGTCTTTGCGCCAGCTCGCCTCACCTTAGCTTCTGGCGTCTTCGAGACCCACAGGAAGCCTACCCGCCGGGCCACGGCCTGATTCTTCAACCGTTGCGTATATTGTGCCATTGTCTTCTCGGCTCGCCCTTATTATAGGATCTATTGAGGCTACGACCATGGTGATACGAGGGGACATTACCAGGTGAGAAGAGAGCGCTTCGGGGCCGGCAGCGCCGGTGTCCGCACCGCAGTGCCACGTGGGGCCGAGTTGAAAATGTGGTACACGCGCTCTTGTGGTAGCGGGAAATGAGATTAGCCGGCGTCTGCGGCTGCGGGGGACCGTCTGATGTGTAAAGCGGTGGAAACTTCTCCGCGATGAAGTCCGAGACTTATCTCACAGCCGCTTACGCTTGGTGGAAGCGGCTCATAGGATATCAGTCGCGTAATCAGCAAGCCGTGAGCGCTCTCCGCGTCGCAAAGTCACATGTCCGCTGTGTTTCCAACCCTTAAAACGATCGATCACGTAGGTTATCCCAGAGGTGGTTTCCGTGAGGTAAGGGCTGTCGATTTGGGCGATGTTGCCAAGACAGACTACCTTCGTTCCGGGCCCGGCGCGGGTGATGAGGGTCTTCATTTGGTGCGCAGTCAGATTCTGGGCTTCATCAATAATGATGAACTTGCGCAGGAAGGTCCGCCCGCGCATGAAATTCAAGGATTTGATCCGTACCCGGGAGCGAATAAGGTCGGTGGCCGCCGCCCGCGCCCATTGCGATTGGGCCCGGCTTTCGAGTTCGGCTTGGTTTAGGACGTCGAGATTGTCCTCGAGGGCACCCATCCACGGCCCCATTTTCTCCTCCTCGGTTCCTGGGAGGAAGCCAATATCCTCGCCCACTGGGATCGTGACCCGGGTCATGATGATCTCGGTGTAGAGCTCTTGTTCCAGGGTCTGGTGAAGGCCGGCCGCCAGAGTGAGTAGTGTTTTGCCGGTACCGGCGTGGCCGAGGAGGGTGACAAAGTCGATCGCCGGGTCCATCAACAGGTTGAGAGCGAAATTTTGTTCGGCATTGCGGGCGCGAACACCCCACACGGCCTTGCCTTGGGGGCCGTAATCCCGCACCCCCTCAAGGCGAGCGCGGCTGCCACCCACTTCGCGCACGATAGCTTCGGTCGGGAGCCCATCGTCTGCGACCAGAAATTCGTTGGGGTACCAAGTCTCGGTGACGGCGCCGCACACCTCGTAACTGGGAAGACCGTCAGGCGAGGGGTGGGCGACGAGGGAGTCTTTTGGTCCAAGACGCAGTGGTTCGATCCCCCGGTACAAAAGATCGGCGTCGTCCAAAACGCGATCGCTCGCGTAATCCTCGGCCCTGAGACCCAAGGCGCGGGCCTTGATCCGGAGGTTGATGTCTTTACTGACAAGGATGACGCTTCGGCCCGTCTGGGCGTTGGCGAGATCTCGGGTGAGCGCCAAGAGTTGGTTATCCGCCGTGTGCGCGACGAAAGCCTCAGGCAGGGGGCTGTTCGAGGTCCTTAAGGGGATAAAGAGCCGGCCGGCCGGCCGGTCCGCGCGGCTCGGGAGCGGAGCCCCCAACTCGAGGTTGGTGGCTTGGGTCAGGATTTCGTCAAGGAAGCGGCTGGCCTGACGCGTGTTGCGGGCCACCTCGGAGCCTCCCGTTTTATGGGCGTCGAGCTCCTCTAAGACGATAATCGGAATATAGACATCGTGTTCCTCGAACCGATAGACAGCCGAGGGGTCATGCATCAAAACGTTGGTGTCAAGGACGAACAGCTTCCGGTCGGTCGTCATCCTAGCCGACGATCTCGCGCAGATCTTTTAGTACCGACAAGACGTGGCTTTCGACCTTTACTTTGCGGTATTCGCGCCGTAAGACCCCCTCCGCGTCAATAATGAAGGTGCTGCGCTCTATCCCCATCGACTTTTTCCCGTAGAGGTTCTTTTCTTTGATAACGTCGAAGGCCGCGCAAAGCGTTCCGTCGCTATCGGAGATCAGGTCGAACGGAAAGCATTGCTTACTTTTGAAGCCCTCGTGGGACTTCAGGTCGTCGCGCGATACCCCCAGGATGACGGCGTTGAGGGCCTCGAATTCCTCGTAATGGTCACGAAAGTCCTGCCCCTCCATCGTACAGCCGGGAGTGTTGTCTTTGGGGTAAAAGTACAATATAAGGTTTTTACCCCGCAATTCGGATAGTCGAAAGCTTTGGTCGTCGGTGGCCTGAACGGCCAAATCCGGGACCGGTTGACCGATTTCAATAGTATTCATGGGCGCCTCTCTGTTGGTGGGCCATAGGGTATTGTAACAAGAGTAAGCTTGTCGACCACAACGGTAAGGAAGACGCGCTTTGCTTGGCCGCTCTTCGTTCAGTACAATACACGCGGGGCAGGAAGCGGTGCCGCGACAAATTAAAAATCTCTTTCGCGAAAAGTCGGACCGCGCTCGAAGAACGAGCTGTGACGTCATGTTTGTACGGCACGGCGGCCTATTCGTGCGCCTGCAGCCCTAAGGGGTTCTCTAGGGCGTCACCAGGGCTCGTTCTTGATGGTATCGGAGGATACATTGAGGAGAACTTTTGTGGCGACCGCAGTCAAGGAACTTAAGGGCCGAGTGCCAACGCAACGTGCCGTCCGGCGCGGGCATGAGTCCAAATCCCAGGCAAGAACCTCCGATATGGAGCGGCTTCTCGCCGGCCTTCAGCGCCTGCACGAGGGCGATTTCAGCGTCCGACTCCGCTTGCGGGAACCAGGGCTTTCCCAGCAAATTGCCGAGATATTCAACAGCCTTGCGCGCCGGAATCAACAACTGACGCACGAGTTCGTGCGGGTTGCGGATCTAGTAGGCCGGCAGGGCCGGATTGCCGAACGGGCATCCCTCGGGGGCATGCAGGGTTCGTGGGGCACCATGATGGATGCCCAGAATAGGGCCATCGACGATCTCGTCCAGACAATCATCGAGATTTCCCGAGTCATCCGGGCCGTGGCGAGCGGCGACTTGTCCCAGACTGTTCCCAATGATGTGGCGGGACGACCGGTAAAGGGCGATCTTGTGCGAGCGGGACGCACCGTCAACACCATGGTCGACCAATTGCGGTCATTCGCGGCCGAGGTGACGCGGGTCGCGAAAGAGGTGGGTATCGAGGGTAAGTTGGGTGGCCAAGCGCGGGTAAGGGGGGTCTCGGGTACCTGGAAGGATCTCACCGAAAACGTGAACCAATTGGCCGGCAACCTGACCTCGCAGGTGCGTAACATCGCGCTTGTGACGACCGCGGTCGCGAACGGCGATTTGTCGCAAAAGATCACGGTCGGGGCGCGCGGCGAAATCCTTGAGCTGAAAGACACCATCAACACCATGGTCGACCAATTGCGGTCATTCGCGGCCGAGGTGACGCGGGTCGCGAAAGAGGTGGGTATCGAGGGTAAGTTGGGTGGCCAGGCCAAGGTGCCTGGGGTGGCCGGCACCTGGAAGGACCTCACTGACAATGTGAACCAGCTGACCGGTAACCTTACAAACCAGGTGCGTAACATCGCACTTGTGACGACCGCGGTGGCCAAGGGCGATTTGTCGCAAAAGATCACGGTCGACGCCCGCGGCGAAATCCTCGAATTGAAGAACACCATCAACACCATGGTCGACCAGTTGCGGTCGTTCGCGGCCGAGGTGACGCGGGTCGCGAAAGAGGTGGGTATCGACGGAAAACTGGGCGGTCAGGCGCGGGTGCCCGGGGTCTCCGGTACCTGGAAGGACTTGACCGACAACGTGAACGGTTTGGCTGGCAACTTGACCTCGCAGGTGCGTAACATCGCCGAGGTCTCGACCGCGGTGGCAAACGGCGATTTGTCGCAAAAGATCACGGTCGACGCCCGCGGCGAAATCCTCGAATTGAAGAACACCATCAACACCATGGTCGACCAGTTGCGGTCGTTCGCGGCCGAGGTGACGCGGGTCGCGAAAGAGGTGGGTATCGACGGAAAACTGGGCGGTCAGGCGCGGGTGCCCGGGGTCTCCGGTACCTGGAAGGACTTGACCGACAACGTGAACGGTTTGGCTGGCAACTTGACCTCGCAGGTGCGTAACATCGCCGAGGTCTCGACCGCGGTGGCAAACGGCGATTTGTCGCAAAAGATCACGGTTGATGCGCGCGGCGAAATCCTCGAATTGAAGAACACCATCAACACCATGGTCGACCAGTTGCGGTCGTTCGCGGCCGAGGTGACGCGCGTCGCGAAAGAGGTGGGTATCGAGGGTAAGTTGGGCGGCCAGGCGCGGGTGAAGGGGGTCTCCGGTACCTGGAAGGATTTGACCGAAAACGTGAACCAATTGGCCGGCAACCTGACCTCGCAGGTACGTAACATCGCACTTGTGACGACCGCGGTGGCCAAGGGCGATTTGTCGCAAAAGATCACGGTTGATGCGCGCGGCGAAATCCTTGAGCTGAAAGACACCATAAACACCATGGTCGACCAATTGCGGTCGTTCGCGGCCGAGGTGACGCGGGTCGCGAAAGAGGTGGGTATCGAGGGCAAGTTGGGCGGTCAGGCCAAGGTGCCTGGGGTGGCCGGTACCTGGAAGGATTTGACCGAAAACGTGAACCAATTGGCCGGCAACTTGACGGCCCAGGTGCGCGCTATCGCCGAGGTGTCGACGGCGGTGACGAAGGGCGATCTGACGCGCTCTATTACGGTTGAGGCGGAAGGGGAGGTGTTGGCGCTTAAGGACAACATCAACCAGATGATCAAGAACCTGAAGGAGACCACCGAGAAAAACATGGAGCAAGACTGGCTAAAGACCAATCTTGCTCGATTCTCGGCCATGATGCAGGGCCAAAAGAATCTGTCTGCAGTCTCGCGCCTCATCATGAGCGAGCTTACGCCGCTTGTGTCGGCCCAGCACGGCGCGTTCTATACCGTAAACATAGAGGATAATAGGCTGGATCTCATTGCCTCTTACGCCTACAACAAGAGCGTGATGGTGCCGACGAGCTTCGAGTTCGGCGAAGGCGTCGTCGGCCAATGCGCGCTGGAGAAAAAGCCCATCATATTGACCGCCGTCCCCGACGACTACATCCGGATTACCTCGGGCCTTGGTTACGCGGCACCGGCCAATATTCTGGTGTTGCCAGTCCTTTTCGAGGGTGATGTCCTCGCGGTGATCGAGCTGGCTTCGTTTCAGTCGTTTAACTCGATCCATCGTGTATTTCTCGATCAGTTGATGGTCAGTGTCGGCGTGGTCCTTAATATTATTGGCGCGTCGATGCGTACCGAGGAACTCCTTCAGGAGCTTCAAAACTCGAACGGTGAGCTAGAGGCCCAGGCGAAGGAACTCGAAGAAAAGGCGACGCTCCTCGAGATCAAGAACCAGGAAGTCGAGATGGCGAGCCTGTCGCTTGAGGAGAAGGCCGAGCAGCTGGCCATGATCTCGAAGTACAAGTCAGAGTTTTTGGCCAATATGTCCCACGAGCTACGCACGCCACTTAACAGTTTGCTGATCATGGCGAAGCTCTTGGCGGAAAATCGCGACATGAATTTAAATCCCAAACAGGTCCAGTTTGCCAACACCATACATGCGTCCGGTCGTGACTTGCTCAACCTCATCAATGAGATACTTGATCTTTCGAAGGTTGAAGCGGGTAAGATGGGCATCGTGGCGAGCGACACCAAAGTGTCTGAGCTTGTGGACTATGTGGTGCGCGATTTCCGTGCCATTTCGCAACAAAAGGATATCGAGTTCTCTATCGACCTTGCGGACGACGTGCCACCCTCGATGTATACCGACGGCCAGCGGCTGCAGCAAGTCCTGAAGAACCTGTTGTCCAACGCGTTTAAGTTCACTGATAGCGGCGCCATTACCCTAAGGGCCTACCGCTACACTGGCACGCGCTCAGTGTTTCAGACCGAGGCGCTGCGCGAGGCCACGACCATCGTCGCCTTTACGGTCCGCGATACCGGCATCGGGATAGCAGACAATAAACAGCG
Source organism: Pseudomonadota bacterium (assembly GCA_021794595.1). Classification (GTDB taxonomy): domain Bacteria; phylum Pseudomonadota; class Gammaproteobacteria; order Acidiferrobacterales; family Acidiferrobacteraceae; genus Acidiferrobacter. The sequence goes on from JAJYQN010000096.1 coordinate 48,510, forward strand.
ATTGATATTCGAAGCTTTTCAACAAGTCGACGCCACAACGAGCCGGAAATACGGCGGTACCGGACTTGGACTTACGATCAGCCGCGAAATATCGCGGCTTTTAGGCGGCGAAATTCAGCTTCAGAGCACGGTTGGCGAGGGGAGTGAGTTCACGCTGTACATGCCACAGACGTACGTTGGGATCGATCTCGATGCCGGGCCCGTCGAGGCGGGTGCGCCCCCCTTTGGGGACGCCATCGGGGGAGAGGTGGAAGATGACGGCGAGCAGGTCATTGCCTTTTCAGGGGAAAAGATCCTCGTCGTAGACGACGATGTTCGCAACATTTTTGCGATATCCAGCGTCCTTGAGAACCACAAGCTCAACGTGCTGTTCGCGGAAAGCGGGGTGGACGCGATCGAGATATTAGAGGCGAATGATGATGTCGATGCGGTGCTCATGGACGTTATGATGCCAAACATGGACGGCTACGAAACGACGCAGGCGATCCGCAGGCTCGAAAGGTACAAGAAATTACCCATTATCGCGCTTACCGCAAAGGCCATGAAGGGGGACCGTGAGAAGTCGTTGGAGGCGGGTTTGTCTGACTACATCACGAAGCCCGTGGATACCGTCGCCCTTTTAAAGATGATCAAAAGGTGGCTTATGAGTGGCGCGGGATCGATGTTGCCCTAGGAGATCGGAATGGACGGGGAGGAGAAAGTCAGGATCCTTGTAGTCGATGACCGACAGGAGAATCTACTCGCGCTCAGCGAAATCCTCGATAACCCCGGGTATGAGGTGGTGAGGGCGCAATCCGGCGAAGAGGCGCTGAAGGAGGTCTTGCGCAACGAATTCGCCGTGATCTTATTGGATGTCCAGATGCCGGGCTTGGACGGATTCGAGACGGCTGGGCTTATCCGAAAGCGACGGAAGTCACGTTCGATACCGATTATTTTTATCACCGCCATCAACAAAGAGGAGCAGTACGTCTACAGGGGTTACACGCTCGGCGCCGTTGATTACCTTTTTAAGCCGTTTGATGTGGACATCCTACGTTCCAAGGTCACGGTCTTTGTCGATCTTTTTCAGAAGACGCGCCAAGTTAAGGCGCAAGCCCGGCTTTTACAAGAAAGCGAGCGTCGGGAACGGGCCCGCCAGGTGGCTGAGGTGCAGCGTCGCGGCGAGCGGCGTTATCGCAATTTGGCAGATTTGGTTCCGCAACTCGTGTGGACTGCGAACAGTGATTTGCGTCTGGAGTACGTGAACCAGCGGGCGCTTACGTATTTTGGCATAGACGTATCCCAGGCGGCCGAGCTGCGGTTGGAAGAGGTCGTGCACCCAGACGACCTCAAGGACAATACCGCGGAGTGGCGAACCCTGTTGCTTGCGGGCGATGAACTCGTGGTCGAGGTCCGTCTTAGGCGGGCGCGAGATCAGACTTACCGCTGGCACTTGATCCACTTACAGGCTGAACAGGACATTCGTGGCCGCGTCCGTTCGTGGCTCGGAACGGCCACCGACATCGATGACCAAAGACGCATCGTTGAGGCCCTTGCGGCCGAAAAAGAACAACTCGCGGTCACGCTGCGGTCGATTGGCGATGGGGTCATCACCACCGATCTCACGGGATCCATAGTGCTTATCAATAGGGTCGCCGAGAAACTTACGGGCTGGTCGCAGGACGAGGCCCTGGGGCGGCCACTCGAAGAGGTGTTTGTGGTCCGCGAAGACCTCTTCCCGGCGACCGATGCCGGGGACCTGGATCTAGGACCCTCTGTACCGTTGCGCCGGGCCGTGCTCGTCGCCCGCGACGGAACCGAGTGTGATATTGCCGACGGCATTACACCCATTCGTGATGGCGATGGCCAGGTACAGGGAACGGTCGTAGTGTTCCGCGACGTTACCGATATCCAGCGGCTCGAAGAGGAGCGACAGAAGGCGAGTAAGCTCGAATCCGTGGGGCTTTTGGCGGGCGCCATCGCCCATGATTTCAATAATATCTTGACCGCCATCATGGGGAATATTTCGCTAGCCAAGCTCCATACTGGGGCTGGCGAACAGATATTTGATCGTCTGGAGGAGGCTGAACGGGCGGCCCTGTGGGCCAAAGACCTTACGCAGCAATTGCTGACGTTCTCCAAAGGGGGTGCGCCGGTCAAGAGGCCGGTGGAGATCGGTCCCGTGGTGCGCGACTCGGCGGAATTCGCCTGTCGCGGATCGCATGTCCTCTGCGAGGTCACTATCCATGGCTCGGTCATCGTCGAGGCGGACGAGGGTCAGATCCGCCAAGTGATCCATAACCTCGTCTTGAATGCCCAGCAGGCTATGCCGGCCGGGGGGCGGGTTCGGGTTACGGTCAAGGAAGCGACGGGACCTATGGTGGGCGGACGGCCTCTGCCCCCCGGGCGTTACGCGGAGATCGTCTGCGCGGACGAAGGCGTTGGCATAAGCGAAGCGAACATAGACAAAATCTTTGACCCCTATTTTACGACCAAGCAAAAAGGGAGCGGCCTGGGTCTTGCCACCAGCTATTCCATCGTGCGGAAGCACCACGGGCTTATTACCGTAGAATCAAAGCTCGGGCAGGGGACGCAGTTTCGGATCTATCTTCCGCTTTCCGGGAATGCTATGGAGCCTGTCAGAGTGTCGGAGGCGGCTACGAAAGGAGGCCACGGGCGTCGGATACTCATCATGGATGATGAAAGCTTTATCCGCGATGTCTTGGGGCGGCTCTTTACGCACTTTGGCTACGAGGTCGGGTATGCGAGGGACGGCGCGGAAGCGCTAGCCGCATACCGGTCTGCGGCCGAGGAGGATCGTCCTTACCATTTGGTGGTCATGGATCTCGTGATTCCCGGCGGTATGGGCGGGCGGGAAACCATTAAGAAGCTCCTCGATCTTGATCCCGAGGCCAAGGTGATCGTGTCGAGCGGTTACTCGAACGATCCCATCATGGCCAATTACAAGAAGTACGGGTTTTGTGAAGCGGTCGCAAAACCCTACAAAAACGAAGACCTGAGGACCATCGTGCAGCGCGTCCTGGCCAGCTAGGGTTTAGGCCGATTGTGCGGCCTCCCCCGGGGCCGGGTGCTGGTCGAGATCGACCGAGCGGAGTTTCAACGCGGCCTCTTCGGGGCTTATGGTGTTCACGAAGAGTCCCGATCCGAGCTCGAAGCCTGAAGGTATCGAGGTTCGAGGGCAAATTTCCAGATGCCAATGGTAGCTCGCCTCGCAACCCCGGCTATCAGGGCTATGTGGCAGAGAATGTAGGAAATAATTGTACTGCGCGCCCTCTATCACGGCTTCGAGGCGCGCCATCGTGCGGCGCAGTACCCGGGCCAAGTCGGCCAGATCGGCCTGCGTTACCCGCAGGAACTCCGCGTCGTGGGCGAGCGGCAAGATATGTACTTCCCACTCGTAGCGGCTGGCAAAGGGTTTGATGGCGATAAACCGCTCGCCCCGTTCTACCACATACTGCCCTACGCTGATCCGTCGTTGTATGGCCCCGGAATCCCGGTCATAGATCGTCGCCTCGAAGGTCAGCGCCTCATCGATCAGCGAACAAAATATGCAATGGTGATTTTTGGTGTAGTACAGACGGCTGTGGTCGACCTCGGCCCGGACATTGTGCGGAACGACCGGCATACCAATGATTTGGCTATGGGTGTGCGGAATACTGGCACCGGCGGCAGGGCCGAAGTTCTTGAAGACTAAGACATAGCGAAGTTGCTCGTTGGATTGGTAGAGCTGCTCCATACGGGTGCGATAGGCGGAAAAAAGTTCCACGAGGTGCTCGTTACTCATCTCGTGAACGGCTATACCGTGCTGGCTATGGTCAATAATGACCTCGTGCCGACCGTAGCCGTCGATAGTCTGTTGTAGTCCGAGGTTGAGATTCCGGTAACGATGGTCGTCGCCCAGCACGGGGTAGAGGTTCTCGACGATGCGGATGTGCCACTGCCCTTGGTCCGGGTAGGTGGCGATGGCCGGGGGGGTCATATGCTCGTTGCCGTAACAGAACGGGCAGGTCCCGACATGGGGCCGACGGTCCCTCGCGACCGGCTGCTCGGCCTTCTTCGGCCGCATGTTCCTCGCGGTGGCGACCAGGACGGATTCCGTTGGTATAATCGGATTGATGCGGATTTCGCGAACGCTGGGTGTTTCGGTCATCAGGGCTCTCCGAGCGAGAGGCGGTGAGAACACCGCCCAAGAGGGCCTCATTTTGCCACAATGGGCGCAACTGGCGCGAGGGGCGGCGGCTACCTGTTTTCCTTGCTTGTGGGCTAGGGGGCAAGTAGTATCGCGGTTTTATCACGGGGCCGGTTATGTTTCGCGGTAGTCTGGTCGCCATCGTCACCCCCATGCGTGAGGACGGCGCTATCGATTTTTCTGCCCTCGATAGCCTTCTTGATTTTCATATACGCAACGGCACCCACGGGGTCGTCGCAACAGGCACGACAGGCGAGGCCTCGACTTTGGATGTCGATGAGCATATCGCTGTCGTCGCGCACGTCGTGCGGTATGTCGCCGGGCGGATCCCGGTGATCGCTGGCACGGGAGCCAATGCGACGGCCGAGGCCATTGCGCTGACCCAAGCGGCAGCCGCGGCGCGGGCCGATGCCTGTCTTGTTGTCACCCCGTATTACAATAAACCCACCCAGGAAGGGCTCTTTCAGCACTTTGCGGCAATCGCCGGGGCTGCTGACGTGCCTATTATCCTTTACAACGTGCCGAGCCGCACGGCCTGTGATCTGCTCCCGGAAACGGTGGCGAGGTTGGCCCAAATCCCTGGTATTATTGGGATAAAAGATGCGACCGGCGATCTCGAGCGAGCCCGCGCGATACGCAGCCTTTGCCCCCCCGGGTTCCTTTTGTACGGAGGCGACGATGCGACCGGGGTCGCGTTGGGACTCCTGGGGGCGGCTGGCGTGATCTCGGTGACCGCCAACGTGGCGCCGAAGACCATGAGTGCGGTATGGGAGGCCATCTTCGCAGGCGACGCTGAACTCGCGCGTCGACTCGATGAGACATTGGCGGGCCTCCACCGGGCCTTGTTCGTGGAATCCAATCCGATCCCGGTGAAGTGGGCGCTGCATGCCATGGGGCTGATCGGGCCCCAGCTGCGGTTGCCCTTAACGCCGCTGTCATCAACCAAAGTAGCGGCCGTACAAGCGGCATTGCGCCAGGCGGGGGTAGAGGCATGAGATATCGGTATTTAGGGGCCGCAGTATTGGCGGCGAGTTTGACCTTGGGGGGTTGTGCGTCGCCGAATGCGGGCTGTCAGGCTCCCTCTTATGTGGTGCCGCCTCCGCTGCCGCCTCTCCAGGTCCCCGCCGGCCTGTCGGCACCGCCCAACCATAGTCGTTATCCTGGGGCCGCGCTTTCCCTGCCGCACACGGTGACGAGCCCGGCGCCGGGTATGCGGCGCGAGGCGAAACCGCCTTCGGGCGCGCTTGGCCCGGCTGTGACCGCTTCGCCGGCCGCTTCCGAACCGCCGGTTCCTCCGGGATTGAGCGGCCCTCCCCTGAGTAGTACCCAGTCGAACGGAAACGGTGGAGACACTAACGGGAATGTGGCGCCGCTTGTGGCGGCGCCTGCTCCCTGACCTGACCCGCCCTATCGGGCCGTCTTGTGAGTGTAGCGAGCCTTAAGGTGACCATCGCTTGCAAGCCGAACCGCGGAGGCCTCTGAGCCGGATACCTATGCCGTGGATGTGACCCTCAATATCGCCGGGCCCAATGCCCTCGCCGCTTTTCGGGCGGAGCGTACGCTTCGCCAACTCCTGGCCGTGGCGCCGATTGTGGCGGTTTTTGGCCAGTATCGGCATTTTGCCTGGCTGCGCGAGCCCTTGTCGGACCCGGAAGGGCGGGTGTTGGCGGCGCTGCTTGATTACGGCAGCCCTGCTATCGTGCCCAGCGCCCCCTGCGACGAGTTTCTGGTGGTGCCGAGGCTCGGTACGATTTCCGAATGGTCGAGTAAGGCTACCGATATCGCGCAACGTTGCGGGCTTGGGAGCCTTTTGCGCCTCGAACGTGGGGTGCTGTGGTCTGTCCAGGCGGAGCGCAGCTTAACCGCCGACGAGCGGGATCGGCTCAGGCCTTTCCTCCATGATCGGATGACAGAAAGTTTCTTGGCGAATCCGCAGGATGGGAGCGCCCTCTGGACCCCGGCAAAGCCCGCTCGCGGTTCAGCCATCGATCTTTTGGGCGGCGGACTTTCGGCCTTGGAGCAGGCCGACAAAGAGCTGGGTTTGGCCCTTTCCGAGGCGGAGCGGCGCTATCTGCTCACGACTTTTACCGGTCTCGGTCGCAACCCCACCGATGCCGAGCTCATGATGTTTGCTCAAGCGAATTCCGAGCACTGTCGTCATAAGATATTCAATGCCCAGTTTATTCTCGACGGCAAGGCTTGTGAGCGCTCGCTTTTTGCGATGATTCGCGAAACCGCGAAGGCGAGTCCCGATGGCCTGCTCAGTGCCTACGTAGACAATGCCGCGGTCATAGAGGGGGCAGCGTCCGGCACCCGCCTATTCATTGATCCGACAAGCCACCGCTATATGGTTCTCGAGGAACCGGTTCATATCCTGGCGAAAGTGGAGACCCATAATCACCCGACTGCCATCTCGCCGTATCCGGGCGCGGCAACCGGGGCCGGGGGCGAGATTCGCGACGAGGGCGCCACCGGGCGCGGGGGTCGTCCCAAGGCGGGCCTTGCCGGTTTTTCCGTGGCCGATTTGCGGCTCCCTCAGGCCCCGCGGCCCTGGGAGGTCGATCGCGGGGCCCCGCCGCGCTTAGCGTGCGCCCTCGATATTATGTTGGAGGCGCCGGTCGGGGCCGCGGCCTTCAATAATGAGTTTGGTCGTCCTGTCATAGCGGGCTATTTCCGATCCTTCGAGTTGGATGTGGGTGACGTGGTCTACGGTTATCGCAAACCCATCATGCTCGCCGGCGGTATGGGGAATGTCCGCCCGGTGCATATCGAGAAGGAGACCCTGCCACCTGGGACACCGCTTGTGGTGTTGGGCGGTCCCGCGCTGATGATAGGTCTGGGCGGCGGGGCGGCGTCCAGTGTGGGGAGCGGAAGCGGCGAGGAGGAGCTGGATTTTGCGTCTGTTCAGCGTGGCAATGCCGAGATGCAGCGGCGCGCACAAGAGGTCATCGAGGCGTGTATAGCCCTTGGCCCCGAGACGCCGATCCTTTCGATTCACGATGTCGGCGCGGGCGGCCTTTCAAACGCCTTACCGGAGTTGGTGCACGGGGCGGGCCGGGGCGGCGATATCGATCTGCGTGCGATCCCTAACGGCCAGACCCAGATGTCTCCCATGCAAATCTGGTGCAACGAGGCTCAAGAGCGCTATGTCCTGGGTATTCGCCAAGACGCGCTGCCGCTTTTCCTCGGTTTATGCGAGCGGGAGCGCTGCCCGGTTGCGGTTGTGGGCCACGTTATCGCAGAGCCGCAACTGCGGGTGCGGGACGCGCTGTTCGCAGCTGAGGGCGAGGATTCGCCTATCGATTTACCCCTGTCCGTATTTCTGGGCGATCCTCCGCGGATGAAGCGCGAGGCCCGTACCGTCCGCCGCGCGTCGCGCGCGCTGTCCACTCGGTCGCTCGATATTCATGATGTGGTACGGCGGGTCCTGACCTTGCCGGGTGTCGCCAGTAAGGAGTTTTTGATCACGATCGGCGATCGCAGTATCTCCGGTCTCGTTTGCCGGGACCAGAGCGTGGGGCCATGGCAGGTACCGGTCGCCGATGTGGGAGTGACGGCCACCGGTTACCAGGACACGACAGGCGAGGCCCTGGCGATTGGCGAGCGTTCACCTATTGCAGTCATTGATGCTGCGGCCTCGGCGCGCATGGCTATAGGTGAGGCCTTGACCAATCTGGCCGCTGCCCGCGTGCGCCGCTTGCCGGACGTGAAGCTGTCCGCAAATTGGATGGCAAGTGCCGCGACCAAGGGCGAAGATGCCGCGCTTTTTCGGGCCGTCGAAGCGGTCGGCTTGCAGTTATGCCCGGCGCTCGGCATCGCCATCCCGGTCGGAAAGGACTCTCTGTCCATGCGTGCCCAGTGGACGGTAGGCATGGAGAAGCGCGAGGTCCAGGCCCCGGTATCTCTGGTCGTAACGGCCTTTGCCCCGGTCGCGGATGTACGCAAGACCCTGACCCCCCAGTGCGTACTGGAGGGCGATACCGACCTTCTTTTGGTCGATTTCGGTCATGGCAAGGATCGTCTGGGCGGCTCTGCCCTGGCCCAGGTGTATGGTCTTGAGGGTGGGCGTCCCCCGGACCTCGATGACCCGCGCGTCCTCAAGTTATTTTTCGGTGTAGTCCAGGCCTTAAACGAGCTGGGCTTACTGCTGAGTTACCACGACCGCTCGGACGGCGGCTTGTTCGTGACCTTGTGTGAAATGGCGTTTGCTAGCAAATGCGGCCTTGATATAGACCTGACAAATTTAGGCCTTGACCCCATGGCGGCGCTTTTTAGCGAGGAACTGGGGGCTGTATTGCAGGTCCCGCGCGTGCAGCGCGAAGGCATCCTCGGGGCTTTGAAGCAAAAAGGGCTATTACGTTATACCAAATTGATAGGAACGGTTCGTCCGGGACGGGAGATCGTCGTCCGTTATTGCGGTCGGGTCTTCCTGGAGGGGGACCTCATGGCCTACGAACGACTGTGGGCGGAAACCTCGTTCCAGATGCAGGTATTGCGCGACGAGCCGCGGAGTGCGGCCGAGGCCTATGATGCCCTTTCCGACAAGAACGACCCGGGCCTGAACGCGCACCTCACTTTTACTCTGGATCAAGCCCTGGCGCCGCACCTGATGCTGAGTAAGCCGCGCGTCGCGATTCTGCGCGAGCAGGGCGTTAACGGGCACCGCGAAATGGCCGCGGCCTTTATGGCCGCAGGCTTTGAGGCGATCGATGTCACCATGAGCGATTTACTGGCCGGCCGCGAGGTGCTGTCCGGCTTTTCCGGATTTGCGGCTTGCGGCGGATTTTCCTTTGGGGACGTGTTGGGTGCCGGAGGCGGATGGGCTAAGTCGATTCTCTTTAACGAATCCTTGAGTGCGCAGTTTGCCGAGTTCTTCGCGCGCCCCGAGACCTTCGCTCTCGGCGTCTGTAATGGTTGTCAGATGATGTCTCACCTGCGCTCCCTGATTCCGGGCGCTGAGGCGTGGCCGATCTTTGGGCGCAATCGTTCCGAACAGTTCGAATCGCGGACGGTGCTGGTGGAAGTGGCCCCGAGCCCGTCGATTTTGTTCGCTGGCATGGCCGGGGCCCGCCTGCCGGTTCCGGTGGCTCATGGCGAAGGCCGAGTCATTCTCGATACTGCGGCCCGGACATCGTTGGCGCAGACCGGGCTTATCGCCTTGCGATATGTGGATCATTACGGTCGGCCTACGGAAATCTATCCGCGCAATCCCAACGGATCGACCGGTGGAATCACGGGCCTTACGACGCCCGATGGCCGCTTCACTGCGCTTATGCCCCATCCGGAACGCGTGGTGCGCACGGTTACGAATTCCTGGCACCCGCGCTCGTGGGGAGAGTATGGTCCGTGGTTTGAGATGTTTCGTAACGCCCGACGTTTCGTCGGCTAGGAACGCCGCGCAAACAAAGCGCCTATGAGCTGGTCTTTAGTGAGGCCGATGGCGGCGATATCGGGGAGATGGGTGCGCAGGGTCGAGGCTTGGAATGCGAGTCCGACCAGGCGGTCTAAGGTCGGCGCGCCTGCTGAGATCCCAGGACCTGAAAGGTTTATGGCGCTGATATGTCCCTCGCGAACGGTCACCGAGACCAAGATGGACCCGCCGGGACCCTTGAGTGCGCGCTGGCAAAGATAAAGGCCCTCGCGAACCTTAAAGAGTGCCGTGGGTTCGGTCTCGTCGGATAAGACGGTCTCTGGCGCACTGAGCTCGGTCGCGACTTCTCGGGCCTTGGCCAGGAGTCGCTGCGGGGTGCGGGCCTCGCTTAAGCCCCCGACAAGGGGGGCGAAGGCCTGTGCGAGGCCGCGTTTTACGGCCTGAACGGAGGGGCGGTTCCCGGTTTCTTGCGTGATCGAGGTCAGGTGGTCGGTCAGGGCCGATTTCAATGGGGTACGCAAATCCTCGTTTGGCAGTTGCACAATCCGGTGCATGAGTTCGATGTCGAAGTCTATAAGTATGCTGCCCACGAAACAAAAGTAGCCGTTGATGTCGCCGGCCCCTTGGCCCGCTATTTTGCGTCCATCGCCTGTGACGATATCGTTTATGGGGCGAAGCGTCGCCCTGATCCCCAGGTCGCGGTAGACGCGGATCGGCGCCTTCGAGAGATGTGCGTAGGCCTCGTCCACGCGGCTCGGGATCGGGACATGGGGCCGCTTTATGACCAGCGTGTAAAACACCTGACCCGGTCCGAGAAGGACCATGCCGCCCCCGGTTTCTCGACGCATCACGGGGATACTCTGTTTTTCGCAATAATCTCGATTCACGGTGGTGGGCGCGTCATCGAAAAATCCGAGGCTCACGAAGGGGCGCGCGGGCTCTATCAAGATAAGGCCTTCCTGCCCCAGGCGCGCGAGCGCGTGGAAGTAGGCGATAGGAAGGATGCCGCTATTGTCTGCGGGCTGAAGGAGTTGCACGGCGCGGTCCTTGGCGTGTAGGGTCTCGGATATCCCTTTATTGTACAGGGGCGGGAGGATTTGCGATGCATGAGGATCGGGAGGCCATTCATAAGGCGCCGCTCTTTTCCGGCTTGTTCGCAGAAGAGCTGGACGGTTTGCTGATCCACGCGCGGACACGGCAAATCAAGCCGCACGAGGTCATCTTTGCCGAAGGGGATAAGGCCGGGGCCTTCTATTTTATCGCGATGGGCGCGGTACGCCTTTATCGCCTGTCGGCGCGCGGCGACGAGAAGGTAATCGAGATCCTCATGGCCGGTTCGACCTTCGCCGAGGCTGTCGTGTTTTTGGGGGGCCGGTACCCGGTTTATGCCGCGGCGCTCTCCGAGACCCGGCTTGTCGAGATTCCGATTGGCGATTTTACCCGTACGCTCAAGGCCAACGGGGGCATGGCCCTGCGCATGTTGGCGGGCATCAGTATGCGTCTGCACCAACTGATTAACGATGTACAGTCTCTCACCTTGGAGACCGCTGGCCAGAGGGTGGCAGCCTATCTGTTGGAACAGTCACCGCCCGATGCCCAGTCTGCGGACGTCCACATGGTTATCCATAAGAACGTCATCGCCTCACGCCTGGGCGTGAAGGCCGAGACCTTTTCGCGGGTCTTGGCGACCCTGCGGGATTTGGGGTTGATCACAGTGTCCGGTAACGATATCCATATCGTGGATCGCCCCGGCCTTGAAAGGTGGCGCGCCAGCGTGGGGACTTGACCGGCGTCAAGGCCGATCATTTTTAGGCAAGGGTAGACTCATTTTTAAGGAGTCCCTTATGACCGAATACCGTGGATGCGAGTTACCAGAGGACCTCTTTTACGACCTTGATTACGTGTGGGCCCGGCCGGACGAGGACGGCCTTGTCGTTCTTGGTATCACGGATGCGGCCCAGACCATGGCCGGCCGAGTCCAAAAGATTCGCCTCAAAAAAGTCGGCACCCACTTGAATAAGGGGCGTCACGTCGCAACCCTGGAAAGCGGGAAGTGGGCGGGCGGCGTGCCCTGCCCCTTCGAAGGTATTGTCGAGGCGGTCAACGACTCGGTGCTGGCGATGCCCCACCTTGTCAATATCGGGCCTTATACCGACGCGTGGCTTGCCAAGGTACGGCCGCTCGAGCCGGCCACGGCCTTCGATGGCCTCACCACCGGGGCGGCGGCCATGGCGGCGCTGCGGGCGTGGTTGGACCGCTATGATGTGCAGTGCATGCGCTGCGCTGAGCCGTAAACGGTAAAAGTCGGGTCGTCTGTCTGGGCGCCGATTCAGACGACGGTCGGCGTAGCCACGAGCTACAGGAGGCGGTGTGCAGATAAGGGAGTGGGGGACGCCTGGGGCTGGTCCGGGCTTTGATGATCCCTTAGGCTTACTCGCGGCCTGTCATGACCGCATTATGGCGCACTGCGCGACCCTCGTTCGTCTTGAGGGTCATGCGCGGGCTCGCGGATTCGACGCCGAGGCCTGTACCGCGTCCGAACGGGTGATGCAATATTTTGCAAAGGCCGGGCGTTGGCACCATGAGGACGAGGAGCAGGATCTCGTGCCGCGGCTTAAAGTCCATGCCGATGAGGCCCTGCTGTTGCTCCTTGTGAGGCTCATGGCCGAGCACCGCGCCCTGGAGGCGGCCTATGCGCCACTCCACAAGGCCTTGGTGGCAAGAGACCCCGAACTCAGAGTCGGGCCCTACGTAAGCCTCATGCGCGCCCACGTGGCGGCTGAGAATGCCGAGGTGTTACCGGTCGCGCGGGCCTTGCTCACCCCAGAGGAGATCGCGCAATTGGGGGCGGCTATGGCGAGGCGCCGGGGGGTCCGGCAAGGCGCGAGATGACGTCTTCGGGACTGAGGATCAGGGGGCTTACCATGGGATAGAGCTCGGTTTCCTCCTTTTCGTCGTGATGAATGAGGATCTGGGCGACCGTACCCATAAGCGCGGAGGCCTCGGCGGAGTCATGGTCGGCGATGGTTTCGCCGATCTCTTCAAAAAACCCCCGCAGGTCACGGTGGCCCTTGCGTAAGATCCCGGTGGTCGGGTTCTCCTGGCCGTAGCGAGCCTCATAGACCGGGAAAAGCCTTTCCTCTTCCGTTGTCATATGGATCTCTATGGCATCCCAAAACCTACGAAAGGCCCCCGGTGCCGTCTCCCAATCGGCCTTATCGACCGCCTGATGGGCGGCGCTGAACGCCTCATCTAGAAATCGGTGATGCTCGGTAAAGCCCTCCAAAAGGGTGCGTGTTGTGCTCATCAGATACCCCTCCCGACGCAGGTCTGTTTGAGGCTATTGTCCCTAAGGGGCCGCCGTTATCCTTGACCGTAGTCAAGGAGCAAGTCGCGCGCGGCGCCGTATCCTGGGACCGTCTCGGAAACGAGGAGGGGGAATATGGAAGTCCGATTGCTGGTATCGAAGTGGTGTCCTGTGTGTCCGCAGGCCGAGGTGGTTTGGGCCGAAGTGGCTCGCCGCCGCTCTATCGATTACGCGGTCCTCGATATCGCCGATCCCGTTGGACGCGCCCTTGTCGCCGGCCTGCGCATTCGCACCGTGCCGGCGATCGTGGTGGACGGGAAGCTGACCGCCGTCGGTGTGCAGTCGCTCGGGGATGCCCTGAAAATGGTCAGCGAGGCGGCTTAAGGTCGTCATGGTCAGGGTCCGGCGGGTGTATGATCCACCGGTCGTGGGCGAGGGCGTTTGGCTGCTGGTAGACAGAGTGTGGCCGCGGGGCCTGAGCCGGGCCCAAGCGGGATTGGCGGCCTGGTACAAGGAACTTGCGCCATCGACTGAGCTGAGGCGCTGGTTTGGGCGCGACCCCAAACGATTTAGTGAGTTTCGGTGCCGATATCAAGATGATCTGCGGGAGAAAGGTGACCTCATGGAAGATCTCGCCGCTTGGGTACGTCACGGCGACGTTGTTCTAGTTTGTGCCCCTTCCGACGTGCAGCACAATAATGCCATCGTTCTTCGTGACGCTCTGCAAACGTGGCTTTAAAGGAAACGCTCTTCCTCGTCCTGCTGGCCATCCATCTCGTGGCTGCCGCGATCTGGGTGGGCGGTCTCCTATTTTTCATATTCGCGGTCGTGCCTGCCGCTCGGACGGCTCCGGATGCCGACATTCCGGCTCGCTTGGGGCGGGCGTTTCGCCCCGTGGCCTGGGTCGCCCTTGGGACATTAGTGGTCACTGGCCCTTTGCTCTTGTTTATCCAAGGGCTCGGGGCAGCTGTGCTGCGTCTTGGGTTTTGGCGCAGCCCCTTTGGCGTGACGTTGGGGGTCAAAGTGATCCTGGTAGTCACGGTCCTGGCGCTGACTTTGTGGCACGATATCGTTTTGGGACCACGCTCCCAGATGGTCTCTGATCCTGGCCCCTCGCGCCGCGTGGGCCGCGCCATAGGCCTTCTTTCTCTGGTCATTTTTCTAGCCGGTATGGCCCTGGCTCAGGGATTCTAGTTGAGGTGTGGCGCGACCAAATGTCCCGGGCGCTTCACCGATGGCAAGGCGTTCCCTTGATCTCTGGATACAAACGCGAGAAAGCAATCGAGAGCCATCAGCCATCGCCGGGTATTCGCGCCATTGATGGACCCTCCTGAAAAAGACCGGGGTTCGGGCGGGCGGCAATAAGGGGTGACGGACTCGCGTGTCCAAAGAGGCAAGAGTCCGATCCCCTGTCTTCCCCGCACTGGCGATTGCCTTCCGCCGTCCCCGACCTATTCCCATTGACGCGCTTCACGATATGGCCAACCCGGGCTAGGCGACACATCACTTAATCGGCGCGACCCGAATAACGTTCCTTGATCTGGCGCGCCACGATATCCGCTGGCTGCGGTCTGCTGAAATAGTATCCCTGTACCATGTGGCAACCTTGGGCGCGTAAGAATTCGAGCTGCGCGATGTTCTCGACCCCTTCGGCAATCACCTCGATCCCAAGGCTCAACGCCATCGTAATGATGGCCCTTACGATCGCGGCATCGTCCGCATCTGTGGTAATGTCGCGCACAAACGTTTGGTCGATCTTCAGAACATCGATGGGGAAGCGTTTCAAGTAGCTAAGCGAGGAATAGCCAGTACCGAAATCGTCTATAGAAAGACGCACGCCCATGGAGTGTAGCTTTTCCAAAGTATTCACGGCCGCCGGCGCGTTTTGCATGATCACGCTTTCGGTAAGCTCGATTTCGAGTGTGCCTTTGTCCATCCCGCTGTCCCGCAGAGCGCGTTGCGCGACATCGACAATATCGCCCCGCGCGAATTGCCGAGCAGAGACGTTCACGGCCATACGAAGCGGTGGCAATCCGGCAACCTGCCACTCCTTTTGCTTGGCGCACGCCGTGCGCAGAACCCACTCGCCGAGCGGCACGATCAAGCCGTTTTCCTCCATAAGCGGAATGAATTCCATCGGTGACACGATCCCAACTTCCGGTCTCTCCCAGCGAACCAAGGCCTCGTAACCCCTGACGAGATCGGTTCGTATATCGACTTGCGGCTGATAATGCAATACGAACTCCTCGCGGTCCAAGGCTCGTCGTAACTGCGTTTCCAGGCTAAGCCGCCGCGAGGCCTCGACGTTCATATTGGCCTTATAAAATTGATAGTTGTTGCCCCCGTTTTTCTTGGCTCGATCCGCGGCAGCGTCGGCTTGCTTAATCATGGTTTGGGCGTCTGGAGCATCGCTCGAATAGACGCTTATGCCGATACTGGCCGTTATGAATAACTCGTAATCGTTAATGATGAAGGCGGGAGCGAGCGCATCCATAAACTCTTGCGCGCGCGGGGCAATATCGTTGACGGATTTCGCATCGCCGATGATCACCGCAAACTCGTTTCCCCCGAAACGCGCGAGGGTGTCGACGGCCCGCACGCTGACGCGCAACCTCTCGGCGCACATTTGGAGGAGAATATCCCCGGCGACATAGCCAAGGGTGTCGTTAACGAGCCTGAAGCGATCAAGATCTATAGAGACCACGGCAATCGTCTGGTCCGGATCCCGAGCCCCGGCGATGGCGCGTTCTAGCCGTTCCGTGAATAAAGCACGGTTGGGCAGGTCCGTCAAAACGTCGTGGTGCACAAGATGATACAGCCGCTCCTCGCTCTGAATCCGCTCCGTAATGTCTTTACCGGACGATATATAATGCGTGATTTCGTGGTCTTCACCCATTATCGGCGTGATCGTGACTTCCTCGTAGTATCGGCGCCCGTCTTTGTGGCGATTGATGAAGACGTCGCGATAGACCTCGCCACGGCACAGTGTGTCCCAAAGGTTTGCGTAGAATGCAGTGTCGTGTTTTCCGGATTTAAGAATGCGCGGCGTATGGCCGATCGCCTCGTCGCGCTTGTAGCCCGTGAGACTCTCAAAGGCCGGGTTGACGTACTCGATTATCCCCTCCGGATCGGTAATGAAGACGGAGTCGGCGGTTTGGGCGAGGGCGCGGGACAGCTTGCGGACCTCCACATCGGCCAATTTGCGTTCGGCAGCTTCGGTCGTCAATGCCTTCGTGCGCTCGTCCACCAGCTCTTCTAGATGCTGGTGCAGCCGTGCCCGCTCAAGGGCAATCGCTACTTGGTTACCAACACCGTGCAGCGTCTTGAGATCGGCCTCGCCAAACAGTTGTTCCTCGCCGCCTACGAGGTTCATAAGCCCCAATCGGCGGTCACTGATCCACAGCGGGATGGTGGCATGATTGCAGAGTTCTTGGGTGTCACCGTCAGCTCGGGCGAGCCGCTCGCACTTGATGTTGACGGCTTCGCTTATGGTTCCTGTACGCAGCCAGCGCCGACAAGCGCAGTCACCCTTGAACGCCACCGCGGAGTTGGCAAGGGCCGGCGGGAGGTTACGGGTGGCGACGACCCGAAAGTCGTTGTCGCCGTCTTGCACTACCAACCACCCAGCCCGTACCCCGGGGAGATTCATGGCGCGATCAAGGGCCCGTTCGGCCACTTCGCGTTCGGTGATCACTTCGTTGAGGCCGATGGCGATCTGATACAGCCCGCTTAGGGATTGATTCGAGTGCGAGAGCTCGTGTTGCCGTGTTTTCAGTTCTTCGTTGAGGTGGACCGCCTCCTCGTAGATCGAGATCATCAGATCTACGATCTGTTGGCGTTCCGCGGTTATGAAGTGTTTGCGACCGCCCAACAGGATGTCCGCGCCGATTTGGATCTTCTGGGTGCGGCGCAATTCCTGGTTCATCAGGATATAATTGATGCGGGTCAGGAGGTACTTGCTTTCATAGGGCTTACGAATAAAGTTGTCCGCGCCGCATTCGAGACCGGCCATAATGTCGCTAACGCCGGCCAACGATGTCACCAACATCACCGGGACGTCCTTTAGTCTTTTGTTCGTCTTTATAGCCTTACAGAGCGCGTAGCCATCCATCTTTGGCATGACGACATCGCTGATGACAAGCGCCGGCCGCGCCTTACGCAAGGCCATTAGGGCCTGTTCGCCATCCGCAACGAGGGTCGCCCGGTAACCGCTTTCTTGCAATATATGTTCGAGACGCTGGGCTTGTGTCGGACTATCTTCGACAACAAGGATCTCAGGCGCCTCCTGAGCCGGTCGACCACCCCCTACGGACCTCGTGCCAGGACGTCGTTTTGCCGTCATTCCCCCCCCTTAGCGTTTGCATTAGGACCGACCGCCCACCCATCGGCCGCAAGCGTCTGATTGCTATAGTATAGACACGCTGGCGGCGACTGCCGGGCTAACTTCGGCCACTGCCTGTAAGTTGCGCCAAAAGCGCGGAAATTGCGCCCGGTTCAAGAATATAATCGGCGGCTTCGAGACGGATCGCCTCGCCTGGCATGCCGTGAACCACCGAGGAGTCCGCGTCTTGGACGATGGTTACCGCGCCGTAGCCTTTCATGAGCGCCAACTCCGCTGCCCCGTCTTTACCCATGCCGGTCAGGAGAACACCCACCGCCTTCCGACCGTAGGTTTTCGCAACCGAATGGAAAAGGTAGGAAACCGACGGCCGGTGGATGTTGACGGGGGCGTCCTGGACAAGACGGATCAGACCAGCCTGGTTTATCGCCATCTGATGCCCGTCCGGGGCAAAATAGACCCGGCCGGCGCGGATTCGCTCCCCTTCTTGTGCGATTTGGACCGGTAGGGCACAAAAGCCAGCGAGCCACTCGACCAGTCCGCCAAGGAAGCCGGGCGCGATATGCTGAACGATGACGACCGGCACCGGAAAATCCTTGGGCAGCCCGGCAAGGAGTAGTCGCAGGGCTTGCGGTCCGCCCGTGGACGCCCCTACCACTACGAGTTCGATGGGCACCGCATGGTTCTTGTCAGGCGGGACATGAATCATCGGGTCTGACGGCGCCGCGCCGCGGTTTCGGGCCCAACGTCTCACCACCCTCACTTCCGACATAAGTTTAACGATTTCAATCAGTTCGCGCGAGCTTGCCTCATGTCGCGCGTGACCTATGCCGTCAGGACAAGAGACAACCGCCAAAGCGCCCACCTCGAGCGCCCGAAAGGTGGTCGCAACCTCCTTGATGCTGGTCGTACTGCTCACAATAACGATCGGCACGGGACACGTCTCCATAATCTGGCGCGTGGCCTCGAATCCATCCATATTCGGCATATGGATATCCATGGTGATGACGTCGGGAACCCTATGATGCACCCAAGCGAGCGCCTCATTGCCATCATGCGCGGTACCAACTACGCGTAATCCGGTCGCGGAGTTCAGAATATGGACCAGAAACTCGCGAACCACCGGCGAATCGTCAACAACAAGAACTTGGATCTCCGATCTCGACTCTTTTCCTGCCGAAGGATGATTCTGTCGTAACGTCCTGCCACCGCCGCTCATCAGATGAGTCTCTTCACGATTTCAAGAAGGTTGCCCTGATCGAAACTGCTCTTCACGATATAGGCATTGGCTCCGACCGCGATCCCCCGCTCGCGGTGTTCGCGCGACCCTAGGGCCGTAACGAGGATGATGGGTAGAGCCGCAAGAGGTGGATAGGCACGGACCTTCTCGGTTAGTTCGAACCCGTCCATCTCCGGCATCTCGACGTCGGACACCAAAAGGTCGAAGCGGCGGGCTTTGAGCTCGGAAAGCGCCTCCGAACCATCAACGGCGGTAGCCACTTCGTAGCCTGCAGCCATCAGGATGTTCTTCAGCAGCATGCGGGCCGTGATCGAATCTTCGGCGACCAAGATGGACTGGGGCGCCAACACCCCGGGTCCCGTGTTTTGCTGCGGCGCGGCCTCGATCCGTGACGCCGACTTGAGAAGATCGAGGGTATTCAGTATAGGTATCACTTGACCCGTGCCCAGTATGGCCGCACCAGAGACGTTCCTAACGCGTCGTAATGGCGCACCAAGGCTCTTGACTAGAATCTCTTGCTCTCCATGCACCTTATCCACACAAAAGGCGACCTGGGAGCCGCCGACGGCGAGGGCCACTACGATTGTCCCGGCCTCGGTCCGCGATGCTGCGCGATCTCGAGGTAAACCCAGCGCATCCGTGAGCCATACGAGCGGAAAGGTTTGCCCACCGCGTTGGATCGTGTCGTGGTTCTCCACCGTTTTAAGATCGTCAAGGGACAGTCTCATGGCCCATGCGATGCCCGCCATGGGAATGAGGTAACGATGGCCGCCGGCCGTTATCAGTAGTCCGCGGGCGTTCTCGAGTGTAAGCGGAAGCACTATCCGAAACGCAGTCCCGACGCCACGCTCCGTTTCAACCGCGATGGTACCTCCCAGTTCCTCCACCTTCTCGCGCACGATAGCAAGTCCCAAGCCGCGCCCGGAGAGATCGGTAATTATGGGGGCGGTCGAAAAACCCGAACGGAAAACAAACGATAAGACATCCGCATCGCTCATCCGCCCCGCTTCTTCCTGGGTGACCAGCCCGACCTTCGTCGCGGTGTCAGCCACCTTGGTGGCGTCGATGCCTGCCCCATCGTCGCTTACGAGGATCTCGATCTTGCGGCCCCCTTTATGGTTTAGGGCGATGGCGAGACGGCCACGCTCGGGTTTGCTCCGTTGGCGACGCTCCGCCGGATCTTCTATGCCATGGTCGATCGCATTGCGTACAAGATGGATGAGAGGGTCCTTGAGCCCTTCGAGGATACGTTTGTCGATGACGATTTCGGTGCCGTCGATCACGATATCGACATCCCGACCCTTATTTCGCGAGAGGTCTCGAGCGAGCTTCGGTAGCATTTCCACCGCGGTTCCAAATGGCAGCATCAGCATCTTTTTGGTGTCGGCCAGAAGGCTATCCACCATGCGGGCAAGCGTGCGGTAATCTTGCTCTAGGCTACGCGCGAGCGAGAAAGCGCGCCCTGTCAAAGACTTCTTGCGGCGTCCTGGGTGCCTGCGATCGGTCGCCGTATGATCCCCGCCGACGGATGTCGTTTCCCGGTCGTTGCCGTCAGCCACGTCTTCGCGATGTTGATGTCTGCTATTCGGCCGCCCCTGGGAGCTATCCGAAGCGGCTCTATCCTCAAGCGCAAGCGCGCCCTGCATCGCCTTAAGTTCTTCGACGCGCTGACCCAGGGCGTGCTTTAGTAACAGCATCTCCTCGGCTTTAAGCAGTAATGTGTCAAGATCGGAGACGGCGATTCGAATATCGGTCCTTGGCGTCGTCCCGGCCAGTTCCGGTATTTCGGCCGGCGCGTGCGGCGACGGTGGGGGGGCGACCATGCGCTTTGTTTTGGGTGGTGTCGCCTTGCGGGGATGCCTGGGATGTTTGATCGGACGCGCTGGGGGGGATTCGTTTCGCGCTGTCCTTTTGTCTCGTATTCTCTTTAACCGCGTCTGAAGATCGGCTGCTTGGGCATCGGCCGACGTCTTGGCGACACCGTCTGCAAGCATGCCGTCAAGCCCGTCTATGGTCTCGTGCAATACGTCGAAAAGTTCCGAGAACGTCGTTAAGCGCTCATTTTTTATGTCCGCGAAAACGTCTTCAAGCGCTTGGCAGACGATTTCGACCGCTCCCAGATTGACCGCCCGCGCTGCCCCCTTCAGACTATGAGCCTCTCGGAAAACCTTCTCAAGGAGGCCGGGCACGGCTTTGCCGGCGGGAGCGCTCTCGAGCGCGAGTACGCCAGACGACATCGCCCTTAGGTGCTCCCTCGCCTCGATCTTGAAGGTCGCCAGCAGACGCTCAAGGAACTGTTCATCCCGGGTGCTCATGACGATTCTCGCCGCCCATCGGACCTGCCGCTCGCCATCGGCCTGGCGCCGACGATCGGGTGCGAAATGCTCCGGAGGACGATCACACTCGGTACCTTTCGATCAGATCCTTGAGTCGTTGGCCGAGCTCGTGCAGGCTATGGGCGGAGGCTTCGGCCTGTCTGGTGCTAGCCATGTTCTGTGTGCTGGCTTGTCGAATGTTGTCGATGGCAAGGGCGACTTGGTCCATACCGATGAGCTGCTGTTGACTCGAAGCGGCAATCTGAGTAGCGGCTTGCGCCGCTTCGGCGACTCCGGTTGCCAGCGTGCCGATCGTGTCATCGGCCGCAGCCGACTGCTTCACCCCCGCTTCCACCACCTTGGTGCCCTTTTCCGCTGCCATGACAGCGCTCGCGGTGGCCTTCTGGATATCGCCGAGAATCGTGCGCACCTGGGACGTCGCCTGCTTGGATTGGGTAGCGAGATTCTTGATTTCCTGCGCCACGACCGTAAAGCCCGCTCCGTGCTCGCCGGCCTTGGCGGCCTCTATGGATGCATTAACCGCGAGCAGGTTCGACTGTTCGGCGAGGTCGCCGACGGTTGTGGTGATGTCGCCAATAGCCTGGCTCTGCTCAGCGAGTCGCACGATGCTTTCTGCGACCGCCTCCATCTGTTCTCGAACGTCGTTCATGCCTTCGTTGAGCTCTTCTACCGCCTTGCGACCATCATGCGCTACCTGCACCGCTTTTTGCGCGCTGTCGGAGACTTGTTTGGCCTTCTGACTTGAGAGCTGGGCTGCTTGTTTAACCTCTTCCACCGTGGTCCCGGTTTCGCTCACCGAACTTGCAGTTTCGGCAGCCCCAGCCGCGACCTGGGTGGTTGCAGCCAGGATTTCCGCGGCCGATGAAGTCAATACCGTAATGGTCTCGCGGATCTCGTCGCCAAATCGGCTGAGCACCCGAAAAATACTGGCGGTCAGGAATAATCCGCCAGCCACTACCAACACCGAAGCCACCAACACCCCGAGTAGAAGCATCAACAGCGTTTGTCGGATTCTGGAGTGCTCAGTGTGTGCCCGCACCGTCAGGAGCCCTTGTTCCCGTGAGGACATTTTTCGCAGAACCACGCGGATCTTATCCATGGTGGCTTTTCCCGTGCCGAGGCGCACGATGTGGTGCGCCGCGGAAAAGCCCTCCGTGCGCCGCAGACCGATGCTATCTTTGAGTTCGGTAAGCTTTCGTGCGGCTAGCAGGTCCAGCAGGCGCATTCGACGTTTCTGGACAGGGTCATCCGCGGTGCGCGCCGCGAGTTGCGCTAGGGCTCCATGTAAGCCTTCAAGCGCCGTACGGTATGGCGCCAGGTAGCTCGGCTGTCCCGTGATAATGTAGCCTCTTTGACCTGTCTCCGCGTCCTCAAGTAGCGACTTGACATGCCAGATATTGGTGATGACGGCGTAGGTATGGCTGACCCATAACTCGTTTCTCTCATCCATTCTGGCGTTCCGATAGGAAACACCCACGAGGATAAAGAGGGTCAGGAGAAGGGAAAAAAGCGCTGTCCATATTCTTATGCCTATTTGCCGTTTCATGATGGCTCCCCGTTTTTCATATGTTGCGCTCTCCCTTTATCGTGCCGTCCATTGCGATGGTGACCGGCGGCCTAGCCGACGGTTCCTATTGTGGCATATCGTCGTCGACGATCAGGCGCTGATCCGCCAATAACGCGGCCATATCGAGAATCGCCATTCGTTCCGCCGTAATGCCCATAAGATAGTGGTCCCTTGAGTCCGTAACGGTGGACAGCGTCGTTTGGATCGTATCGCGCACGATCGTGCGCACGCCGATTACTTCGTCAGCGAGGATTCCGAACTCTAGGCCCAAACCCGACACAACGATCACCTTATTAAGATCTGTAAGGCCTCTTTCCGGCATATTGAAGAATTTTTTTATATCTATCACGGTGAGGATGCGGCCGCGAACATTCACAATGCCAAGCACGAACGCGGGGGTGCCGGGAAGGGGCGCAAGGTCCCTCATTTGGTAGATCTCGCGCACAAAGACGGATTCGATTCCATAATGTTCGTAGGCGAGAAGAAATTCAACGACTTCTATAGGCGCAACACCGGACTGAGCGGGCTGGTCCTCTTGCGCTAAAATCTGGGCGCGCGTCCTCAGTATCTCTCGCGTTTGCGTTGCATCGGGCGCCGCTCCCTCCTGTAGGATTTGCTCGCCTTCTTGTAGACGGCGCCTTATGGCAGTCCAGTCGGTAACGGCCGAAGACGAGTGCGGTGGAGGCGTTTTTCCGATCATGTGGCATGATCCATGGACATGATTGTCTGGATAATATCCCGGAGCTTTCCTACCGTCATCCCGTCAGACTCCGGTGGACAGTGGTCCCTGCGGTCTTCTTTAAAAATGGCAAGGGTGTTCGCGAAATACCGTCGTGACTCTTTGTAGTGGCCTTGGGCCCGCAGCGAATTGCCGAGCGCGAAGTGTGCAAGCGCGAACGACGGATCGAGATAAAGCGCATGTTTAAGCGCCGCGACGGCCTCGAGATCACGGCCTTGCTCTTGTAGGATGATCGCAAGCAGATAACGCGCCGTGGGATCGAGTTTGTCGGCGGTAATGGCTCTTTCGCACCACGTTAAGGCCTCGACAAGGCGCCCCTGATTAGCGCAAGCCTTCGCCAATCGAGTCATGAGCCGCGGATTTTCCGAATCTTGGACGAGTAGCGCCTGCAAGATATCGACCGCGTCTTGGTAACGACCTTGGCCACATAACGTGTCGGCTTCTTGGAGGCGGTCATGGGGCGTAGGAGTAGAGACGGTGGCCGCTTGGCGCCGCGACGACTGCGGATGCTCTGGTGGGGCGTTTTCGACGGCGGTCTGGGCAAAAGATCGGTGTGCTTTAGCCGTTGGCGGACGGGAATCGCTGGCGATCATCGGAAGCTCCGCGCGTGATTTGCGAAAAACTACGGCGTCTCGGAAGTTGACCGGGGTAAACTGTGGGAACAATCTCGACGAGGCTTCGCTCGGGCTTACTACAAGCCACCCGTCATCGGCTAAGCACGCGTAAAGCTTGCTGATCACTTTGGGTACATGCTCCGGTTGGAAATACATAAGAACATTGCGGCAAAAGAGGATATCGATGCCGTTTGTGCCGTTAAGAAGCGACGGGTAACCGTCTTCCGCAAGATTGAGGTAGGCGAACGAGACTCGGCGGCGTATTTCCTCGTCAAGAGTATGGACTCTCTGGTTCGCGACGGGACGGAAATAGTGTTCCTTGATGGACGGCGGCGTCCGCCGAAACGACCACTGACCGTACTGGGCCCTTTGCGCCTTTGCCAGATAGTCTAGGTTGATATCGGTGGCCAGCAACATCAGCTTCCAATCTTTTAGATTAGGAATCATTTGCGTCAATAGGATCGCAAGGGAGTAGGGCTCTTCGCCGCTGCAACAACCTGCACTCCAGATCCGCAAGTGGCGGTCTGCGGCTCTACGCTGGATCAACTCGGGCAGGATATGGCTCTTGAGGGCCGCAAAGATTGGTTCTTCCCGGAAAAAATAGGTTTCGCCGACGGTCAAATAACTGGCCAGTCGTTGAATTTCGGGCGCCCCCACTGGGTGCGCAAGCAGCCATTCCATGCAGGTCGCCGCGTTTTTGCAGCCCAAGAGCGGGGCGCACGATCGCGCGCCGCGCGCCAATTCGTGCCAACGCTCCGGGGGGAAATGAAGGCCGAGCCTTGCCGCCACGAATGCGCTGAATCGGGAGAGGAGTGCTTCAGGAATCGCGCGATCCTCGGTCATGGCTTGCGATCTCGTAGTGCCGCCAGGGCGATATCGACGTCTCGTTCCTCGCCGATGTCAAGACATTGATCGAGGTCGTGAATGAGAATCATACCGTCTGCGAGCCGGGCAACGCCGGCAAGGTAATCGATTCTTGGGGCGATATCGGCGGGCTCCGCAATTCGCTGCCGAGGAATGTTGAGTACGCCCAGCGCCGCATCGACAACGAGGGCGAGCCGTCGATGTCGTGTCTGCGCGATCACAAGCTTGTCGGTCACGGTCGGTACCCGATCGGGTAGGCCGAATCGTTTACGGATGTTGACAACCGGGATGACCGAACCCCGGACGTCGATCACGCCCATGATCACGGCCGGGGCCTTGGGCAACATCGTGATCTCGACCAACGGAATGACCCGCTCGACTTGTCCGAGAGGCAGTGCGTAGCGCTGTCCCTCAAGGATCAAGCCGACCACGGAGCTTGGTGCATCTGCAGCGGACCAGGGCGTTGTCGCCATATTTATGAGCCTCGACCTATGAGCCTCGACCTGAAAAGTGCCAGGGACAGTGCACTGTAAGGGCCTTAAACAACTATAGTCAATCTAGGAGATTTACCAACCTCCGATAATTTAACGCGATTTCCGACCCAATGGCCTCAATGTCGGCTCCCCATCGGCGCGCCAAGGAAAGCGACAAACAAGCCCGATACGCGCATCCGCCGAGGCCTTGCGCGCCTGAGACGACTTAGGTTCGAGCCGTGCGTGACGTGGCCACGCTTCTTGTGAAGAGCCCAGGGCAGGCCATGGCGGCGATAGGGATAAGGTGAAAATAAGGCTAACGCGCCCCCCGCCCTTGCGAGCGGGTCTATGGCGCGTGGACTTCCACCGATCGACCGAGAGATCGCAGCCAGGATGCGGTAGGACTCTCGGAAAACCGAGGCGATCGCTTACTGAGATCGTCTGACTCCATCGTCAAAATATGTTTGACGCATCGCTGCGGCCTATCTCGCACGGTCAATGACGAGCCAGCTACGGCTCTTTCGGGAGATCTCTTAAGCGCCGAAGGAACACGTCTTCAGGGGGGTGCCCCTATGTCCTTTGTCAAGCATTTGCTGTAGGTGTCGCCTGATAAAAAGCGCCGTCACGTAACATCGCATACAGCACATCGTTGCGTCGGCGGGCGAGCGCAATCAGCGCCTGATTGTGTCGCTTGCCCTGGCTGATCTTGCGGTCGTAGTAAGCCCGGGAGACAGGATCGCGCAAGGCCGCGAAGGCCGACAGGAACATCGTACGTTTTAAGATCTTGTTGCCTCGCCTGGAGGGATGTTCGCCCCGAATGGAGCTTCCCGAGCGACGAGTAACCGGCGCTAGGCCTGCATAGGCGGCAAGATGGGCCGCCGAAGCAAAGGGTCTAGGGGTAACCTCCGTCAGGAGTCTGGCTGTGGTCCTGATGCCGACTCCCGGCATGCTCATCAGGACTGGCGTAAGAGGGTGCGCCAAGACTCGCTGCTCGACCTCTTGGGCGAGTTCCGCGCGTTGCTGGCGTAAGGCACCTAACTGCTGGGCCAATTTGGGCAGCACGAGGCTCACGGCCTGGGTGCCTGGCACCACCACGGTCTGTTCGCTCAAGGCCTTAAGGATTTCTCCTGGCAGCGTTTTGGCGAGCCTTGGCGCAAGCTTGCTTAAGTGCGTGGTAAGCCGTTTCTCGCTGGTGGCCGAAAGCGCCTGCGGTGACGGATATTTCTGCAGAAGGGCACACACAGCCGGATGATCAAGCCGGGGTCCCAGTACGCGCTCCAAGGCCGGATGGATTTGGGTCAGAAGCCCGCGGATACGGTTGCTGACTTGGGTGATTTGCGCGGCCAGATCATCATCAAAACCGCATAATAAAGTAAGTTCTGCCAAGGCCTCGTCGGTCTTGGGTAAAGCGCGCAACGCGTGCGGCATCGAACGAGCGGCTTCGGCGATGATGGCCGCATCCCGTGCATCGGTCTTCGCTTCGCCGGCATGCAGATCGGCAATGCGGCGCATAGCCAACCCTGGCAAATAAGCGACTTCAATGCCTTCTGCACGCGCCACCGTGATGGGCAGGGCCCCTATTGTGGCCGGCTGATCGACAACTAACAGCAGTGCGCCATGCGTCTTCAGTTCCGCTATGACGGCGCGCAGCTTCTCTTCATCGTTAGGTAAGGCTTTATCCAACAACCGCTTACCCGATCGATCCAGTGCTACGGCATGATGCGCACCTTTCCCCACATCCACGCCGATAAAGATATCCACACTGTTGTGGTCTTCGTGGTCTGTCATACTCACCTCCCGTATCACGATAATACATACGGCCAATGACCATGGCAGAAAGTCTCGGCATCCACGTTACAGGCGGCCTATTAAAGATATCATCGGCCGAGCCCCTATTAGCGATGACTGACTGCCTGTTCGACCCGGTGACAACACCCCCCGGATCATGGTCGACTGGGGGTAGCAATCATGCCGGGCCGGACTGGCCGTACCTCTATTGTAGAGGCAGGAAGATAGTAACGGGGTACTTTGAAAAAATGCGAGGTTGGGTTTCTTGGAACCCCCTGAGCCGAGGGATTCCAGCTCGGGGGCGGCGTGACCGGCCTCCCCTTCAAGCCGATCCACGGAAGACAGGGGCTTTGTCTCTTGTTGCAGTGCCCAAAGTTCGGCGTAGAGCCCCTTTTGACCAATGAGCTCTCGGTGCCGGCCACGCTCGACTATACGGCCATCGCGCATGACCAGGATCTGATCGGCGTGTTGGATGGTGGATAGCCTATGGGCAATGACAAGCGTCGTGCGGTGGTTTGCAAGAAGCGCCAAGCCCTCTTGCACGATACGCTCAGAGGCGGCATCGAGCGCCGACGTCGCCTCGTCGAACAGCAAGATCTTAGGTTGCTTTAAGAGCGTCCTTGCAATGGCAACCCGCTGTTTCTCGCCCCCCGAGAGCTTGAGCCCGCGCTCGCCCACCAAGGTGTCATAACCCTTGGGCAAGGACGCGATGAAACGATCGAGATGCGCCAGTTCCACCGCCTCTTCGATCTCCTGTCGCGTTGCTCCGGGGCGCCCGTAGGCGATATTGACGTAGAGGCTGTCGTTAAAGAGAACCGGGTCTTGGGGCACAACGCCGATGGTGTGGCGAAGGCTGCTTTGCGTCACGCTGCGAATGTTCTGATCGTCTATGATAATGGCCCCGGCGTCGGGGTCGTAGAGTCGCACCAAGAGACGGACAAGCGTCGATTTCCCGGAGCCGCTTGGTCCGACAACGGCGGTCGTCGACTGCGGCGCTATGGCGAAGTCTATGTCTTGCAGAAGTGGCCGACCGCCGTAGGAAAAACTGAGGTGCGTAAAGCGAACCTCGCCTCGAGAGATCGCAAGCGGGGGCGCGCCGGCCTGGTCGACAATGGCAAGTGGGGCCTTTAGGAGATCGAACATGTTTTCCATGTCGGCGAGGGAGTGCTTGATCTCGCGGTAGACGAATCCGAGAAAGTGTAAGGGCATGTAGAGCTGTATCAGAAAGGCGTTCACCAGTACGAGGTCGCCGAGGCTCATGCTGTGGTTTGCCACCCCGCGGGCGGCGAGAATCATGAGACCGGTTGCGCCGAGCGCGATGATGGTCGCTTGGCCGATGTTGAGAAATGCTAGAGACACTTGATTGCGGACCGCCGCTTCTTCCCATTTTTGTAAGTGCTGGTCGTAGCGGTTCGCCTCGTAGTCTTCGTTTGCGAAGAATTTCACGGTCTCGTAGTTGAGGAGACTGTCTACCGCCTGACTGTTGGCCCGCGAGTCCATGTCGTTCATGAATCGGCGGAAGACCGTCCGCCATTCGGTTACGAACAATGTAAAGCCGATGTAGAGGGCCAGCGTAAAAAAGGTAATGACCGCAAACCAGGGGCTGAACTTAGCGATGAGAATGCCTGCCACCAAGGCGATTTCCACCAAGGTGGGTATGATGTTAAACAGGAGAAAGTTTAAAAGGAGCGAGATGCCGCGGCTTCCGCGCTCGATATCTCGTGCTACGCCACCCGTCTGGCGGTCAAGGTGGAACTTGAGCGGGAGCGCGTGCAGGTGGCGAAAGACCGTGAGCGCGGCGCGCCGAACCGCGCGTTGCGTGACGCGTGCAAACACCACATCGCGCAACTCCCCAAAGAGCGCGTTGGCTAAGCGAAGCGCTCCATAGGCCGCGAGGAGGGCGACGGGTATGGCAATGACGGCTTGGCGGGTATTGAGGCTATTGACGATGTCTTTTAAGACGAGCGGGACTGCGACATTAGCGACCTTGGCGAGTATGAGAGAGCCGAGCGCCAAGCCCACCCGTACCCGATATTCCCAGAGGTAGGGGGCCAGTTGGCGCACGATCCGAATCAGGGAAACGCGGCGGCCGCGTTTGCCCATAGAGGACCCTTCTGTAGACGGGTTTGGCGTGAGGCCGCGGGCGCGCACGCCTTAAGCCAAGCGCCTATACTTTATGCGGGTCGGGCGGTCAGCCTCGACACCGAGCCGCCGCTTGCGGTCGAGTTCATAATCCGCGTAATTGCCTTCGAACCAAACCACTTGGCTGTCGCCTTCGAAGGCCATGATGTGGGTGGCGATCCGGTCTAGAAACCAGCGGTCGTGTGAGATAACGATCGCGCAGCCCCCAAATGCCAGTAAGGCCTCCTCGAGCGCCCGCAGGGTGTCGACATCGAGGTCGTTGGTCGGCTCGTCAAGCAAGAGCAGGTTGCCGCCGCTCTTTAAGAGCTTGGCGAGGTGGACACGGTTTCGTTCGCCGCCCGATAGGTCCTTCACGTACTTTTGTTGATCCGCGCCCCGAAAATTGAACCGCCCTACGTAGGCGCGCGAAGAGACCTCGCGTTTTCCCAGAACGATCATGTCCGAGCCGCCCGATACCTCGGCCCACACGGTCTTGTTGCCATCAAGCGCATCGCGCGCCTGACTCACATAGGCTGGTACGACCGAGGGTCCGACGCGCAAGACCCCGCTATCGGGCTGTTCCTCTCCTACGATCATCCGAAAGAGCGTTGTTTTCCCCGCACCGTTTGGGCCAATGACCCCTACGATACCGCCGGCCGGGAGTTTAAAATTGATGTGATCCATGAGCAGGCGGTCGCCGAAGCTCTTGGTGAGGTCGATGGCTTCGACCACGAGATCGCCCAAGCGCGGCCCGGCCGGTATGAAGAGGTCGGTCGTCTCGTTGCGCTGTTCGGTGTCTTGAGACACGAGTTCCTCGTAGGCGGCCAGACGGGCGCGGCTCTTGGCGTGTCGGCCCTTGGGCGAGGTGCGCACCCACTCGAGTTCGCGTTTGATGGTACGTTGCCGGGCCGACTCCTGCTTCTCTTCAATGGCGAGGCGCTTTTCCTTTTGCTCGAGCCACGAGGAATAATTGCCCTCCCACGGTATGCCCTGACCTCTATCCAGTTCCAGAATCCAGCCCGCGACGTTATCGAGAAAGTAACGATCGTGGGTCACGGCCACGACCGTACCCTTGTATTCTTTAAGGAATCGCTCGAGCCAAGCCACCGACTCCGCGTCGAGGTGGTTGGTCGGCTCGTCCAGCAGCAACATGTCCGGTTCGGAGAGGAGTAGCCGGCATAAGGCCACGCGGCGGCGTTCGCCGCCCGAGAGCACATTGACGTCGGCATCGAAGGAAGGCAGACGCAGGGCCTCGGCCGCGATCTCGAGCTTGCGTTCGAGATCCCAGGCCCCCGCGGCATCGATTTCACTCTGGACCTGCGCCTGCTCTTCAATTAGAGCGTTCATCTGCTCGTCGGTGAGCGGATCCCCGAAGCGCAAGCTGATGGCGTTGAACCGCTCGAGCAAGGCCTTTGTGGCGGCGACCCCCTCCTCGATATTGCCTCTCACGTCTTTGTCGGGGTTCAGTACCGGTTCTTGGGGCAGGTAACCTATCCGAATACGGGCGGCCGGTTGGGCCTCGCCGTCGAATTCCTTGTCGACACCGGCCATAATGCGCAGGAGCGTGGACTTCCCGGAACCGTTCAGCCCCAGTACCCCGATTTTGGCGCCGGGGAAGAAGGATAGAGAGATGTTTTTGAGTATTTCGCGCGACGGGGGGACGATCTTTGTCACCCGTTGCATGGTAAAAATGTAGGGAATGGCCATAGCCTCCCAGTATACTACGCTCTAACGGAAGTTTCTGCTGGCCGGACGTCTCCGAACAGCACCCATTGTGGCCCGCTCGTCGCCCTTGTGCTGGGCGGCCTTTGTGGATCGGTTAGTCTTGGTAAATGGGTCCGCGGGCCGGCCGAATCAAAGCTTGAGGTCGATTGGGCGGGTCGTTCATACTGTCGCACCGCGCTACTTGGTGGGGCCTCTATTGAATGAATACGGGGAATGAGAATGCTGCGTTGGATGATCGCGATCGCGCTGGTCGCGTTTACGGGTACGCGCGCTTTTGCCCACGAAGGCGGGCAGGGGCTGTCATGTAGGGCCTTTGCGGGCGAGTTCGTGCAGCTTGCCGCCAAGAACCATGGGCGATTTCAGGTATATCGCACGGGCCCGAAGGCCGCCACGCTCGGTATTTTGTTGCTGCCTGGGAGATCCGGCCTCGACGAACCGACACTGGCCTGGGCGGATAGGCTAGGAGCGGAAGGCTATAGGGTGGTGGCGGTAAATCTTTATGGTAAGGCCCGCGTGCCCAAGTCCCGCGCCGCGCCAATCAATAATCAGCGCCGGGCGGACGCCGAAGAGCGTTCCGCAATCCATTTTTTGGCGGCCCCGGGGCGCAAGATCGTGACCCTCGGCTGGGGATCGACGGGCGCCCTGCAAGCGCTTGAGGCGAGCGCCGCCGATCCGGCTGACGTATCGGGTACGGTACTTTTTGACGGCGGCGTCTCGGCGCCCGCGTCTTTGGTCCAGCGCATTAAATCGCTTGTGCTGCTGGTCGCTTTTAATTCCACAACCCCGCTACCCAAGCTGCAAGCCTTCGAGGGACGGATGCGCCTCTACGGCAAACCCCTCACCGTGCATTACTATAATGTGAAACCGAAGACCGTAGATCCCACGGGCCCCGACTTTGGCAGTACGATCGCCCAGGAGATATGGGTCCAGGTCGACAGCTTTTTCGGGCGCGTCCAGTTTCTTTGTCGGCGTTGTGCGCCTTACCAAAACTATCTGTTCGATTACCACAACTAGGCGTTCTTGCGGGTGATCTCTAGCTGAGCAGGAATTCCAAAAGCGCCTTTTGTGCGTGCAGCCGGTTCTCCGCCTCATCCCAAACCGCGCTTTGCGGGCCGTCGATGACATCTGACGCGACCTCGAGTCCGCGATAGGCGGGAAGGCAGTGCATGAAGAGGGCGTCTGGGTGGGCGCCATTCATGAGTGCTGTGTCGACACGGAATCCCGAAAACGCCTGGGTACGCGTTTCCTTCTCGGCCTCTTGGCCCATACTGGCCCAGGTGTCGGTCACCACGAGGTCGGCCCCGGCCACCGTCTCCTGTGGATCGTGCGACATCTTCACCGCCTGCCCGGCGGCGGCCACGATGTCGGCGTCCGGTTCGTAGCCCTTAGGGGTGGCCACCCGAAGGGTGAAGTCGAATTGGCGCGCCGCGTTTATCCAGGAATGACAGACATTGTTGCCGTCCCCGACCCAGGCCACCGAGCGCCCGCGAATGTCGCCGCGCAGCTCGAAATAGGTTTGGATATCGGCCAGCAGCTGGCAGGGGTGGAATCGGTCCGTGAGCGCATTGATGACCGGGACTTGGGAGTGGGCGGCGAATGCCTCGAGCTTGGCGTGCTCGTGCGTACGAATGACGATGGCGTCGACCATACGCGATACCACCCGGGCCGTGTCTTCCAGGGGCTCGCCGCGGCCGAGTTGAAGCTCTGCCGGGGCCAGGAACATGCTGTTCCCGCCGAGCTGTGTGATGCCAGCCTCGAACGAGACGCGCGTGCGGGTCGAGGATTTCTCGAAAATGAGCGCGAGACTGCGCCCGCGTAGGTATTCGTGCGGCTCGCGTCGCCGAAGTATGGCCTTTAACGTCATGGCGCGCTCCACCAGCATCCGCAGCTCTTTGGAGCTGAAGTCGAGCAGGCTCAAAAAATGGCGCGTCATGACGCCAAAAACTCCCGAATGCTTGCTGCCGTCAGTTCGCCCAATTGCGCGGCCTCGGCGTCGCTTAGGATGAGGGGCGGCAATAATCTGACGACCTTTTCCGCGGTGACGTTCAAAAGCAGACCGTGGCCTAAGGCGATTTTCATAATGGCCTGGCACGGCCTATCGAGCTCGATGCCTAAAAGCAGCCCCTGGCCGCGTACGACCTTGACGCCGGGTTCGCCTGCAAGTCGTGCTTTCAGGTCGGCTTGCAGCCGGGCGCCGAGCACCAAAGCGCGTTCCCAGGCCCGCATTCCCTCTAGCGTAGTGATCACGGCATCGGCCACGGCGCAGGCGAGGGGGTTTCCCCCAAATGTCGATCCGTGGTGTCCTGCCTGGAAGAGTTCGGCAGCCGCCCCGTGAGCGAGGCAGGCCCCGATAGGCAGTCCGTTCCCGAGCGCCTTGGCGAGTGTCATGATGTCCGGCCGGGCGTTTTCCTGTTGCCAGGCAAACCACGTGCCGCTGCGACACATCCCGGTTTGGATTTCGTCGAGAATCAAAAGCCAGCCGGCCTCATCGCAGAGCTTGCGCAAGCCCCTCAGATAGCCGGGATCGGGTATCTGGATGCCCCCCTCCCCCAGAATCGGCTCCACCAGAACGGCTACCACCGTCTGGTCGCGCTCGCGGACTTGTTTAATCGCCCCCAGGTCGTTGAAGGGGACCCGGCGAAAGCCGGTCACGAGCGGTTCAAAGCCGGCCTGCACCTTGCGATTGCCGGTGGCGCTCAGGGTCGCCAGCGTGCGCCCGTGGAAGCTCCCTTCCATCACGATGACGGCAGGTGTTTCGATGCCCTTGCGGTGGCCATACAGACGTGCCAGCTTGAGCGCTGCCTCGTTGGCTTCGGCACCGGAGTTGGCGAAGAACACGCGATCCATGTGCGCGATCTCGCACAGCTCGGCGCCGAGCGCCTCCTGACCGGGGATCTCGTACCAGTTGGAGGTGTGTATGAGGCGCCGCGATTGGGTACAGATCGCGTCAATGACGGCCGGATGGGCATGCCCCAGACCGTTGACCGCGACGCCCGCTAAGCCATCGAGATATTTGCGGCCGCTTTTGTCCCAGAGCCACACCCCTTCGCCGTGTGTGAAGGCCACAGGAAGCCGCCCGTAGGTGGCCATAAGATGGTGTTCGGTTGGCATCGCGCCCCCAAAATATAAAGCGCCCCGGTGGCAGGGCGCTTATAAGAATAAGGATCGCGGCCGCCTGCGGCAGGGCGGGCAGTCCGATCAAGCGGCGCATCTTAC
>JAJYQN010000098.1 GCA_021794595.1 Pseudomonadota bacterium
AGGGGCTCAAGGTCACGTGCCGGCTGGATCGGCGGAAATATCCCACCGGCCGCGACGTCACCAACGAAGAGATGCAACGCGTCAACCTGGAGCGCGACAAGTTTCACGGCGAGTGGAACTACGTCATCAAGCCGAACGTGAAGGCTCGATGATTAAGTTGTTACCTTTATTTATTAACGCAGCCTTACGCCTCAAAGACTGACGTAAAATAGCGTTCGGTAAGGACCCCGGAGATAGCCATGATCCTGTTCTATGCCCCCGGCGCGAGTTCCCTTGCGCCCCATATCCTGCTTCGGGAGGCGGAATGCCCCTTCACTGTCGAAAAGGTCGATCTCGCTGGCAAACGCTGGTCGGGTGGCGACTTCCGGGCGATCACTCCGAAGTCCTACGTGCCAGTCCTCCAGACAGACGATGGTGATATCTTGACGGAGTGCGCCGTGATTCTTCAGTTTATTGCCGACCTCAAGCCGGAACGAGGTCTGTTGCCAGCGATCGGCACGCGGGCCCGTTACCACGCCCTGGAATGGCTCAATTTCATCGCCACCGAGATCCACGGCAACTTCATCGCGCCCGACCGGCATAATGGGGTCGCGGCCAATTTCCTCGCCAACACAACGGCCGGTCAGAAGGCAACGCGGATCTGGGTGGCGCCACGCCTTGCGTATGTAGATCAAATGTTAGGCGAGAACTCTTTTCTCATGGGGGTATCCTTTACCGCCCCTGACGCTTATCTCTTCGTCATGCTCACATGGGCTCAACGGCTTGCGCTGGATTTGACGCCTTGGCATCACCTATCAGCCTATTACGCACGCATAGCTGACCTCCCTTCGGTACGGGAGACGCTCGCGCTGGAAGGACCACCGCATTCGTTGAGACCCTAATAAAATCCAAGCGAGCGTTACAAACCAAAATATGTACGATCGCTTGACGCCCCGGGCGTGAGTCCGTTACGGACGGCCGCTGTCATGCTCAGCAAAGACTTCCTTCGTGGCAAAAAGACCGTTAAGGGCCGCAGGGAAGCCTGCGTAAACCGCCATCTGGATAATGGTTTCAATGATCTCGGTCCGCGATAAGCTTACATGAAGGGCCGCCGCCAGATGGACCTTAAGCTGCGGTCTTGCATTACCCAATGCGGTGAGTGCGGCGATCGTGGCGAGTTCCCGTTGCTGTAATGTAAGCCCTGGCCGAGAGTAAATATCACCAAAGCCGAATTCAATAATGATGCGACCAAAGTCGGGGCTAATGTCCGCTAGGCTTGCAATGACACGCTCCCCGGCGCTACCGTCTACTTCCTTGAGACGCTTCGCGCCCCGTTCATACCTCGCGTTTTCCATGATCACGCTCCTCTTTTGGGCAAATGATGAGTGGGGGACTTGAGCGCCTCTTCTCTCTTGGTATAAAAGGCCACTTTGGCGTGGAGAACCGCTAAGGTTTCCTGAAGCGCCACAAGCTTGCCCTCCAACGTCGCAGTATGCTGATCGAGCATCCGCTTGCGGGCGGATACACTGCTCAAATCATCACCCTGCCGTCTCAGGGCGGCATAGCGCAACATGTGTTCTATCGACATCCCGGTCGCACGCAGCCTCGTCAAAAAGGCGATCCATTGCAGGTCTTCCGGTCGATAAAAGCGATGTCGGTTCGCTTGACGCGTGATGGGATCGATTAGACCGATACGCTCGTAATATCGGAGCGTATGCGCACTGAGGCCGGTGGCTCTGACAGCTTCTTGAATTGAGAGGAGTTGGGTCATGGCCTGAATGGTAGAACTTAGAGCGCGCTCGAAGTCAAGGGGCGTCAGATACTTTGACGCTTATAGCGCCTGGGTAAGGACTTGTGGGCGTTTGTATGACTCCGGGGTCCGGGTACTGCCTCGCAGCACCTCTTAATATGGATCACGAAACGCGACACGGGAAACTTCGCTTGAAGTTCGCAAGCGGTTGATCGTAGTTACGCCCAGCCGACCCGCCCTGGGAATCGCAGGCGCCCTACATGACTCATGCTCCATTGGGGGCTCCGTTTACCCAGGGGTGCCACCGGTGTGCTCCACGTACTCGCATATCGTATTGTCCGGATGCCGCACGCGCATATTGTGCCCCGTGGGAACGCGGCGCGGCTCTGCGAGGATCATTGCACCCGCAGCGACTACGATAGCTCGCGCGGCGTCAAGGTTATCGACACGATGCGGGGACACTCCTCCGTATCCCCAATGTCTGGCGGAGCATTGCCTCGCATACAGAATATGGGGGGCCGATCCATTCGGCTCGCAAATGGCCCCAGAACCACCCGGCGCCTGCCTTCTCCGCCGCTGACAGGATGGGACAGGTTCACGGCAGTCAGGTGGCTGTCCGATTAGCCCCCCACCATTTCCGTAGCACCCCCTTAAGCGCGGCGAGCTTCGTGCCCTTCCGACCCCGTGGCCACGCCAAGACGATATCCACCCAACGCCATTCCGGGCTCAGGCGATGGACCCCTAGACGGGACCGCTCGGAGAATACCATCAACACGCGCCGCGGTACCAAGGCCACGCCCGTCCCCACCGCCGCGCAGCCGAGGATGGCGTGGTAGGATGAAAACTCCACGAAACGTCCGATCACCGCCCCCTGCCGCTGAAACCAGTCCTCTAGCCGTTGCCGATAGGCGCATCCGTTCTCGAACACGAGCAACGTAGAGCCGGCGATATCCCGGGGATGATGGACAGGCTTGTGTCCCTTCACGGTCACGAGCACCAGTTCTTCGCGATATTGCCGCTCCATCTCGATGTCGGGGTGCGATACGGGACCGGCGACCAAGACGGCGTCCAAGGTCCCTTCCTTTAGGCAGGTGAGCAGCCGGTGCGACGCGGCCGCCTGTAACTCAAGACGGACATCGGGCCAACACTCGTGGAACTCGTTCAGAGGTTCGGGTAACCGGGTCGCCACGATACTTTCCGAGGCGCCGAGTCGAAAGACACCCTGGGGTGTCTGGTCGTGCAACGCATCTTGGGCCTCCTCGGCCAACCGTAGGAGTCGATCGGCGTAATCGAGCAAGAGCGAACCCGCTTCGGACAGAATCAATCGCTTGCCCTGGCGGTGAAACAATTCCACGGAAAGCCCGCGCTCCAGCTGGCGAATGCGGGTTGTCACGTTTGAGGGCACACGGTGCAACCGCTCCGCGGCCCGCGTGATGCTGCCGTTCTCGACGACCGCCTTGAATATCACGAGGTCAGAGAGGTCCATGATTCACGAAACGAGAGCCATGTGTTCAGAATAATTCACTATACGGGAATACAGGACATCGCTAAAGTGGGGGCCTTTCGAGGCGCGGAGTGGCGAGTGGTGCGAGGCAAAAGCCTGATATTTCTGGTGTTGGCGACGGCCCTTATGGGCTCATCTTTTGCAGTCGGCCAGATGACCCTGCACTATGCGCCACCACTCTTTCTTGCTGGCCTCCGTTTTACCCTGGCAGGTCTCCTGTTGGCAGCAGGCGTCCGCCATCGGCCCCATCCCCACGACTGGCGCTTGTGGGCGCGAGTGGCCGTCATCGGTCTCTTACAGACCGCGGGCGTCATGGGGGCGATCTTCCTGAGCCTCGTCACGATTCCCGCCGGCGAGTCGGCGATCCTCACCTTCGCCAATCCGATGCTGGTGGTGGTGTTGGGCGCCGTGTTTCTGGGCCAGCGTTACCGCTCGACGCAGTGGCTGGGCGCGGCGCTTGGTATAGTTGGCATCGCCGTCGCGATCGGTGGGTCCTTACACCTCCAGATAGGCGTCTTGTACGGGCTCGCCAGCGCAGTGTTCTGGGCGGTGGCAACGGTGTTGATGAAGCGCTGGGGTGGGTCGGTCGATCCCTGGGTGCTGACCGCCTACCAGATGCTGATCGGCGGACTCGTCCTCCTGGTCGTGGGCGGGCTCCAGGAAGGGCCGATCTTTCATGTCACCCTGGCCTCGGCCGGCCTCTTGGCGTGGCTCGTGGTCATGGCCTCGATCGTGCAATTCGGTCTCTGGTTCTACGTGCTACATCACGAGGATTCGGCCCAAGCAAGCAGTTATCTCTTTTTGGCGCCGGTATTCGGCGTACTCACGGGATGGGCGCTCCTGAACCAGGCCATCGGCGTCCATGTGCTCATCGGGGCGCTCTTCATTATCGGGGCGATCTGGCTCGTCAACCGATCGTCATCCTTACCGCCCGAACAACGTCTGTTGCCGGAAACGTAACGGCCTTCACATACCGCAAGGACGGTTGTCCCTACAAGGCATAACAGCCAATAGGGATAGTGGCCCCATTAAGGCAAACCTGACTTAGTCCCTACACACAAGCTGTTATGGTACAGTGGCGCCATGCAAAAGGGATAAGCCTTATCTGCCAGCTCACCTCCAGCGGTGATGGTCCGATCTCCTCATATGGAAGAGCCCCGTACGGCAGTGTCGCCGTACGGGGCTTCTGGGTGCGGATAACCCCGCCCGGGCCACGAGGGCAAGTCGGGCGGGGGGCAAATGCACTGTCATTATGGGTATTTGTGGCAAAAGTTCAAGGTGTTTTGGTATCGACCGAAACGCCCATTGGTGGTCTCCCGATTCCTCGCTTCCCCGCCATCCGTGCCCCGAATCATACACACAAGTACCGTGACCGACCCGCTCCCGCTAATGCGCCCCGGCTCCGACTTTTTATCATGCGCGGTGTTGCCGGTCGTCCGCGATACCCTTGACGGTGCGGGGCGCATTGCGCTTGACGGGCGGGGCATCTTGCGTCGTCTGAAGCTTCTGGGGTGCCCTTAACGACCATTGTCCTTCGAGCAGCTACCCAGCGTCGTACCGCTCGAAATGACTAGGCGTGGATCGGCGCGAAGAGGCTATTGGGCGCCGACGCGACCGCAAAGGCTTCGATTGCGGTATCCTTGATCTCAGTCTACCTTGATCGCTGCGCGCGCCGGGACCAAACATCCGGTAGGGCCATACCTTTGTGGCCGTATCGCCCGAGTGCCCCAACTGCGTTCTTGGCTATTGCACAATAAGCCATGGTGCCGTCGCAGTTGCCCACCTTCCCGTCGGGATGATCCGCCAATCTGGCCCCATGAGGCGCCCATATTCCGCTTTGGCCGGCTTGCCGTAGATCTCGCCGTCCAAGGCCAAGGGCTCGGAGGGAATTGCTGCGGAAGTGGGGGGTGGCATTGGCGGCCGACGCCCAAGACGGGCCGGCTGCACGGGTAGTGCGAACGCTTTGGCGCGCTCCCTCTGCTGGACGATCCCCTGAAACTTGTCCCGCCGCTCAACACCGTCGCCGCGGCGCTACGATCAACGGCAAGGACATGCGAAGCGCCACGCCGCCCGCAGCTTGGCGGTGCGCCTAAGGCAAGAATCGGGCTTCGTAATGTGTTCGGTGGGTGCGGCTTGATGGACGGGCGTGAAAAAGC
Organism: Pseudomonadota bacterium; assembly: GCA_021794595.1. GTDB lineage: Bacteria > Pseudomonadota > Gammaproteobacteria > Acidiferrobacterales > Acidiferrobacteraceae > Acidiferrobacter. Next base: position 5,390 of record JAJYQN010000098.1, read on the forward strand.
CGCCTTAAAGGCGGCCTCAAGATGGAGAGTTGGCTTGTTGGTTTTATTAGAAGCTGAATACCGCCCCGGCATCGAAGAGGTCGATGCTGCCACCCGAGGTGCTGGTGATGGTGCGGAATTCGCCGCGGATCGCAAGCTTGGGCATGACGGCATAAGACACGCCCACCCCGAGCAAGGGGTCGACGCCGCTGCCGGAGCTGGAACCGGTGTAGGTAACACCGCCCGATGTCACGCTGGCGGTCGCCGACGCATACCACGCGGCAAGACCCGCGCGTCCATAGACACTGAAGGCGCGCGTGATCGGCCACGAGTAGACGGCTGAGGCCTCAAGGGCGTGCATCCTTAATGAAGCACTTTCTCCAGCGGGTAGACCGTTCTCGTTAAAGGTGCCGAGGTGGTCATAGCCTGCTTCAACGGCCAGTGTCCCGCGTCCCAGGTGCGCGGGGATGTTGTAGCCGCCGAAGATCGTGAAGTCGAGGGGATGGCTGTAGCCCGACATATTGCCGAGTCCGGCGGTGGCCCCTGCATACCAGGGTGTTGCGGCCAGGGCTGTCAGTGGCAGGGCCAAAAGGGCGGTGGTGGCCACCATTCTCTTGATGTTTTTCGGTACGGACATGTTGCAGTCTCCTCTCTTTGTCTCGTTTATTGTGTGCTTGCAAACTGCGCGGCGATCCTAGGGAGGTTTTGGGCGGTGGCGTTTGATATTCCGCAAAGGCTAAGTCCGGTTTTCTGAACGGATGGACGTGGCCGATGGCCGGTAGGGACGCGCATCGTGGCTTGGGTTATGGCGGCCCGTGGTGCAGGCCGCTACTATGCGACCATGACCATGACTACCCCCTCGATGCTCATCGGCGCGCGCGGCTATACGCATAAGTGTTGGCAGGGGCGCTTCTATCCCCCGGATCTGCCGCCCGAGTGGCGTTTTCTGTTTTACAGCCACAGATATCCGGCACTCCTCCTGCCGGCCCGGTCGTGGGCTGCGGATCTCGGCAGGCTCCCGGCCTTGGCCGAGGAGGCGCCGCCCGATTTCCGGCTGGTTCTGGAGCTGCCAGAGACCGCCCTCGCGCCCTTAGCGGAAAGGGAGGATTGGCCGCAGCCGCTCGTGGCTGCCTGTCTCGTGCGTCTGCCGCGCTTGAGGCCGGCGCACGCGGCGCCGTTAGGTGCGCTCGCACGGCGATTGCCTGTGACCGTGGATCTGCGGGTGTGCTCGGAGGCGTGCAAGGCGGAGCTTACGGGCCTGGGGGTGGGTTTATGTGGGCGCCCGGGCGCGGGGCGGCCTCCCGCGGGACCCTTTGCCCTGAGCCTCGTCGATCAAATCGATCGTCGAGGCCTGGCCGCGGCCCTGCGGGAGCTTATTGCCGCGCAGGCCCCCGCGGGGTCGGCGCTCTTTTTTCAAGAGGCAGCCAGTGCCCTCACGGGGGTTGACGAGGCCCTGCTCCTTAAAGGGCTGCTTGCAGGGTCCTAGAAGAGGAGGCTCACGCCGCCATAG
>JAJYQN010000017.1 GCA_021794595.1 Pseudomonadota bacterium
GCTCCACGCAGGCGGTCAAGGTGAACCCCTGTCCGATCATATACCGGACGAGCGGGCTCAGGAGGCGGTGAATGGCCTGGTGGAGGGCGCGGTTCATGATGACTCGGAGCGGTTCCTGGTGTTCATAACGACAGTATGCCACAAAACTTGACGTGGGAAGATTTCCCACTATGATAGGATACTAGTCAGGGAAGGGTGCGCCCCGTCCTTGTTGGCCACTTTTTTTGCAGGGCTTATCATGGTGAAAGACGTACTGGCGGCTTTCGGTGTCTCAGCCGTGTTCGGGAGTCTTAGGGCGCGTACGGGCGGTGCCGATAGAGAGATTCAGGGCACTGCGGGTGCCGGCACCCAAATTGGAGCCAAGGCGGGCGCCGAGACCGGTGCCGAAGGCCTCCCCCCATCCTCGATTACGACTGCGACCCATTCCCGGAAAGAAGCCGTATCGACGCCTGTCCGCGCCGGTCGTGCCAACTCACGCGGGACCGGACCCGGGTCGGTTATTGGGGGAGTTTGGCCAGCCAATACGCGGCGACCGCCCAAAGCGAGAACGCGGAGGTCGTCCGTGCCGGCATCGAAAGACTGGGTCGGTGCGGGGAAGGCATAGAAGACCGCGTGCGCCAACGCTGGACGGGCGCGTGGCACCGCAACCCCGCGCTGTTGGTGAGCGCCCTGAGACCGGCGGCCCGAAGATCGCGTGGCCGGTGACCGATCGGCCGGTCAGTGCCCGCTAAAAGCAAGTGCACCAAAGGTAAACCGGCCTCGGGCTCTTTCTTCGGTAAGGGGTGCTGCGGATCTTGGCAAGGGCCACTAGAGCCCGTAGCCGCGATAGCGGGATAGCGTCTTCTTGGCCTTTTGGACCGCTTGGTTTGCCGACACCCCTGCACGAATTTTAGCGACATAGGAGGCAATCAAGGCCTTAAGCTTCGGTCCGGTAACGCCCTTTTTGATGGCCGCGACCGTGAGTTGTTGGGTGGTTTTGGGTGGCGCATCCTGGGTGACGGCGTGGGTGTAGGTGGTATAGACAGTCTTTACTTTGGTCGCCGGAAGCCGTTTTGCGAACGCGCTTGTGAGGACCCGGCTTAAGCCCGCCGCGACCGGGGCCTTCAGGGTCCCGGGTGTGCTGTAGTATAAAGAGGGAAGGGCGGGGATCCCTTTTATACTGGTGAGAATCGAACTCAAGGCCACGCCATGATACTGCTGAGTGGCGGCCTGGGTCGTCGCTTGGGCCTGGGTCATGGGAAGGCCTTTGCGCTCAAGGATGTGCAAAAGTGCGGTGGTCACATTGCTTGAGGCGGCGAGGCTCACCGCTGGGAAGCCAAGGGCGAGAAGCATCGGCACGGCTTTGCGTATAGGGGTCATATTAAGCTCCTTTGAGGTCATGGTGAGTGCGTAGGAAGCGAGGAGGGCGCATACGACCACCGCGGGGTGAATGCCTCCTCGTACAGAAAGAGACCGTTCTCGATGCACCCCGTTCCGTGGGGTCAGCCTTACGGCCTAGGGGTGCGAGATCTTTATGGTGCGCGATTTCCCGGATTGTGTTTCCTGTGTGGGAGAGGCACAGTGACAGTAGTGAAGAGCATACCGTGTGGAATTCTCCGACCAGAGGGAGGGTAGGGTGAGTATCCAATCTAGAGTGGGATGCCGGCAGGCTGACGAGGGGTGCGCGGACCGCGGGGGAGGGGGTTTGGCCCTGTGGTTTACAGGGCTACCCGCGAGCGGTAAAAGCACCGTGAGTCGAGCCGTGGCGCAGGAACTCGACCGTTTCGATCAGCGACTTGTGACGGTGCTCGATGGCGATATCGTGCGGTTACTGTTGTCCCGGGGTGCGGGCTTTAGCCGCCAAGATCGGTATGAGAACGTCCGTCGTATCGGTTTTGCGGCAAGTCTCATCGTGCGCCACGGCGGCATTGCTGTGATTGCGGCCGTGTCCCCTTACCGGGATGCGCGAGCGCTGGCCCGCGGTCTTATCGAGGAAGCGGGCGGGGCCTATTGCGAGATCCACATGGATACGCCGTTTAGCGCCTGTGCTGGGCGCGATCCCAAGGGCCATTACGCCCGGGCCTTGGCCGGAGAGATAGATCAATTTACCGGGGTGGATGACCCCTACGAGAAGCCGCTCGCTCCGGATCTGCGGATTCGCACCGAACACCAAGACCCCGGTTCCTCTGTGGCGCAGGTCACGGCCTTTCTCAAGGAGCGCCGGCTTTTAGTGTCTCATCAACACAAGAGCGCGCTTTTGGCGCCCTAGGCCTTGGTTTGGGAGGCCCCGGACCGACGACCAAGGATCCTTCATATTCTCTGTTTCGGCCTCAAAGACGCGGGTCTGACGGCATTCGTCTCTGTCGCCAGAAGCGGGGCGAGGGGTCCTCGGGCTGGGGCGGGTGCAAGGTCCACAGGACGCTAGGGCGCGCTCGGCCGCTTGTGTCGAGATATCCTGACTTGCCGAAGCTGGGGCGTGCTAAAATGCGGGCATCGCTCCTTATAGGGCCCAACGCCCCGCGTGTTCATGAATTCACCGCCCAGTGCCCGGATACGGGAAATTCCCTATAACTATACGTCTTTTTCCGATCGTGAAATTGTGATCAGATTTCTCGGTGCCGAGATGTGGGACGTCCTGAACGACCTGCGCGCGGCACGCGTGACGGGTCGCTCTGCGCGCATGCTGTTTGAGGTCCTCGGGGATATGTGGGTGGTGACCAGAAACCCCTTCATCCAGGACGACCTCCTAAAGCACGGGGAGCGATTGACGTCGCTTGTGACGGCGCTCCACCACAGGCTTGATCAGATCGTAGCCCGGGCCCAGGGGAATAAAGAGGCCTTGATGCTCGCTCAGGCGGCGCGTTCCGCGGTCCAGACCTTCGAGGATTGGTTCCCGAAGGAGCGCGCCTTACGCAAGCGCGCCTTGCGGCTCTTGGCGTGTGTAACCCGTCGCGACAATATCGAATTTAGCGGTTACGCGCGCGTGGCCCATGTGACCGATGCCACCGATTGGCGGGTTGAGCTGCCCTTTGTTGTCATAAACCCCGATACCGAAGAAGAGGTCATGGGGGTGGTGCAGGGGTGTATCGAGCTGGGGCTCACCATTATTCCCCGGGGGGGCGGTACCGGCTATACCGGGGGGGCGGTACCTTTGTATGCCGAAACCGCGGTCATCAACACCGAAAAGCTCGATAGTCTCGGGCCTGTGGTGTACTACGAGTTGCCAGGCGTCAAGGAGCCGGTGGCCACAATCCGCGCTGGTGCTGGCGTCGTGACCTTGAGAGTCACCGAGATAGCCGAGCAAGCGGGCCTCTCTTTCGCGGTTGATCCCACCTCTCAGGACGCCTCCACCATCGGCGGCAACGTCGCCATGAACGCTGGTGGTAAGAAGGCGGTCCTCTGGGGAACTACGCTCGACAATCTCGCGTCCTGGCGCATGGTCACGCCGAGCGGGGAGTGGCTGGAGGTCGAGCGAGAGAATCACAATCTCGGCAAGATTCACGAGCAAGACGCGGTGGTGTTTCGCATCAGCCGTTACCAAGCCGATGGCAAGACCCCCAGCGCACCGGTCGAGATCCTTTCAATCCCGGGACGTCGGCTGCGCAAGGAGGGTCTCGGGAAGGATGTGACGGATAAGTTTCTGTCGGGTCTCCCGGGCATTCAAAAGGAAGGCTGCGACGGGCTCATCACGTCTGCGGTTTTCATTCTCCATAAGAAGCCGGAACACCTGCGCACGGTCTGTCTGGAATTCTTCGGAACCGATCTGAGGCGGGCGGTATCGGCGATTACCGAGATCAAGGCCTACCCGGTCCAGCACCCCGGCGTTTTGTTGGCGGGACTCGAACATTTGGATGAGCGTTATCTGCGCGCCGTTCACTACAGCACCAAGGCGCCGCGCCGCGAACGCCCGAAGATGGTGCTCTTATGCGATATCGCCGGACAAGACGAGCGTCTGGTCGGGGAGGCCGCGGCGGCGATCGTGCGCTTAGCGAATAGCCGCGGCGGCGAAGGTCATGTCGCGGTAAGCGCCGAGGCGCGTCGGCGCTTTTGGGCAGACCGCGCGAAGACCGCCGCGATCGCCGCCCATACCAACGCCTTTAAGATTAACGAAGACGTTGTTATCCCGATTGAGCGCTTAGCGGATTACAGCGAGGGCATAGAGCGCATCAATATCGAGCAATCGCTCGCCAATAAGCTGCGTGCGGTGCAGGCTATACTCGCCTATCTCGAGAGCGGCATCGCAAAGCCGCTCGCGGATTATGAAGCGAGCGCTGAGAATACGGCTATTGTCGCCGCTAAGGTGGCGGCCGCTACCGCGCAGCTTAAAGCGGTGTCGCACCGCTGGGGCGGGATCTTGGCACGGCTCGATACGCGGGCCGCCTCATGCGCGGACCTTCTCGATCCCGAGGTTCTGGCCAAGGTGCAAGGGGAAGAGCCTTTGCTCGCACTCCTTTTGCGTCGGGACCTGCGCATTTCCTATCGCCTTGAGGTGGATCGGGTTTTGCTGGACATCTTTGGCGGCCAGGAAATGGTTGCGGTACGTCGGCGATTTGAGGCCATTCATGCCGAAGTCCTGGCTGGCCGACTCTTCGTCGCGCTCCATATGCACGCCGGAGATGGAAACGTCCATACCAATATTCCGGTTAACTCCAATGACTATGAGATGATGCGCGAGGCCGATCGGATCGTAGAGCGGGTTATGCGGCTCGCGGTCAGTCTTGGCGGCGTGATATCGGGCGAGCATGGAATAGGTATCACAAAGATGCGCTATTTGGAGCCAGAGGCGGTGAAGGCCTTTGCCGACTATAAGCAACGCGTCGACCCCAAGGGACACTTCAACCGCGGGAAGCTCCTATCCGGATCCGGACTTGAGCGGGCCTACACGCCGTCTTTGCGCCTTGTGTCACAGGAGGCCTTGATTCTCGAGCGTAGCGAGCTTGGAGCGCTTAACGACGCGATACGCAATTGTCTGCGTTGCGGGAAATGTAAGCCAGTCTGTACGACGCATGTGCCGCGCGCGAATCTTTTGTATTCGCCGCGTAACAAGATATTGGCGACTGGCCTCATCATCGAGGCGTTTTTGTACGAGGAACAGACGCGGCGCGGGATATCTGTCCATCACTTCGATGGCATGAATGATATTGCCGACCACTGCACGGTGTGCCACAAGTGTTTAGCGCCTTGTCCTGTAGACATTGATTTCGGCGACGTCTCGATACGGATGCGGGAGATTTTGCGGGCCCAGGGTCGCAAGCGGGCCAATTTGGGGACGCGCGCGTCGATGGTGTTTTTGAACGCGACCGACCCCGGTACGATCCGCGCCCTGCGCAAGACGATGATCGGGTGGGGTTATAAGGCCCAGCGTGTCGGTTACGAGATAGCGGTCAAGATCCCGGGCCGGTCTGTGCCCACGCGGCCCCGAGCCACGACCGGCAAGACCCCCTTTCCCGCGCAAGTCATTCATTTTTTTAAAAAGCCCATGCCAAGCGGTCTGCCGAAGCAAACCATGCGCGCGTTGCTCGGCGTCGAAGACACCAAGACCATTCCGATTTTGCGTGATCCGGCAAAGGTAACGGAGGATTCGGATGCGCTGTTCTATTTCCCGGGTTGCGGGTCCGAGAGATTGTTTAGCCAAGTGGGACTTGCCACCCTTGCCATGCTCTACGAGGTGGGTGCGCAGACGGTACTACCTCCGGGCTATTTGTGTTGCGGTTATCCCCAGACAGCCTCGGGGGAGGACGCCAAGGGTCGCCAAATCACGACCGACAACCGAGTCTTGTTTCATCGCGTAGCCAATACCCTGAACTATCTCGATATCAAAACCGTTATCGTGTCGTGCGGAACCTGCATGGATCAGTTGTTGAAGTACGAGTTTGAGCAGATATTCCCGGGCTGTCGGCTTTTGGACATTCACGAATATCTTATGGAAAAAGGGGTGCGTTTGGACGGTGTGGGCGGCGTCCGATACATGTATCACGACCCCTGTCATACGCCCATGAAGACCCATAATCCGCTGGCCGTGGCGAGTACGCTCATGGGTAAAGAGGTCGCTTTGTCGGACCGCTGTTGCGGAGAGGCCGGAACCTTCGCGGTGGCGCGCCCCGATATCGCGACTCAGGTCCGCTTCCGGAAGGAGGAGGAGCTGCACAAGGGGATTCGCGAACTCACGGGTCAAGGAGTCGCGGAGCCGGGGGCGGTGAAGATCCTGACGTCCTGCCCTGCGTGCCTGCAAGGGCTCGATCGCTACCGTGATGATACTGGGCTTGATGCCGACTATATCGTGGTCGAGCTTGCCAATAAGCGTTTGGGGAGCGGATGGCAGCAACGATTTGCTGATCAGGCGAAGGCCGGGGGTATAGAGCGGGTATTGCTGTGAGGCTTCGGTTGGAGAGCACGACCTAAGGAAAAAGGCATCCCGCATAACGCGGGATGCCTTTTGTTTACGGCTTGTTCGTTTACGGCAAGGTCACCACGATGTACAGGCTTTCCTTACCGCGTCGCACTAGGACTGGCACTGGCGCCCCGGCAGGCAGGCCCGCGACGATGTGCCGAATCTGGGCCGGAGAGGTGATGGCCTGGCCCGCGACCTCTTGAATGACCATTCCCGGTACGATCCCGGCGTTTTCGGCAGGACCTGGGCTTACGCTCAAGACCACCACGCCATGATGGATACCCATGTCGGAGAGGGCTTCGTTCGTCAACGGTCCCACTTCCATGTTGAGGCGCGGGAGGTTCGCAGTTTTGTGGGCCGCGCTTGTCATGTTCTTCGGGAGCGTGCCGATGCGCACATATATGGTCAGCGGTCGACCGTTGCGCATGATCCCGACCGGTATTCGGGTGCCGGGTTCGGTGGTGCCCACGAGCGGCGGCAATTGGCCTACGCTGTAGACGGGCTTGTTGTCGTAGGTGATGATGACATCGCCGGGCTTCAAGCCAGCCTTAGCCGCAGGTCCCTTATGGGCAAGGCTTGCGATAAGCGCGCCCACGGGTTCTTTCAGGCGCATAGCGCGGGCCATCTCGCTGCTGACCCCTTGGACATCCACCCCCAGCCAGCCGAAGCGAATGGCCTTATGGTGCTCGAGGGCATGGACTACGCGCATGGCGGTATCGATGGGAATCGAGAACGATAGCCCCATGTAGCCGCCATTACTCGTATAGATCTGGTCATTGATCCCCACGACCTGCCCGTCCATATTGAAGAGCGGGCCCCCGGAATTCCCCGGATTGATAGGGACGTCGCTTTGAATGAAGGGGATGTACTCGTCGTCGGAGAGTGGCCGATTCACGGCGCTCACGACGCCTTGGGTGACGGTGTTGTAAAAGCCAAATGGCGCGCCGACGGCCAGCAACCATTGGCCAACTTGGAGTTGATTCGACTGGCCTAGCGGAACGGTCGGCAGGTCATGACCATTGATCTTGAGCAAGGCCGTGTCGTATCGGACCGAGAGCCCAATCAGCTTGGCCTTGTAGACCTGATGGTTCGAGAGCCCGACCACGATATGATCCGCGCCGCGGACGACATGCGCTGCGGTCACGATATAGCCGGTGGGGCTTATGATGAAACCGGAGCCTAGGGACTCGATCTTCTCCTTCTGCGAGGGGTTTTGGTTCGGCGCCGAGAAAAACCGCTGGAAGAACGGGTAGAAGGGCGAGTTCGGGGGGAGAGGGTTCACAGGCAGCTGATTGTGCACCATCTTGGTGCTGGTGCTGCTGATGTTCACGACTGCAGGACCGTAGTGCTGAATGATGGGCGTGAAGTCGGGAAGCCCGACCAAGGGCCGCATGGCGAACGCCCCTGCGCTCGCGAATATCCCGCAAAGCCCCGCTACCAAGACCGCTACTCGCCACCGATGCTGATGCGATCGGTCTTTCAAATAACCCATGTCGATCTCCTCGTGAAAGATTATTCAAGCTATGCGTTTTCCCATCGGGACCGCTGTTTCCTTGCTCCCTAGGTCATATCCAATAGGATCGCTGTCGCTCCTGCCAAGCGTACTGGAGGCTTTGAGCGCCGAGCATGCCCGCTTGTTCCCTGGCCGCCAAAAAAAGACCTGAATTCCTGTGCATAGTACATTGCGCCCGGCCGATGCCCAAATTTTGCTGCGCGGGGGCCGCAGCACCCCCCCGCCCGCCCTTGCGAGCGCGGGCCTCCTCGATGCGGTCCGGGCGCGATCCCGGCTAGGAGGCCACAGGTCCCGCCGTTGGATCGCGAGCGTCTGGGGCACCTGATCCGGGACCGGCCTTGGCCGTGGCAGCGGGCTGCAAGCGGCGGCGCTTAGCGAAAAAATTGTGTCGCGGCGTAGATCGCAAGCCCCACGAGCCCCCCCACCAAGGTCCCGTTCACGCGTATGAATTGCAGGTCGCGGCCGATATTGAGCTCGATCTGGTCGACCATAAACTCGTCGTTCCAGGTCTTCACTTGGGCGGCGATGAAAAGTCCGAGCGTTCTTCGGTATTTTTCGATAAGCGGTGGGGCGTAGCGCAACAGCTGCCGGTCGATCCACGGCGCGATCTCCGGGCGCTCCACGAAGGATCGTGTCAGTTCGTTGATGACGCCGCGCATGCGATCGGATAAGAGGCCGCTTGGGTCCTTTAATTGGGCATCAAGCCCATTGCGCAGTCCCTGCCACAGGCGCTCGAAGGCCGCTTCGGTTTCGGGATGATGGACAAACTCGGTTTGGATATCCTTGACCCGGCCGCGAAACTCCGGATCGTTCATGAGTTTTTCGCTTATGCTCGTGACGGCATCATCAAAGCGTCGACGCAGGACATGCTCATGGTCGTCCCGCACGGCCTGGAGTTGGGTCTGTAGCGCGTCGTAGAGGCGTTGCAAAATGACTCGTCCCAGGCGCTCGTCGAGATGCAAGGTCGACGGGACGAATTCCATGTGACGAGCGATGGCATGCACCAACTCCTCACGTACGTCTTCGTGCTGAAGGAACAGGTTGAGTTGGGTCAAGGCCTCGTCGAGGAGCCACTGGTGGCGGCGGTTTGCGCTCAGCATCCGCAATATCTGGGCGGCCAGTGTGCCGGCGTCGAGGTCCGCGAGTTGGGTCCGCAAAAGATCGGTCGCAAACCCTTGGACTTGCGGGTGGTCGAGAATGACCACACCGTGGCGCGCGCCTTGACGCACTAAATCGAGCGTGCGATCGATGTTTTCAGGCCGCGCCATCCAGCGCGTGAAACGGCGACCGGGGCCGAACTTGCCGATCCCTTCGAGCACTTTGTCGGTCGACAGAAACCGACTTTGGATAAACTCCCCGAGGTTATTGGCAATACGAGTTTTGTTGCTGGGAATGATCGCGGTGTGGGGAAGCTTGATGCCGAAGGGGTGGCGAAAAAGCGCGACTACCGCAAACCAGTCAGCCAGCGCGCCGATCATGGCGGCTTGGCTGAACGCCGCGAGGTAGCGAAGCCAGGGATAAGCCGGCATGAGGGCGCGTGCCATGATATAGAGGAGTCCGGCGGCCACCAGGAGAGCCAGAGCGAGGCCTTGGGCGAGACGTAAGCGGGCCCGTTTCGCGGCATCATTCGCGGACCGAGGGGTTTCCGGGCTTTGGGTCGGCGTCATGGCTTTAAGGATAGCCCGCCCCCAGGGTCTTTGTCGTGCGTCGTGCGCGGCCCTTGATCCCGGGGACCGCGACGCACTTGAAGGCCCCCATTGCCCTGCCTAGGCCGCCCTTTGGGGTCTCGTCGAAGATGATGCGCTGATCTCAAAGGGCTGCGGAGGGTGCCGGTTGTGTCGATAAGGCGTGGCCCTTAGTGGGGCTTTAGGAGCGTGTGGCCGGCGCTGACCAAGGCGACTACGCCGAGTCCCAGTATAAAAACAGCAGAGATGCGATTGATCATGATCAGGGTGCGCGAATGGAGGCGTGTATGGAGCTTTGCCGTTGCAAGAGTCAGCGCTGTCCACCACAGGAGGCACCCGGCAAAGATCCCGGCGACCGTCAATAAAAGCCGCATAGGCTCGGGATGGTCTAGTCGCAGGGTCGTGAACAGCACGATAAAAAACAAGATCGTCAAGGGGTTGGCGAGGGTCAGTAAGGCGGACGAGGCGTAGTTCCACACGAGGCCGCGGCCACTGTAGCGATGAGTCGCGGTATGACGTAAGGGCCGGAAAAAAATGGCCCGCCCCCCGAACCAGAGGCATAAAATTCCGGCCCCAATGTGGATCCAAAAGCGGGCGCTCGCGAGAAAGCTCGAGACCACGCTTAAGCTCAAACCCGCCAGCGCGCCGTAGAAGGCGTCAGACGTGGCGGCCCCAGCGCCGCTTAGTATGCCCGCGAAGCGCCCTTGGGTGAGGGTCCTCTGTATTGTCAGTAAACCCACGGGCCCAATCGGGGCCGATGTCACGATGCCAATAATGAGCCCAAGAAAAAACGGTTCCATGCCACCTCTCGACCTAACTGCCCCGCTGTGAGTGGCATCTCCTTGCCAGTTGTCCCTAGGGATTTACCCAGGTGCGGGCATCCACGAGTGTCCGTTTCGCTTGGACAGACGGTATCCTAAAGGCCAAGAGCCAGAAACGCTAGGCAAAGGGGCGGGCGGTCTTATCGGGTCGCTAGCCGTCTGGTCCTTTAGTGCGCAGTCGGTGTACAGTGGCGAGTAGCCCGCGTTTCGCGGCACGGACACGGCGTGACTATGGCAAGGCTTGACCCCCAACTGCTTTCGACGTGGGCTGTAGTGGCGCGGATAGGGAGCATTAACGCCGCGGCCGATGTCCTGAATCTCACCCAACCTGCGGTTTCCAATCAGCTTAAGCGTCTCCACGAGTGGCTTGGGGAACCGATCTATCGGCGTCACGGGCGCGGCATTACCCCGACGCCCCTTGGTAAGCAGCTGCTGCGACTGGCCTTGCAGCTTGATGGCGTGCTCTCGGACGTCGAGGCCTTGCGCACCGATATCGGGGGGCTCATGCGCGGCAGCCTGATACTCGCGGCAAGCCAAACCAACGCGGAATTTTTGCTGCTGCGAGCGATCGCGCTTTTCCAAAGACGCCACCCCGGGATCACGGTGCGCCTGCAGTCTGGCAATTCTGAGGAGGCGCGCCGGCGCGTCGATGTGGCCGATCTCGTATTCGTGGAGGACGCCCCGCTGCCGACGAGAGACGCGGGTCTCGTCGTCGAGGGCTTGATCCAAACCGATATCCGCCTGCTTTTGAGCGCCGACCATGCGCTCAACCGGCGGCCGGAGCACGAAGCTGTGCGGCTCTCGGAGCTCGCGTCCGTGCCTATCGTGTGGCGCGAACCGGGATCGGGGACCCGCGAACGCGTCGAGGCGGCGTTTCGCGACCTGGGCATTGAACCGGAGGTCCGTTACGAGTTTAGCGGTTCGACCGCCGTGCGCGAAGCGGTTCGATGTGGTTTGGGCGTGGGGTTCGTTTCGGCGCTCGCGACGACCCCTGGGGACCTTCGTTCCAGGGCACTTGCACCCGCCATTGTCCAAGAACTGTCGGTCATCTACCAAAATCCCCTGAGCCGGTCCGGTGAAAGTTTCTTGCAGGTGTTGCGCGAAATCATGCACGAGGATCCGTTCGCGGAGGTGAGGTCTTAACGCGCTAGGCGATTGGGCGGCGCCCTTTCGGATCGCCGCGACGGCGCCTATCGCCCAAGGCTTGAGGGCATTACAATAGAGGGAGACGTCTGGGAAGGGGTGGCCATGCCGCAGGCAGTGGATGAGCAGGGCTGGTTGACTGGGGCGAGACGGGTCTTGTCCCCCAATTGCGATGCGCGACCGCCCGGCGCCGAGATAGAGGTTTTGGTTATCCACTCCATCAGTCTGCCGGCGGGCGTTTACGGGGGCCACGACGTGGAGCGGCTTTTTACGAACCAGTTGGCTCTCGCGGCTCATCCAAGCTACGGCGATTTGAAGGGCTTGCGAGTCTCCGCGCACCTCTTTATACGGCGCGCCGGCGAGGTCGTACAATTCGTGCCGTTTGGGTACCGAGCCTGGCACGCCGGGGTATCGCGTTGCGAAGGTCGCGAGCGGGTGAACGATTTTTCAGTAGGAATCGAGCTTGAGGGAACGGATCAGTCGGTGTTCGAGGAGGCGCAGTACGAAAGCCTGATCGGCGTATCGCGAGCGCTCTTTGCGCGCTACCCCCGGATCACGGGTGATAGGCTGTACGGACATTCGGATATTGCCCCCGGGCGCAAGACCGATCCCGGGCCGTATTTTGATTGGGACCGCTATCGAGCCGTTATGCTGGCCAAGAGCGCGGAGCTGTGAGGAGAGAGGCCGAGCAATGACGATTACCTTGATTATTATTTTGTTTGCCATTGTTCTTGATCGCTTGTTCCCGGATCGTGGTCGGATGCGGCCCTTCGTGTGGTATGAGGACTGGGTCCGGTCGGTGGAGCAACGATTCAATGCGGGCACCCGCGGTCAGGGTCTCGCGGCTGTGTTGGTCGCGGTCGGTCCGGTCGTGCTCGGCGTGTTCCTGGCGCGTTATATCCTGAGTCGCGTGAGCTACTCCCTGGTGTATATCTTCGATATCCTGGTGCTGTATCTGTGTCTCGATCTCTATCGTTTGACGCGCACCGCGGTGGCGGTCTCGGAGTCTTTGGATTCCGGCGATCTGCTTACGGCCGCAAGCCATCTGGAGACTATGATCTGCAAGACGCCTTCGGACATTACCGAACCCGCGATCGCGCAGGCTACGGTGGAGGCCGTGCTAAAGCAGGCCAATACCCGCGTTATGGCGCCGCTCTTTTGGTTCATACTGCTGGGTCCGGTGGCTGTGGTCTTGCAGCGGCTTGCGGCCATGCTGGATCGCTTGTGGGGTCATCGCAATCTCCAGTACGCCGAGTTCGGTTGGGCGGCGGCGCGCCTCAATGATCTGCTCGGCTGGGTGCCAGCGCGGATTACGGCCTTGAGTTACGGGATCATGGGGAGTTTCGAGGACGCCTTGCATTGTTGGCGTCGGCAGGCCGGGATGTGGTCGGATATCAATAGCGGGCCGCTGCTCGCGTCGGGTTTTGGGGCCATGCACATGAGCGCGTGCGATGAATCCGAGGACGAAGACCTGCCGGGTTTACGGACGGCCAGCACGTTAATTGTGAACGCCGCCGATATTCGGCGCGTGGTGGCGCTCCTTTGGCGAGTACTGCTGTTTTGGCTTGCGATCGCGATCTTAATGGCCGGAGCGCGGCTATTCGGCGTGTTCGGTTAAGGTCTCGTTATCGGTTAGCAGGATCTCCCAGCCCCGTTGCTCGGCGGTGGCAAGCAGTGTGGGGTCGGGGTCGACCGCGATCGGGCGGTTGACCGCCTCCAGCAAAGGCAGATCGTTGTGGGAATCGCTATAAAAGCAACTATCTTCCCAGGCGAGATCGCGGCCCGCCATCCACGTCTGGACGCGCGCGACCTTGCCCTCACGAAAGCAGGGAGTGCCTGTAACGCGGCCTGTGAAGCGCCCGTTTTGCTCTTCGGGCACGGTGGCGATCAGGTGCGGAATCCCCAAGAGCTCGGCAACCGGCGCTGTGACAAAGCTGTTGGTTGCGGTGACGAGCACCAGCGTGTCCCCGCGATGCTTATGGCGTTCTAAAAGGTCCGCCACCCAGGGTTTAATGAGAGGCTTTATCTGATCGCGTACGAATTCGGCGCGCCAAGCGAACAACTGTTCGCGCGGATAGCGCGTGAGTGGTTCGAGAGAAAACGCCAAGAACGCTCGAATATCTAGCCCGCCGGCCTTATAGTCTTTGTAGAATGCGAGGTTGGCCTGTTCGTAGCGAGCCGCGTCAACGGCCCCGACTGTGGCCAGGAATTGCCCCCACGCATAATCGCTGTCACCGTCCAGCAGGGTGTTATCGAGATCAAAGAGTGCAAGCGTCAAAAATCCTCCCGGCGTTGCCGTGGGCGGCAAATTCTGTAAAAATGCAGGGCATTCTAATCGGCTAACACCTTGTTGTACATGATAGATCATGATGGCTATCGACCCAATGTCGGGATCATTCTGACCAACGCCGAAGACCAGGTCTTCTGGGCGCGTCGTTGCCGCTGCGACGGTTGGCAATTCCCGCAGGGAGGGATCCATCACGAGGAGACGGTGGAAGAAGCCCTGTACCGCGAGCTCTACGAGGAAGTGGGTTTGCAAAAGGGGCAGGTCGAGATCAAGGGGCGTACGCAAGGTTGGCTCCGGTATGACATTCCCCGGCAGCTTCGGCGAACGACAGGACCGCGCCGTTTCAAAGGCCAGAAGCAGGTGTGGTTTCTGCTGCGGCTAAGGGGCCCGGATAGCGATGTGCGCCTGGATCTGTCGTCTTCTCCCGAATTCGACGCCTGGCAGTGGGTCGACTACTGGAGTCCTTTGGAATCGATCGTTCCCTTCAAGCGCGAAGTCTATCAGTTAGCGCTCACCGAACTCGCCCCGCTGCTGGGTCGTTGATGGATCGCCTGCTCGCTCTGCCTGATCGCTCGATTTATCTCGTCGAATCCGGACCGCCCGCCGTCTATTACATAGAAGATGGTAAGGCTGGCGGGGTCCTGGTGAATGCCCCGGTGTTTTCTTTGGAGCGAGCGGCCGACCTTCAAAAGCTCGGTGGGGTGCGCTACCTCTTCCTACCGAGCCGCTTCGGCGCTCAGGATCTCGGCCTTTGGCGGGCGCAAGGGGTCGAGGTGTTGGCCACTTTCGAGGAGGCAGCGGCGATCGGCGGAGTCGATATCGTAGTAGACGGACAGCAAAAGCTGACCCGGACTATCGATTTCTTGCCGATGGCCGGGCGCACCCGCGGCACCTGTGGCCTACGGCTCAAGAACCTGCCGGGCGTGTTGTTTCTCGGACCGGCGCTAAGCCCCGGCGCCTCGCATTGGCCTGAGTTGATAGCGATGCCCGATGACCATTCTTACGAGGCGCGATTAATGGGGATCTTCGGGCTGCGCGACCTCGTGTTCGATTACCTCTTCACTGATCACTTCGTGGTCCAGGAAACCCTGTTTGGGCCAAGCGCCGACCGCGCTATGCGTGCCCATCTCGACGCCTTGCTCGCCTAATCACAAAACCCGCCATTCTCGACCGCGGAGCCTGCGTCGACGTCTTTGCCGCAGAGCACAGCCGGTGCCGTTCCGGGATGCGGGTAGTCCACGCCCGAGCCTTATTTATGTCGCCATAAAAAGTTCTGGAGTGAGCGGCCTTGGTCGCGCTCTGCGCCGCGGCTTGAGGCGCTGGCCCGGGGACTGGCTATCGTCTCAGTCCCGACCGCTGGTCGGCGTTATTGGCTATTCCCTGCCGCTAGTCCGGACAGAACGGGCGTTGGTCGCAACGTGCCTCTGGGTCGACTCGGGCTTGTCTACTGTTGTGGGTTGAGCCCACTGTCGAGCTTGTTTCGGGCGTGGAGTGAAGTGATATAGGAAGTAGTGGTCGTAATAGGGAGACATAATGCTATGAAGACGCGCATCGGTGGTATCGGAAGTGCCCTGACTTTAGCTTTGGCAGCCGCATGGCCGGCCCTCGCCCACGAGGTCTACTCGGTCCCCGCATCCTATGTGCGGCATTTGCCAGCAGGTCGTGCCCCTCAGGGCGCAGCGCGGGTCCATACGCGCAAACCGTGGCTATTGGGTACGCCTCCAGAGGGATCTCTGAGCACGGAAAAGACCCTGTTCCAACCTATCGCTGCGTATCTCACGCGCGTCACTGGCCATCCGATCGTATTTCGACCCGCCACGAATTGGTTGACGTATAGCCAGGATGTGGCCCAGGGGAGGTATGATCTCGTCTTCGACGGAGCGCACTTCACGAGTTGGCGCGACCATTATTTGGGTGATGTCCCCTTGGTACGCCTACCGGGACCATCGGGTTACGCCGTAGTCACCCGCCAAAACGAGCGAATCACCAAACTCTCGCAGCTCACTGGGCGTTCAGTGTGCGCAAACTCGCCGCCCAGTCTCGCTACGCTGCTGCTTCTCGGGAAGTTCTCGGACGTCAGTCGGCAGCCGTTTCTTGTGGTGGTACGGAACTGGCTACAGGGCTTTCACGGGCTTGTGACAAATCGGTGCGACGCCGCCATCGTGCCTATGGCTCGACTTCAGTCTCTCCCGAAGGCTCAGGCAGCGGCGGTCCGGGTGTTGTACCGCACGAAGGCCTACCCGAGCCGGGCGCTTTCGGCGAGCCCTCAGATACCCGCCGATGTTCAGGCGCGGATTCGCGAGGCCTTATTATCGCCGGCCGGGGAAAAGGTCACACAGCCTTTGCGACGTGCGAACGGTGCACAACTCTTCGTGCCGGCCAGTCGTCACGAGTACGCCGGGCTCTCGCATCTTCTGGCCAATACGCTGTACTTTAGTGGCGGGGCGACTCCGGTAAAGGAGTAGTGGCGCCGCGGTCAAACGTGGGCCGAGCGCGCGGCGGAAGCCTGAGTTAGGGTCGGTCGCGCATCGGGGAGACGAAGTCGCTGGCGACCCGCTCGGTAGCGGTGCGTGGTAAGCCCGCCTGCGCGGCAAACTCAGGCCAGAGCCGAATCGCGTGGCGGGCATGGGCCATAATGTCAGCGGCGCGGCGGACCATGAAACGGTCGGCGAGCGCCAAGCAATCGGTATCCCCGATGTCCCGGAACTTTCCATTGACGGATAGAAGGTGTTGGTAGGTCCACTCGCCAGCGGGATTGTAGGCATGGGTCACGTCATAGGCCGGTGCTAGGCGCCACGATTCGCCTTCTTTGAGAATGAAGGCGAAATTCTTGGCGTGGTCGTCGCAGTTTTTCGCCATAACATTGAAGACCATGCGCCGAAAGAGTTCGTCTAGGTCCTCGACCGGCAAGCCCAATTGCTTGGCGGCCGAGAACAGTTGTTCGTAGGCATGAGTGCCGCGTTTGCGATAGTCGATGTGGGCTAATCCGCAAAATGTTTGGACATGGTGCTTGCGATTATCGGTGCGATCGAAGCGTTGGGTCATAAAATGCGCGCGGCCGTTCTCGAGAAGGAGGCGACTTGGCATCATATGGATCCCGGCCGATCGTGCCATAAGGGCGTAGGCGTACTCGATTCGCCCGTAGTCGCGCGAACCGCCCAACTCTGCGTCCTGGCCCATCCCGTCGAACTTCAGTAACCAGTGTTCGAAACCCGGCTCTGTCGCAAACTGTCCGCTCCGAATCTCGCCGGTCGTCGGGTTCCAGGCGACCACGGCCTTGGCGCGTGCGCCGCCTGCTGAGGTTCCGACGCCAGCGATATTTTGCAGGGCCTCGGTCGCGAGCGACTCCTGCGACAGATCCCCGTGCACCACATAGCGCGCTGCCTCGACTAGGGCGCGCATATCGAGGGCCGCTCGATAGGCTGGTGGGGTGCGGAGTGCCGGCTGGAACTCCAAGGCACCCATGCCGCGCTTACCCATATAGGCCAGTCGGTCGAGGGCGGTGATGGTGGCACGCTGGATGCCTCGGGTCGCCATCCAGGCGTCGACTATGGCGTTGCCGAAGTCATCAGGGAGCGCATCGGCAAGAAGCCCGGGTAGGCCCCGGTAGGTCGCTTCGGGCAGGTCTGGGAAGGCGTAGCGGCGGGAACCGAGGGGCATCGTGAGCGGTGCCGGCTCGATGCCCGTGGCGATCCAGTCCTTGGCGTAGGCGAACACATAGCACCCCAGCGCGGGGTCTGGCGCTACGGCGCCGACCCGGCGGCCCCACAGCTTGACCTCGATCGCCGGGATGGTCATGACTGGCCTTTGCGAGGACGCCGTACGCGCCTTTGGGGTGCTTGGCGGCGGAGCAGGGCCAGAGGATTCACGGTTGGCTCGGGCGCCAGCGCCGCGAGCCCGGCCAGCGCATCCAAGGCCTTTAAGACCCGCAACAAGGTATCGACGGACGAGCCGGTCCCGGCCTCAAGGTTGCGCAGGGCGCGCACCGAGATTCCGGCGCGCAGAGCGGTCTCCTGTTGGTCGAGGTTGGCCGACAAGCGCAGGGCCCGCATACGGGCCCCCAAGAGGGCACGTAGCTCGGTGGGCGTCATTTCACTTAATATAACGGGCATTATAATGCCTTATAACTCATTTTATATTGATAAAGGGTAATATACAGCCGGTTATATTGCAAGAAAAGTCCTGGAAGCGCCGGCCCCCTGCCCCGGCGACTGCGGCCGGTCGCGGAGGCTTCCGACTTCCTCGGCGCGAAGGCCGTACCCCACCCCTTGGCTATTGGCCCGCAGGCCGTGCCGACGCGGCCTTTTGGACGCCGTCCGTCGGCCTAAAGATCTCGAGCGTATGGTCTGTCCTTGGAACGACGATGCCGCGGACATTGACCGGGATGATGGTCATGGTAAAGCCTTCGCGCTCGATATGGTCTTGCACCACAAAGCCAATGTCATCGTGAAGGAGGCTGTGAAAGCGGGTTTTGAGGTGGGGATCGATGAGACGCCCGGCAAAGAAGAGGCTTTGGGGAAAGGCCTCGCGGGCCGCCTGACTCAATTCCAAGAGCGCATGGCGGCGGTCGGTGCTATAGGCGGCAAACCAGGTCGCCGCGACACCATCGGCTTGACAGAGTGCCAGATAGCGATTGGCCTCGCTCTCGGTGTAAGCGCGCAATTGGCGGATCGCCTCGATACCCTTAAATTCGGCCTCGCCGATGACCCCGGCTATAAGAAAGACGTAGTTTGTTATAAAGCCGCCCAGCATACGCCTGACATTCAAGTAGGTATGGATGCCGAGGCCATCGAAGCCATGCACGAAAAACACCGCGGTACGCTGGTTCGGGGCCAAGGGGACCGGGCTTGTGGCCGGTGTATTTTGCGGTACGAGATCAAGCATGATGTCGTTTAGCGATTGGCGGGCAGCTTCGGTCGCCCGGTAATGGCGCGCGATGGCAATGCTTGTGAAGATGAAGAGAAGAGTGACGAGCAGAGTAAACCAACCGCCGCCGTTGAATTTTTCGTAGAGGGTGATAGTTAGGATGCTGGCCGTCGACACAAGCCCGAGGACGCTCACCGCAAGCTTGGCGCGCCAGGGTTTAGCCGAGCGGCGCTCGGCATACCAGTGTCTCGAGAGTCCTGCCATGGTTAGGGTAAAGGTGATGAAGACGTTGATGCTATAGAGGATGACAAGCGTACTGACGTGGCCGCCGGTCGCCGCCAAAATAGCTATGGCGGAAAGGCCGACCAGTAATATCCCGGTGCGCGCTACGAAGGTGTCCGAGAGGTACGCGAATCGTTTCGGTAGCCAGCGATCGACCGCCATATTAGCCATAACGATGGGCGCCGTGATGATGCCGGTATTGGCCGCGATAAACAGCAGGAGTCCCTCGGTCGTGAGGGTCAGCAAGACCGCGGTGGGCCCTAGGACAATGTGATGCCAGCGCCAGTTGCGACTGATGGCCTGATAGAGCGTGGCATTCAGGGTCTCATGGGTATTGGCCTGCACATGGTATATGAGGTAGAGCAGGATCAAGCTGCCGGCAACCAGGGATAGCGATAGCGCAAGATAGGTCATGGTGCGCTGCCCGGTTTGCACCCGTGGCTCGCGCATCATATGAACGCCATTGGCCACCGCCTCAAGCCCGGTATAGGTGCCGCCCCCCATACTGAAGGCGCGCAGGATGAGCGCTATGACAAAAACCCATCCGAAGGAGCGGCGATCCGTCGCGATGCCCGTTGCCGTACGGTGCAGCAGCGTCGGCACCGAGTTGAGATGGCTCATAAGGCCCAGTCCTAACATAAGGGAGTGGGTGAGTACGAAGGCGAGAAACACCGGCAACAGGACCTTGATCGACTCCTTCATGCCGCGCAGATTAATGAGTACGATAAACAAAAGCACGACGATGTCGAGCAACAGTCGGTCGCCGTACCAGGACGCAGGCGCGAGGCTTAAGATGGCCTCGGTGCCCGAGGCCACGGAGACCGCCGCCGTGAGGATGTAATCTACAACCAGTGCCGCGCCGCTCACGAGGCCCGCGTGCGGACCGAGGAGCGCCGTTGCGGTGTGGTAGCCGCCACCGCCTTCCGGGAACAGCGCTATGACCTGTTTGTATCCGGCAGAGATAATAAACACTGTGAGCGGGATCGCGATCGCCAGGATCACCGACAAGTACTCGTGGCCAGCAAGCGCCGCATAGATCGCGGGGGGGCCGTAAGCGCTCGAAGACAGGGCGTCCGCCCCAAGACCGACCCATGCGAGAAACGCGGCTAGTGCCAGTTGGTCAAAAAGCTTAGGGTTAAAGACGTCAGCCGCACGCGCGGCTTTATGACTCCAGAACTTAGACATTCGTCCTCAGTCTCTCGTTTCCTTGGAATGATGTCCAAGCCACCGTTCCGCGGTTCGCGGTCGGTCATGCTCATACTAGCCGTAAGCCCGGCGTCGTAAAAGGGATGTGTCGCGAATGGGGTTGGCGCCATTTGACGGCCATAGGCACGCCATCCTCATCCGCGCTTATTGTTGAACCCGCGCCTACGCGCAGGGGATCGCGACTTGCCGTTAGGTCTCGCGGCGCCGGGGCCTTAAGGCCAAATACATAATAGGTGTCGTATAAAGGGTGAGGGCCTGCGAGACGATAAGGCCGCCTATAACCGCAATCCCGATAGGTTGTCTAAGATGGTGCCCGGTCCCAAAGGACAGCGCCAGAGGGAGGGCCCCGAGAATGGCCGCCAAGGTCGTCATCATAATCGGGCGAAAGCGTTGGATGCAGGCGGCTCGCACCGCTTGCTCAGGGGTATAAGAGAGGTCCCTTTCAGCCGCTAAGGCGAAGTCGACCAACATGATGCCGTTTTTCTTGACGATACCCATCAACAGAAAGATGCCGATGACGGCAATCACCGAAAGCGGTATGCCAAAAAGCGTTAAGGCCAGGAGCGCCCCGACTCCCGCCGACGGCAATGTGGATAGGATCGTGAGCGGCTCGGTCAGACTTTCGTACAGAACGCCCAAGACGATGTAGATAGCGGCAAGGGCCGCTAGAATCAGGAGCGGCTCTGCGGTCAGGGATTGAAGAAAATATTTGGCGTTACTTCCGAAAGCGATATGCGCGCTTTGCGGTAAAGGAAGCGCGGCTACGGCCTTTTGAATCTCCTTGATCGCAGGGCCTAGGGCTTGGCCTCGCGCGAGATTGAAACTGATGGCGGCGGCAGGCACTTGGTCGTCGTGGCGCACGGATAGGGGCGTTGCGGTGCGAACGAAGTGCGCGACCGCGCGAAGCTGGACCGGGCCCGCCGTGCCGGGAACGTACAGCTGATCGAGATTGCGGGGCGACATTGTGAGCGATCGCCGAGTCTTCAGGATGACATCATACTGGCTCCTGACATCGTAGATGCGCGAGACCTGGCGCTGGGCGTAGGCATTGTTCAGCGCACCATCGATGGCGGCCACCGAGACGCCGAGGCGCGCGCAGGCGGCCCTGTCGATGACGACTGTGATCTGCGGCTCTGGCTTGTCTTGGTCCGAAGAGACATCGCGGATCCCGGGGAGTTTCGCGATACGTTTTTCGATGAGTGTGGTGGCTGACCCCAAAGACCGCAGCGAGGGATCGAGGACGGAAAACTGGAACTGGCCGTTCGCGCTGCGGCCGCCGACGAAGATGTCCTGGGCGACCTGCAGAAACGTTTGAATGCCGAGAATGCGCGCCAATTGCGGCCGCAGTTTAGCTATGACCGCGCGCGCGGAAAGATCGCGGTGGGCGCGGGGTTTTAAGCCGATAAAGAGTTTGCCTCGATTGGGCGTGCTAAAGCCGTTTACGACGCCGACGCTTGAACTCACTGTCGCCACCGCAGGGTCGTTTTTTATCACCTTTACGACCCGTCCTTGTAACACCTTCATGCGCGCAAAGGATACGCTTGGGCCCGCGATAGTATTGCCGATGATAAGGCCGGTATCTTCCTCGGGCAGGAAGCTTTTGGGGATGCGTATATAAAGACCCACCGTCACGAGCACCGTGAGCAAGGTCAGGGTCAGCATCGTGCCTCGATGGGCGAATGCCCAATCCAGGGTCTTTGTGTATGTTTGCAGGGATTGCTTGTATGCCCGGTTAAAGAGTCTAAAAATCAGAGCAGGCGGTGGGCCTTCACGCGTCGTCCGTAGCAGGTGCCCACAGATCATAGGCGTCACCGTGAGCGAGACGAGCGCCGACATGCCGATGGCGAGGGTTAAGGTGACGGCAAATTCGTGAAAAAGTTCTCCCAGAACGCCCGGCATCAGCGTGAGCGGGATAAAAACTGCAATCAGCGACAAGGTGATGGACATGACGGTAAAGCCGATTTCATGCGCGCCCTTGAGTGCCGCCTCTAAAGGGCTTTCGCCCCGGTCCAGACGAGCTACGATATTCTCGATCATGACGATCGCATCGTCGACCACAAAGCCGACCGATATCGTCAAGGCGAGCAAGGAGAAGTTGTCCAAGGAGAAGCCCAAGGCCCACATTCCTGCCAGGGTGCCGGCGATTGAAAGCGGGACCGTTACGCCGGCCGCGAGCGTCGGGCCGGCGCGGCCCATGAACGCGAGCACGACCGCAAGCACCAGGACGATCGTAATCAGAAGCGTGATCTCGATATCGGCAATGCTCGCGCGAATGGTGGTGGTGCGATCGGTGAGGATATGAAGGTGAATGTCGTGTGGCAGCCAGGAGCGAATGGCCGGAAGCCGTTTTTTAATATGGTCGACGGTCGCTATGACATTGGCCTCTGGGGCCTTGGTGATGGTGACCAGGATGGCGGGCCGAGTGCCATCCCAGGCGGCCAGTTGGGTGTTGGCGATGCTATTGCGAACCGATGCCACATCCCCCAGTCGAACGACGGCCGGGCCTTTACTCTTTAACACGATGCGCCGGTAGGCGCGGGCGTTATGCAGCTGCCCGTTAACAGCGAGGATATAGTCGGTTTGTGGGCCGCTCAGTTCGCCAAGAGGACTGAGGTCATTCGCAGCCCGCACGGCATTATAGACGTCGGCCGCGGTGAGCCCGGCGCGCTGAAGGGCCCCTGGCCACACCGCAATCCGGACCGCCGGGGACTCGGCTCCGTTGAGCAGAACTTGGGCCACGCCCGGTGCTTGGGAGAGACGTTGAACCAACAGGGTATTGGCGGTGTTGTAGATGGCTCCCAGGCTCTCGGTTGTCGAGGTGAGCGCCATGGTTAGGATCGGGCGAGAGGCCGGATTAAATTGTTTATAGTAGGGCCGGCTCGGGAGATTGGCGGGAAGATCTGGGAGCGCGGCGTTGATTGCGCCCTGGATGGCATAGGCGTCACTTGTCGCCCGGCTTTGAGTAGAAAAGAGCAGGACGACAGAACTCGATCCGGTGGAGTTGACCGAGGTCATTTGGGCAAGTCCCGGGATCTGGCCAAGTTCGCGTTCGAGAGGCGCGGCCACCGTGCCAGCCATGGTCTCGGGATTGGCGCCCGGTTCGCTTGCAAACACCACGAAGGCGGGGAGCGGGATGTTGGGGACCGCCGCAACCGGCAGTAGACGAAAGCTGATAAGGCCTGCCAGCATCACGCCAAGGGCCAGAAAGATCGTCCCGATAGGTCGTTTAACGAAGGGGGCGGAGAGATTCATGGTTTACGGGGAGGGGAATGATATCGTGCGGCGCATACGACCGTGACTTACGCGGTCTAAGGCCAGATAAATCACCGGCGTCGTAAAAAGTGTCAGCAGCTGGCTTATGAGAAGGCCGCCTATGATCGTGATGCCTAAGGGCAAACGCAGTTCGGCGCCGGCCCCGCCTTCCAAAACTAAGGGGATGGCGCCAAAGAGCGCGGCAAGCGTTGTCATGACGATTGGGCGGAAACGCAACACCGCGGCCTCGATAATGGCAGCCTCGGGCGAGAGGCCTTGGCGCTGCGCCTCAATGGCGAAATCGACCATCATGATCCCATTCTTTTTGACGATACCCATGAGCAGCACGATGCCAACCAGGGCCACGATGGTGAATTGCGTATCGGTGGCAAGCAATGCGCAAAGAGCGCCAATTCCGGCCGACGGGAGCGTGGATATGATGGTGAGAGGATGGATTGCGCTCTCATACAAAATCCCCAATACGAGATAGACCACAATCAGCGTGGCGCCAATCAGCCAAGGTTCGTCATGTAACGCTTTTTGGAATTGCGCCGCCGCCCCCGTGAAGGTGCCGACGATAGAGGCAGGCTTATTGAGGAGATCCGCGGTGCGGCGGATGGCGCGTTCGGCCGTTCCGATCGAGACGTGCGGTGCTAGGTTAAAACTCATCGTCACCGCCGGAAACTGGTTTTCCCGGGTGATGGCAAGCGGGACCCTGCGGATCCGGATGCGGGCGACCTCATAGAGTGGGATTTGCGCTTGATTTGTGCTCGGCACAAACAGGTTGGCAAGATCTGAAGGACCGACCTGAAAACGCCGATCGACCCCAAGAACGACGCGATATTGGTTATTTTGGGTGTAAATGGTCGAGATCTCGCGTTGGCCGTAGGCGTCATAGAGGACGCTTTCGAGGGATTGCATAGTGACCCCGAGGGCGGCGGCCCGCGTGCGGTTCATATCAATGGCCGCTTCAAGCCCGGTCTCGCCCGCATTTACGGCGACGTCGCGCAAAAGGGGGTTGCTTTGCAGCCGCTCGGCAAGAAGGTTTGCGAACCGGTCAAGGCGTGGGCCATCGCTATCGGTGAGCATGTATTGGTACTGAGTGTCGGAGACCCGCGACGACAAAGTGATACCCGGGATAGGCTGAATGTAACTTCGCAGCCCCGGGATCACGTCTAAGGCCCTCTGCAGTGCGCCTTGAACGCGCGCAATCGGTGGGCGAGTACCGATCGGGCGCAAGGTGACGCTCAAGCGGCCGGTGTTGGGTGTCGGGTTTGTGAGTCCGGTGCCCACAAAAGACGTGACGTTTGCTACGGCCGGGTTCTGGCGAATGACCGTCACGGCCCGGTTTTCTAGGACTTGCAGCGCCTGCAAGGAAATATCGTTACGGGCTTTGGTCACTACCGTCAGCTGCCCTGTGTCTTGTGTCGGCAGTAGACCTTTCGGGACCATCATATAAAGACCCACGGTGGCTACGATGGTGAGACCAAATAGTCCGAGCACCAGCGTCTGGTGCCGCAAAACCCCCACGAGTTTTTGTCGATACCATTCGCGTAAGCGTAGCCATTGGCGCTCTATAAATACGCTAAGCGGGGAGCGCCGAACCGAGAGCGGCCGAAGGAGGTGGCCGCACATCATGGGGGTGAGTGTGAGCGACACAAGCGCAGACATTGTCACGGCAACGGCCAATGTGACCGAGAACTCGCGAAATAGACGCCCCACTAAACCTGGCATAAAAAGTAAGGGAATAAATACCGCAATCAAAGAGAGAGTGAGTGACAGGATCGTAAATCCGATCTGCTTGGCGCCTTGGTAGGCGGCCTCCCGGGGGGCAAGCCCGCTCTCGATAAAGCGCGTCACGTTTTCGATCATGACGATCGCGTCGTCCACGACGAATCCAGAGGCCACGGTGAGGGCCATCAACGAGAGATTGTCGAGGCTAAAATCAAAGGCATGCATGACGGCAAAGGTGCCGATTAGCGACAATGGCAGGGCGACAGCCGGAATCAGGGCAACGCGTGCGCTCGGTAGGAAGGCAAATATCACGAGAATGACGAGAACGACCGAGGTCGCAAGCGTGAGCTCCACATCCGCGACCGAGGCGCGAATGGTCGCAGTGCGGTTGGCTACGATGTGGACGTGAACGTTGGGTGGCAGCGACTTTTGCAAGGACTTAAGAGCTGCCTCTACCCGCGTCACAGTCTGGATGATGTTGGCATCGGGCTCGCGTTTGACATTGAGAAGCACGGCCGGTGTCCCGTTGTAGGTCGCAGACACGATGCGGTTTTGGAGCCCGGCGTGCACCGATCCCACATCGGCCAGGGTGACGGGGGCTCCGTTTACCGACGCGATGACGACATGACGAAAGCCGCGGGCCGTGGTCAACTGATCGGTGGCACCGAGGGAAAAGGCCTGAGTGCGGCCTTCGAGACCGCCTTTGGGGCCATTTTGGTTGGCGTTACTAAGCGCCGTGCGGACGTCTTCGAGCGAGAGGCCGTAGGCGGCAAGTCGCGTCGGGTTGATGTGAATCCGCACGGCCTTTTTCATATCTCCTTCCACCGTCACTTGGCCGACGCCTGGAATTTCGCTGAGGCGCGGTTGTAAGAGGGTGTCCGTGGCATTCGCCAGGGCATAGAGGGGCTCGGTGCGGGACGTCATGGCCAGGGTGAGGATAGGGGGATCGGCCGGGTTGACCTTGGTGTAGACCGGCGGATAAGGAAGATTCGGCGGGAGGGTGGCGGCTGCGGCATTGATGGCGGCTTGCACGCCCTGGGCCGCTGAATCGAGCGACTCCGTCAGTTTGAATCGGAGGGTGATAGCACTTGTCCCGAGGGAGCTCACCGAACTCATGGCGGATAATCCGGCAATCTCTCCCAGCTGGCGCTCAAGCGGGGCCGTGATGAGTTCGGACATGGTGGCCGGACTTGCACCAGGGAGTTTGGTAGTAACGAGGAGCGTTGGGAATGCCACCGATGGTAAAGACGCCACGGGCAGGGCCCGATAGCCCAGAACGCCGACCAGTAACAGTGCCACCGCAAGAAGCGTGGTCGCGATCGGCCGGTCAATGAAAGGCCGCGAAATATTCATCGTTCGGTAGGCGCTGTGCGGGCCGCAGCGGGTGAAGAGACGATGCGGACGTGGGAGCGGGGACGCAGTCGGGACCCCCCTGCGACAACGACTTGATCACCGGCTTTGAGGCCAGCCTGAATAACCGTTATGTGTTCGTTTGAGAAGCCGAGTCGTACCGGTAGGGCGGCTACCGTATTGTCTGGTCGCGGCCTCGTGCCGGCAGCGCCTAAGCCGCGGCGCGTCTGGGCGGGCTGTATGACATAGACGAAAGGTCCGGCCATCCCTTGCCGGATGGCAAGAGATGGCACGACTAGGACGTTGTGTTCAGTGCGGACCGCCAAGCGGACATTGACGAAGGCCCCGGGCCAGAGCGTAAGCGAGCGATTAGCGAACCGTGCCTTTAGGGTCAGAGTACCGGTGGTCGGGCTTATGACATTGTTCAGCACTGCAAGCCGTCCGTGACCGATGACGGTGGGATGATGGCTAAGCCCGGTCAGGGCCGTCACAAGACTCGTCTGTGACTTCATGGCCACCTGGACCTCGGGAAGGTCTTGTTGCGGCAAGCTGAAAACGACATAGATCGGTTGCAGCGTGGTGATCGTTACGATTCCACCGCTCAAAGCCGGGTCCACGATATTGCCGGCATTGATGTTCAATAGGCCGGTACGCCCGGTGATCGGTGCCCGAATGTCGGTATAGCTGAGATTGGTACGGGCCGTCATGATGGTGGCACGATCTTGAGCCAGCAGCGCTTGATCCTCGGCTATCGTGGCCTTTTGCTGGGCCACGATCTCCGCGGAAATATAGTGCTGTGCGATCAGAAGATCGTAGCGCTTCAGAGTGTCTTGGGCGGCGGCATAGGCGGCCCGATCCTGGGCCTCCTTGGCCAAGGCCTGTTCAAGCGCTGCCTCATAGGGACGTGGATCAATGGTGGCCAACAACTGTCCTTTGTGGACGACATGACCTTGATGAAAGTCCACTGCGGTAAGAGGGCCTGTGATCATGGGTTCTACGGTTACGGTTCGGTAGGCCTGTACCGTTCCTATGGCAGCGAGCGAGAGGGGTACATTGGCGCGGGTGGCGGTGGCTACCCGTACCGGAATCGGGGGGTGGGCTGACTTTGCCCCGGGAGAGGGGTGAACGAGACGATAGATCAAAAGACCTACGATGGCGATGAGTAGGGCCGCGAGGATGCGCCGGGGTTGCGTCATAGTTTTAATGTCCTGCCGACAGTGAGGCGGGCGCATGCCAGCCGCCGCCCAAGGCCTTATAGAGACTGACCGCGGCGTCCAGTCGCGTAAGTTGTGCCTGGGTGTACGAGTTCTCGTCTGCTAGAAGTGTCTCTTCGGCCGTGAGGACGGCGCTCACGTCGACAATGCCCGCGGCGAGTTGGGCGCGTACTGCGTGAAGTGCGGTGCGGGCCTCGGCAACCGCCTCGGCTTCGCGCCGTTCGTGCTCGCTTGCATAATGTAGGGAGGTGAGCGCGGTATCGACGTCTGTGAACGCCTGGACCACCGCTTCTTCGTAGAGGGCCACATCCTCCCTATAGCTCGCGCGTGCGACCGCGAGTTTGCCCATGAGGGCACCGCCTTCGAAGATCGGCTGGGTGGCCGAGGCGGCGGCGCTCAGCAACAGCGACCCCGGGGCGAGGAGCGCGCTTAAGGCGCTGCTCGTCCAGCCGGTCGATCCGGTGAGGCTGATGGACGGGAAAAAGTCGGCGATGGCGCCTCGTACGTTGGCGTTCGCGGCTATTAGGTTCTCCTGCGCCTCGGCAATGTCCGGGCGGCGCTCCAGGACTTGCGCCGGGAGCCCGGATGTAATCTTTGGGACCGTAAGGCTCGCTAATCGCTCTTTGGGTATCGCTAAGAGTTCGGGGGGCTTGCCGACCAGGATACCGAGCGCAAGCGTTTCTTGACGCAATTGCGAGCGCAGTGTCGGGATGCTGGCTCGTTCGGATGCCACGAGGGCTGATTGCTGGGCCACGGCCAGGGCGTCGGTGGTGCCAGCGACCAGTTCGGCCTTGAGCTGAGCCAAAAGGGTTTGCGCTGCAGCGAGGTTGTGGAGGCCGATCGTCAGCGCGGCGCGGTCCGCCAAGATCTGAAACCAGGTCGTGGCAACGGCGCTCATGGCGGTGAGGGCGACCGTGTCGCGGTTAAAGCGCGAGGCCGCGGCACTGGCCTGGGCGGCGCGCAAGGCATCGCGGTTCTTTCCCCAAAAATCGAGTTCGTAGGAGGCCTGTAGGGATGCGGAAAACTGCCGGTTGCTCGCGTTGCGCGCACTACCAAACGGGACCTGCACCTGGGGGCTCCGCTGCCACTGGCCGCCGCCGTTGGCACTCAGTGTGGGTAGGAGAGGGGCCCCAAGTACCTGGACTTCGGCATTGGCTGCCTCCAATTGCGCGATGGCGATGCGAATGGTGAAGTTGTGTTGTTCCGCCAAGCCCATAAAGGTGTTAAGAGAGGGTGAGCGGAAGCCGCGCCACCAAGTTTTGGTGGGCCATGCCGGGCGGGCGTTCTGGGGGGAGCTCAGGAAGTGCCCGGGGATGGCGAGGCGCGGTAGGTGGAGGCGTGGTCCTAAGGCGCAGCCAGAGAGGAGAAGGGGGAGGACAATCACGACCGCCCTTAATGGGCCCTCGTAGCTCCGACAGCGAGCTAAGCGGTCGCTCGACGTGGCGTTGGCGCGGGGCTTCGGTTTTGTCGTCATGGCTGAGATCATCGGACGCCGCGGCGCATCGTTGGGTAGGCCCTGTTTGGGACGCGGCAAGGGTCTGGTGTCATGGGGATCTAATGTATATGAGTGGAGAGCCGCAGAATGTGAGCAATCGTTACCGCGACGATCGCTTGGCAGGTCGCAAGCGGCGGGGTTATTTTGGGGCGGGGCAAATTTAAAAGGCTGGGTGCGTTGGGGCGGGAATATTTTTCGGTATCGCGTCGTCTCTACCCCAGAGGATAGACCTCTTACATTCTGAGTCAGGAGAACCTTTTAGTGAACCTTCCACGCAGAACCTTCTTAAAGCAGGCCGTCTCCGGGACCGCCTTGGCGGTGGCCGCCGGGGCCGGACTCCTTCGACCGACACGGGCCTTGGCCCGGACCTGGCCGTCTTGGCCGCAGGC
>JAJYQN010000003.1 GCA_021794595.1 Pseudomonadota bacterium
AACAGCACATTGCAAGCATTATCGCAAGTATTACATGCCTACATTCCACCGGACAAAAAAACGCCCAAGCGCTTGATTCTCTGGGCGTTGGGGGGCATTTTTAGGGGGCTTAGGGGGGCAACCTCAGCCTAAAGACCGCCCCTCCTCCCAAGCGCGACGACTAGAACGCGCTGCTATGAGCCAAGGACCGCTTTTGTTCGTGTTTCATGCGCCCAAGCATCCTGTGGTTTTCGATGGTCAAAAAGGTAGTGGGGTTGGGCCAGCGCCTTTTTACAATGATCTCGAAAGCGTGCGGCAAGCGCCAGATCACCCGCACCGGGCCTATGCGGGCGTCGCCCACCGTCTTGTCGGGCGGCCCGTACTTGGCGGTCACAAGATGCACCACCTGACCGAGGCGCTTGGTACTGATGAAGCTTGGGAAGACATACATGGCCTTGGCAAAACGCCCATGGGCCGTGAAGCTCACCGCCAGGATAGTGGCGTGCTTTAGCGCCCCATTGACGTGATAGACGTCATACCAACGATGCGCGCCGCCCCGAACCAAGGTCATGTGCGCGGCCACCAGCGCCTTCTCCAACACCGCCCGGCGGGCATGCGCGAGCGGGATTCCGAATAAGGCCGGCTGCGGGGGGCTATGGGCCCAAAGCACCGGGGCTGCACAAAGTGCCACGACCAAGACACCGCCCGAAAGCCCTCGTGACCGCCCACTCACCCTAAGCCCCCTTGCGCCAGACGCTGGCAAGCCAGCGCTGCCGCTCCGGCGGCGCATCGGTCGGCCGATAATAATGGGTCACCTCGTTAAACCCGGCCTCGCTCATAATGGCGCTCCAGGTCGGCCAATCGTAGAAGACGCTATAGCGGCCGTCATGGTAACCCTCTTCGTTATGCCCGCGGGGGTTCGAACAAAAGAGGGCGCCGCCTTTACGTAGCGCCCCATAAAGAGACGCCAGAACCGAGGCCAGATGCTGTCGCGGCACATGAAAAAGCGAGGCGTTGGCGAAAACCCCATCAAAGAACGTCGCCGGCAGATCGAGTGCCAAGAAATCCTGGTGCCACACCTCGCAGCCGCTGTAAGACGCCGCCATCTCCACGAACCGGCTCGCGCCCTCGACCCCGATAGCCCGATGGCCCTGCTCGGCAAAGGCCTTAAGATCTCGTCCCGGACCGCAACCCAAATCGAGCAGCGTCCACGGGCCGCCAGGGCCTAAGGCCGCAAACAAGGCCTCATAGTTTTGGCGCACATCATGGTCGCGGGTCGCCAGCCAAAAGGCCTCGGCACGATCATTGTAATGAGCCAAGGTGGCATCCAGAAGCGCACGCAAAGGGGGAGATGTGGAAGACATGGATGTAAGCTTAGACTACTTGCAGACCCGAGGCGATGATCACAACGACCGTGTGTCGAGAAAACCACTCGAGAACGGCCCCGTGGAGCAGAGATCCCGCATCGCACTCCACACCGGCGCACTTGCGCTCATGGCCCTACTCGCGCCTTACGCCCATGCCGCCGGGCCCGTGAGTATCGGCGCGAACATCGGCCTCTCGCGCGCAAGCGGCGTAGGCCGCGCTAAAGACTTCGGGTTCTCCGGGGCCTACCGCCTCGATCAGGCCTTTGCCGTGCGCTTAGGCTATGAGTCGATCACAAGCTTTGAGATGACCATCTTCAGCCTCGCCGTAAGCGCGCGCTACCCGCTGGCCGCGCGCGTTCACCTGATCGGGCTCGTCGGAGGGGCCCATTGGAGCGAGAGCCCATCTGGCCGTCCGTCCGCGCAAGGACTCAACCCGCTCCTCGGGGCCGGGCTCTCCTATCGCTTCGCGGCCCATTGGAGTAGCCGACTCCAGTATCAGTGGATCCACGGCGGACACCGTCTCGGACAAAACCTGCAAAGCATCTTGCTCAGCCTGCGCTACCATTTCTAGCGAATTGGCCTAGACCCCGATATCGGCTACGCGCGGACCTGGCCCCCTTCGGGGAACCAAGCCGCGGCGTGCGGCCTGCTAGTGGGTGTGGGGAAGCACCCCGGCCCAGGTCTCGGTCAAACGGCGCGCGCCGTCCATAAGCGCGGCATGGATCGTCACCACCCCGGAGCCGGTGCGCGCGAGCTTAAATTGCAGCCGAAAGCTCCCGGGACCCTTACGCGTCACCCAGGCGTTCACCACTCGCGCGGGCCCAAAGACGTGCACCAACGGGGTCACTGCGGTCGGGGCGAAGGCCTCCAGCGCCTGACCCGCAAAATCGATGACATAGGTCTCGTTACGGTTATCGTTCCGGCCCGCATGGCGCCCGGCGACCACGTATCCCAGATGCGCGCCCACGGGATCTTGGCCCTGCCACGCGATACGATAACGAAAGGTCAGAGGCTGTTGCGGATTCCCTTGGTTTTGCGGGACCCAAAACGCCGAAATATTATCGTTCGTCTGCGAGTTGGTCGGCAGTTCGACCAACACGAGATGCCCCGGCCCCCAGCCCCCTTCGGGCGTCACCCAGGCGCTGGGCCGGTCCTCGTAATGCATGCCGAAGGCCCGATAGTCCCCAGCGCGCCGCGCCCTTTGCATGAGACCAAAGCCCTGCGGGTTGGTTAAGGGAAAGCGATAGATGGCGATCCGCCGGGGGTTGCGCAAAGGCCACCACAGGCGCTGGCCGCCCGCCAACGCGATCGACAGGCCGTCGGAATCATGGGCGCTACGCACCAAGTGATCAAAACGCCGGTGGCTAAAGCGGCCTTGGAGAAACATGCTTGTCAAAGGCGCGATCCCGAGCCTGCGGACATGTTGGCGCTCAAATAAGACCGCCTTCACGGCCACTATCGTTTGGCGCCCTGGCCGGGCAATAAAACGATACGCCCCGGTGAGGCTTGGACTATCCAGCAAGGCGCAGAACACCAGGCGACGGGCCTCTTTGTGAGGCGCCAGTATCCAAAACGCCCGAAAATACGGGAACTCCTCGGCGCGATGCGGAAGCGCCGTGTCCACGGCCACGCCGCGCGCCGATAGGCCCCACGACTGACCTTTGCCTACGGCCCGGAAATAACTGGCGCCAAGGAACGACAAAAACTCGTGCACGGCCGGACCCTGACCAAACGCGGTATAAGCGCTGAAACCCGCGGTCGGCACCGATCCTGAGAGCTGTTTGGCAAGCCCCGGATCGCCGTTCACGGCGAGCGGCGGATGCGCCACCCAGCTTTTTCCGCCGGCTACGATTGCGATCCGTTCCGGCCACGTAAAGAGATAGCCCGCCGGGTACAGCTCAAGATGAAACGGACTGGCCGCCGGCCAGCCCGTGGGCCGCCCGACCAGACTCAGTTTCCCGTAATCGCTAAAACTCAGCTTCTGGAGAGCCGGGGAAATAGCGGGCGGCGCCTTATAGGGCTTGGCCGCAAGCATGCGTGCCTGGGCCACCACCCGGGCAAAGACCACGTTCGCGGCGCTCTTCATGGCCGGCGAAAGCCCGACGTGCTGCGCGATCCTCTGCCGCCGCGCGTAGGCCGCCCGCGACTCGATACGCTGGACGCTCTCTAACAGCGCCTTCTGTTCCGTCATAAGCGCCGTGACCTGCTGGCGCAGGACCTTGTCCGCCGCCTGGCGCTTCGCGGCGCGGGCTATCGCCAAGGCTTGTTGACTTTGGCGAGTAGCAAGGCGCGCTTGCGCCTCTGCCGAATGCACTGCGCCCAGGGTGGCACACCCCCCCAAACCAAAAACCATCGCCGCACTCACGATCAGCGCGCGTCCCCACCTCGACATCCCCACGTCTCCCTCTTCTCCCATTATTCTGTCGCTAGCTTGAAGCCTGGGCGACGGGCGAGTTCGGTCTTGGCAACGTACCAGAGACCCGCGCCTCGTCCAACCAATACCGCGCCCGCGGATCGCGCAGTGCCCAGACCCGCCAATGCAAAGTCATCACCGTCTCGCGGTCACTTAATATACGCAGACGATCGTGCGCCGACAGCGCCCGCGGCCCGTCTTTAATAGCCATCAAGATCAGTTGTTGGCGACTCAAGGCGACGCCATCGCTGAGCGTTCCGGACGGCTTCAGAAGCGCACAGTGTAAGGCGTTCACAGCCGGATCCACAATCGCCGCCAAAAACCCGCGCGCGGCCGTGCCGCGTTTCAATGACGGGGCCCTAGCGCACTCGGCGAAGAGCTGGAGAAGCGCCGGCGGCTCAATCTCCTCGGGGGTCAAGAAGAGTCCGAGCCTGCGGGCCGCAACCCCCGGGCGCACCCGGCTAATCCAAACCGACACCGGTATGGCGATGAGCCAGGCCGCCATAACCGGCAGGAGCCACCAAAAATAATGCGGGCTTATCACGTAGATCAGGCTCCCCCAGACCACGGCGAGAATCGTCCCCGCGCTATGGTAGCGCAAGGCCTGGCGCCAGGTCGTGCTGCTGTCACCACGCGCCTGAGGCCCCCATTGGGTCTTGCGGCCGGCCAGGACCGAGACCACGAATACCGTATGAAACAACATCCGCACTGGGGCCAGGATCGCGGATAGCACGCTCTCCAGCACGACACCTGCTAAAAGCCGCAGCGTGCCACCAAAAGACCGCATGCGGCCACGGACCGCCGTGAGCGCGATCGCAAGCACCTTAGGGACGAACAAGATCGCGAGCGTAAACCAAAAGAGCGCCACCGCCCATTCGGGATGCCATACCGGCCAAATCGGGAACAACACATGGGTGCTCGGAAAATAGCGGGGCGGCACCAACGCATGCCACACCGCCTCGATACTCGACAGCACCAAGAACGCGAGCCATAGGAGCGAGGACACGTACGACATGATGCCGTTCAGAAAGACGACCCGGTGCGGCGATACGATGCCGCGGGCAAACACCAAGCGGGCGTGCTGCATATTGCCCTGGGCCCAGCGCCGGTCGCGCTTTAACTCATCAAGCAGGGTGGGCGGGGTTTCCTCATAACTTCCCTCGAGTCCCGGCTCGAGCCACACCCCCCAGCCGGCGCGCCGTAAGAGCGCCGCCTCGACGAAATCGTGGCTCATAATCTCGCCGCCAAAAGCGCCAGCGCCCGGGAGCCTCGGGAGCGCACAGTGGCGCACAAAGGGTGCGACCCGAATGATGGCGTTATGGCCCCAGTAATGACCCTCGCTGACATGCCAAAAATGAAGACCGGCGGCGAACACCGGCCCATACAAACGATTGGCAAACTGTTGCACACGACCAAACAGGGTATTTTGATGAATGGCGGCCGGCAGGGTCTGGATGAGACCGACGGTGGGATTGCCTTCCATGAGCTCGACAAGTCGGGTCAAAAGCCGTCCGCTCATAAGGCTATCGGCATCAAGAATCACCATATAACGGTACTGACGGCCCCAGCGCCGACAAAAATCGGCGATATTGCCGCTCTTGCGTTTAATGTTATTGCGCCGTCGTCGATAAAAGATCCGGGCATCCGCCCCGAGGCGGGCGCGCAAATCGGCCCAGGCCACCTCCTCTTCGACCCAGGCGTCGGCGTCGTTGCTGTCGCTCAAGAGGAAAAAATCGAATTGCGAGAGGCGGTCGGTCGCCGCCAAAGAGCGGTAGATGGCCTCAAGTCGCGCACAGATCTGCGCCGGATCCTCGCGATACACCGGCATGACAAGGGCCGTACGCGCGGGGGCCTCCTTCGAGGCCTGGGCCCCGGACTCGAGACGCGAGCGCCGACGAAACAGCAAAAGCACCGCCCCGGCCAGTGAAATCCAAAGCCCGATCGAGATCCACCCGAACAAAAACCCAAAGACGGTCGCTAAGCTGTCGTTTAAGAGCCGGAAGCCCGGGTGTGGTAGGACTTCGAGCATGAACTGGCTTGCGATCACACTCGGAATCAGCACCAAAATCGCGAGCAGACCTCCCCGCCACACCAGCGCCTGTCGCTTCGGCCGCCCAAGGCGGCTCATGGCTTTAGCCGCTCCGAGGCCATTGACTGCCGAGTCAGGGGCGGCGAAAGCGGGAGCGTCGCCAAGCGGCGCACATCGGCCGAAAGCCAGGCCGACAGGCGCCAAAGCGCGGCGCAGCCGGATGCATCTTCGACCCCGGGTGCCTGAGCCAATAGGGCATCGGACATACAGCCTTGTAGCTTCAAGAACGCCTGCCCCCCGTGGCTTGCGCCCTCCGCGGCCTTTTCGACCCAGGCATCGGCGAGATCCGGGGGGACTCCGAGGACCGCCAGGTAGGACCGCAACCGGGCACGAATTTCCTCAGGCCCACTCACATCCAGCGGCATCATACGGACCCGCCCCTGCGCTCGTTCGTCGA
Organism: Pseudomonadota bacterium; assembly: GCA_021794595.1. Classification (GTDB taxonomy): domain Bacteria; phylum Pseudomonadota; class Gammaproteobacteria; order Acidiferrobacterales; family Acidiferrobacteraceae; genus Acidiferrobacter. Next base: position 6,246 of record JAJYQN010000003.1, read on the forward strand.
AAACCACACCGTCCCCTTAATATCGCCCAAAATTGCATTCTTCTTACGATAAAGCTCGATGACTACTCGAGCACGTTACGAGGCTACTTTGCCAGCCCCCCCGCCAATAAGTCCATAAGACTTCGCGGAAGTTCACATCCCAAACCCCAAGACCCCAAAAGCCCGGGTGGTGGCCGGTCTCAGACCAAAGTCGGCCTAAGAGATGTCAGCAGTTGCAAGGACCCCAGAAGTAGCGTAGCGTAGTCCCCATTGCAGCTGCTCTTTAAGGACGTTACAGAAAGCCCCACTCGGCAATTTCCCGTAAATCTCCTTCTATCCTGCAATAGTACCCGGATAACGGGGTATCTTACTTTCTACATATCGAGGCAATACCAGAATGGCAACAGGAACAGTGAAGTGGTTCAATGAATCGAAGGGCTTTGGCTTTATCTCCCCTTCCGACGGCAGCGCGGA
>JAJYQN010000070.1 GCA_021794595.1 Pseudomonadota bacterium
GATCGACCAGCAGTACGAATCGGCCCGGCAGGCGGGTGGGGCGAGGCCATGAAGGGCATCATCCTGGCCGGCGGGTCGGGGACACGCCTCTACCCCGTCACCCAGGTGATCTCGAAGCAGCTCCTCCCGGTCTACGACAAGCCCATGATCTATTACCCCCTGTCGACACTCATGTTGGCGGGGATCCGCGAGATCTTGGTGATCTCGACCCCGCACGACACGCCGCGCTTCAGTGAGCTTCTCGGCGACGGCTCACAGTGGGGATTGACCATCCAGTATGCGGCGCAGGCCGAGCCCAAGGGCATTGCCGAGGCCTTTATCATCGGGGCGGATTTCATAGGGCGCGACCCTTGCGCCCTGATCCTGGGCGACAATATCTTCTATGGGCATGATCTGGCCCATAGACTCCAGACCCGCACCGATCATACCAAGGGCGCGGCGATTCTTGCCTACCCGGTTCACGACCCTGAGCGCTATGGTGTCGTCGAGTTTGGCCCTGACCGCAAGGCCGTATCCCTGGAGGAAAAGCCCCGTAACCCAAAATCCCGCTATGCGATCACAGGGCTCTACTTCTACGACAATCGCGTCACGGATATTGCGCGCGATCTGAGACCCTCAGCGAGGGGCGAACTGGAGATCACGGATGTCAATAAGCAATATCTTAAAGACGATCAGCTGGAGGTGCTGCTGATGGGCCGCGGCATGGCGTGGCTCGATACCGGCACGCACGAGTCTTTGCTCGAGGCCGGCCAATTCATCGCCACCATCGAGCGTCGTCAGGGCCTCAAGGTGGCCTGCCCCGAGGAGATCGCCTACCGCATGAAGTACATCGACAGCGCCCGTCTCGAGGCGCTCGCTGCCCCCTTGGAGAAGAACGGTTACGGACAGTACCTTTTGGGATTACTCCAGGAGCCCTTGGTGTCATGAAGGTGATTGAGACGGCGTTACCGGACGTCTTACTATTCGAGCCGCGGGTGTTCGAGGACGAGCGCGGACATTTTTTCGAGAGTTACAACAAGAAGACCCTGAAAGAGCTAGGGATCGATTATGAGTTCGTCCAGGACAACCACTCACGATCCAAGAAGGGTGTCTTAAGGGGCCTCCATTACCAGATCCAGCAGCCCCAGGGTAAGCTTGTCCGCGTCATCGAGGGCGAGGTATTCGATGTCGCCGTGGATATCCGCAAGAGCTCCCCTACATTTGGGAAATGGGCGGGCTTCAATCTCTCGGCTCAAAACAAAAGGGTTGCGTGGATCCCGCCAGGATTTGCGCACGGGTTCCTGACCCTTTCTGATGTGGCGGAGTTTCTCTACAAGACCACCGATTACTGGGCGCCGGAGTATGAGCGGTGTATCCGATGGGATGATCCTGATATACAGATAGCCTGGGAACTAAGGGTGGCCCCGATTGTATCTGATAAGGACAAGATGGGCGTTCAACTTCAGTATGCCGAGGTGCATACGTAGCCCGGTATGCGCCCGTTGTGTTTGGTGGCCCATGGTGCCCACCGCTTTCCCGAATATTAATGTTGCGCGCTGGCGAAGCGGGGGTGCCTACGCGGGGCCGGCAATGACTGCACGGCTTGCCGACGGGACGGCCGACAGTATATCGCAGTGGAGCGGGCGGATCATGGGCCGTGCGGCCCACAATGTGAGTCGCGTTGGGACGGAAGGCAAATACATGTATCCCATTGCACATGACTCAGGTCTGCACACGTTCGCCAGACGAAGCGCGAAAAGGCAAGGACGCCGTTCCGCTAGCCCACCAGAGCAGAGATATCCGGCATCTTGATCGTGTAATCTAATTACGACCACAGGAGAGTGGGCGGCCCAGTATGACACAGACAAACCCAAGGATCCGATGGCTATGAGTCTACACGAATCAGAATGGCAGGAAACAGATAAGTCATTTTGGCATGACTACATCCCATTTTATGAACAGCACCTTCCAGAAAAGATTCGCGGGCTTATCGTTGAGTTCGGGGTATTTAAGGGCGCGTCATTACGCTGGTTGCTAGCCAAATTCCCTGACGCACAGATTGTTGGGGTAGACATTGAGCAGCCCGCGCCGGACTGGCCAAAAGATCCACGTATTCGCTACGTTACCTTGGATCAGGGGGACCAAAACGCTGTGCAAGGGTTTTTTTCCGGAACTCCATATCCCGAGCTTATTATCGAGGACGGATCGCATATCCCGCTGCACCAGTCGCTGTGCCTAAAGTATGGGCTCAAAGCGTTAACCCATGGAGGGGTATATGTGCTTGAAGACATTCACACGAGCCATCCGGCACATCAATTGTATAAGGACGAGTTTTCGACCCGTATGGCGACTCGCGGGTCGCTGGGGTGCCTTGGTGCGCAGCTATTGCGCCGACAAACATCATATCACCAGACATCTTTGTCAACATTGCTGGCCATGGAGCACCTGAAACGTTTAGGCAAGAAATCTCTTACGCCACAAGAAGTGGAAATACTTTCATACGGAACCCACTTCAATGCAGTAGAAATACAAAATATGTTTGAGAGTATTGGGGAAATATACACGTACCGCCGCTCGAAACTACCGCTTCGATGCTACAACTGCCACGGCACCGCGTTTGATTACCACAAACTGAAATGTATGTGCGGGACAGATTTACTCGCAGAAGCAGACAGTATGAGCGTAATAATTAAAAAGAAATAACATTCAATCGGTGGCTATATGAGTGATAGTGAATCGGCGCATTTCTCATCAAACGGCTCTAGGCAGAAGTTAAGCGCATTCGTTGTTTCCTTTAACAGGGAAGCAATTATTGCAACATGCCTAAAAGCGCTGCAATTTGCAGATGAGGTGATACTGATAGATAAAAGCTCAACAGATAACACAGTATTATTGGGGACTCCTCTTGTCGATAGGGTAATAACGGTGCCCTGGAGCCCCACTGTAGAGGAGACTAGGGCTTTTGCAGTCGCACAATGCCAGTACGATTGGGTTCTCTGTTTAGATGACGATGAGTGTCTTAGTGCGGATGCGGTTTTGTTTATCGACAAAGAACTGCATAATCCGCGCGCCGATATCTACTGCATACCGCAAAGGCACTATATTCTTGGTGTGTTTGATGAGCACGCCTACTATTGGCCGGAATGCCATCCGAAGCTATTTCGCAAAGGCTCGATTGAGTATCGGCCCACTGTGCATGGCGGCACATTGCGGAAATCAGATAACGAGTACCAGATACCGTGTGACTCCGAGATCGCAATACACCATCTATCGCATGCTAATACCCATCAGTGGATGGAGAAGACCAATCGCTACACGTCTCAGCCCGATCGTGTGCGGATGGTGAGCGGAGACGTTGATATTGTCGCGTTTGCGCATAATGCCATTGATAAATTTGTTGGGCGAAGTCGTGAAGCGAACATCAACGCTTACGTTAGGGCAGCTGCAGTGCTGCGCGCCGTGTATGATATCGTGGATGGTCTAAAAAGCTACGAAGAGATTCGTGGGATCGATGGAAATAGCGCATTTGCGGAAGTATGTAGGAGGTTGGAAAAGGACTATGAGGCGCGACTCGATGTGGTGCGTAGAAAAAATGTTGTACGCACAGCCCGCCCATTAATTAAGGGGCAAGGCTTTAGAAAGGACGGCGAAACTCAGCCGCTAGATGCGGCGAGTGTGGCGTTGTCCGAGCTAAAGCGGCGAGTAGCAGTGTTTTCAATGGAAAGGGCGCAATATGAGGAAAACGCAGAAAATGCGCGGCGTGAGATACAAGCCATGCAGCTACAGGCGGAAGGGGCTGCTAAGAGAATCGAGGAGTTGGCGCGTGTTTGTAGGAAGTATGACGAGTTGCTGTTGTCGCGATCATGGAGGTTTACCCGCGTATTTCGTGTAGGAGCAAGGATTTTAAGGGGCGAGTGGGGAGCGGTTATGGGATCATGCCGCCCCTTTGTCAAACGATGGGGGCGAGGTCTGTATTTGCGCCTGCCTTTACCGAATCATGTAAAGACCCGGTTTTTGTATTTTCTGTACCGAAATGCCGGCGGCCTCTTTGAGGGCATTGTGCATTTCGAGTCGTGGAGGCAATCTCAAGATCCAACAAATGTTCGATTAGTGGGCTCAGCCCCTCTTACGAATGAGGAAATTAGCGAAGGCCTTAAGTCCCTTCGTTTCAATCGAGCGTCAGCGCCTCTGGTTTCCGTGATCATCCCAGCCTACGGAAATCTGGGGATGACCCTCGCATGCTTGATGTCGATACAGCGCTTTGAGCCGGCTGCGCCTATCGAGGTCCTTGTTGTAGAGGACTCATCTGGGGACGAGGAGATAACGAGGCTTGCGCAAGTGTCGGGGCTCCGCTTCATCGAGAATGCCGAGAATCTCGGCTTTCTCCGGTCTTGTAACAGAACTGCAATCGAACATGCTCGTGGCGAGTACCTGTATTTTTTGAATAATGACACGGAGGTCACAGCAGGCTGGCTAGACGCTATGCTTGACCTCTATACCACAAAGGCGGATTGTGGCTTGGTCGGTTCCAAGCTGGTCTATCCTAATGGGCGACTCCAAGAAGCTGGCGGTATAGTATGGCGCGACGGAAGCGCATGGAATTTCGGTAGAGGTGATGACCCAGCGAAAGGTGTTTACAACTACGTACGCGAGGCGGACTACTGTTCGGGGGCATCGTTGCTCATCCGCGCGGAGTTGTTTCGAAAGCTAGGCGGCTTTGATGAGATGTATTTGCCGGCTTATTGTGAAGACACGGATATTGCTTTCCGGGTACGGGCGGAGGGGCTTAAGGTCTACTATCAGCCACGATCGACAGTTATTCATCATGAAGGCGTATCTCACGGTACCGATCTTACTCAGGGCATCAAAGCCTACCAGGTGGAAAATCAGCGCAAGTTCCGAAGGCGCTGGGGTGAGATACTCGCGGCAGAGCATTACCAGAACGGGGCGGAGTTATTCAACGCGCGAGACCGCTCGCGCGGCAGGCCTTGCATAGTTGTTATAGACCATTATGTTCCGTGCCCTGATAAAGATGCCGGGTCCCGGAGCGTTGTCCATCTGTTGCGATTGTTTGTTCGGATGCGGATGAACGTTAAGTTTTGGCCACGAAACGGGTGGTATGATCCGAAGTACGGCGCCGACCTAGAGCAGATGGGGATCGAAATATACCGAGGCCACGAGTATCGCGGCGGTTTCAGCGAATGGCTTCGCGAGAACGGGGCGCGAGTGGATTATTTTTTCCTGAACCGACCTGACGTTGCTATAGAGTATGTTAGGGAAATCCGAGCGATTAGCGTTGCGAAAGTCCTCTATTATGGTCACGACATCCACCATTTACGCCTTGCTGAGCAGGCAAAGGTACAAAAGAAGGATCAGGTTAATCTGATGCGAGAGGAGGCGCGCATTAGGGAGGTTGAGCATAAGATTTGGGCCGCTGTCGATGTGATTTATTATCCGTCGGATTTAGAGCGCGGCCATGTGGCGACGTGGTTGCGAGATCAAAATATCGACAAGGTCGTCAGGACGCTTCCTGTTTTTGGCTTCGAAGAGTTTCCCGGCTCCCCTTGCGCAAACCTAGCCAGCAGGCGCGGTGTCATGTTCGTGGCTGGTTTCGGTCACCCTCCTAATGTAGATGCGGCGCTCTGGCTTGTTGGTAGCGTTATGCCCAAGGTCTGGGCTCAGCGTCCAGACGTTCATTTATATCTCGCGGGCTCTAATCCGCCGCACGAACTCACGGTGCTTGACGGACACCGGGTTACGGTAACAGGGTTTGTAGCCGAATCGGAGCTTGCCAAGCTATATACTACGGTTCGGGTTGCCTTGGCTCCATTGCGGTTTGGCGCCGGCATGAAGGGCAAGGTAGTTGAGGCCATGCGGTACGGCGTACCGGTCGTCACAACACCCGTCGGGGCGCAGGGGTTGGGTGATTTAGCGGGGGTATTGCGAGCCGCTGATGAACCGCAGGACTTTGCAGAAGCAGTACTTGGTGCCCTTATGGATGATGCGAAGTGGCGCGAGGTTTCAGCGCAGGAGCAAGCCTACGCGCGGGAACACTTTTCGCTTGAGGCGATGGCGAGGGTTATAGAGATGGATATACGTGCAGAAGGTGTGGGGCTCATCGGCAAGGCTGGGGCGCAGTGCGTGGAACAGAGATGCGTATCTTAAGGCGCAGTGGTATGTCACACGCTCCTCTTTGGCACTGTTGATGCCGGTTAGGGAGGGGGCGACCATCCCATAATCTGCGGGCCGAGGACCTGGTGGGAATGTTGGGGTAATCATGTTACTACGCCCCTACATACAGACGCAGCGGGTAACTACTCACCCGGTTCCGCGTACAGCTCCCCGGAAAGAGCCATCTGGATGGCGACGAGGGGGTTGACACCTTGGTTGGCCATGGTCTGCAGGTAGCTCGATATGCGGCAGTAAGCTTGCGCGTACTCAGCCTTGCGGAAGCAGCCGGACACTTTCTGTTTCACTTTGCTCATGCGCAGATCGCGCTCGGCGCGGTTGTTCGTAAAGGGGACGTTCGGATCCTTGGCAAACAGCAGCACGGCGGTCTCGTGTTCCTTCAATCGCTCCCAGAGGTTATGGGCGTCGGATTTGGCGATGCGCCCGCGTTGGCCGTTCTGCTTGGCCGGAATGGGCGGCAGTTCCCGCTCGC
>JAJYQN010000147.1 GCA_021794595.1 Pseudomonadota bacterium
GTTTCGGCAACACCTACAGCTCAAGCCCAAGCACCTTTGGGAATACCTACAGTTCTAACTATAGCTCTAGCGGCTTTGGGAATACTTACAGTAATAGTAGTTTCGGGAACACCTACAGCTCGAGTTATAGCGCCAGCAGTTTTGGGAATAGTTTTGGCTCAAACAGCTTTGGGGGATCTTTTGGATAGCGGTATGCGCCGATAACGCAAGAAGGGCGTGGATAGGCGCCAGGGAGGGTGCCTTATGTGCGCCTCATGGAGTTGATAACGACTCATTTTTCCCGTGAAAACGGGCTCAGGCGATCAGGGAAAGAGATCAATCGAACACGGTTGGGTGATATAGGGCTAAGGGGTAATCAAAGTGGGAACGGATCCGCAGACAGTGACCCAGGGTGTGGCAGAGGGCCCCCAGCCGGCATGGGCCAACATAATCGATGCGCTCCGGGAGGGGCGCCCCAGAGACATCGTGGCGGAAGCCGAGCGACTGTTGAGGGAGTTTCCTGGAAACGAAGCGGTTTTGCTACGTTGCGTAGTGGTGTGGCAGGGGCTCGGACACCACAAACGGGCATTAAGCGCCATCCGTGGTGCGTTGAGCGTCCAGGAAGAGACGGCAGGCCTCCATGAAGCGGCGGGGGTGTCGTGCGCGGGATTGCGGGATTTTATCGGAGCGATTGCCCACTGGCGGGCGGCGCTTGCGATTTCTCCCGAGTCGATCTCGGTGCGCTTTCGTCTCGGAGAAGCGCTGGCAGTGGGTGGCCACTTAGCGGAAGCGGAGGCGGTTCTCCATCAAGCGGCCCAAGCGGCGCCTCATTCGGCCAAGGTGTGGTGTCTTTTGGGGCGCGTAATCGTGGCCAGAGGGGATCTGCCAAGGGCGCTGGTCTATTATCAGCGAGCTATAGAATGCGATCCGCAGCATGGGGATGCGCTGATGCAAGCGGGAGAGGCCTTGGCCCAAGAAGGCCGGTATCACGATGCTATGGCAGTCTATCAGCAGGTCTTGCGCAGGCGGCCGAGCCCGATAGTGTGGATGCGTATGGGGGCGATTCAACACGGGCGGGGGCTGCTCCCCGAGGCCGAGCAATGCTATCGCCAGGCTGTGCGCTTAGACTCCGGCGACGTGGATGCGCGAGTGGGGCTTGGTAAGGCGTTGGTCCAACGGGGCCAATGGGATGAAGCGCGGGCGTGTTTTGTCGTGGCCCTTAAGATGCGACCGGATTATGGGCCCGCGCGCGTGGCTTTGTTGGCGCTCCTGGAGCAGACCGGAAGGGGACAGGAGGCGAAGGCTCAGGTGGAAAAATGGTGGGCCCGTGCACCGGACCATCCTGAACTCCTGAGTCTCATGGCGCGGCTTGCCCGCGGACGTGACGAGAAGCGCAAGGTCTTGACGCAAATCGAGGCGCGGTTGCAGCGCGCCGATCTCCCCAAGGGTATGGTCTGTGCCTTACATTTTGCGGCAGCGACCTTGGGTGACAGGCTCGGAGACTGGGCCGGCGCCTTTCATCACCTCGCGGCGGCGAATCTTTATCGGAAACAGGAGAAGGGCTACCGCCGAGAGGATACGGAACAAGGATTTGCTCAACTCAAGGAGGTCTTGACACCGACTTTTCTGCGTGATGCCCCGCGGGCGCCCAAGGGCGCCCGCCCCCCGATCTTTATTGTCGGTATGCCGCGCTCAGGGACCTCGCTTGCCGAACAGATTCTTGCGAGCCATCCAGACGTCTACGGGGCGGGGGAGCTGTGGGAATTGGAAATGATCCTGCGGCGTAGGGCGCGGGGCGTTGCGGCTGTTGTTCCCTATCCCCAGAATATGCGCGCGGCCAACGTAGAGACGCTCGCGCGGATGGCCGCCACCTACCGGGAAGCGCTTCCCGAGGCGTCGCGAAGCGCTGCTGTTGTGACGGACAAGATGCCCCATAATTTTGAGCATCTGGGGGCGATTGCGCTCCTCTTCCCGGGCGCACGGATCATCCATTGTCGGCGCGATCCTTTGGATACCATGCTCTCGTGCTACATGCAGAACTTTGGCGAGGCGAATGGCTTCAGCCACGACCTCGCCGACTGTGGCTTCTTCTACCGTCAGTACGCGAGCCTTATGGACCATTGGCGCACGGTACTCGAGGAGCCCTTCTTCGAACTTCAGTACGAAACGCTCGTTATGAATCCTGAACCCACGGTGCGCGCTCTGCTCGACTACTGCGGTCTGCCCTGGAACGACGCCTGCCTGCGCTTTCATGAAAACAAGCGGGTGGTGCACACGGCCAGCTACCAGCAGGTTCGCGAACCGCTCTATACGCGTTCGATCGGGCGGTGGCGGCATTATGCGGCCTACTTGACGCCGCTTGTCGAGGAATTGGGGGATCTTGTGTCAGAAGAGGATCGGGTTTTTGTCCTTGGCGCAGCAAAGTCGGAAGAAAAAGAACCGGATGGCGCCCCAGCGGTAGCGGCGGGGCAGGGAAACCTATGATTCGAAAGGAATGGGGATGGTGGCCGCTGGGGCTCATGGCGTTATGTGTGAGCCTCGGATTCGGAAGGTGCGCGCGGGCCTCGGAGGGCGTTTCGTCGCTCGCCCGCATCCTGCACTTCACGCGTCTCTGGCGCGCGGGGGACGAAGGACAGGGCGTACGGGTGGGCGTGATCTCCGGAGGTGCCGCGAACTTCCGGGTGCTTGCGAGAAACGGGATCTTGCCAAGCGATGTCGTGCGCTTCGGGCCGGGCCGGGGCGACGAGGGAGACTGGATGCTGCAAGTGGTTCATGACATCGCCCCGCGCGCAGTGCTTGCCTTTTGTCCGGGCGGGGCGCCCCTTCGTACGGTGGCCTGTGCCCGTCGGCTGATCGACCGCTTCCATGCGGCCATTGTGGTAGACGATATCAATCCCCAGCCTGTGTCCTTTGCGCCTACGGCGAAGGCGCTGGGGTATGCGCGTCTCGTCAGGGATCATCCTGGCGTCCTGTTCTTCACCGGGGCCGGTAACAATGGTGGCGGCTATTACGAAGGGGCGTGGCATCCGCAGGTGGTGACCCAGGGTGGCCAACGCTATGACGCTCAGACGTTTGGGGCGTCGGCGCGCCCCTATGATCGCCTGTGGGTGGGTCCTGGCGCGCGCGCCGTGGTGCTTTTGGGAACCAACATACCGCCGCGCGCCTCCGGCCGCTGTTCTGAAGACGGCGTGCCGACCCGTCTGGAGGTGACGAATCGCAAGGGCCGGGTATTGGCGCAGACGATCGGGGTCTGCCCGATCCTGCAAGTCCGCTTGCGCAACGACCGATCACGCATCGCCCGCTGGCGCGTCTTAGTACTGCGTCCTCGTCGTCCGTGGCCGCAGGGGGCGATCAAGTTAGTGGCGATCCGGACCGGTCTCGGGGTAAGTCCCTTATGGCTTTCCGACCACACGGGCGGCGGCGCCGGGAATTCGGCCACGGTCCCGGGGGTGATGGCGATTGCCGCCGTGGATCCGGGAAGCGGCGATCACGGACAGTATCTCACGGAGCCCTACGCCAATAGCGGCCCGCAGTGCCTGGATTATGCCGACAGTTTGGAGGGTCTGCGTCGGCTGCAGCCGCCGGTTTGTTTTCGGCAACCGGTGTTTGCCGCCCCCGATAAGACCCGTGTGGCCATGCCTGCCCATAATGGGCGCGGTTATACCTGGCGACCCTTTTCCGGGGACTCGGCGGCAGGACCCGCGGCCGCGGGTGTCGCGGCCCTGCTGTGGGCAGATCACGTGCCATCTGCGCGCATCGAGGCCTTGCTCAAACGCACGGCTCGTTCCCAAGGACCACCGGTCGGTTGGAGCCCCCGCACCGGTTACGGGCTCGTTGACGCCGATGCGGCGGCCGTGGCAGCCGGCGTTCTTACGCCCCGTATTCGCCCAGCCCCCCACCACCCCATCGTCTGGCGCGCGGGTCGGGCAGCCTATCGCGAGGATCGCGCCTTGCTCGCGGGCGCCCAGGCGGGCGATCGGCATGCTGCCCGCGAACTCCGGAACCTCGCGCGCGCCGGAGAGCCCTTGGCGCAATCGCTGCTGGGGACTCTCTATAATCGCGGCTGGGGGGTAACCCAGGATCCGCGGGCCGCGCATGCCTGGTGGACACGGGCCGCCCGCGCCGGGGTCGTCAATGCCATTTATAACCTGGGGGTCACCTGGTTGGTCGGGCGGGGTGCGACTCCCAACCCCATGGTGGGGTATGCCTTGATGCGTGCGGCGCAACGACGAGGGTTCTCGTTCCCGCCCATGCGCCGCGCTTTGCGACACGCTCAAACGCTCTTGAGCGCGCCCGCCCGCGCCCAAGCCGAGCGGCTGGCGCGGCGCTTCGCGGCCAATCCTCTGCGCATTCCCTAAGTGGCGGATCGGGCACGCAGGATGGGGTCCTGGTGGTGTGACGCGCCAAGTGGCATCAGGCCCGCAGGGGGTTGGGGTGGGCTCTGGGGTCGGATACTTATCACCGGCCTGATAGGGTGGGGTGGGGTGCAACCGGTCCAGGCCGCGCGTTCCCCCGCGCGGTCTGCGCTTATTCCCACACTGACTCTTGGGCAGGCCTTGCGCTTGAGTCTCCGCCACGCCCACGCGGTCCAAAGCGCCGAAGGGGCGCTGACCCAGGCTCATGGCCAGCATCTGACCGCGCTCGCCGCCTTCCTGCCGACCTTGTCGGTCAGCGACAGCGAGCAGTTGTACGCCCCTTTGGGTCCCCAGTCGTCGACCTTCATCGCCGGGACCCTCGTGTCCACCCGCGGACGCTTCTACGACAATGCGACAACCCTCAGCGCCAACTGGAATCTCTTTGATGGCGGCAAGGACGTGGCGGGCTACCGCGCCGCGGACGACACGGTGACAGCCGCCGACACGGGCCTGCAGGCGGCCGTCAACAAGACCCTCGTCAAAGTAGTGGGTGCCTATGAGGCGGTGGCCGCCGATCAGGTGCGAGTGCGGGCGGACGCCCGTATCGTGGTCTGGGACCATCGCATCGTCGATCTGACGAAACAGCGTTACCACCATCTGGTCGTAAGCCGTCTCGCCGTCCTCCAGGCCTTGCAGCAGTTGATCACCGCCGAGACCACGCGCATCAATGACCGCACGCAGGAGGCAGAAGATCGTGAGACCTTGGCGCGCGCCATTGGGATTCCCAGTCATAATCGGTTGCGGGTCAGCGTCCACTTGCCGGGGCCTGCGCGGTTGCCCGCTGATGCGAACCCGATCAACAGGGCGCCTTCCGTCGTAGCGGCCCGCGCCACCTGGCAGGCCGCCCGGGAGGGGGTGAGTGTGGCAGAAGCCGGGTACTGGCCGACGCTCGCTCTCACCGGCCAGTACAACTGGTTGGGGCTAAATCCCGGCAGCGCACGCACCGCCTTTACGCAAACCCATGGGAGCAATTATACGGTGGGTCTCACGGTCTCCTGGTCGCTCTTTCCGCTGATCAATACCGGTGGCTCTGTCGAGAGCGCCGAGGGGCAAGCCTTCTCGGCGGAAGCCGACTTTCGGCATGCCCGAGTGGTGGCACGGCAACGCCAGGAGGCCGCCCGCCAGCTCTATCAGACGGCGCAAGCCAATATCCGCGCCGCGGCCCAAGCGGTGCGCTGGGCCCATGACACCGTACGACTCACAAAGGCCCGCATCCGCGGCGCGCAGGATAGTGAATTGGCCTTAGCCCAAGCCGAGGTCGCGCGTCTCCAGGCACTGACGACGCAGCGGATTGCCCGCCTTACGCGCGCGCTCGCCGCCTGGAAGCTTCTGCGCACCGAAGTCCCGAAACGGTTTGCGATCCGGCTCTTCCGAGTGGCCCGGGCATTTGCACCCGATGGGGATTAGTGAGAATCCTCGAGGAGCGCCGGAATATGGGGATGTGTGCGCGAAACCACCGCGTGGAAGTACTCAAAATGAAGATGCGAATGCCGAGCAACCAGTAACGCAGTGATCCGGGCAAGCGTGGGGAGGGGTGCTCTCGCTAAGGGCTTAATGATTCTGGTCGCTCGACGCCACCCCATTCCGTATGGGCAGCAGCCTTCTTGGTAAGAGGGGCTATCGGTTATGCATCTCCGCCAGAAACAGAACATACTTGGCAAAAAGAATTTCTTGCGCTAGGATCTAAACATCATCGCTTGTGCTTGTCCATAGGCAGGCAACGCTAGCTGGGCGTTTCATAAAAACAGCAAGCACCATTCCCGTAAGGGGTTGGTCAATCGGTCGGAGCATCGCCCTCCGGCATTTTAGAAGTTCCGTTTAGGGAAGCCATTTCCTTGCGGTCAACGCCTTTCGGCAGGTCTTCCGAAGGTCGTTCGCGGTTCTCGACATTTCCCCTATCGACTTATAGCGCGCTTTGCGTATTAGCGCGCGTCCGATACCGGCTCGCACGCAAAACGAATAGCGAGTCCGGGAACGGACCACATGAAATGTTAACAGCTGGGTTCTTTACTGCCTATTTGTTAACCAAATAACATCACAATGGCATTTATTGGAGACATATTATGCATGTAAAACAACATTGTGTAGTACATATTAACATTTGTTGGTACGCACAACCGTTTATTCATCCCTGGGGCGTCATCTAAGGAGGGCTCATGGCCAACAATAAGCAGCAGATTGCCCACAAAGACGTGTGGGGAGAGGCCGTGCGCAAGGCCAAGGATCGGTTCGAGGCCTTGGCGA